>NZ_SMSJ01000100.1 GCF_004355005.1 Dankookia rubra
GTCGCGGCCCCGCCCCCGGCCGCCCTGCCGCTCGGCTTCGCCCCGCCGCGGGCGCCCGAGGCCGCGCCGTCGGCGGAGCCGGGCGACTGGCCGCTCGGCCGGCCGCTCGCCCAGCTGCTCGACACCTATATCCTCGCCGAGGCGCCGGACGGGGCGCTGATCCTGGTCGACCAGCATGCGGCGCATGAGCGGCTGACGCATGAGGCACTGCGGGCCCAGCTGGTCGAAGGCGGGGTGCGCGCCCAGCCGCTGCTGCTGCCCGCGGTGGTCGAGCTGCCGCAAGCCGACTGCGCCCGGCTGCTCGGCTTCGCCGAAGCCCTGGCGCGGCTCGGGCTCGAGCTCGAGGGCTTCGGTCCCGGTGCGGTGCTGGTCCGCGCCCTGCCCGCCTTGCTCGGCCCGGCCGATCCGGCTCCCTTGCTGCGCGACCTGGCGGAGGAGCTGGCCGAGAGCGACGAGGCCCTGGCGCTGGAGCGGCGGCTGGACGCGGCGGTGGCGCGGCTGGCCTGCCACGGCTCGGTCCGCGCGGGGCGGCGGCTGAACGGGGCGGAGATGGCGGCGCTGCTTCGGCAGATGGAGGCGACGCCGCGGGCCGCGACCTGCAGCCATGGCCGGCCGACCTTCCTGCGGCTGGGCGTGGCGGAGCTGGAGAAGCTGTTCGGCCGGCGCTGAGCCGCCGGTCGGCTGGCATGCGGCTTGCTCCAGGGGTTTGCGTACTTGCGCATGCGATCCAGCGCCCCTCAGCCCCGCTTCCAGGACTCCCCGATGACCCTGCCGCGTCTCGCGCTGGCCGCCCTCCTGGCGGCCGCGGCCGCCGCCCTCGCGCCCACCGCCCGGGCCCAGACGCTCGAGGAGAATATCGGCACCGGCGCCCCCGCCGGCTTCAGCGACAACAACGTCAGCTGGCGCTACGGCCCGGCCTTCCGCGAGCCCGGCGTAACCAATGCGGCCCATGCCAACGGCATCGACATCCCGAAGCACATCCTGAACTTCACCCATCTGGATGGCGGGGCGATGTGGTCGAACTTCCTTTCGCTCGACCTGCTCTTCTCGACCGGCCGCGACCCGGCCAGGAACTCGGACAGCGGCGCGGTCGAGTTCTACGGGATCTATCGCGGCGACCTCAGCCTGAACCAGGCGCTGACGACCCGAACCTTCGCCAGGGGCAGCGTGCTGCAGGACGTCTCCCTGCAGCTCGGCTTCGACGCCAACACGAAGAACACCGAATTCGCCCCGGCCAAGAAGCTGTTGGTCTTCGGCCCCGACCTCCACTGGAACATCCCGGGCGGCTTCCTCTCGACCGCGATCCAGTTCTCGAAGGAGTGGAACAACAACGGCATCACCGACCGGTCGGTCAGCTTCGACCCGGCGCTGGAGATCGAGGTGGTCTGGTCGGTGCCGCTGGCCTTCACCCACCTGCCGCTGAGCTTCGACGGCTTCGGCAACCTGGTCGGGCCGAAGGGCACCGACGGCTTCGGCGCCAATACCAAGACCGAGGTGCTGACCGAGCCGCGGCTGACGCTCGACTTGGGCGCGCTGGCCTTCGACACGCCGCGCAGGCTCGACGCCTTCCTCGGCTACCAGTACTGGCTGAACAAGTTCGGCAACGACCACACGCAGGTGCCGGGCACGCTCGCCAGCACGGTCTTCTTCGGCCTGCGCTATCATCTCTGACCGGGACCCGGCCTCGCGGCGCGCAGGCGCTTCGGCTGCCGTCATCCCGTGCATGGCAACCGGACGGATCGGCCGGCTGCCCGCCGCCGCGTCAGGCCACCGCTGCCGCGCCCGCTTTCGCGTCAGTCGCTGCCGAAAGGCGGGGGTGACGGCTTTCCTTCGAGACGGCAGGACGGGTCCGGGGTTCGGCGAGGATGCGGGGGCGGGCGCCGCCGCGACGGGTCCCACGCCGAGTGGCATCGCGCCGCCGGGCTAGAAGCGGCCGGACCCGGAAGGGCCCGGCCGCAGCGGCCATGTGCAGCCTGGGCTGTTGGTTCCCTGGGAAAGCTGCGGCCGTTTGCCTAGGCAGCCGCCCGGCGCGCCGCGCTGGGTTGCGGCCGCGCTCTACCAAAAGCGGCAAGACGCTGCAATGAAAACCGTGCTTGCGAGCGAGCCGGGCACGGTCTCATGGTTGTCGCCGGGCTTGTTCAGCGAGTCCTGGCAACCCGGCGAAGCCTCCACTGTGTTCGGTTTGTCGCGGGCCCGTGCGGCGATGTCGAGGGCGACGCGCGGCCCCGGCCAGCACCTCGGTCCTGGCATCGGCGCCGAAGCCGTCGCGGTCCCTGGGCGCCGCGGCATCGGCGAGGCCCTGGACCTCTCAGCGGCAGGCCGGCGACGGCGAGCGGGATCGCCCAGATCATCTCGGCCTCCGAGGTCGTGTCCACATCGACCGGCTTGTCGAGGACGCCGTTGCCGTTCCACTCGGGCGCGGCATGCAGCGCGATGCCGAGGAAGCCCTTCACGTTGAGATGGAGGTTCGGGCCGAGGACCAGCAGCCTCTTCGACGACGCGGATCCGGTGCTCCTGGTCCTGGCGCCGAAGCCGACCGCATCGAGACGTCGCGCAGCACCGGCCTCCCGGTGAAGGCCCGGCTCTGGGCGGCCATCTTCGGCCTGAGGTCGCCGCGGCAGAGACCGTAGGACGCGGCCGCTTGGTTGCCGCCCTTGGGCCTGGTCGCCCGCCGCGCCGTGCCGGCCATGGACAGGCGGACCCGACCGCGGCGGCCACCCGGCCCGCCCTGCGGCGTCCGCGGCCCTGGCACGAGGGTTGCTAAATCTGCCCTCCGGGGGCCGGCACCCGGACCGCGCCCGGGAGAGCGATGCCATGACGACCCGCCACGACCTCAGCCGCCGCAGCCTGCTGCAGGGGGTCGCCCTCACGGCGCCGGCCCTCGCCCTCGGCGTCACCGGCCCCGCCCGGGCGGCGACGACGACGATCGGCTTCATCTATGTCGGCCCGAAGGACGACTACGGCTACAACCAGGCGCATGCCGAGGCCGCCGCCGTCCTGAAGAAGATGAAGGACATCAGGCTCGTCGAGGAGGAGAAGGTCGCCGAGACCGCCGATGTCGAGCGCACCATGGAGAGCATGATCAGGCTCGACGGCGCGTCGCTGATATTCCCGACCAGCTTCGGCTATTTCGACCCGTACATGCTGCGAATGGCGGCGAAGTACCCGAAGGTGCAGTTCCGCCATTGCGGCGGGCTCTGGACCAAGGACAAGCACCCGATGAATACGGGCAGCTACTTCGGCTATATCGGCATGGGCCAGTACCTGAACGGCGTGGTCGCGGCGCATGCGACGAAGACGAAGAAGCTCGGCTTCGTCGCCGCCAAGCCGATCCCGCAGGTGCTGGTCAACATCAACAGCTTCGCCATGGGCGCCCGCTCGGTCGATCCCTCGATCACCGTGCAGGTCATCTTCACCGGCGAGTGGTCGATGCCGGTCAAGGAGGCGGAAGCCACCAACTCCCTCGCCGGCCAGGGCGTCGACGTCGTCACCTGCCACGTGGACGGGCCGAAGGTGGTGATCGAGACCGCCGAGCGGCGCGGCATGTTCACCTGCGGCTACCATGCCGACCAATCCAGGCTCGCCCCGAAGGGCTATCTCACCGGCGCCGAGTGGAACTGGATCAAGGTCTATTCCGACTTCGCCGAAGGCATGAAGGCCGGCAAGGCGCCGGGCAATTTCGTCCGCGGCGGCCTGTCCGACGGCTTCGTCAAGATGTCGGCCTATGGGCCGGCCGTCCCGGCCGCGGCCAAGGCCCGCGCCGAAGCGGTGAAGGCGGAGATCATGAAGGGCGGCTTCGCCGCCTTCACCGGCCCTTTGAAGGACAACAAGGGCACTACCGTGCTGCCGGCCGGCAAGGCGCTGCCGGAGACGGCGGTCGAGCTGGAATCGACCAACTGGCTGGTCGAGGGCGTGATCGGCGCCATCGCGTGAGCGGCGCCGACGCTCCGGGGGCCGCGGCGCGCGAGGGGCCGGGCGGCGCTCTTCCCGCCGCGGCCGCCGCGGGCATCGGCATCCTCCCCGGCGCGGCCGCCGCGCCGGCGGACCGCTGGTACCCCTGGCGGCGGGCGGCTGAGGCGGGGCTGGCCCCGATCGCCGCCCTGCTGGCCGCCTTCGCCGCCTTCGCGGTCTTCCTTCTGCTGCTGGACAAGTCGCCGGCCGAATTCCTCGACCTGGTCTGGCGCGGCGCCTTCGGGTCCTGGTTCTCGCTGCAGAACACCCTGCAGCGGGCCGCGCCGCTGCTGCTGACCGCGCTCTGCGTCGCCATCCCGGCCCGGCTCGGCCTGGTCATCATCGGCGGGGAGGCGGCGGTGGCGCTCGGCGGCCTCGCCGCCGTCGCCGCGGCGCTGCCGGTCCTCGGCGGGCCGGCCCTGCTGGTCTGGCTGGTCATGGCGGCGGCAGGCGCCGCGGCCGGTGCGCTCTGGATCGGCCTTGCGGGCTGGCTGCGCGCGCGGCGCGGGGTGAACGAGACCATCGCCTCGCTCGTGCTCGCCTATGTCGGCCTCGCGCCCTTCAACCACCTGGTCGAGGGGCTGCTGCGCGACCCCGCCAGCCTCAACAAGCCCTCCACCTTCGGCATCGGCGACGCCCTGATGCTGCCGGCGCTGCCGGGCACCGACCTGCATCCCGGCCTGCTGGCCGGGCTGGCCGCCTGCGTCCTTTCCTGGGTGCTGATCTCGCGCACCGCGACCGGCTTCGCCGCCCGCGTGACCGGCGGCAACCTGCGCGCGGCGCAGCTGCAGGGCCTGCCGGTGCAGAAGCTCATGATCGGCGCCTGCCTGCTGGGCGGCGGCTTCGCCGGCCTCGCCGGCATGATCGAGGTCGCCGCGGTGCATGGCCGGGCCAATGCCTCGCTGATCGCCGGCTATGGCTGGTCCGGCATCCTCATCGCCTTCCTCTCGCGCCACAACCCGCTGGCCATCATCCCGATGGCGGTGCTGCTCGGCGGGATCGGCGCCGCGGGCGGGCTGCTGCAGCGGCGGATGGACATGCCGGATGCGACGGTGATGGTGCTGCAGGGCTTCATCTTCGTCGCCATCCTGGCCAGCGACACGCTGCTCGGCCGCCATCCCTGGTTCCAGCCGCGAAGGGCCGAAAGCTGATGGACGCCATCACGACGGTCCTCGTCGCCATGCTGGGCGGCGCGCTCCGGGTCAGCACGCCGTTCCTCTTCGTGTCGCTCGGCGAGTGCCTGACCGAGCGCGCCGGGCGCATCAACCTCGGCAACGAGGGCGTCATGGTCTTCGGCGCCATGATCGCCTATGCCACGAGCTACGAAACGGGCAGCCCCTGGCTCGGCGTGCTGGTCGCGGCCGGCTGCGGCATGCTGATCGGCGGCCTGCACGGGCTGGTCTGCGGGATGCGCGGCGTCAACGACGTCGCCATGGGCATCGCCATCATGCTGGCGGGGACCGGCCTCGCCTTCTTCTTCGGCAAGCCCTACGTGCAGCCCTCGGCGCCGCTGCTGCCGAACATCCCGCTCGGCGGCTGGGCGGACAGCCCGCAGCTGCAGAATGCGCTGGCGGTCAGCCCGCTCTTCTTCCTCGGCCTCGCTGGCGCCTTCGCCATGGCGTGGATGTTCCGAGCGACGCGGATGGGGCTGCGCATCCGCATCGTCGGCGAGAGCGAGGATGCGGCGCGGGCCCTTGGATTGCCTGTCGAGCGCATGCGCTTCCTGGCGACCGCGGCGGGCAGCGGCCTGGCCGGGATCGGCGGCGCCTTCCTCTCGCTCTGCTACCCCGCGAGCTGGAACGAGGGACTGTCCTCCGGCCAGGGGCTGATGGCGGTGGCGCTGGTGGTCTTCGCGCGCTGGAACCCGGTGCATTGCATCACCGCGGCGCTGCTCTTCGGCGCCGCCGGCGCGCTCGGGCCGAGCCTCCAGACCATCGGCATCACCTGGGGCTACTACCTGTTCTACGCGGCGCCCTATGCCGTGACGCTGGCGATCCTGGTTGCAACGGTGCAGCCCGGCCGGACCTTGAAGGGGATGCCCGGCGAGCTTTCCATCGGGCGGTAGCATTCGAGGAGACATTGCGATGAACGGATTGGGTGGGCTGAACAAGTCGCCGAACGGCGTGGTACTCGGCCTGGTGCAGCTGCAGCTGCCGGTGATCGAAACGCGGGCCGACATCGCCGCGCAGGCGCGGAAGATCGCCGGCATGGTCGGCAAGGCGCGGCGTAACCTGCCGACCATGGACCTGGTGGTCTTCCCGGAATACGCGCTGCATGGGCTGAGCATGGACGTGCGGGACGAGGTGACCTGCACCCTGGACGGGCCGGAGGTCGCGCTGTGGCAGGCCGCCTGCAGGGAGCACGCGATCTGGGGCTGCTTCTCGATCATGGAGCGCAACCCGGGCGGCTACCCCTACAACGTCGGCATCATCATCGACGACCAGGGCGCGCTGAAGCTCACCTACCGCAAGATGCACCCCTGGGTGCCGGTCGAGCCCTGGGAGCCCGGCGACCGGGGCATCCCGGTGATCGAGGGGCCGAAAGGCGCCAAGATCGGCCTCATCATCTGCCATGACGGCATGTTCCCGGAGATGGCGCGCGAGGCCGCCTACAAGGGCGCCGAGATCATGCTGCGCACCGCCGGCTACACCGCGCCGATCCGCGACGCCTGGCGCTTCACCAACCAGGCCAATGCCTTCCAGAACCTGATGGTCACCGCCAATGTCTGCATGTGCGGCAGCGACGGCAGCTTCGATTCCATGGGAGAGGCGATGGTCTGCAACTTCGACGGCAGCATCATCGCCGACGGCAGGACCGGCCGTCCCGACGAGATCGTCACCGCCGAGGTCCGCCCCGACCTGGTGCGGGAGGCGCGCGCCCACTGGTCGGTCGAGAACAACATCTACCAGTTCGGCCATCGCGGCTTCACTGCGGTGGCGGGCGGGGCAGGGGACTGTCCCTATACCTACATGCAGGACTTGATGGCGGGGCGGTATCGGCTGCCCTGGGAAGAGAGCGTGCGTTTCACCGATGGGACGAGCTGCGGATTCCCGAAGCCGGTGCGGAAGTTCGGCGAGGTCATGAAGGATGCGGCGGAGTGAGCGGGGGGAGAGAGGCCTGCCTCTCTCCCCCCTGCACCCCCCTCCCACCGCTTTTTCCGAGTCGGCATTCGTCACACGGCAGGTGCACGACTCACATAAATAGAAGGGTGGGGTTCGGGGAGGGGATACCTCCCCTCCCCGAGCTTTTCGGAGGCACTCGCGGATGATCGACGCAAATCCCTACCCCTGGCCCTGGAACCGCGACCTCCGCCCCGGCAACACCGCGCTGGTCGTCATCGACATGCAGACCGATTTCTGCGGCGTCGGCGGCTATGTCGACGCGATGGGCTACGACCTCTCGCTCACCCGCGCGCCGATCGAGCCGATCCGCCGCGTCATGGCGGCGATGCGGGCGAAGGGCTACCACATCATCCACACGCGGGAGGGCCATCGCCCCGACCTTTCCGACCTGCCGGCCAACAAGCGCTGGCGCAGCCAGCGGATCGGCGCCGGCATCGGCGATCCCGGTCCCTGCGGCCGCATCCTGGTGCGCGGCGAGCCGGGCTGGGAGATCATCCCCGAGCTCGCCCCCCTGCCCCGCGAGGTCGTCATCGACAAGCCCGGCAAGGGCAGCTTCTGCGCCACCGACCTCGAGCTGATCCTGCGCACGCGGGGGATCGCCAACTTGGTGCTTACCGGCATCACCACCGATGTCTGCGTCCACACCACCATGCGGGAGGCCAATGACCGCGGCTTCGAATGCCTGCTGCTGGAGGATTGCTGCGGCGCCACCGACCGCGGCAACCACGACGCGGCGATCAAGATGGTCACCATGCAGGGCGGCGTCTTCGGCGCCGTCGCCGGCAGCGACGCCCTCCTCGGGGGCCTGCCATGACGACGGCGATCTCCGTCGAGGCGATCGGCATCGACAAGCGCTTCGGCGGCTTCACCGCGCTCGACGCCGTCTCGCTGAAGGTGGCGAAGGGCTCCATGCACTTCCTGCTCGGCGAGAACGGCGCCGGCAAGTCGACGCTGGTGAAATGCCTGCTCGGCTACTACCGGCCGGATGCCGGAAGCTTCCTGGTCGACGGCCGGGAGGTGGAGATCAGCCGTCCCGCCGATGCCGACGCCCTCGGCCTCGGCATGGTCTACCAGCATTTCACCCTGGTCCCCGCCATGACGGTGGCCGAGAACCTGGTGATGTCCCGCGCCGACGTCCCGGCGGTGATCAACTGGGCGCAGGAACGCGTGGCGCTCGACGCCTTCATGCGGCGGATGCCCTTCCAGGTGCCGCTGGACGCGGAAGTCGGCAGCCTGGCGGCCGGGGAGCGGCAGAAGACCGAGATCCTGAAGCAGCTCTACCTCGAGCGCCGGCTGCTGGTGCTGGACGAGCCCACCTCCGTGCTGACCCCGCAGGAGGCCGAGGAGATGCTCGGCCTGGTGCGCGGGCTCGCGCATTCCGGCGCCATCACCGCCATCGTCATCTCCCACAAGCTGAAGGAGGTGGCGAAATTCGCCGACGAGGTCACCGTGCTCCGCCGCGGCCGCCGTACCGGCGGCGGGCCGGCGCCGGTCCTGACCCCGGCCGACATGACCGCGATGATGATCGGCGAGCCGCAGGCCCCATCCGAGCCCGAGCGGCTCGGCGCGCCCGAGCCGGCGCCGCGGCTGGAACTGCGCGGCGTCACCACCGTGGGCGACCAGGGCCGCGCCGGCCTGGAGATCGGGTCGCTGGCGGTCCGCCCGCGCGAGATCGTCGGCATCGCCGGCGTCTCCGGCAATGGCCAGGCGACGCTGGTGGAGGTGCTCGGCGGCCAGCGCGCGCCCTCCGGCGGCCAGGTGCTGGTGGAGGGCGCCCCCTATGACGGCAGCCGCGACCTGGCCCAGGCCCGCGCCGTCCGGGTCCTGCCGGAAGAGCCGCTCCGCAACGGCTGCGTCCCGCGCATGAGCGTCACCGAGAACCTGAACCTGCGCGGCTTCGACCGCGACGCCGGCGGCGCAAGGTGCTTCTGGCTCGACCGCGGCGGCATGGTGGCCCGGGCCAGGCGGCTGATCGGCGGCTACCGGGTCCGCGCCCCATCCGCGGAAGTGCCGATCGGCGTGCTGTCCGGCGGCAATGTCCAGCGCTGCGTCCTGGCGCGGGAGCTGGACGGGGAGGTCCGCCTGCTGATCGTCGCCAATCCCTGCTTCGGGCTCGACGTGAAGGCGGTGGCGGAGGTGCGGGCGCGGATCATGGCCGCCCGCAATGCCGGGGCGGCGGTGTTGCTGGTCTCGGAAGACTTCGACGAGATCCTGGAACTGGCAGATCGCATCCTGGTGATGCATGGCGGCAGGGTCGTGCATGAAACTCCGGGGCCGGGGGCGGATGCCCAGTCGATCGGTGCGCATATGCTGGGTTCGCACTGACGCCCCGGCGCATTGTTTCTGCGTTCTCTGGTTACATAGTGTCCTTCGGGCGCCAGGACAGATTGACGCCGGCCCTGCCTGGCCGCACATATTGCCGGCTGGATCGTCGCTTCAGGTCCCTGCCCTCCGGCAGGCCACTCAATGGAGAGCGCCCGGTTTAAGGACAATGGAATCCATGGCCGAGGCCCCGGTTGCCTTCCGCCTTACCACCGGCACCATCCCTTCGACCCAGGGGTCGACCCCATGACCCGCGTGAACATCGCCCAGCCGGACGTCACGCTGACGCTCGACATGGACGGCGTCATCCGCGGCGCCAGCCTGTCCGACGCCATCCCCGGCGAGCAGGTCCAGGCCTGGCTTGGCCGCCCCTGGTCGGAGACCGTGGGCGCCGTCGGCGTCGACCGCGTCCGCAGCATGGTGAAGGATGCCCGCGCCGCCGGCGTCTCCGCCTTCCACCAGCTCACCCAGCGCTTCCCGAGCGGCCTCGAGCTGCCGATGGAATACACCACCGTCCGGCTCGGCGGGCAGGCCGGGCTGGTCGCGGTCGGCAAGAACCTCCAGGCGGTGGCCGAGCTGCAGTCGCGCCTGCTGGCCGCGCAGCAGGCGCGCGAGCAGGACTACTGGAAGCTGCGGGAGATCGAGACCCGGTCCCGCCTGCTCTTCGATGCCTCCTCCGAGGCCGTGCTGATGGTCCGCGCCGATACGCTGCGGGTCATGGAAGCCAACCCGGCCGCCATCCGCGCCCTCGGCATCGCCCCGGGCTGGGAGGTGATGAAGGAGATCGCGCCGCGCGACCAGGACGCCTTCCAGGCCATGCTTCTGCGGGTCCGCAGGATGGGCCGGGTCCCCGGCATCATCCTGCGGATGGGTCCCGACCAGGCGCAATGGACGGTCAAGGCGACGCTCATGGCCGCCGACCCCGCGCCGGTCTTCCTGCTGCAGTTCGCCCTTGCCGGCCTCGCCGCCAACCCGCCGCCGGCCGACGCCGTGCAGCTCGAGGAACTGATCGAGCAGCTGCCCGACGCCTTCGTGGTGCTGGACCGGGACGGCGTGATCCGCCGCGCCAACCGCGCCTTCCTCGACCTCACCCAGGCCGGCGCCCTGTCCCGCGTGATCGGCGAAAGGCTGGACCGCTGGCTTTCGCGCCCCGGCGCGACGCTGTCGGTGCTGCTCAGCCAGCTGCAGCAATATGGCAGCGTCCGGCTCTTCGGCACCGCCCTGACCGGGGATCTCGGGACCGAGGCGGAGGTCGAGATCTCCGCCGTGCTCGGCGCCGGCGCCGCGGCGGAGAACGTCGCCGTGATCATCCGCGACGTCAGCCGCCGCCTCGCGCCGCGGGTCGAGAACGACCCGCTGCAGCTCTCGCTGTCCGAGGTCACCGCCCAGGTCGGCCGCACCCCGCTGCCGGCCCTGGTGCGCGACACCTCGACGATCATCGAGCGGCATTGCATCGAGACCGCGCTGCAGCTCGCCAATGGCCGCCGCACCGCGGCCGCCGAACTGCTCGGGCTGAGCCGGCAGAGCCTCTACATGAAGCTTTCCCGCTACGGCATGGACGGGGAGATCGAGAGCAGCCAAGGCGAGAGCGGATAATGGGGCAGGCGCCGACCGCCTCCTCCGCGCCACCCGCCTTTGGACAGGCCGACCTCTCGAACTGCGAGCGGGAGCAGATCCACCTCGCCGCCTCGATCCAGCCGCATGGCGCGCTGCTGCTGCTGGAGGAGCCGGCGCTGGCCGTGGTGCAGGCCAGCGCCAATGCCTCGGCGATGCTGGGGACGGAGGTGCTGGGCCGGCCGCTTGCGGCGCTCGGCGGCGACGTCGCTGCCCGCATCGCCCCGCTGCTCCGCCAGCCGCTGGACGCCATCCCGGCCGCCATGCGCTGCACCGTCAGCGCCGGCGCCCTGGCCTTCGACGCGCTGCTGCACCGTCCGGCCGGCGGCGGCCTGATCCTCGAGCTGGAACGCCCGGGCGCCGCGCCGGACCTTTCGCGCCGGGTCGAACGCGCGCTGCAGCAGATCCTCTCGGCCTATTCGCCGCGCATGCTCTGCGAGGAAGCCGCGCGCATCTTCCGCGACATCGCCGGCTACGACCGGGTCATGGTCTATCGCTTCGACGACGACGGCCATGGCGAGGTGGTGGCCGAGCAGCGGCGCGACGACCTCGAGCCCTATCTCGGTAACCGCTACCCGGCCTCCGACATCCCGCAGATCGCCCGCCGGCTCTATGTGCGGAACCGGGTCCGGGTGCTGGTCGACATCGGCTACACGCCGGTGCCGTTGGAGCCGCGGCTCTCGCCCATCACCGGCAGCGACCTCGACATGTCGCTCTGCTCGCTCCGCAGCATCTCGCCGATGCACGTGCAGTACCTGCAGAACATGGGCGTCGGCGCGACGCTGGTCGCCTCGCTGATGGTCGGCGGCAGGCTCTGGGGCCTGGTCTCCTGCCACCACTATGCGCCGATGGCCGTCCCCTTCCCGATCCGCGCCGCCTGCGAGCTGCTGGCCGAGGCGATCGGCACCCGCATCGCCGCGCTGGAAAGCTTCGTCCAGGCCCAGGCCGAGCTCGCCGTCCGCCGGCTGGAACAGCGGATGATCGAGGCGATCGGCCGCGAGGGCGACTGGCGCGGCGCGCTGTTCGACCAGCCGCAGACCCTGCTGCAGCCGCTGAACGCCAATGGCGCCGTGCTGCTGTTCGAGGGCCAGGTACTGAGCGCCGGCGAGGTTCCCGGCACCGCCGAGCTGCGCGACCTCGGCGCCTGGTTGGACACCCAGCCGCGCGGATCGGTGGTCGCCCGCACCGCGCTCGGCACCGAGGAACCCCGCTTCGCCGCCCTGACCCCCGGCGCCGCCGGGCTGCTGGCCACCCCGGTGTCCGAGGAGCCGGGCGAGTGGCTGATCTGGTTCCGGCCGGAGCAGGTGCAGACCGTGATCTGGGGCGGCGACCCCTTCAAGCCGGTGATCGTCGGCAACGACCCGACCCAGCTCTCCCCCCGGCGGTCCTTCGCCAAGTGGCACCAAGTGGTGGAGGGGACGGCGGAGCACTGGACCCCGACCGACCTCGCCACCGCGCGGCTGATCGGCGACACCGTCACCGACGTGGTGCTGCAATTCCGCGCCGTGCGGATGCTGATCGCGCTCGACCAGCTCGACCAGGTGCGCCGCCAGGTGGGGGCGGCCGACCAGCCCGCGGTGATCGCCGATGCCGAGGGCCGCGTCCTGATGGCCAATGCCGCCTTCGGCCGGCTGCTGCCTGGCCGCCAGGAGGTGCCGCTGGAGCGCCTGGCCGACCTGCTGCCGCATTTCGCCGACCGCGCAGACATGGCGATGCGGCTGCGCGACCTGCTGCAGAACGGCCGCAGCTGGCGCGGCGAGGTGACGCTGCGGACCCCGGACGGCGAGAAGCCGCTGCTGTTGCGGGCCGATCCGGTCTTCTCCGCCCCCGATCGGGTGCTGGGCTTCGTCTTCCTCTTCACCGACCTGGCCGACCGCAAGGCGGTGGAGACGGCGCGGCGGCGCTTTCAGGAAGGCATCCTGGAGGGACAGCGGCTGCGCGCCGGGCCGCTGGAATCGAAATCCGACCTGGTCTTCCGCACCCTGCTGCAGGCGGTGGTGGAGAATGCCCAGCTCGCCGCGCTGGAGATCACCGAAGGGGTCGAGCTGTCCCGCATCCCGGAAATGCTGGAGCAGGTCCGCGCCTCCGCTGCCCGCGCCGCCGAGGTGCTGGAGGGGCTGATCCGCCACGCGGCGCAGGAGAGTGCCGGCCCGGAGAGCCGCGGGCCGGATGCGGGCGGGGAGCGGGACCCGAGGTGAGCCGCCTGCCGGGTGGCGCGGTGGACGCTGCGGCGCCCGGCGGCGCGACGGTCCGGGCGGCGCTAAGGGCGGCGACCGACCCGATCCATGCCCGGCTGCACGACCTGCCCGGCTTCCGCGCCCTGGCCGAGGGCCGGCTCGACCGCGCCGCCTATGCCGACCTGCTGTGCCGCCTGCTGGGCTTCCACCGCGCGGTGGAGGCGGCGTTGGACGCGGCCCCCTCGCTCGCGCCCTGGGGCATCGACGTCGCGGCGCGGCGCCGGGCCTGGCTGATCGAAGCCGACCTGCAGTCTCTGGGCGCCGCCCCCTGCCCCGTCGCCTCCATCGCCCCGCTGCCGCCGCTCGGCAGCGCCGCCCGGGCGCTCGGCTGCCTCTACGTGACGGAAGGCTCGACGCTCGGCGGCCGGCACCTGGCCCGGGCGCTGGACGGGCTGCTGCCGCCCGGGCGGACGGGACGGCGCTTCCTGCTCGGCCATGGGGACGCGCATGCGGCGATGTGGCGGGCCTGCTGCCAGGCGCTGGAAGCCTGCGGCGCCGACCCCGCCCGGCGGGCCGCGATGCTGACGGCCGCCGCGGCGACCTTCGCCGCCTTCGAGGCCTGGTTCACCCCCGCGCGCGGAGGGGTGGCCCTTCCGCCCGCCGCCGGGTAGAGAGCGAGGCCATGCAGCCATCCCCCTTCCTCGCCCTGATCCGGGTCGCCACGACGGCCGCGCTGCTGGCCGGCCCGACCCTCGCCACCGGGCTTTCCCCGGCCGCGGCGCAGGGGGCGCCGAAGCCGGCCGCCGGCGCCCCGTCGGCCAATGGGGCCAACCGCATCGTCGCGGTGGTGAATTCGGAAGTGGTGAGCCGCGCCGATGTTGTCGGCCGCGCCCGGCTCTTCGCGCTGAATGCCGGGATCGCCGTGGCGCCCGAGGCGCTGGACCGCCTGGCGCCGCAGGTCACCCGCCTGCTGGTCGACGAAAAGCTGCGGCTGCAGGAGGTGCAACGCCGCCGCTTGCCGGTGACCGACGCCGACGTGGCGGATGCGGTCAGCGAGCTGGAGAAGCGCAACAACCTGCCCCCCGGCACGCTGAAGGTGCAGCTCGCGCAGATCGGCGTGGCGCCGCGGGTGCTCTACGACCAGATCCGCACCCAGATCGGCTGGGCCCGGCTGATCCGCCAGCAGCTCGGCCCCAATGCCGACCCGTCGGATGCCGAGATCCAGGATGCGGTGCGCAACAACCAGGCCCGCGCCGGGCAGCCGGAATTCCTGGTCTCCGAGATCTTCATCCCGCTCGACGATCCCGCGGCCGAGCCCGAGGTGCGCCGCTTCGTCGACGACGTGGTCGGCCAGTTGCGCCGCGGCACCCCCTTCGCCATCGCCGCCACCCAGTTCAGCCAGGCGCAGACCGCGCTGCAGGGCGGCGACCTGGGCTGGGTGCGGAAGGAGGAGGTCGACCCCGAGGTTGCCTCGGTGCTGGAGCGCATGCCGCCCGGCGCGGTCAGCAATGCCATCCGGGTGCCCGGCGGCTTCCAGATCGTCGCCCTGCGGCAGCGGCGGGAGACCGGCCGCGACATGGCGACCATGATCACCCTGCGGCAGGCCTTCTTCGGCTTCGCCGGCACGCTCGACCCCAACAACCCGACCCAGCAGCAGCGCGATCAGGTCGAGAAGGCGCAGAAGCTCTCCGCCGGGGCGCGCGGCTGCGATGCGGTGGAGCAGGCGGCCCGCGGCAGCGGCGGCGGCGGCGACCGCCCGGTCGATCCCGGCACCATCCGGCTGGAGACGGTGAACCCGCCGCCACTGCGCCAGCTGCTGGCCGGCCTGTCGCCCGGCAAGGCCTCGCAGCCGATCCTGACCCCGGACGGGGTGCTGGTGATGATGGTCTGCTCGCGCGAGCAGAGGAACCTGGCGGAATTCACCCCGGAGGATGCCAAGCAGCAGATCCTGCGCGACCGGATCGAGAACCTGTCCCGCCAGGTGCAGCGCGATCTGCGCCGCCGCGCGCAGATCGAGATGCGGAGCTGAGCATCCCATCCGATGACCAAAGGGGCACTGCACCCCGGAGGTCTGAAGCGGACGGGGTTGCCGCCTCCGATGACCACAGGGGCATCACGCCCCGGCAGTCTGAAGCGGATGGGCCTGCCATGCTCCGCTTGCCCACGCTGCGGGAGACGATCGCCCGGCATGGGCTGGACGCCCGCAAGTCGCTCGGCCAGCATTTCCTGCTGGACGAGGCGCTCTGCGGCCGCATCGCCGGGCTGGCCGGCGACCTGGCCGGGCGGCAGGTGCTCGAGGTCGGGCCTGGCCCCGGCGGCCTGACCCGCGCCCTGCTCGCCTCCCCCGCCGCCGCCGTGACGGCGGTGGAGCTGGACCGCCGGGCGGTTGCCGCCCTGGCCGAGCTGGAAGCCGCCCACCCCGGCCGGCTGCGGGTGATCGAGGCCGATGCCATGCGCATCGACGCGGCGGTGCTGCTGCCGGCGCCGCGGAAGATCGTCGCCAACCTGCCCTACAACGTGGCGACGCCGCTGCTGGTCGGCTGGCTGCGCGGCGCGGCGGCGCTCGAGGGCATGGCGCTGATGTTCCAGCAGGAGGTGGCGGAGCGGATCTGCGCCGCGCCCGACACCGAGGCCTATGGCCGGCTGGCGGTGCTCGCGCAATGGCGCTGCCGCTGCACGCTGCTGCTGCGCCTGCCGCCTGGCGCCTTCAGCCCCCCGCCCAAGGTCTGGTCTGCCGTCGTCGGCTTCGTCCCCCACCCCGAGGATCCGGGCGAGGCGCTGTTCCGCACGATGGAGCGGCTGACGGCAGCCGCGTTCGGCCAGCGCCGCAAGATGCTGCGCGGCGCGCTGAAGCCGCTCGGCGATGCGGAAGGACTGCTGGCCGCGGCCGGGATCGAAGGGCAGCGCCGGGCGGAGACGCTGAGCGTGGTCGAGTTCGATCGCATGGCCCGCGCGCTGCTCGCCCGCCAGGGCTGAAGCCCGACGGCATTTTGGCGAAATTCCTCCGGCGCAATGCACGCCCCGGTAGTCAACAACAACAATCCATGGCATATAAATTCGCAGAAATGTGAGCGCGCCTATGCGCGCCTGAAGGGCTGGATCAATGGCGATTATCACTGGCACCACGCTTGCCGACACGATCAGGCCCGGGACGACGTCCAGCGGCGTCGCCGGCGGCATCCCGGGCAGCGGCAACGACCAGATCAACGGATTCGGCGGCAACGACCTGCTGGATGGCGGCGGCGGCGCCAACAGCATCAATGGCGGCGACGGCAACGACACGATCTTCGCCAGCGGTGCCGGCGAGACGCTCGACGGCGGCACGGGGATTAATACCGTCTCCGGGTGATCAGCTCGGCTGAACCGGCCTGGGCCACCAGTGGAAGTCGGTGTGCGGCTGGAGGGTAGCCGGATCGAGCTGACGACAGCGCGCGGCGATGGTG
>NZ_SMSJ01000101.1 GCF_004355005.1 Dankookia rubra
CGGGGATGGCGGCCGGGCCCGCCGCGCCGCCGCCGCCCGGGCCGCGCCCACCCCCCCCGCCCCTCCAGCAGCTCGCCCCGGTCGTCATCGCCCTCGCCCAGGGCCCCGGCCAGGCGCCGCGGCTGAGCGTGGCGCTGGAGCCGGACCAGCTCGGCCGGGTCGAGATCCGCATCCAGCGCGATGCCGGCGGCGATGCCGCCGCCATCCAGGTCCTGGCCGAAAGGCCGGAAACGCTGGCCCTGCTGCAGCGCGACGCGCGCGAGCTCGACCGCGCGCTCGGCCAGGCCGGCGTCACCGTGGCGGAGGGCGGGATGCGCTTCGACCTCGCGGGCGGCGACCAGGCCGGGAACGGCCAGGCCGGCGGCGAGCCGGGCGCCCGGCGCCAGGGCGGCGGCCAGCATCCCGCCATGCCGCCCGAGGCCGCGCCGGCCGCCACGCGCCGCGGCCTCGCCCTCTCGCTGCTCGACATCGCCGTCTGAAAGGAGACGACCCATGACCACCGTGACCAGCGCCACCACCGGCACCGCCGCCACCGCGGGCAAGACCGCCACCGGGATCGGCGCCGACTTCAACACCTTTCTCGGCCTGCTGACGACGCAGCTGAAGAACCAGGACCCGACCAAGGCCATGGACACGCAGGAGATGACCAACCAGCTCGTGCAATTCGCCTCGGTCGAGCAGCAGATCAGCATGAACGGCAACCTCGACAAGCTGATCGGGCTGCAGCAGGCGGCACAGCTGACCGCCGCGGCGCCGCTGCTGGGCAAGACCGTGGAGGTGGCGAGCGACCGGATCGCGCTGCAGGGCGGCACCGGCACGCTGCGCCTGCCGGCCGCCGGCACCGCGACCAGCGCCATCGTCACCGTGACGGACGCCGCGGGGCACACCCTGAAGCAGCAGCAGGTGACTCTCGGCACCGCCGCGACCGACTGGATCTGGGACGGCAAAAGCGCGGCGGGCAAGCAGCAGCCGGATGGCGGCTACCGCATCGCGGTGGCCGGACGCGACAAGGACGGCGCCCCGCAGGAGATCACCGCCAACGTGGTGGCCCGCGCCACCGCGGCGGAACGCGGCGCGGGCGGCGAGCTCAAGCTGGTGCTGGGCGGTGTCTCGGTCGGCTTCGACGCGGTCCGCAGCCTCGGCCAGTAGCGCGCCTCAGCGCAGCGGCGGCAGGACCGGCGGGGGCGTGGGCGTCGCGGCGGGCGGCGGCGGCGGCACGGCGCCGACCGCGGGCCCGGTCGGCTTCGGCCCGTCGGGGGTCGTGGCCGGCACCTGCAGCGCATTGGCCACCACGGTCTTCACCCCGTCCGCCGCCTCGTTCGCCGCGACATAGGCGATATCGCCCCAGAGCCGGTTGAGCCGGCCGGTCGGGACCTCGTTCATCTGCACGACGCGGCCCAGCTCCTCGCCGTCCCGCCGGCTGACGATCCAGATGATCTCGACGCGCTGCACCGCGCCGGTCGCGCCGGGGACCACGGCGACATCGGCCTGCAGGCCGTAGGCGGCGCCCTCGGCGCTGTCCTGCACGACGAAGCCCTGGCCGCCGAGCTGTTCCTTCATGCGGGCCGCGAGCGAGGTGTTGCCGTCGCCCGGCGCGCCCTGCACGCCGACCATGTACATCCGCGGCGGGCCGGCGGTGAGCGAGGCGGGGTCGGTCGACTTCCGCGCCGCCTCCACCTGCAGCAGCAGCTGGGTCAGCTTCGGCCCGTTCTCCCGCGCCACCTGGTCGAACAGGGTGCGGTCGGCATTGGCCCAATCCTCGAGCGGGACCGGCTTGCCCTCGGTCGTCGCCTGCGGCTTGCGGTCGGCGTCCAGCAGGCGGAAGCGCGGGCGGACCGCCTCGCGGCGTCCCTGGCCCTGGCGCTCCGCGGTGATCTCGACCAGCCAGTCGAGCGGCAGCGGCGTGGCGCTGGCGATCACCGGCACGTCCTCCGACTGCAGGGCCGTGACCAGCGCCGCGGCGAATTCCTTCGCCTGGGCATTGCCGAGCAGCGCCTGCTCCGGCGGCGGCACCGCCAGGCGGATGGCGAGCGGGATGGCCAGCACCGCGGCCTGGCCGCCCGGCCGGCCGCGATAGGGCTGCGGCAGGTCGCCGCAGGCGGCGAGCAGCGCCAGCAGGGCGAGAGACACGGCGCCAAGCCGGGGCGTGCGGCATGGCCGGCCGGGCGCCGCGCCGGATGGCGCGTCGCCAGGCTGCCGCAGGCGGCGCCGGCGACCGAGGCGATCAGAGAAGAACACAGGCAACCAGCATCGTGATCAGCGTCAGCACCATGAATTGGACCATGTAGGGCATCGGCTCAGCCCGCGATCGCAATGGCGGAGATCTGGTGGCCGATCGGCCCGCCGCCGGCAAGAGTCCGCCGCCGGTGGCTGAAGAAGCGGTCCTCGTTCGCCAGGGTGTCGGTGCCGGCGGTCTCCACCACCGCGACGCCGGCGGCGGCGAGGCGCGCGGCGCAGTAGCCGGCCAGGTCGAACTGCCAGCGGTCGTCGCGCCGGCCGGCGGCGAAGTGGCGGGCATCGGCGGCGTCGCGGGCCAGCACGGCGTCGCGCAGGTCGGGCCCGACCTCGTAGCTCGGCTGCGCGATGCAGGGGCCGACCGACGCGGTCATCCGGGCGCGGTCGGCGCCGATCGCCTCCATGGCCGCGAGCGTCGCCTCCAGCACGCCGTCCACCGCGCCGCGCCAGCCGGCATGGGCGGCGCCGATCACGCCGGCCGCCGGGTCGGCGAGGAGCACCGGGGCGCAGTCGGCGGTGACGATGCCGAGGGCGATGCCGGGGCGGCGCGTCACCATGGCATCGGCCTTCGGTCCCTGGCCCTCGACCCAGCCATGCTCGTCCACCTCGGCCACCGCGATGCCGTGCACCTGGGTCAGCCCGTGCAGCGCCGGCAGGCCGAGGCCGAGCGCGCCGGCGACGCGGCGGCGGTTCTCCCGCACGCGCCCGCGGTCGTCCTGGCCCGAGAGCGAGCAGTTGAGCGCCGCCCAGGGCCCCTCCGACACGCCGCCGCGGCGGGTGAAGAAGCCATGGCGCAGGCCCGCCAGCGCGCCGAGCGCGGGCGTGGCCAGGTATTCGGCATCCGTCATGCGGCCTCGAAGCCCGGAGGGGTGGGGAGGGCGGGATGGCACAGGCAGAGCGCCTTGAACAGGCGGCCCATCCTTTCCGGGGCGGTCAGCCGTTCGGCGCCCGAGAGCGCAAGGCTCGCCTGGTCGCGCCGGCCGGCCGCCATGGCGGTGCGCGCCAGGATGGCGGCGCGGGCCGGAAGCCCGAGGCGCTGCAGGAAAAGCCCCATCGGCAGCGGCCCATGGGCCGCGGCGCCGGCGGCGCGGCCGGCTTCGGCGAGCGCCGCGAAGGGGACATGCGCGGTGACGTCGACGGTGCCGGGCTCGGCCAGCGGGTCGGCCGGCCCATGCCGCGTCATCGCCTGCAGCGTGTCGCCGAGCGCGGCCGCGGCCGGGCCGTAGTCGAGCGCGAGGAGCGCGCCGCCCTGGTCGCGGCAGCGCGCGGCGAGGCTGGCGGCCACCGCCACGCCGGCCTCGGCATATTCGGCGACGGCGCCCTCGGCGGCCCCGGCCGGCAGCGGCGGCGGGCGCTCGGCGGGCAGGTCGAGGAAGTGGCCATCCACCACGTGGCGCTCCAGCCAGGCGCCGCCGCGGCGGATGAACTGGCGGATCGGCAAGGCGTCGAAGAACTCGTTGGCGAGGATGATCGCGGGGCCGTCGGGCAGGCCCGCGGCATCGTCGTGCCAGCCGGCGACGGCCATGCCGAGCCGCTGCCGCTGTGCGGCGCGGAGGGTGGGGGAGGTCTCGACCAGATGAACCTCGAGCGCGGCGCGGAAGGCAGGGACCATCCCGGCGGCCCGCAGCGCATCGGCCATCAGCGTCCCCCGCCCGGGTCCGAGCTCGGCGAGGATCACCCGCGCCGGCGTGCCCATGAGCTGCCAGGTCACCGCGGCCCATAGGCCGAGGCACTCGCCGAAGGCCTGGGAGATCTCGGGCGCGGTGGTGAAGTCGCCGCCGGCACCGAAGGGGTCGCGCCCGGCATAATAGGCCGCGACCGCCCGCGCCATGAAGCGGTCGAGCCGTTCCGCCGCCCCCGCTTGCGTGGACATGCTCAGGCCGCCACCGCTCGCGGCGCCGGCCGCGCCCGCAGCATCAGCCACCCGCCCACCAGGATCATCGGCACCGAGAGCAGCTGCCCCATGGTCGCGCCGGCAAGCAGGAAGCCGAGGAAGGCATCGGGCTGGCGGAAGAGCTCGCCGACCGACCGCGCGACGCCGTAGCCGGCGAGGAAGGCGCCGGCGACGAAGCCGCGCCGGGCGCGGATCGCCGGGACATGCACCAGCACCTGCAGCAGGACGAAGAGCGCGACGCCCTCGAGCCCGGCCTGGTAGAGCTGGCTCGGATGCCGCGGCTCCGGCCCGCCGGTCGGGAAGACCATGCCCCAGGGCACGTCGGTGACGCGGCCCCAGAGCTCGCCGTTGACGAAATTCGCCAGCCGGCCGAGGCAGAGGCCGATCGGGATGACGGCGGTGACGCGGTCGCCGAAGCCGAGCAGGTCGATCCGCTGCTGCCGGCAATAGAGGACCAGCGCGACGATCACGCCGAGCGCGCCGCCATGGAAGGACATCCCCCCCTGCCAGACCTGCAGGATCTCCAGCGGATGGGTCAAGTAATGGCCGGCCCGGTAGAACAGCACGTAGCCGAGCCGCCCGCCGAGGATGATGCCGAGTGTCGCCCAGGTTACGAAGTCGTCCACCTGCTGCCGCGTGGCGACCACCGGCGGCAGGGCCACCAGCCGCCGCGCCAGCATCCAGCCGGCGACGATGCCGGTGATGTAGGCCAGCGCGTACCAGCGGATGGCGAAGGGGCCGATCTGGACGAGGACCGGGTCGATGACCGGGAAGGGAATGGCGAAGAGCATCAGCGATAGGGATCCTCGGCGCCCAGGAAGTCCTGCACGGTGCGGCGCACGCCGTCTTCCAGGGGTGTCGTCTGGGCGTTGAAGCCGGCGGCGCGCAGGCGGTCGAGCGGCGCCTCGGTGAAATACTGGTACTTGCCGCGCAGGTCGGCGGGCATCTCGACGAAGCGGATGTCGGGCTCGCGCCCCATCGCGGCGAACATGGCCTGGACGAGGTCGAGGAAGGTGCGGGCCCGGCCGGAGCCGACGTTGAAGAGGCCGGATGCCCCGGGGTTCTCCAGCAGCCAGAGCATCACCGCGACGCAGTCGTCGACATGGACGAAGTCGCGGCGCTGGTGGCCATCGGCGATGCCGGGGCGGTCCGAGCGGAACAGCGTCGCCGCCTCGCCCGCCATCACCTGGCGGTACTTGTGCAGCAGCACGCTGGCCATGCGGCCCTTGTGGTGCTCGTTCGGGCCATAAACGTTGAAGAAGCGCAGCCCTGCCCATTGCGGCGGCCGCGGCGCGCCGCGCGCCAGCAGCTGCGCGACCCGGCGGTCGAAGGCCAGCTTCGACCAGCCATAAAGGTTCAGCGGCCGCAGCTTCGCCAGCGCCGCGGGGCTGGCATCGTCCTCGAACCCCTCGTGCCCGTCGCCATAGGTCGCGGCGGAGGAAGCGTAGATGAAGGGCACCCGGCGCTCGGCGCAGGCCGACCAGAGCTGCAGCGGCAGGGTCAGGTTGGTGGCGGCGACGAGGTCGCCGTCGGTCTCCGTCGTCGCGCTGATGGCGCCCATGTGCAGCACCGCGGCCACCGGCGGCCGGGCGGCCCAGAACTCCCAGAGCGCCTCGGGCGGCAGCAGCCCGGCGATGGTGTGCTTCGCCAGGTTGCGCCACTTGTCCTCGGCGCCGAGGCGATCGACCACCATCACCTCCTCCCCGCGCGCGGCGAGTGCGGCGACGAGGTTGGAGCCGATGAAACCGGCCCCGCCGGTGACCAGATACATGGCGGCACCCCAGGCTGGCCGGCGCCCGGCCCGGATGGATCTACCCGGGGCGGGGCTCGCCGGATCGGTGGACGAACTGGCCGAACGATTGGGCCGGCGGCGCGATTGCGCCATGCCGGCGCGGGGTATAGGGCGCGACAACGCGGCCTGGGAAGGGCAAGCCCTTCCGGGCGCCGCACGAGGAGATGGCGATGAGCGACATGGGCGGCCGCAAGCGCGGCGGGCTTTTCGATGACCTGGCCGGCGTGGCCGGCGGCGCCTTCTCGGCGCTCGCCGGGGTGCGCGGCGAGGCCGAGGCGGCGATGCGGAGCCAGGTCGATGCCATGGTGCAGCGGCTGGACCTGGTGAAGCGGGAGGACCTGGACGCGGCGATGGAGCTCGCCCGGCGGGCGCGCGAGACGCAGGAGGGGCTGGAGGCCCGGGTCGCGGCACTGGAGGCGAAGCTGGCGGCGATGGCCGCACCGGCGCCCGCGGCCGACGCCGGCCCGGAGGCGATCGAGCCCTCCCCGGAGGCCGAAACCTACCTGCCGCCCGAGGTCGCGCCCGGGCCGAGGACCGAGGCGAGCCCGGACGGGGTCTGACACGCTTCGTCACGCGCCGCGGGAAAATGTCACAGGCCTGGAACGCGTTGTGAAGCCTTCCGGCAACCCGCGGCCTTGCAGCCGCGTTTCGCACCTGCGTAGTCTATAGGTGGTGGTCATCGCTGCCCGATTCACCCAAGATTTCGGTGGACGGGGGTATGGGCAGCGGGGGGCACCGTCTTCCCACCGACTGAGGAGGTGCTGCGATGTCAGGTCTTCAGGCCCGCGAGCGCGAGCGTGCGACCAACCCCCTCGACGTGCTCGAGCAGATCGTCTCCTCCAACGAATGGGCCTTCGAGCGCCGCTCCGACGGCGAGATGGCGGCCGAGGCCCCGGGCAAGTGGTGCGACTACGGCCTGTTCTTCTCCTGGTCGCCGGAGATCAGCGCCATGCACTTCTCCTGCGCCTTCGACATGAAGGTGCCGGCGGAGACCCGCCACAAGCTGTTCGAGCTGCTGGCCATCGCCAACGAGAAGCTCTGGATCGGCCATTTCGGCCTCGAGTCGGACGACGGCGTGCCGGTCTTCCGCCATTCCGTCCTGCTGCGCGGCGCGCCGAGCGCCTCGGCCGAGTCGCTCGAGGACATGGTCGACATCGCCATCACCGAATGCGAGCGCTTCTTCCCCGCCTTCCAATTCGTCCTCTGGGGCGGCAAGACGCCGGGCGACGCGCTGCAGGCGGCGATGCTGGACTGCGTCGGCGAGGCCTGAGGCCCCATGACCGACACGCCGCCCGAGGACCTGCGCGCGATCGGGCGGCTGCCGGGCGGGCTCGAGGTGGAGATCCGCCACCGGCGGGCCGCCGGCGGGACGGGCGCCGAGCAGGTGGTGGTGAGCGTCACCGCCCCGGCCGGCTTCGAGGCCTGGGGCCGGCTGATGGAGGCCTCCAACCCCATGCTGGCCTGGATCCAGGTGGTCGAGGCGGCCTGGGCGCCCTGGCTGGCGCTGATGGGGATCTCGGGGCCGCGGCTGCCCCGGCGGTGACCCGCTTCATGCCGGGGACCCGGCAACCACCCGCGCGTTGAGCCCCCGCCCGGCGGCGAGGACCGGTCATCCCGGCCAGACCCGCCCGGCTTCGGGGGGAACATCATGGCCGAGTCCCAGGCGCCAGCGCGCGCCCTGCCCGCGGGGCGCACCCGCTGGGTCATCATCGCCCTGCTCTTCGCCATCACCACGGTCAACTACATGGACCGCAACCTGCTGGGCGTGCTGAAGCCGACCATCCAGGGCGAGCTGCATTTCAGCGAAGGCGACTACGGCGACATCGTCTTCGCCTTCAGCATCGCCTATGCCGCCGGCTATGCCGGGATGGGCGCCTTCACCGACAAGGTCGGCATCCGCATCGGCCTGGCGGTCGCCGCCATGATCTGGTCGGTGGCCTCGGCGGCGCATGGGCTGGTGAGCTCCGTCGCCGGCTTCACCGTCGCCCGCATCGCGCTCGGCCTCGGCGAGGGCGGCAATTTCCCGACCTGCATCAAGACCGTCGCCACCTGGTTCCCGGTGCGCGACCGGGCGCTGGCGACAGGGGTCTTCAACTCCGGCAGCAACATCGGCGGGCTGCTGGCGCCGCTGATCGCCGCCTTCGTCACGGCGACCTGGGGCTGGCAGGCGGCCTTCTACGTCAGCGGCGCGGTCGGGCTGCTCTGGCTGGTCTTCTGGATCGGCCTCTACCGCGCGCCGGAGGACCACCCGGACGTCACCCCGGCGGAGCTCGCCTATATCCGTTCCGACCCCGAGGTGCCGGCGCAGCGGGTGCCCTGGCTGGCGCTGCTGCGCTTTCCCGGGACCTGGACCTACATCGTCGGCGCCGTCCTCACCAACCCGGTCTGGTGGTTCTACAACAACTGGGTGCCGAGCTTCCTGTTCAGCAGGTTCAACGTGAACCTGATGGCGCTCGGCCTGCCGCTGGTGGCGATCTACCTGATGACGGATGTCGGCTCGGTCGGCGGCGGCTGGCTGTCCGGCCGGCTGATCCGGGCGGGGCTCGATGTTTTCACCGCGCGGAAGCTCACCCTGCTGCTCTGCGCGCTCTGCACCGTGCCGGTCTTCCTGGCGCCGGGAGTGGGAAGCATCTGGTCCGCCGTCGGGCTGATCGGCCTGGCGATGGCGGCGCACCAGGGCTTCTCGGCCAACCTCTTCACCCTGGTCTCCGACACCATGCCGAAGGCGGCGGTGGCCGGGGCGGTGGGGCTCGGCGGGTGCATCAGCTCCATCTTCAGCGGCTTCTCGGCCAAGCTGGTGGGGCGGCTGCTGGATGCGACGGGGGGCAACTACACGCTGGTCTTCTTCGTCGGCGCCGGGGCCTACCTGGTGGCGGTGCTGGCGGTGCACCTGCTGCTGCCGCGGCGGCGGGCGGCAGTCACCGGGGTTGTGGCCGCGACGGGGTAGGCGGATGAGCGGATCGGGAGGTCTCGCAAGAGGCCGACGCGAAAGCCGGCTCGCGGCCTCGTCTCGGGGAGGTTTGCGGCAGCACACACCATGCGGTCCAGGAGGTTCGCACCATCCCGGCAGGCCTGATCGCGCATCCGTCCGGTCCGCAGGAGGACCCGATGCGGTCTGCGTCTGCGCGCGGGGAGAGATGCCATGATTCGCCTGGTCCGCCCGAGGGGGGAAGACGCGTCGCTGGACACCGGCGACGACACTCTGGGTCCTGCCGTCCGGTTGTCCAGCCGAGGTTCGACCGGAGCCGGATTGGCCGCGTGCCGCAGACCTCCACCGAGCGGGCGCGGCGTGTCATCGCGCCTCGGCCGCGCAGCCCGACGGGACGGGACTTCATGATGCTGCGTCCGATGGTGATCCGGCCGTCGACGCGGCGGACGGCATCGAGCCGCTGGAGAACACGGCCGGTCCGCTCGATCCCGGGACGCCGGAAGTGCCGCCGCCGCTCCATGTGTTCCGCGCCAACGATGGCGTGCATGGCTTCGAGCCCTGGATCATTGACGGCACGACCGCGGGCAGCCGGCTGCTGGCGGATCTTGATCCGGGGCCGAGCGGCAGCGGTGCGATCTATTCCCATGCCCTTGGCGACGGCCGGGTCGTTCTCGCGGCGTCCACCCCCGCGTCGGGCGGCGCGCTCTGGGTCACGGACGGAACGGCGACAGGCACCCGCCTCTATGCTGGCGTCAGCCTCGGTCAGCTGGTGGCAAGCGATGCGAACGATATCGCCTCGCTCGGCCACGGCACCGTCGTTTTCTCGGCTTGGCGACCCGACACCGGGACGGAGCCCCGGGCCACCGACGGGACCGCGGCCGGCACGGGGATGCTGGCCGACATCAACCCGGGCTCTGGTGACGGCGATCCCACGGTCCTCGTGCCGCTCGGCAACGGGCTGGCGCTGTTCAGCGCCTGCGGGCCAGGCTTCCAGTACGAACCCTGGGTGACCGGCGGCACTCCGGCAGGCACCCGCCAGCTGGCCGACATCAATCCCGGGCCGCAGGGCAGCGCGCCCTACATCGCGGCGCTCGGCGATGGCCGCGTGATGCTTCGGAACCTCAGCCTCAATGAAGGGAACGAGCCCTGGATCAGTGACGGCACGGCCGCCGGCACGCATCTCGTCGCCGACATCCGGCCGGGCCCCGCGAAGGACGCTTGGACCGGGCGGATGTGCAACCCGTTTGGCTCGGGCTGCAGCTTCGCCGAGGGCTTCACGCCGGTGGCGCCAGCAGCGAACGACGCCCTCTTCTCCTGACGCGGCCGCAGCCGCTCGGTGCTGCGGCCACCCGCTGCGCCGGCGCCTACCGCCGCCGCACCTGCGTCACGTCCCGCACCGCGCCGCGCGCCGCGCTGGTGGTCAGCGCCGCATAGGCCTGCAGCGCCGTCGTCACCACGCGGTTGCGCCCGACCGGCTGCCAGGCATCCGCGCCGCGCGCCTCCATCGCCGCCCGGCGCTCCGCCAGCACCGCATCGTCCACCGCGAGCCGGATGGTGCGGTTGGGGATGTCGATCTCGATCCGGTCGCCGTCCTCGACCAGCCCGACCAGCCCGCCCTCGGCCGCTTCCGGCGAGAGATGCCCGATCGACAGCCCCGACGACCCGCCGGAGAACCGCCCGTCGGTCACCAGGGCGCAGGCCTTCCCGAGCCCGACCGACTTCAGGTAGCTGGTGGGGTAGAGCATCTCCTGCATCCCCGGCCCGCCCTTCGGCCCCTCGTAGCGCACCAGCACCACGTCGCCGGCCTGCACCTTCTTGCCGAGGATGGCCTCGACCGAGGCATCCTGGCTCTCGAAGATCCGCGCCGGGCCGGAGAAGGTTAGGATGGAGGCATCCACCCCCGCCGTCTTCACGATGCAGCCCTCCTCCGCCAGGTTGCCGGTGAGCACCGCGAGGCCGCCATCCCTGGAGAAGGCATGCGCCGCGTCGCGGATCACGCCCTTCTCTCGGTCGGCATCCAGGGAATCCCAGCGCTCGGCCTGGCTGAAGGCCTCGGTCGTCGGCACGCCGCCGGGCGCCGCGCAGAAGAAGCGCCGCACCGCGGAATCCTTCGTGCGGGTGATGTCCCAATGCGCCAGCGCCTCGGCCATGGACCTGGCATGGACGGAAGGCACCGAGGTGTCGATCAGCCCGGCGCGATCCAATTCCCCGAGGATCCCCATGATGCCGCCGGCGCGGTGAACATCCTCGACATGCACGTCGGCGACCGAGGGCGCGACCTTGCAGAGCACCGGTACCCGGCGGGACAGCCGGTCGATGTCGCGCATGGTGAAGTCGACCCCGGCCTCGTGCGCCGCCGCCAGCAGGTGCAGCACGGTATTGGTCGACCCGCCCATGGCGATGTCGAGGGTCATGGCATTCTCGAAGGCGGCGCGGGTGGCGATGGCGCGCGGCAGGACGGCATGGTCGTCCTCCTCGTAATGCCGCTTGGCCAGCTTGACGATGAGGCGGCCGGCCTCAAGGAAGAGCTCGCGCCGGTCGGCATGCGTCGCCACGATCGTGCCGTTGCCGGGCAGGGCGAGGCCCAGCGCCTCGGTCAGGCAGTTCATCGAATTGGCGGTGAACATGCCGGAGCAGGACCCGCAGGTCGGGCAGGCCGACCGTTCGATGACCGCGACCTCCGCATCCGTCACATCCGGGTCGGCGGCGACGATCATGGCGTCGATCAGGTCGACCGCGCGCTTCTGGCCGCGGTGCACCACCTTGCCCGCTTCCATCGGCCCGCCCGAGACGAAGACCACCGGGATGTTCAGCCGCATCGCCGCCATCAGCATGCCCGGCGTGATCTTGTCGCAGTTCGAGATGCAGACCAGGGCATCGGCGCAATGCGCGTTGACCATGTACTCGACCGCATCGGCGATCAGCTCGCGCGAAGGCAGGCTGTAGAGCATGCCGGCATGTCCCATGGCGATGCCGTCGTCGACCGCGATGGTGTTGAACTCCTTCGCCACGCCGCCGGCCGCCTCGATCTCCCGCGCCACCATCTGGCCGAGGTCCTTCAGGTGGACATGGCCGGGGACGAACTGGGTGAAGGAATTGGCGATGGCGATGATCGGCTTGCCGAAGTCGCCGTCCTTCATGCCGGTGGCGCGCCAAAGGCCGCGGGCGCCGGCCATGTTGCGGCCATGCGTGGTGGTGCGCGAGCGATAGGTGGGCATGCGTGGTGGTCCTCCGGGGCCGCGTGCTAGCCCCTCGCTCGGCGTCCGTCCACCGGGAGCGGCGTACTTGCGCCCGGGCCCGGCCCGCGCGCTCCCCGCGCGCTTGCGCCCGCGCGCTCCCCGCGCGACCTTCGCGGCATGACCGAGACATCCCTTCCCCCCCTCCTCCTCGTCGGCTGCGGCAAGATGGGCGGCGCCATGCTGGCCGGCTGGCTGGAACGCGGCCTGGCCGAGGCCGTGGTGGTGGAACCGCAGCCGGCGGCCGCCGCCGCCTTCGCCGGGCGGGTGACGGTGGTGCCGAGCCCGGCCGCGATCCCCGCCGGCTTCCGCCCCGCCGCCGTGGTGCTGGCGATCAAGCCGCAGGAGGCCGCGGCCACCCTGCCCGCCTTCGCCCACCTGGCCGGGCCGGACACGGTCTTCCTCTCGATCATGGCCGGGCGGAACGTCGCCGGCATGCGCGGCCTGCTCGGCGGGGCCGCGGCGGTGATCCGCGCCATGCCGAATACCCCGGCCGCCGTCCGCCAGGGCTTCACCGTCGCCTGCCCCGGGCCGGGCGTGACCTCTGGCCAGAAGGCGCTGGCCGATACGCTGCTGTCCTCGGTCGGCGAGGTCGCCTGGGTCGAGGACGAGACGATGATCGACCCGGTCACCGCCGTCTCCGGCGGCGGCCCGGCCTATGTCTTCCTGCTCGCCGAGGTGATGGAGGCCGCGGCCATCGAGCAGGGCCTGCCGCCGGACCTCGCCCGCCGCATGGCCCGCGCCACGGTCGCCGGCAGCGGGGCGCTGCTGGCCGCCAGCCCCGAGAACAGCGCCCAGTTGCGGAAGAACGTCACCAGCCCGAAGGGAACCACGGAACGCGCGCTGGCGGTGCTGATGCAGCCCGAGGCCTGGCCCGTCCTGATGTCGAAGGCGATCGCCGCCGCCACCGACCGCTCGCGCGAACTCGGCGGCTGAGGAGCCCTTTGTTTACGCCGCAACCAGCCCAACCTGGAGCCGCATGAGCGACACGATCGACCACACCGACTCCCGCCTGCTCGACGGCTTCTGGCAGGTGGTCGCGGCGCATGGCTGGCAGGGCGTCACGCTGCGCCGCCTCGCCGCCGCTTCCGGCCTGCCGGCGCGGGAGATCAGGGCGCGCTGCCCGGAGGGACCGCGCGACCTGCTGGCGCTGCATGCCCGGCAGGTGGATGCGGCGGTCACGACCGGCACCGTGCCCGGGCAGGGCGGCACGCCGCGGGACCGGATCTTCGACGTGCTGATGCGGCGGATCGACGCCATGCAGCCGCACCGCGCCGGCCTGGTCCGGCTGCTGGAGGAGTTGCGGACCGAGCCGGCCCTGGCGCTCTGCCTCCTCGCCGGCCTGCCGGCTTCCATGACCGGGCTGCTGCGGGCGGCCGAGGTCGATCCGTCCGGCCTGTCCGGAGCGCTGCGGGTCCAGGGCGTCGCCGCGGTCTGGCTGGCCACCGTGCGGGCCTGGGTCGCGGATGACTCGGTCGATCTCGGCCCGACCATGGCGGCGCTGGACCGGGCGCTGGACCGGGCCGAGCAGGTGGCGCGGTCCTTCCGGCTCGACCCGGGCGACATGTCAACCGGTTGAATTTTGTGCGGTGCAGCATAAGTTTTGACCCGGGCGCGCGCGGCCCCTAGTCTGCGGCGCCATTCACACGGCACCCAGCCACCGGCGGAGGACGACATGTCTGACAACAACAGCTCTGGCAACAGCAAGCCCGAGACCGACCTGATGAAGATGCTGTCCGAGTTCCGCATGCCCGGCATGCCGGACGTGGAAGCGCTCGCCTCCGCCCAGCGCCGCAACCTCGAGGCGCTCTCGGCCGCGAACCGCGTGGCGCTCGAGGGCGCCCAGGCCGTCGCCCGCCGCCACATGGAGATCCTGCAGTCCTCCATGACCGAGATGACCGAGGCGATGAAGGCATTCGGCAGCCAGGAGAGCCCGCAGGCCAAGGCCGCCCGTCAGGCCGAGATGCTGAAGGGCGCCTATGAGAAGGCGGTCGCCAACATGAAGGAAGTGGCCGATCTGATCCAGAAGTCGAACCAGGAGGCGCTCGGCCTGCTGAACAAGCGCTTCACCGAGGCCATGGACGAGGTGAAGACCCTGGTCGCCAAGAAGGGCTGACCGGCTCCGGCCCGCGCGCCGCTCAGGCACGCGTGGCCGTCAGGCTGGTCGGGCGTGGCTGGCCGTCACGCCGTTCAGGCGTGCTTCGCCGTCCCGCCGCTCAGGCGCGCGTAGCCATCGCCAGGGCCGGGGCCTGCCGCAGCACGGCGGGCCTGCCCGCGGCGCCATAGCCGGGCGCCGCGGCGCGCGGCAGGGCCGCCCCGGCGATCGTCTCGATCACCTGCGACTGGATGGTGATGGCCCGCTGCAACAGGCGGCGGTTCTCCTCCCCCAGGCTCTGCAGCCGCGTGGTCAGCTCCGCCGCATCCTGCCGGGCGCCGCCTTCCGCCCTGGTCCCGATCTTCGCCGCCGCGGCATAGGCCGCGGCGAAGGCATCCGTCGCCCGCAGCTTGGCGGTGGACAGGCCCGCGGCGCGCGGCAGGTCGAGCGCGGCGAGCGCCTCGTTCTCCGCCCGCAGCGCCTCGGCCAGGCGGCGGCCGGCGGCGATCAGCGCGTCCATCATCAGGGTCATTTGCCCGTCTCCTGGGTTGGGGGGGGTGGCCTGGCGTTTCGCCAATTCCCGCAGGATGGCGTCGGACAGGCCGAGGCCATGGCCGGCGCGGACCGCCTGCTTCGCCACGGCATCGACCAGCATCGGCCGCCATTGGGCTTCCGCCGCGCCGCCGCCGAAGCGGCCGCGGCTGGGATCGGCGGCGGCGAAGATGGGCTGCAGCAACTGGGCGAAAGCCTGCGCCTCGAAGGCCTGCGCCGCCTGGCGCAGCTTCGGCGGCATGGCGGCGCGCTCGGCGGCGGTGAGCGGGCGCGGGCCGTCCATCAGCGGAGCTCCATCTCGGCCTGCAGCGCGCCGGCCGCCTTCACCGCCTGCAGGATCGAGATCAGGTCGCGCGGCCCGACGCCGAGCGCGTTCATCCCGCGCACCAGCTCCTGCAGCGTGACGCCGCCGCCGAGCACGCCGACCCGCCGCTCCGCCTGGTCGTCCACCTCGATGTTGGTCCGCGGCGTCACCACGGTCTGGCCGTTCGACAGCGCATTGGGCTGGCTGACCTGCGGCGTCTCGGTGATGCGGATGGTGAGGTTGCCCTGGGCAACCGCCACGGTGGAGACCCGGACATTGGCGCCCATGACGATGGTGCCGCTCGCCTCCTCGATCACCACGCGTGCCACCTGGTCGGGCTCCACCCGAAGCTGCTCGATCTCGCCCAGCAGGGCGACCGGGTCGCGCCCGGCCAGGTTCAGCGCCACGGTGCGCGGGTCGGTGGCGTTGGCCAGGCTGCCGCCCGTCGCCCGGTTGATGGCGGCGGCGATGCGCCGCGCCGTGGTCAGGTCGGGATTGCGGAGTGCCAGGCGAAGGCTCGGCCGGCCGGTCAGTGCATAGGGCACCTCGCGCTCGACGATGGCACCGGAGGCGATGCGGGCGCTGGTCGGCACCCCGCGCTGGACGCTGGCGCCGGCGCCGCGGGCGGCGACGGCCCCGGTGGCGACCGCGCCCTGGGCGACCGCATAGACCTCCCCGTCCGCGCCCAGCAGCGGGGTGACCAGCAAGGTGCCGCCCTGCAGGTTGGTGGCATCGCCCAGCGCCGAGACCGCGATGTCGATCCGGCTGCCCGGCCGGGCGAAGGCCGGCAGGTTGGCGGTGACCATGACGGCGGCGACGTTCTTGGTCGCCAGCTTGGCCTCGTTGTCGCGGGTGTTGACGCCGAGCCGTTCCAGCATGCCGATCAGCGTCTGCCGGGTGAAGATCGAGGTCGCCAGCCGGTCGCCCGTGCCGTTCAGCCCGACCACCAGGCCATAGCCGACCAGCTGGTTGTCGCGGACCCCCTCGAGGTCGGCGATGTCCTTGATCCGCACCGGCTGCGCCAGGGCGGGCGGCGTCCCCGCGAGAAGGGCGAGCAGCGCCGTCATGGCCGCCAGCGCCCAGGCGCTCTTCGCCCTTGCGAAAGCAATTTTGGCCACGCTGCACTCCGTCCTGCGGGTGGCGGGGTGATCGCAACCGGCGTGCCAGGCCAGGGCGCCGCCGATCCGGCAAGGACTGCCGGCCGCGGCGGCGCCGTTTGCCGCGCCGCGGCAGAAACAGCATCGGCAACAGCGCCAGGAGGGCGGGGGAATGCGGGAGATCGGCAGGGTTTCGGCGGGCGGCACGGCCGGGCCCGGCAGGGCCGGCGCGCGGGGCCGGCCCGGCTTCGCGCTTGGGCCGGGCCTCGGTCCCGCCCCGGGCCCGCCGGGGGCCGAGGCGGCGGCGGAAAGC
>NZ_SMSJ01000102.1 GCF_004355005.1 Dankookia rubra
CGCAGCACCAGCTCGATCAGCTCTGCCTTGCTCAGCCGCTCAAGCGCATCCCGCTGCATGCCAGGATCGAATCAGGCATCCCACTTCCGCGCAAGGGGGGTGGGTAATTACATCCATTGCGCTTTTTTGTGCCGATTCTAACGGCGAAGTGGTTCGGTTCGCCATTCGAAGTCTTCGCTGTACTGAATGCGATCAGCATTTTCAGAAACTCGTCCTGTTCGCGGGCGGCGCATGGGCTGCACCAGAGATAATAGAGGTGCGCGGGTACCTCTACGTGCCCTGTCGAATGCCAAGAAGCAGCTTCGCACTGCGGACACATGAGGAGTGTGCGGCTGGTCATCGTGTTCGCTTCCGGACCATATGGTGCAGTTGACCGATCCGCTAAGGGAAATCTGCCCGATTCTCAGCTGGCTTGCTCGCTATCCAGGTGAGTGACCAGCGAGCGGGCCATTTGATTGAGGGCTTCTTGTTGTTTTTCATCTTTGATCAGCGAAAAATTGCGCGCCATCTCTAAACACAAGCGCTGTCGCGGCGACATATCGTGGGATTCGTCGTGCTCTGCCAAACCCTCAAAAAACCATGAGGGCTGGACAAATAACGCTTGGGCGATATGGAACAGTCGGCCTGCTGAAATGCGGTTTAGCCCACGCTCATATTTGTGCGCTTGCTGGTAAGTCACACCTATCAATCGCGCAAGCTGCTGCTGCGATAATCCCTTCATGGTTCGCAGGTCGCGGATGCGTTGGCCGACATGCCGATCAATGCTCATGGCCAGCTTGCTCTGCGGTTCGTCCTGCTGATCGCTATAACCCACCGTCGGTATTCCTTTTAAGGTCAAACACAGGTATATTATAAACCGCAACGGACTACTCTTCATTATTGCGACACTTCGCTAATTTTAGTGCGGTATGAGTAATGGATGAGGCGTTAATGATTAAAACAACCTTTCACCCCTTGTGTAGCCAGACCGTGCTAGGCGGCCAAGACAAGCATTTGAGGTAATCATCACCTCGAGATCCGAATCAACAAAGTTTCTATCTTGGCTGTGACATGCAAAGGAGGCAGACCGTGTCGCAGCGAGCGACACTGCACCGGCTACCGGTGTTCGCTTGAAAAGAAAATGGCTTGCCACAAATTTCGCCCAGAAAGTCGTCTGCTTAGGCTAGGCAAGTGTTGGCTACCGCAGTCCTCGGTTGTTGCCGATGAACGTCATGTAGGGCAGACGCAAGATGCATGAGGCTGCTGCTGAATAGGCGTATATTAGCGCAAACAGTGTTGCCATGAGATAACCGTAGCCGTGGTAACCAAGCCCTAACCAGAGTGCCGTCAAACTAAATCCAGCATTCAGCAGGAAAAAAACCAACGAAACCGACAACAACAATCTTCGAAGATCAAAATAAGAAATTACAACCATCACTGATAATAACAAGACATGAAACATTGCGCCTAGCGCGCCGAAGCGAAAGACCGACACCATCTCCACGCCACCACGAGCGAGACCAATGAGACCAGGGGCGACTAGAATGGCTAAATAGCACACAGTGGCCTGCAACACGGCAATGTTGCGCAGCCCCTCACCGAGGGTACGAAGGATGGCCTTGTGGTTGCTCCGGATCTCAGTGGCTGTCGCATGTTTCTCAATGTCGCGGTAGAAGCGGAGATAGCGCTCGAAGAACCGTGTCTCTACGGAGACCAAAAGGACCGCCATTGTCGGCACAATAGTGAGATAGGCCAAGAACATTGCCCCGTCATAGGTCGGGTGAGCCGGCATTGCCCCAGCGATCACCACGCGCCCGGGCGCGAACCACATGATCAGTTTGTCGACCCAAATTGCCGCATTATACAGTAGCCCGACCATTGCAAACTCCCAGTAGCGGCGGAAGTCAGCAATAAATGCAAACGGATGCTCGACCGTGTATGGGTATTCAGCGAAGATACGCGCAGCAAGTCCGAAAAAAATGACTGCCATTCCGGCGATAAAGCCGGCCAACATTCCGGTCGTCCCGAAATCAGGCGCTAACAGCGTCGCCCCAATGAAAGCAGTCGCACTGCCTATGGCGAAGGCCGCCGAGATCGTCTCGAAACTTTTGAGCGCGGACATGAAGGCTGCGGCGAGCCAGATGCCGCCGATCACCAAGAAGCCAGCCAATGCCAAAAGCCGTTCGCCCAGCGACATGTCGACAATGAAGCCGTAAAACGGGACACCAAGCGCGGCCTCGATAACGAGGATCAGAAGCAGTGCCCCTAGGAACATGCCTGGTACCCCGGACACGTCCTTGGCGTGGATCGCGTCCGCGAGACGGCGGGTAACTACGAGCACAATGGGGCCAGAGACCACCAACGAGAAGGCAAAATCGTAAATTACTATGAGCGAAAATCGCTGGAGCTCGTCACTCTCGAGAATGCCGCGCCCGAACAGCTCGATGCCGCCAAGCATCAAAATGGTAAAGAGCCAGGGACCCGAAGAGACCGCGACGGCATGCACGTAGGCCCGTAGACCTGCGCTGAGTGTGTCCTGCCGCGCCAGACGGCGCAGCACAAAGCCAATGCCAGCCATCAGGCGGCCGCCAATACGCTTGAGCGGTTCGGTAGGCACAGGTGTGCATCGTACAGCTCGCGGTAGATTCGATCGACCACCTTCTTATTGTAGTAACGCTCCGTCCTGAGCCGAATGGTCTCGCCACACCGCGTGCGCAGCGCCGGGTCGAGCAGCAAATCCGCCAATCGCTGCGCTGTCTCGAGTGGATTGGCAAGCGGGGTCACGAAGCCACCTGGCCCCAAAGGCGGGTCCTCGTCAGCACGCCCTTCAATAATGTCGCGGCAGGAGCCGACATCGGTCGCGACACTCGGCACCCCCGCCGCCCCCGCTTCCAGCAGCACCAAAGGCTGTGCCTCACTGATGCTAGTGAGCGCGATAACGTCGACCCGACCGAGGTAATCGTGCAGCCTCACCCGCCCAGTGAACTCGAAGGTGCCCCGTAGTCCGAGATGGCTCACCATGTCCACGCATTCTTTGAAATAGGCAGGGTCCTCATCCGTTGGCCCCAGCAGGAGGACCCGGACTCCCGGTACCATGTCGCGCAAGATGGCAGCTGCGCGAATATAAGTTTTTACATCTTTAATCGGTACGGCCCGGCCGATCAGCGCGACCGTTGGTGGCCGGGGCGAGACGTCGCGCTGAATGGCTGACAAGCCATCATAGTCGATGCCATTTGGGATGACGGCCAGGCGATCCTGCGGCGCGCCATCGCGGAGCTGCAGCACTTGGTTGCCGGTGTAGAGAGTGGTAATCGTGCTGCAAGCCTCGTAGCAGGCACGCGAGTAGCCGATGAAGGCTTCAATCCAGACATCTCGCAAGTCGCGCCGCCGCGCTTCGATGCCGAACGAGCCGGGGACCTTGTCAGCCAGCCAATCGGCCATGGCGATCTCAACGCGGCGCTCGTTGGTGTAGATGCCGTGCTCCGTGAGCAGGCCCGGACGGCCCGTTTCCAACACCGCTCGCGCCATCAACAAGCCAGCATATCCGGTCGAAATCGTATGGTAGACCCGCGCTCTCGGTAGTTCAGCCAGCAACACAGAAAACAGTCCTCCGGCGAGAGAGCGCCAACTCCAAAAGTAATTGAGGAAGGAGCTGCCAGGTACCGAGGCCTCGTACATATGTTGCAGCATCTCGAAAGCGGCCTCAGAGTTCATGAGAGCAGCCCGAGTGGCTGCGCGCGGATGCCGGCGCAGTGCGGCCAACACACCGCGGAAGTCTTCGATCCCACCTTTCGCAAAGAGACGGGTGAGTGGTCCCTCGATTTCGCTGATCATGCGCTCGACCGCCTTTCCGTTGGCGGGCCGCCGTTCAGACTGCTGCAGCGCGATCTCTGTCATCTGGATGACGTTTGGCGGAAGATCGAAACGCAGCGGTTTAGGGGTCTCGTCTGCCGAGAGTGCCACGAGATGGAATGTGAGGTCGGAATGCGCCTTGATGAGATCGTGCGTCCATGAGGAGACGCCACCCGCGATAAACGGGTAGGCGCCCTCAAGAATGAGGCAAACGTCGGCTTCCTTGGTAGAGCCCCTCGTGCGGCTATGCGTGGTCAGCCTCATGCGGGACTTCCACCATCGAGCATGTCCGGCGCTGAGCCCTCTGCCCACAGCAGCGCGGCGCAGCGTATATTATAAGGTAAGCCGGAGGCGGAGATTCGCTCGCCATGCCTGCGGGCTACACGACGTAGCAGATCAACACGGCGAAGCCGGTACAGGCAATCTAAGTATGAGCTCAGCACATCGAGCGAGGCGTTAGCGCTTTCAGCGAGAGGCTCTAGGCATTCCATCGCTCGTGCGGGCTCGTCGAGCCGCAGCAGGAGTTGGCCGATTGCCTGAATGATATCAGGATCGCCTGGTCGAAGTTGATTGAGCAGTTCGTAGCATTCCAGGGCCTGCCGCCACTCACTTTGGGCGCGACCGGCGTCAAGAAGTCCGGTATTCGCATATTCGTCGTGGTGCCGGGCGAGTGTGAGCAGAATATCGGGATCGTCCGGGGCCGCTGCACGGTGCGCGTTAAGCTCCATGGCGCGCTCAAGGAACCAGTTCTCGATTCGCGCCGAAGCGGTTGCCGCCAGCACCCGGATTGCTGGTTCGACGTCATTCAGGGCGCTGCGAAGCGCAGGGACAAAAGCGGGCCGGAACTCGTCGGCTATGACCGTGATCACGGCTTGCTTCTGTTGGACGGTGCCGAGCGCCATGACGTCCAAGAACGGTGCGACGTTGCTCCGGGGACCGGGAGCGCCACCGCGCAATGCCAGGCGCTCGTAGAGCGCTCGGATCGGTGAGGTGTCGATATCTGGGAACAATGCGGCATACCACTGCGCGAACGGCGTCGCGTGCCGAATGAAGACCCAATGCATCACACCACCCAATGCCGCCCCCACACAGCCGAGCGGCCCCATGGTGGCAGTGGACACCACGAGGAGCAGGAAGGTCGGCGTCCGGCCGCCACGCCGATAGAGTGCCGCCGCAATGCAAATTAGGACACTAGAGACGGCAAGATGCGCCAGAAACAGCGTGGCCTCTGAGGGAAGAGTCAGAGGCAAGGAGGATGGCGGCGTGAGCAAGCCGAGGCCGGTGGCCGCGATTGCCAGCTCTGCGCAGATCACACCGCATGAGGTCCCGAACATTGCCGTCCGGACCCAAGCGCTGGGCCTGAGGGGCAGCGCCGATCCGGGGAACATGAGGACTGGGCAAGGGTCGTTCATCAAACACCTAACGCCACTTTGGTCGGGGATGACCCGTCGAGACTTTCCGCCTGGAGCTGCTCAAACCGCAGGGCGCTGTCGTAGGCCGTTCCGATCCAATCGCAGACAATGCTGAAGTTCTGCACATTGGATGGGTTGAGCTCGGCAAAAGCGATCTCTTCCAGTTTGAGCATGCCAACCACCTTGCCGGTCTCCTGACTTACCAGCGGACCGGCCAGCATACCTTCGCCCTGCAGGATCGCTTCGTGCGCCGGAGTTATCGCAGTCAGTGTCTGCCGTCCGTCAACAATTGCGCGGAACAGCGGCGAAGCCGTGTCGAATTCGCGTGTGAAGCGATCCTGGTTGCTCCAGCCTTCGGTGGCGGCAAGCTCTAGCCTTTGGCCATTCAGTAAAAAGAGAGAAAATTTCAATGGTCCTAACACTGATCGAACGAGGGTCGCCACGCCGATCAGGATTTCTCGCGTGTCCTGTCGCTCAATAGCGCGTGCCGCTGTGTACATCGCATGCACGGTACGCACCTGTCCGGCAACCCGTACCTCCAACTCGCTCGCCGTCCGAGCAAGGCGCTCGTAGGCCTCGGCAATAGTCCGCGTTTGCTCGAGTGTGTCGACCAACTCCTCCTTCAGCATGTCGGACTTACGGTGGTGGCCATCGCGGATCTCGCCGAGTACCACCGCAGCGATGAACCACAACACCGGGGTGCCACTGATGCGCAGTAGCCAGGCATAGAGGTCCTCACCAAAGCCCTGCTCGGGGAGAGCGCCGGCCAGCAGGCCGGCGGTGGAGAGCACGGCTGCCGCTAGGCCCTCCTTCGTGCCGTACTGCGTCGCAGCGAGCAGAACGGCCGCCCAGAACGGATGGGGCCTGATTTCCGCAAAGCGATTGCCGTCGAACAGAAACGTGTCGACCAACAGAGCCACTGCGAGGAGTGTCACCATCTCGAGGAGGGCGGCGACGCGGATGCCCAGGAGGTATCTTGGCCCTTTTTGGAATGAACCATGCGCGGGTGTCATGTCAGAAGACCCACGTCAAAGAGCCACCGAGCACCGTCGTTGTGCCTCGTGTGCGACCAATATTTTCTACGTAACTTCCCCGCAGTCTGACCTCGAGGCTGCCGAGGACGTAACCGAGGTTCCCCGCCACGAGTGGCCCTGCCTTGCCATAACGGTCCACACCATAGCCTGCTGACAACTCGTACGTTAAAGCTCGCTCCTTGGTTCTATCTTTCCAAACCCCCGCATAGCCGAGAGTCAGGGCATGCACCTCTCGTTCGAAAATCTGCAGCGGTGCGAAGCGTTGCCCGTCGGCTCCGATCCGGTCGGCCCGACGAAGCAGGTACTCGCTATCCAAAACATAAGCCGTCGAGAAGCCACGGACCCCAGCCAGATTGCCAAGCCGCAGTTCTCCGGTAACCGAGATCGTATCCGCCACATCCCGGTCGCCCTGGATGCCGTAGCGGTTACCGCCGACCTCAAGTCGCCCCGTGAGATCGGTGGTGAGCTGCTGGCGGCGGCCGACTGCCAGCCGGTCCCGCGTGCCATAATCGATCAGGCTCTGGAAAAAGTCCCAATTTGGTCTGTGATATTCGGCGCGCAATGTCGTCGCGCCCCAGGTGTCGGGCAGTTCAGCGCGGAGCCCGAGGCCCGGTGTGTCTCCGTTCAGAAACAGCGATCCAACGATGACCTGCCCGCCAAGGCTATCATGCTGCACATAGACTTCGGCCTTTTGGCGTTGGCCGGAGAAAGATCCGACCGTGCCATTCCGTTTCAACACCTGCGAGGCGTCCACCTGGGCGAAGTCTGCCGCAAAACCGAGGCGCCAGCCCTGACCGAAGGGCTGCTGGCCGCTGACCCCGCCAATGACGGCAGTGGCCCGCCCGGTCCCTACGCCACCCTCGGTCTCGCGGTACTCCACTTCAGACCGCAAACGCGGAGCCGTGGCGCGGTCGATAGCCCTGACCGCCGCCGCGGCCCCAGGTTCTCCCGGATCAAGCAGCAATGCTTCCTGGTACAAAGCCTTGGCCTCGCGCCAGCGCCCACCACGCAGGGCGAGGCTGGCGAGGCCGTTCAGGGGGTCCGGGCTCGCTGGCATGTCCTGACGCAGGGCCTCATAGCGCCGGTGTGCCTCACCGAGCTGCCCGGTCTGCAGCAGGAGCTGGGCCTCCAAGAGGCGAAGACGAAGTTCGCCCTGATCGCTGGCTGATGGTACGTCGTCCCGCCGTTCGTCCGCATGCGCTTCATCGCTGGCTCCGCCGACAGCCGCAGCCGGTTGTCCCGCCTCGTGCGCCGGCATTGCCGCGTGCCGTAGGACGAGATGAAGTCCGCCCTGAATATGTGTGTGGGTGACGGTGACACCCGGAGCAAGGCTTAGCAGCAGAGTGTCGTAGCCAACACTGATTCCCTCGATCATATCGGTCGCGCAGTATTGAAGCGCTCGCAGATCGATCGGCGGCAGGGCCTGCGGTGAGGACAGCAGGACCTCACGGCCCTGCTGCTGTAGCATCACCCCGGATGCTCCAGGCATGGGAATATCGACCAGAACCTGCCGGCCGACTGGTGCGGGCGCTACGGTCTCGATCGCAATGCTTGGGTCCTCAGCGGCACCCATCGTGCGTTGATGTAACGCGGCCTGTACGGCCGCGTCGGTCGCATCAGCGTCCGCGCCGCGTAGCCTTGTGGGTGGTTCCGCCGTGCATTGCAGTGTCGCTACCGGTCCGGACTCAGTGGCTGCCGCCACACCGCCATGGAGGACCGCGAGCACCGCCAGGGCGATGCCGGGACCGGGGAGGAGAGACGGTGTCATCGGCCGGCCAACAAGTCGCTGGCATGCCGCAGCGAGCCTTGCTCAATCAGCATGGCAGCGTAATCGGCACGCAGGTTTCGGTCACTGGGGCGCTCAGCGAGGAGGACCTCGTACAGCCGTGTGGCCTCGGTGTCCCGCCCGAGTCGGTGCAGCAGGTTCGCACGAACTATCCTTCCTCGGAACGACCTATCTCCCGAGCTCTCCAGCAGGCGTAGGGCTTCGGCGTAGTGTGACCGTGCTGCCGCCGCGCCGGGTCGCCGGCCTGCAATGTCGCCAAGAATCATCTGCGTGTCGTAGTCACCTCCGGTCTGCGCAATTGCCGCCAACAGGAGCCTCTCCGCCACGTCCATGTCCCGCCGCAAATAAGCCAGTATGCCGAGCCGGCGCTGCGTATCGCGGTCCCATCCGGCCGTTGCTACTAAGCGCTCCAGGGCCTGCCGCTCCATCTCCGTATCACCAGTACGGGCAGCGAGATCCGCCAACTGTCGCAAGTGACCCGCCGTCGTTGCCCGCGGCAGTTCCTCACGCACCGCGGCAACCATCGCCGTTCGATCGTCTTGCGCTTGCAGAGCGGCCAAGTAAGCCCCGAGCGTGGATTCGGACGCGCCGCCCCGCGTGGTCGCGGCCCGGTAGACCGCAGCGGAACGTGCTGGAGCGCCGCGATCGGCCAGGATGCGCATCCAGGCTCCCTGCTCCGCGCCGCTAGCCACGCGAGCCCGACCCTCAATCCAATCGAGCTGCTCCGCCGTGGGCCGCGGTCCCCAGAGGAAGAGGAGCTGGCGAACATCCGGACTGTCGGACGGCGAAGTGGCGGCGAGAACACGGAAGGCTCGCTCTGCCGCTCGTTTGTCGCCGGCCTCAAGTAACTTGAAGGCCAGTTGGCGTCGCAGCTCAGCTGGCAGCCCCGGGCGGCTGACGAGCTCCATCCAAAGCGCAGTGAGATCAGCCTGCCGCCTCGCTGCGACCGCTGCCTCGCTATAGGCCCAAAGCCAGCGCTCGGGAGCCTGCCGGGCGAGAATATGCAGCACCGGTATCAGCTCGGCGTGGGCGCGCAGCTCGAACAAGAGGGAGATGGAGGCCGCTTGATCGGCCGTATTTGTTGCCGATTCTAGGCGCCGCAGCCAGATGGCCCGCAACTCGTCCGCGACCGGCGCCCCCTGACGCCAAGCGCCAAGGAGGACAGCCGCCCGAAAATCGTCGGGTACACTGGTACCGGCTGGTAGCGCGCGCAAACACTCCAGCGCCCGGCGCAGCTGCCCGTTATCAAACAGAAGCCGAGCGAGCAGCAGCCCGTCATCGGCGCTGCCTCGAATTGAGGTGAGTCGCTCTGCTGCCTGCAAGGCCAGACCGCGCGCTCCCGCATCCAAAGCAACGTGGATGACATTTTGCAGCAGGTCGGCGGGAAGCTCCTCTCGTCCGCGGGCCGACAGCCAGGCAGTCACCTCCTTGGCACGACCAGCCGCGATGGTGGCGAGCGCCCAAGCGCTGTCCGCCGCAAGCGAGGCCCGGCTCCGACGGAGCCGATCCAGGGCTATCGCGCCCTTATCAGCCCGCCCAGCACGGATAAAGAGGCCAGCGATTGCGGGCAGGGCAGTTGGCGGCAGGTCCGGCTCCTGTACAGCGTCGACCAGCAGCGCCGCAGCTCGATCGCTCCGCCCCAGCTGGACTTCAACTTCCGCCAACTGAACGGCCACATTGGGCTGACCCACGACGGTCGATGTCGCGCGATCACTCCACCGGCGCGCGCCGTCCGCATCGCCGAGCGCCAGCCTGATCCGCGCCGCCAGGACTGGTACGGATACCAGGTAATTCTCGCCCGCTGCTGCCAAACGTTGCAGCGCGTCCATTCGCCCAGCCGCCAAAACCATGGTCGATAATTGTTGTAGCCCGTCGTCCGGCACGTCTAGCCAGCCCACACGCTCGGCTGCAGCCATGGCACGATCGACGTTGCCGACCGCAAGGCCAAGCCGGAGACGCAGGATCGCCACGGGTACCCCGCCTCTTGCGTCCTTTGCCGGATCGAGCTGCTCGAGCCGGCTCAACCCCGCAGCGGGATCACCCGCATCACTCTCGGCTTGAGCGATCGCAGCGATCAGGCGCGGATCTGCATCGGCGCCAGCGTATTGCTTCAACAAGGCTACCGCGAGATCCGGACGGCCCCCAACGCTGATCTCTCCCGCGAGAATGGGCGCAGACTGCGCCAGATCGCTTCGCCCCACTAGCCAGAGCCGTCCGCGCGCCAGGGCTTGCTCGGGCTCCTTGGCAACGAGCAGCATGCCTAATTCCAGCGCGATGACACTTGCATCCACCGCCTCCGGATGACGTGCCTCCATATCTCGCAGCACCGCAACGCCGGCGAGGGGCCGTCCAATGCTCGCTTCCAATCGTGCCAACGTTACGAAGTCGTCCGGCTCTGAGCCGACCTGCTGGACGAGGTTGCGCAGCGCCGCAAGCTGCTCCGGCCTCCGGCTGTTTCTGGCATAGAGCCCCGCCAGATCGCGTAGGCGATCTGTTCTCGGTGCCACGGTCTGCAGCATCTCGAGGGTACGGATGAGCCCTTCGGTACGACCGGAGGCACGCTGGAGCTGCTCAAGCGTGTTCAGGGCGCCGGCGTCACGGGGCCGTTGCGCAATCAATGTCTCAAGCAGCTGCATGGCGCCTACGACATCGCCTATGCTGACCCGCGCGCGCGCCAATGCGGCTATCGTTGCGGGCGAGCGGTCTCCCCCAACGAACTTTGCTTCCAGGAGGGCAGCTGCTCGCTGCGTATCGCCGGCTTCCATGCGCAGCAGCGCAAGCTCTCGCCCTCGTGGAACAAGGGCCAGACTTAGCGCGACCGCGACTAGTCCGAGCGCAAAGACGGGAAGGCGGGTGTTGCGTACGGCCGAACGGTAGGTCATGGCTCAGTCACGATGCTGGTCAGGTCGAACGTCCCGACGTAAGGAATGAAGCTATTGGCCCGCTGCCCTGTGTAGATCCGCGCGATGCCGTCGCGGTCTTCAGGATCCCAGTAGTCGAGCGAGAATAGGCGCAGGTGAGGGTCGCGTTCGCGCGCTCTCCGCATTCTCTCGACTTGCCACAGGTATCCAGCCTCAGAGACCAGCTGATAGCTCCTGGATTTGGCATCGAAAGTGGTGCGGACAGATTCGCCCAACAGCATGTCGAACTTGCCAGCGATCCGCGGCAACACGGCGTATCCGCGATTGATCATGATCGGCACGTTTGGAAAGTGATGTCGAACGCTACGAACTAGGTCAGCAGCTCCCTCCACCATGCCCGAAAAACGAACCGGGTTGCGGGTCTCCAGGAACTCAGCGTTGTCGAGCGTGTCAAAGAATAGGCCACTGAAGCCCCGCGCCAGGATTGCGGGCACGAGCTGCGTCACAATCCTGTCGCGCCAGCGTGCTGCCCGCATGTCGACAAATTGTGCATCGGGCCAGTTTGGGTTGGCGTCAAAGAGCACACCATCTCTACTGACGTCGGGAAAGTATCCGCGACCGCGGTGAAGCTCACCAAGGCTTAGGTAGCCGAGGAGGATTGCAGCCGGGTTCTGGCGGCCAGAGAGGTCCGCATCTATGTCGCTATCCAGAACGGCCAGATCGTAGTTCTGAATGGCAGCAAGATCATCTCTGCTGTAGCAAACTAGGAAGCGCTCACGCGTGCCTGCAGCGGCACCCGAAGGCCGTTGAGTGGCAGCGTAGGTGAGAGCGAAGGTCGCCAGGAGCGGCAATCTCGCGCGAGCCGAAATCGACTTCTGCCAACTTTCGCTAAGCAAATGTACCTCCTGCGCAAACAAGCACGCCCAAGTAGCGCTACGTTTAGCGGCGCTACGATGCTACAACCTTAAGAAATTTTACAACAAAAGTTGAATCGCCAGCGAACTTACTACTGCCACTCTTTGCTGGTCGATACGAGTTTTTCGCCGAACTCAACGACGCGTTAAGGCATGGTCGTATACGGGATTTATTTTTTAGTTGGTGCTGCAGTAAGGCTACTGCGCATACCTCGGGCGCGTCTTCGGGAGCTCATGTTTGGACACGGCTCTTAATCAGCGTACGCGCGGTGGCACCCTCAAGACCTCTGGGTTAATGGCCAGGTATTGCAGGATTTGCTTGGACCAGGCGTTCTCATGCGTTCGATCTCTTGGCTGGCGTCTGACCTGCTCAACCTTGCCCGGACTGTGAGACGTGTCATTCTCTGATGACGTGTCCGTTGCATGCTGCCTGTTTCGTTCGCCTGCTTGAGGCTCCGCGTGGTGCACCGCAATTAGATTCAGGCCATGTCGCTCGAGAAGCATTCTTCTTCTCCCTCCGGCACACTCGATTGGAGTGTGCCTAAGCCAAGTTAGAATGGAGTTGTTCGAGCTGCGCTCGAACAGGTCGGCGGTCTTGCCGTCACGTGAACCAAAGCAGACCATCGAACTCGTGAGATGTCGGCAGTTGCGCCTGCGTCAGGCCCGTCCAGGTCACACTGGCATCAACGGTTCCATCTCCATTGAGATCGGCATGAAGAGTAACCCCCTCGTATCCAGTCGCGCCTGCAGTATTGACCCAGGCCTTCTGGCTCACTCCGGGCCGCCAACCCCATAGCGAGAGTTGTTCACCAGTCTCCCAGTCAGTGATGGTCGACCACGTTGTTTGCCCACTGCGACCGTCAAGAAAGAAGACGTCAGAGCCAGCGCCGCCCGTGAGGAAGTTCGAGCCCAGGCCGCCGTCAAGGACGTCATCGCCACTGCCACCGTTCGCAGCGTCGTCTCCACCGAGAAGATTGATGAAGTCATTGCTGGCGGTTCCTATCACCACTTCGTTGTCTGCGGTCCCTAGATGTTGGTACTGTAGATGCTGCACCGGACCGCTGTAGGGCGTTGGCGTCTCCTGGCTCCAGGAGCCATTGCGGAAGACAGAAACAAACGGTCCCGGGATCGACGTGTCGTAGGTGACGGCCTGGCTGACGATGGGGCCGATATTGCCGGCGAGATCGACGACCCGGGCCTGGATGGTCCAACTCGCGCTATGGGCAGCGTTGTCCGTTGCGGTCCAGTTGGTGCCGTTCACCGAGCCGTTGCTCCAGGTGCTGCCGCCATCGAAGGAGACCTGCAAGGTCTCGTCCGTGGCGAGCATGGTCGATAAGGTGCCTGCGACGGCACGGTCGGCGCTCCCGTCATTGGTGATGAAGTCGCTGGGAGCGCCGGTGTCCTTCGCCATCGAGACAATCGATACCGCCTCGGACGGCGCTGTCTGATCCAGCACATAGGCCTGCAGCAGAGTGTTGCTGGCTAGGCCAGCCGCGCTCTCGACCCGTACCTGGAGCGGCGTCCCGTTGTTCGTCAGCGCCAGATTGCTCAGCGAGAAGGTGGTGCCGCCCACGGCTGCCGTGGCCGTATGCCAAGTAGCACCGTTGTCAACCGAGATCTTCACCGTATCACCGGCAACCAGGGAGGCGCTCAAGGTACCAGTGACAGTCTGCATCGCCACATTAGTAATGAAGTCACTATTGCTGGTCCCACTATCGGCCGAGAATGCGACCGTCTGCACCACCTCGGAAGGTGGCCCCGCTTGCAGTCGGATGGAGACGTCGTGCTGGCCGAATCCGGTGAGGTTCAGTGCCAGCTTGTCGGCAGTGAGGCTGGTGATCTGCGCGCCGGCAACCGAAACGCTGCGGCCGTTCAGGGCCTCGAGGTCGACGAGCAACGTGCCCTCGCCCACCACGGAGAAATCCAGTCCGCCCCCACCCGGGCTCGTCGCCGCGAGCAGCTCCGCACGCGACGGCAGCGCAGTGATGTGCGTGACATCGTCCGGGGTCGCGCCAAGGCTGATCGTGAAGGTGCCGCCCGACTTCGGCAGGAACACACTGTCCACGTCATAGGCGTACATTCCCGCGACGGACTTGATGGTCTGCCCAGAAAGGTCGAGCGCGAAGGTACCGAGAGATCCGCCGGAGCCGACGGTCACGCTGATGGTGTTCGCGTCGACCATGTCGTACTTGAGGCTCGAAGTGTCGAAGGCCGATACGCGCTGCGCCAGATCATTGAGCGTGACGAACTCGGAGCCTGCTTCAAAGGCAGTCTTGATCAAGCTCTCGAACATCTGGACGTTGTAGCCCGGCTCGTAGCCGGTGATCCCGTAGTCATGCCAGGGGAAGACCACGACCGGCAGGCTGGCATGCGCGGTCGCATCCTTCCACTCCTGCTGCCAAGCCGCCGTGGCCTGGTCCGGGGTCATCTGCTTGAACCCGATCAGAGTGAAGTCGGAGGAGATGTTGGGCGCAAGGTATACTTTGCTGTCGCCCGGCAGTATGTGCCCGAAAGCGCCAGGATAGCCGGCGCCGACCTGCGAGTTGCCGCCCGAGAGATAGTTGTAGTACGCCATCACCTTCTCGGAGACCGCCAGTTTCTCCGGGGCGCCCGGGATGGCAGCGCCCGTCAGCAGGTAAGGCTTGGTGGAATCGAGCGGGTCCTTGATACCTTGGGCAGCAAAGTTCTGCTCGATGATGAGCTTGGATTGCTGAAACTCGGCCTGGAGCTGCGCGTCGGTGAGGAGATTCGTGTCCTCGGGGTGGGTTATCGAGTGCGAGCCGATCTCGTTGCCCATTGCGATCAGGCTTTTGTAGTAGGGTGCCGACACCGTCCAGTTCGTGCTGGTTCCGTCGGTGCCGTCGCCGATATCGATGTAGTAGGACCCCACAAAGTTATAGGCGGCCTTCCACTGCTGCAGGATCGGCAGCAACTTGTCGTAGATGCCCGGAGTGGTGCCGGCCGGATCCACTTCGGCGGGCTGCATGGCCTCGTCGAGGTCGTTGCGGGAGGCAAAAATAGCGGACTGCCGGCTCATCTGCAGCTCGAGCACCGGCTTTGACGCGTCGTGCACCGCCCAGTCGATCGCGTCCTCGAGCATGTTGTTGTCGGCCAGCATGCCCTCGGTTGCGAAATGGACGTTCTTGCCGCCTGTCGTCGTGGCCAGGACGGCATTCTGGGCCGAGCCGCCGTTGATGGATTGCGTGGCGAGGACCTTGGCCCCGCCGGTGAGGTCGCTGAAGTATTGCGTGCCGATGCTGGCGTAGTCGCGGATCTGCTCTCCAGTGGTGTAGCCGTTCATCACTGGATGCGTGACGTCTCCGGCCTTGACGACGACCTGACCGCTTCCGCTGCCTTGCAACCCGACACCGAGCAGCGACTTCATGCGAGCATAGGCGTCGCCGGCCAGTGCGGCTCCCGTCTCGTCATTGGTCATGAAATTGCCGGCGGTGATGAGCCCAACGCCATATTTGTAGACAGCGGTGTCCAGCGTACTTTGAATGGCAGTCAGGTCGGCCTTGTTGACATTCTGGAAGGACGGAAAGATCAGGGCGTCGTAGTTGATGAGCTTGCTGAGATCCTTGAGGTCGGCCTCGGTGAGGAGGTCGTAGGGCACTCCGGCCATGGCGGCCTGGTTCTGGGCCGCCATGAACAGATCCGAGTAGGCCGTGCCGTCGAAGAACTTGGCCGCACTGGTGGCGGAGTAGACAATGCCAACCTTCAAGCTCGTGTCGGTGGCTTGCGGCAGCGTGGCAGGGTCGATCAGCCTATAGCCGGGCTGGCTATAGTCGCCGGGCAAGTAAACGCTATCGTTGACGTCCGCATACACATCGGTAACTGCGGAAGGTGTGGTAATACCGAGTAGGCTGAGCGGAACCCTAAACTCGACCGATTGTTTATCGGCTGAAAAAGCATAGTCGGTAATGGCATCTTTCAAAACCTCGCCGGAAGCTCCCGTATAAAGACGGGGGACTACGGCACCGGCATCGTCGATGAAGTTAATATTGAAGTCTGCACCGGTCTGAATTCCAAAGATCTGGTATCCGGTCGAATTGTCATGGTCGACGTTTAGCCAAATAGTCGTGTTTGGATTGATAGTAGTCGCGCTCTGGAGGGAAAAAACGAAGGCCCCACCCTCAATTGTGCCATAAAGGGAGTAGCCGACTGGACTCGCACCGGGCACATAGTCGAGACGCGTTGCCTCGCTCCACTCGCCAGGATCAAGAATGCCATTGAGTGTGAAGGTCATACCGATCTCGTCCTACCGCGCACTGGGTAGAAAACATATTAAAGTTCTTCGCTGAATAGGCGCGTAAAGGGCGTGTTACCACTATGGAACGTTTTTGCGAGTTTGGTCCGATATAAAATTCCAAAACACCGAGGCTCTTGTCGGGATCCGGGGTGATGGAGCCAGGCCTGGGTAGCGTGCCCGGAGGCGGCCTGTGATGCTGTGTGTGGGGGCGGGATAGCGAACGGTCTCGCGCGAGGAGCCCGTGGCATCATGGCCACCCCTGATCTGATCAACCTCTCGGCGCTGATCAACGATGCCAAGTGTTTCGCCCTGGTGCG
>NZ_SMSJ01000103.1 GCF_004355005.1 Dankookia rubra
CCGGCCGCGAAGCGTGGCGCCGCCGGCCGCACCGCGGCGGCGGCCAAGGGCGGCCGGTCCAGCGCCGGCAGCCGGCGCGGCAGCCCCGCCCGCGGCCGCGACTGACGGCATGGTGACCCCTGGGCACCGCCGGGCGGACCCGGCGGTGCCCAGGGCGCTGCCATGCCCATTGCGCATCCACGGGCACTTCAACCGGCGCGCGAAACCTCACGGTGTCGAGGCGGCTTTACACCTCATTGGCTTGCCGCAGCCCGTGGTCCATGGTGAACCCCGTCAAGCCTCGCCCATACGCGCTGCTTCAGGGGTCAAGACAACGCCATGATTGCCACCACCCCCGCCGAGGACCTGATCTTCGGCCTCACCCGCGTCATCGACCTGCCCGGCCTGACCGCCGCCGGCGGCGTGCCGCTCGGGGCCGAGGACATCGCCGCCGTCGTCGGCGAGGCCGACCGCTTCGCCCGCGACCTGCTCTGGCCGCACACGATGGCCGCCGACCGGCACGGCGCGGTCTACGAGAACGGCGTGGTCCGCACCCCACCGAGCTACAGGCCGGCCTACCAGGCCTGGATCGAGGGCGGCTGGCAGGGCTTGGCGGCCCCGGCCGAGGTCAACGGCATCGAGACCGGCGGGCAGGACCTGCCGCAGGCGCTGTGGATGGCGGTTGCCGAGCTGGTGACCGCCGGCGACATGTCCTTCAGCCTTTGCCCGCTGCTCAGCATCGGCGCGATCGAGGCGATCGCCCGCTTCGCCTCGCCCCCGCAGCAGGAGGCCTGGCTGCCGAAGCTGGTCAGCGGCGAATGGACCGGCACCATGTGCCTGACCGAGCCGCAGGCCGGCTCCGACCTGTCGCAGGTCCGCACCAGGGCCGAGCCGGACGGCACCGGCGGCTACCGGATCACCGGGCAGAAGATCTACATCACCTGGGGCGAGCACGACCTCACCGACAATACCCTGCACTTGGTCCTGGCACGCCTGCCGGATGCGCCGCCCGGGACCAAGGGGATCTCCCTCTTCGCCGCGCCGAAGCTGCTGCCGGACGGCACCCGCAACGCGCTGCGCTGCGGCGGGCTCGAGAAGAAGATGGGCATCCATGCCTCCCCCACCTGCGTCATGCTGTTCGAGGGGGCGGAGGCGCAGCTGGTGGGCGAGGCCAATCGCGGCCTGAACGCCATGTTCGCCATGATGAACGCCGCCCGCCTCGGCGTCGGCGTCGAGGGCGTGGCGCAGGGCGCCCGTGCCCTGGCGCTGGCCGAGCCCTATGCGGCGCAGCGGATGCAGGGCGGCCAGGCGATCGACCGCCACCCCGACGTGGTGCGGATGCTGGCGGAGATCCGCGCCATCACCCTGGCCGGCCGCCTGCTGGCGCTCGAGGCCGGCGCCGCGCTCGACCGCCACCGCCTGCTGGGCGAGCCGCAGGCCGAGGCACGGGTCGCGCTGCTGACGCCGATCGTCAAGGCCTGGTGCACCGATCGCGGCGTCGATTGCGCCTCGCTCGGCATCCAGGTGCATGGCGGCATGGGCTTCGTCGAGGACACCGGCGCCGCCCAGGTGCTGCGCGACGCCCGGATCGCGCCGATCTACGAGGGAACCAACGGCATCCAGGCGCTCGACCTGGTCGGCCGCAAGCTGTTCCGCGACGGCGGCGCGCACATGCGCGGCCTGCTGGCCGAGGTGGCGGCGAGCGATGCGCGGCTGGCGCCGGCCGTCGCGGCCATGACCCGGGCGACCGACTGGATGCTCGACCGCGGCCTCAGGGACGCCGATGCGGCGCAGGCCTCGGCCGCGGCCTACCTGGATGCGGCGGGCTGGACCCTGGGCGGCTGGATGCTCGCCCGCGCCGCGGCGGCGGACGCGCGCTACGCGCCGCTCGCCGGCTTCTACCTGGCCCGGCTGCTGCCGCGGGCGGCGGCGCGGGTGGCGGAGATCGAGGCGGCCGACAGCCTCCTCGCGCTGATGCCCGCGGCCTGAGGTGACGGCCTGAGATGGCCGATGGCGTGGCGGCGGGACCGCAGCCGGCTGGCCTCACGCCACCCGATGCTGTTTTATTGCGCAGCGGGACACTTGCGGATGGGCCTCCCGGCCGCATCTGCCGACCATCCATGACAATGTGCAGGACACGCCGCCGCGCATGAACGCTCCGCTCGCCACCCCCGCCCTGAAGGTCAGCCGCCCGCGCGTCGCCATCGTCGGCGCGGGCCCGGGCGGGCTCGCCTCCGCCATGTTGCTGGCGGCGCAGGGCGCGCAGGTCACGATCTTCGAGAAGGACAAGGTCGTCGGTGGCCGCACCCGGACGCTGTCGACGCCGGAAGGCTTCCGCTTCGACCTCGGCCCGACCTTCTTCCTCTACCCCCGGGTGATCGCCGAGATCTTCGAGAGCGTCGGCGCGAGGCTGGAGGACGAGGCCAGGCTGATCCGGGTCGACCCGCTCTACCGGCTGTTCTTCGAGGGCGCGGCGAGCGTCGACGCCACCGCCGACCCGGTGCGAATGGAAGCCGAGATCGCCAAGCTTTGCCCGCAGGATGCCAAGGGGTTCCGCGCCTTCATCGCCGAGAACCGCGCCAAGCTGGGGGTCTTCCGGCCGGTGCTGGAGAAGCCCTTCGAATCCATCTTCCGCTTCCTGCACCCGGAGGTGCTGAAGAGCCTGAAGCTGCTGCGGCCGCACAGCACGGTGGACCGGGACCTGGCGCGGCATTTCAGCCATCCGCTGGTGCGGCTCGCCTTCTCCTTCCAGACCAAGTACCTCGGGATGTCGCCGTTCCGCTGCCCGAGCCTCTTCACCATCCTCAGCTTCCTCGAGTACGAGCACGGCATCTGGCACATCGAGGGCGGCTGCGGCTCGATCTCGGAGGCGATGGGGCGGGTCGCTGAGCGGCTCGGTGCCGAGATCCGCTTCGAGGCGCCGGTCGAGCACATCGCCTTCGACGGCCGCCGGGCGACCGGGCTGACGGTGGGCGGGGCGCACCACGCGGCGGATGCGGTGATCGTCAACGCCGATTTCGCGCATTCCATGCCCTACCTGGTGCCGGAGGCGCTGCGTCCCCGTTGGAAGGACGCCAAGATCGAGACGGCGCGGTATTCCTGCTCGACCTTCATGCTCTATCTCGGGATCGAGGGATCCTACCCGGACCTGGCGCACCACACAGTGATGCTGTCCGAGGGCTATGAGCGGAACATCCGCCAGCTGGAGACCGGGATCCTGCCGGACCAGCCCAGCCTCTATTTGCACAATCCCAGCATCCTCGACCCCAGCATGGCGCCGCCCGGGCATTCGGCGCTCTACCTGCTGGTGCCGGTGCCGAACCTGCGCGACGCCAAGGCGCAGGGGCTGGACTGGCGGGAGGAGGCGCCGCGCTTCCGCCGGCTGGTGCTCGACCGGCTGGCCAAGCTCGGCCTCGGCGACCTCGAAGCGCGCATCCGGTATGAACGCGTGGTCACGCCGCTGGAGTGGCGGGACGAATACGCGGTAGGGCACGGCGCCACCTTCAACCTCAGCCACGACCTGTCGCAGATGCTCTGCTTCCGGCCGCAGAACCGCTTCGTTGGGACCGAGGGCGTCTACCTCGTCGGCGGCGGCACGCATCCCGGCAGCGGCCTGCCGGTGATCTACGAGGGCGCGCGGATCACCACGCGCCTGCTGGCCGAGGATCTCGGCCTGCGTCCCGGGCCGGCGGTGCCGTCCATGGGGGGCCTCGCGCCGGCGCTGGAGCCGGCGCGGTGAATGCATTCGGCGCCGATGCACCGGCCGGCGCGACGACGGGACGACGGGAAGGGGAATGGCCATGACCTCGCATGTGGTGGTGGTGGGCGCCGGGCTTGGCGGCCTGGCCGCGGCGGCGACGGCGGCGGCGCGCGGCCACCGGGTGACGGTGCTCGACAAGAACCCGTGGCTCGGCGGCAAGGCGGCGGTGCTGAACCTGCCCGACCCCGAGCGCCCCGGCAGCAACCAGGGCTTCCGCTTCGACATGGGGCCGACGATCCTGACCGTGCCGCGCGTGCTGCGCCGCATCTACGCGGAGGCCGGGCGCGACCAGGCGGCCGACCTGCCGCTGATCCGGCTCGACCCGCAATGGCGCTGCTTCTTCGACGACAACACGCGGATCGACTTGATCGAGAACGTGGACGCCATGGCGCGGTCGATGGATGCCTTCGCGCCGGGGACGGGGCAGGGGGATGGCTACCGCCGCTTCCAGCAGGTCGCCGAGAAGCTGCACGAGGTGTCCGAGAAATTTTTCTTCTGGAAGCCGGTGGAGGGCATCGGCGACACCATGGACATGCGGGCCAACTTCAACCCCGACACCATGCGCGACGTGATGGCGCTGCGCATGGGCCAGACGGTGGCGAAGGTGATCCGCGGCCATGTGCCGGACGCGCGGCTGGCGCAGATGCTGGACCATTTCTGCCAGTATGTCGGCTCCTCGCCCTATCTCGCCCCGGCGGTGCTGTGCAGCATCGGCGACATGCAGGCGACCGAGGGCGTCTGGTACCCGAAGGGCGGCACCCGCGCCGTCGCGGTGGGCCTGGCCAAGCTGGCCGCGGATCTCGGCGCCGACCTGCGGCCGGGCGTGGACGTCACCGGCTTCGACATCGAGGGCGGCGCGGTGCGCGCGGTGAGGACCGCATCGGGCGAGCGCATCGCCTGCGACGCCGTCATCTCCAACATGGACGCCATCCGCACCTACAAGGAGCTGGTCGGCGGCGATACCGGCCGGAAATACGCGAAGAAGGGGTTCGAGCCGGCCTGCTCGGGCGTCGTGCTCTATCTCGGCCTGCGCAAGCGCTACGACCACCTCGCGCACCACTGCTTCGTCTTCTCCCGCGACGCGGAGGAGGAGTTCGACGCGATCTACAAGCGGGGCATTCCGGCCCCCGACCCGACCGCCTATCTCGCGGCACCCTCCTGCTCGGACAACACCGTGGCGCCCGAGGGCGGCGAGGCGCTCTATGTGCTGGTGCACACGCCGCACCTGCGGCCGGGGCAGGACTGGTCGAGGATGTTCGCCCCCTACCGTCAGGTGATCCTCGACAAGCTGAAGCGCACCGCGGGGATGGAGGACATCGAGGAGCGCATCGTGGTCGAGCAGGCGCTGACGCCGGTCGACATCCACGAGCGCTACAAGGTGCTGGACGGCGCCATCTACGGGCTCGCCAGCCACGGCCGCTGGACCGGCGCCTTCAAGCCGAGCAACCGGTCGAAGCAGGTCAAGGGCCTCTACCTCGCCGGCGGCGCGGCGCATCCGGGTCCCGGCATGCCGATGGTGATGATGTCCGGCTGGATCGCCGCCGACGCGCTGGACCAGGACCTCGGCGGGCGGGGCATGAGCACGGCGGCCGAGCAGGCCGGGCAGCGCGACGCGCTGCGGGCGCGGCTGGCGGCGGAATAGCCATGGCGGCGGGGCGCAAGGGGGAGGGGGCGTCGCCGGTCGCGCTGTTCTCCCCGGCGCGCTTCGCCTTCTACCGCTTCATGTTCGCCGGCTTCGCCGCCAGGCACCTGCGCGCGGTGCGGCTCGCCAGGTGGGGCCTGCCGCCGCCGGACGAGCCCGGCCGGCCGCTGGTGGTGTATGCCAACCATCCGTCCTGGTGGGACGGCGTGGCCTTCATGCTCTATTCGACCGAGCTCTTCCCGGGGCGCCGGATGTTCATCCCGATGGAGGCCGCGGCGTTGCAGCGCTACGGCTTCATGACCCGGATCGGCGTCTTCGGGGTGGAGCAGCAGTCGGCGCGCGGGGCGGTCGCCTTCCTGCGGACGGCGAAGGCGGTGCTGGCCGAGCCCGGCGCCATGCTCTGGATGAACGCGCCCGGCCGCTTCATGGATGTGCGGGAGCGGCCGGTGCCGATGGCGCCCGGGCTGGTGCGGCTGGCCGAGCTGGCGCCCGGGGCGCGCTTCCTGCCGATGGCGATCGAGTATCCCTTCTGGTCCGAGCGCGCCGCCGAGATGCTCTGCGGCTTCGGCCCGCCGATCGAGGGCGAGACCCTGGCCGCACTGGACCGTGAGGCGCGCAGCGAGCGGCTGGCCCGGGCGTTGGAGGCGGCCATGGACCGCCTGGCCGAGGATGCGATCGCCCGCGACCCCACACGCTTCCGCCCGGTGCTGCGCGGCCGCGAGGGCATGGGCGGCATCTACGAGCGCTGGCGGCATGCCCTGGCGGTCGCCCGCGGCAAGCCCTTCGACCCCCGCCACGACCCAAGCGCCGGAGAAAGCGCATGAAAACCCAAAAGAACAGCTGGGGGGCGCGGGGGGACTACCTTCCCCGCGTTTTTTCTTCCTGATGGATTGGACCTGGCTTTGCCTGGGCCTGACGGCCCTGCCTGCCTCGATCGGCCTGCACAACCTGCGCCGCCTGCCAGGCCTGACCGGTGATCGCGCCGAGGGGCTCGTCTCCGTCCTGATCCCCGCCCGCGACGAGGCCGCCAATGTCGAGGCCTGCGTGACGGCCGCCCTGGCCAGCCGCGGCGTCGCGGTCGAGGTCGTGGTGATGGATGACGGCTCCACCGACGGCACGCCCGAGATCGTCCGCCGGCTGGCCGCCGCCGACCCGCGCGTCCGCCTCGCCGCGGCGCCGCCCCTGCCGCCCGACTGGACCGGCAAGGTGCATGCCTGCGCCAGGCTGGCCGAGGCCGCGCGCGGCGACTGGCTGCTCTTCATCGACGCCGACGTGCGGCTGGCCCCGGGCGCCGCGGCGGCGATGGCGGCGCATGCGGCGGAGAAGCGCCTCGCCATGGTCAGCGGCGTGCCGCGGCAAGTCATCGGCTCGCTCGGCGAGGCGCTGACGGTGCCGGGAATCAATTTCCTCCTGCTCGGCTACCTGCCCGGCGGCGGGCGGGCGGAGACGGTGCGGCCCGACCTGGCGGCGGCCTGCGGCCAGCTCGTGCTGTGCGAGCGCCGCGCCTATGACGCCATCGGCGGGCATGGCGCGGTGCGCCGCGTGCTGCACGAAGGCCTTGCCCTGGCCCGGCTGTTCCGCACGGAGGGCCACCGGACCGAGGTGGTGGACGGCGCCCCGCTGGCGACCTGCCGGATGTACCGCGGCTTCGCCGAATGCTGGGGCGGCTTCCTGAAGAATGCGCGGGAGGGGATGGCGACCCCGCTCGGCCTGCCGATCTGGACCGTGCTGCTGGCCGGGGCGCATCTCTGGCCCTGGGCGCTGCTGCCGGAGATGCAGGCCGTCCTGGCGATCGCGCTGATGCTGGCGCTGCGGGCGGCGGTGACGATCCGGGCGCGGGAGCCCTGGTGGACCATCCCGCTGCATCCCGCGACCATGCTGGTGGCGCTGGCGATCCAGTGGTGGGCCATGGCCCGGTGGCTGATGGGCCGGCCGGCGGGCTGGAAAGGCCGCGCATATCCGGCCACAAAGGCGGCATGAATGCCCCGGCGCCCGTAACCGCAAGCCTCGCCGTCTCCGCGACGCCGACCCGCGACCACGACACGGAGAATTTCCCGACCGCGTCCCTGCTGCTGGCGAAGCCGCTGCGGGCCAAGGTGATGGCCTTCTACCGCTTCGTCCGCGTCGCCGACGACATCGGCGACAGCCCCGACCTGCCGGCCGAGGAGAAGATCCGCCGGCTGGATGCGATGGAGCGGGCGCTGGACGACCCCGGCACGGCGCTGCCGGAGGCCGCGGCGATGCATCGCGCCGAGGTCGGGGTGGCGGAGGCGCGGCTGATGCTCTCGGCCTTCCGCCAGGATGCGGTGAAGACCCGCTATGCCGACTGGGCGGAGCTCGAGGACTATTGCCGCCGCTCGGCCGACCCGGTCGGGCGGATGCTGCTGCGGCTGCACGGGGATGGCGGGAACGCGGCGGCCAATGCCGCGGCGGACGGGCTCTGCACCGCGCTGCAGGTGCTGAACCACCTGCAGGACCTGGTGCCGGACCGCGCCGCGCTCGACCGGATCTACCTGCCGGAGCCCTGGATGGCGATCGCCGGCGGCGAGCAGGCCTTCTTCGACCCCGCCAATGCCGGGCGGCGGCGGGAGGTGCTGGACGCGGCGCTCGACCGGGTCGAGGAGGAGCTGGACCGCGCCAGCGCCCTGCCGCGGCTGCTGCGGTCGCGCCGGCTGGCGATCCAGAGCGCGATGACCATCGGCTGCGCCCGGCGCCTGCTGGCGCGGCTGCGCCGGGCCGACCCGGTGCCGGGGCGCGTCGCGCTGACCAAGGCGGATGTCGCCCGCGCGCTGGCCGGGGCCTTCTCGCTCGGGCCGCGCGACGCGCCGGTCGTCGCCTCCCGCGTTTCCCGCGCCGGGTCGTCCTTCGCGTGCGGCATGGCGGCGCTGAAGGGCGGGCGGCGGCGGGCGCTCTGGGGCGTCTATGCCTTCTGCCGGTCGGTCGACGACATCGCCGACGGCGCGATGCCGGAAGCCGAGAAGCGCCGCTTCCTCGCCGACTGGCGCCGCAAGCTGGTGGCGCCCGACTGCGTGCTCTCCCGCGAGCTGGCCTTCGCACGGGAGGCCTATGGCGTGCCGCTGTCCGAGTGCGAGGCGATGATCGCCGGCATGGAGACCGACAGCGCCGACCGGCTGCGGTTGGCGACCGAGGCCGATCTCGACCTCTATTGCCGCCAGGTCGCCGGCAGCGTCGGGGCGATGAGCGTCCGCATCTTCGGCGCGCCGGAGGCCGAGGGCTTCGGCCTGGCGCTCGGCCACACCTTCCAGCTCACCAACATCCTGCGCGACGTCGACGAGGACGCGCTGCGCGAGCGGGTCTACATCCCGCGCGACCTGCTGGACGCGGCGGGCATCCCGGATGGCCCTGCCACCGAGATCGTCGCGCATCCGGCCTTCGCCGCGATCTGCGCGCGCCTCGGCGAACGGGCGGCCGAGGGCTTCGCCGCGGCCGAGCGCGACATCCGGGCCTATGACCCGCAGGCGCTGCTGCCGGCGGCCGTCATGATGTGGGGCTACAAGCGGCTGATGGACCGTCTGGTGCGGCGCGGCTGGGCCGGCGCGCGTCCCAGGCCGAAGCTGACCAAGGGCGAAAAGCTGCGCATGGCCTGGATGGCGCTGGGGTTCGGCCGCGCGCCATGACCGTCCATGTCATCGGAGCCGGGGTCGCGGGCCTCGCCGCCGCGCTGGCGCTCGCCGAGGCCGGCCGGCCCATTGTGTTGCACGAGTCGGCGCCCAATGCCGGCGGCCGCTGCCGCGCCCTGCCGGACGGCACCGACAACGGCACCCATGCGCTGCTCGGCGCCAACACGGCGGCGCTCGGCCTGCTGCGGCGGATCGGCGCGCTGGAGGGCTGGGTGGAGCCGGAGCCTGCCGGCCTGCCGGTGCTCGACCTGCGCGACGGCCGCGCCTTCCGCGTCGCGCTCTCGCCGCTCGGCTGGGGGAATCCGGCATTGCGCCCGCCGGGGCTTTCGGGTCGGGCGCTGCTGGCGCTGGCCGGGCTGGCGCTGCCGGGGCGGGACCGCGCGGTCGGGCCGGCCATGGCGGCGCATCCGGAATTCCTCCGCGGCTTCGTCGACCCGCTGGTGGTCGCGGCGCTGAACACGCCGGTCGGGGAAGCCTCCGCCAACCGGCTCGGCGCGGTGCTGCGGCGGCTCGGCGGCCGCGGCGCGACGCGGCTGCTGGTGGCGCGGGAGGGTTTGGGGCCGGACCTGGTCGCGCCGGCGCTGGCCGCCATCGCGCGGGCCGGCGGCACGATCCGCTTCGGCGCCCGGCTGCGCCGGCTGGTGGTGCAGGGCGGGCGCTTGGCGGGGCTCGACTTCGGCGAGGATGCGGTGACGCTCGGCCCCGGCGATGCCGCCGTCCTGGCGACGCCGCCCTGGGAGAGCCAGCGGCTGCTGCCGCACCTGGACACGCCTGGAAGCTACGCCCCGATCGTCAACCTGCATTACGCGCGGCCAGGCCCCGGCCCGGTCCGCTTCATCGGCATGCTCGACGCGCTCTGCCAATGGGTGCTCGTGCGGCCGGCGGGCGTTTCGGTCACCGTCAGCGCCGGCGACGACGCGGCGCGGGAGGACCAGGCGACGCTCGGCCCGCGCGCCTGGGCGGAGCTGCGCCAGGCGGCGCTGGCATTCGGGCTCGCAGGCGAGTGGCCGGAAGCGCCGCCGCCCTGCCGCGTGGTCAAGGAACGCCGCGCCACGCCGCGCCACACGCCCGGCCCGCCGCTGCGCCCGTCACGGCTGCCGCTGGCGAACCTCGCCTTGGCGGGCGACTGGACCGACCCGCTGCTGCCCGCGACGATCGAGGCCTCGGTCCGCAGCGGGGAGGCGGCGGCGTGTGCCTTGCCGTGCTGACGCTTCGCCCCGCCTCCGGCGCCGGATCGCCACGGCCCGGGGCGTGCGCGCCAAAAGGCGGTCGGCCAGGGTTCCGCGATCGCTACGCATCCGCCGTCCTGGCGGCGCCGTAACCTGGACTCGGCTCGGAGAAGCACATGACCTGGATGCCGCCCGCCGGATGCGAGGCTCCCGTCGCCCTGGTCCGTCGCGCGCTTGCCGCGCTGCGGGTCGGCGACGCCGACGCCATGCTCGGTGACTGCGCCGAGGATGTCGGCCTGGAGCATGTCGGCGACCCGCTGCACCTGCCCTATGCCGGCCGCTTTGCCGGGCATGCCGGCATCGCGGAGTACCTCCGCCGGCTCGACACCGCGGCGGAGATCCTGGCCCATGAACCCGTGGAGATCGCCGCGGTCGGGCACGACCGTGTCCTGGTCCTCGGCCGGGAGCACCTGCGCTTCCGCATGACCGGCCTGGATTCACCGGGCTGTTGGGTCCACCTCTTCACCCTCCGCGGCGGCCGCATCGCCGCCGTGACGATCTGGAGCGATGGCGCTGCGCAGCTGGTCGGTTACCGAGGCTACTGAGGACGCCGCTGGCGAAGCTCCCGCCGCGGCGCTGGCCGCCCTGCGGGCGGCGGCGGCGCGCGACGGCGCCCTGCCGCTCGACCGCCGTCGCGCCCTGCTGCTCGCCCTGGCCGAGCTCCTGCTGCGCCGGGCCGGGGACGTCGCCGCCGCGCTCGATGCCGATTACGGCGGCCGCAGCCCGGAGGAGACGCTGCTGGCCGAGGTGAAGCTGACCGTGGATGCCGCCCGCCACGGCGCCGCGCAGCTGCGGGCCTGGGCGAAGCCGCGTCGGGCCGGCGTGCCATTCCCCTTCCGCCCCGCCCGCGCCGCGGTGGAGCCGGTGCCGAAGGGCGTCGTCGGCATCATGGCGCCCTGGAACTACCCGCTGCAGCTCGCCCTGCTGCCGGCGATCGACGCCGTCGCCGCCGGCAACCGCGTGGCGATCAAGCCGGCCGAGGCGACCCCGGGCACCGCCGCCCTGCTCGCCGACCTCACCGCCGCGGCCTGGGGGCCGGAGGTCGCCCGGGTGGTCCAGGGCGGGCCCGAGGTCGCCGCCGCCTTCGCCGCGCAGCCCTGGGACCACCTGGTCTTCACCGGCGGCACCGAGACCGGGCGGCGCGTCATGCAGGCCGCCGCCGCCAACCTCGTCCCGCTGACGCTCGAGCTCGGCGGCAAGTGCCCGGCGCTGGTGCTGCCCGGCGCCGATCTCGGCCGGGCGGCGCAGGCGATCCTGGCGGGGAAGGTGGTGAATGCCGGGCAGACCTGCATCGCGCCCGACACCGTCCTGCTGGTCGGCCACACGCCCGCGGATTTCGCGGCGGCCTGCCGCGCGACGGGGATCGGCCTGCCGGACACGGTGGTGGTGAACGGCCGCCAGGCGGCGCGGCTGGATGCGCTCTGCGAGGGCGCGACGCTGACGCCGCTGGCCCCGCCTGGCCCCGGCCGCCGGCGCGCCCTGGCCTTGGCCGAGGCGCCGCCCGGCCATTCCCTGCACGCGACCGAGATCTTCGGGCCCGTGCTGGCGGTGCAGCCGCTGCCCGGCCTCCCCGCCGCCATCGCCTGGATCGCCGAGCGCCCGCGCCCGCTGGCGGTCTACCTCTTCGGCGCGACGCGGGAGGAGGAAGCCGCGGTCGCCGCCGGCACCCGGAGCGGCGCCCTCGTCGCGGGCCGCTGCATCGAATACGCCGCCTTCCCGGACCTGCCCTTCGGCGGCACCGGCGCCTCCGGCTTCGGCCGGCGGAACGGGGAGGCGGGGTTCCTCGAATTCAGCCTGCTCCGCGCCCGGGTCGCGCATGGGCGCTGGAGCCTCTCGCGCCTGCTCGACCCGCCGCGCGGCGAGCGGGGCCGCGCGCTGATCCGCCGCATCCTGCGCTAGAACCGGATCCGTGCCGCTGGCGTTGTGACCCTGCATCCTTCCGGGAAACGTCATGCCCATCCATCCGACTACGCGCCGCGGCACCCTGCTCGGCGCCCTTGCCCTCGCGGGCTGCCAGACCACCGCCATGGATCTCGCCGGCACCGGGACCGTCGCCGGCGCCAGCAGCGGCGCCGGCCGCCCGGCCGCGCTGCTCAGCGCCAACAAGGCCGACCAGCCCATGGGATCGGTGGTGCAGGCGCTGATCGACCTCGGCGCCAAGCCGGTCTCGACGCTGACGGTCGAGCAGGCCCGGCGGCAGCCCAGCATGGCCGATGCGGTCCGCCGGGTGCAGGCGCAGCAGGGCGTGCCGACGACGCCGCGGCCGGTTGCCCGGGTCCAGGACCTTTCCATTCCCAGCCGCAACGGGCCGATCCCGGCCCGGGCCTATATCCCGGAGGGCGGCCGCGGCCCGCTGCCGCTGATCGTCTACTGGCATGGCGGCGGCTGGGTCATCGCCGACCTCGACACCTACGACGCCTCCGCCCGGGCGCTGGCGGCCGAGACCGGCGCGGTCGTGCTTTCCTGCCACTACCGCCAGGCGCCGGAGCACAAATTCCCCGCCGCGCATGACGACGCGCTGGTCGCCTATGCCTGGGCGCTCGGCGCGGCCCAGCGGCTCGGCGCCGACCGCCGCCGCGTCGCCCTGGCCGGGGAGAGCGCCGGCGGCAACCTGGCGATCGCCACCGCGATGGGCATTCGCGACCAGCGGCTGCCGAAGCCCGCGCACATGCTGCTGGTCTATCCGGTGGCCGGCACCGATACCCGCACGCCCTCCTACCTCGAGAATACCGCCGCGGTGCCGCTCGGGCGCGACGACATGCTCTGGTTCGTCGACAAGGTCACCCGGTCGCCGCTCGACCTGCAGGACCCGCGGCTCGACGTGGTGGGCAAGGCCGACCTGCGCGGCCTGCCGCCGGCGACCATCATCAATGCCGGCATCGACCCGCTGCGCTCGGACGGCGAGATGCTGGCGCAGAAGCTGCAGGCGGCGGGCGTGCCGGTGGTGCAGCGGACCTGGCCGGGGGCGACGCACGAGTTCTTCGGCCTGGCGCCGACGGTGCCGGACGCGACGGAGGCGCAGCGCTTCACGGCGATGCGGCTGCGGGACGCCTTCGGCGTGCCGATGGCGAGCCTCTAGCCTGCGATCGTCCTGGGTGGACACACGCAGGACGTCAATCGCTGGCTCGACCAAGCCTCGACCGACATTGCCCTGCCGCGGCAGGGCAATGTCGGCCCGGCCTGGAAGCATCCCCGGGTGGAGACACCCGGGACGCGCAGCGGGGCTTCGCCGGTCGCTGGACCGATCCTGCCCTGCCAGGGCCGAAAGGATTCCGGTCCGGCCGCGGCGGTTCAGGCTGCGGCGCAGCCCGCCGGCTTCACCTTCCTGACCGTGCTCGCGGGGTGCTTCAGCAGCTTCTCGGCCGGGCGCACCGGGCGGCGCACCAGCTCCCCCGTGCAATTGGGACAGCGGCCCTGCAACACGCCGTCCGCGCAGGCGGCGCAGAAGGTGCATTCGTAGGAACAGATCCGCGCCTCGGCACTCGCCGGCGGCAGGTCCGTGCCGCAGCACTCGCAGCAGGGGCGGAGTTCGAGCATCGCAGGGGCCTCCCGGTCCTGCCGCGCAGCCTCCGCGCCGGCGCCGCCCGGGTCAAGCCCGGCGAACCCGGGGCCGGCGGGGCGCGTTGGCCTGGGCATGAGCGACAAAACAACCCCGAAGCCCACCCGCCCCGGCGAGCCGCCCGACGATCCCGGCCGCATCTCGCCCGATCCCGCCGCCGAGCGCGCCAGCGGCACGATCGACCGCCCCATCGGCACCGGCGACGCGCAGCCCGGCGACCGCGCCGAACGCGCCGCGGAACTCGGCGGCCCGGTCGACATCTTCCCGACGCGGCGCGACCGCACGGGGCTGGAGGATCCGATCTCCACCAACGAATCGAACGACTGACGCGGGTCGCCGCCGGGCCTCGGCCCACCGGGAGCCCAAACGGCCCGGAGGCTGCGGTTCCGCAGCCGGGTCGGCCCAGCGATGCCGGCCCCGCGGGGCGCCGCGCGCCGTGCGGCCTCATCTCCCCAGCGAATCCGGTCCCGCGTCGTCGCCCGCGCCGTGCCGGGCGATCCGACCAGCCCGCGACGCCGCTGCGGAAGAGCCCGGGATGCCCCGGGCCGGTACCCCGCCAGGGCCGACGCCCTAGGCCCGCAGCACCACGACGACATCGCCCTCCGCCACCGCCTCGCCTTCCGCCACCCGCCATTCCAGCACCGTGCCGGCGCGCGGCGCGACCACGGGAATCTCCATCTTCATCGATTCCAGCAGCATCAGGCTGTCCTCGGCCGCCACTGCTTCGCCCGGCTGCACCAGGATCTTCCAGACCGAGCCGGCGATCTCGGCCTTCACGCGGATTTCCGCCATGCGCATTCCCCCCTGGACGTCGCGGCCATTCGACGGGCGCGGGCAGCCAGGGTCAAGCCGGGTTGCCGGGGCGCCGGCGGGATGCTGCCATGCCGGCAGGACCGCACCGGAGGAACCCCGCATGCCCGCCCCCGCGCTTTCCAACCCGGTGAAGGCGAAGCTGGCCGCCGGCGGCACCGCGCTCGGCCTCGGCGTGCGGATGTCCCGCTCGGCCGAGATCGCCCGCATCGCCCGCGCCACCGGGCATGACTTCCTCTTCATCGATGTGCAGCACAGCCTGTTCAACCTCGAGACCATCGGCCACATCGCCCAGGCCGCCGTGGCGCTCGGCGTCGCGCCCTTCGCCCGGGTGCGCTCGGTCCGCGACCCCGACGTGCAGGCGCTGCTCGACAACGGCGTCACCGGCATCGTCTTCCCGGACGTGAACACCGCCGAGGAAGCGCGGGCCGCCGTTGCCGCGGTGCGCTTCGGCCCGCTCGGCCGCCGCAGCGTCACCGGCGGCTATCCCTATTACGACTTCGCCGCCGTCCCGCCCGCCGAGGCGCTGCCCGCGGTCGATGCCATGACCTTCCTCGCCTGCATGATCGAGACGCGGGAGGGGGTGGAGAATGTCGAGGCGATCGCCGCGACGCCCGGGATCGACGTCATCCACATCGGCATGAACGACCTGCTGACCAACATGGGCAAGCCGGGGCAATATGCCGATCCGGAGCTGCAGGCGGCGATCGACCGGGTGATCGCGGCCTGCCGCGCCAATGGCGTGCAGTTCGGCTGCGGCGGCCAGCGCGACCCCAGGGCCCAGGCGGCGATCATCCGGCGCGGCGCCCGCTTCCTGACGACGCAGACGGATATCGGCCTGCTCTCGGCCGGCGCGGGGGCCTGGACGCGGGGGATCCAGGCGGCGCTGGAGGCGGAGTGAGGCAAGGCCGGGGAGGAAGTATCCTCCCTGGACCCTCCTTTATTTCTGCGAGTCTGGCACTCGCCGCGCGGCGAGTGCCGACCCACCGAAAGAACGGAGTGGGGCCTGCAAACCCTAGGGCTTCACCGGCACCAGGTACTTGCCGAACATCCAGCCCTGCGGCCTGGTGTCGCCCACTTCCACCCAGTCGTCGTAGCTCCGGCTGAACTCGCGCAGCACCTCGCCCTGCGGCGCGGTGCGGATGATGGTCGCCTTGTTGTTCGGCTGGGCGCGGATATTGGCCGCCGCCCGCACCGTCAGCCGCGCCGGCTGCTCCGCGGCGGGGGGCGGCGGGATCGCGGCCGCGGTGGGCAGCGGCGGCAGGGCGCGGGCGGGGGGCGCCGGGGATGCCGGTGCCGGCTCGGCCGGCCGCGGCG
>NZ_SMSJ01000104.1 GCF_004355005.1 Dankookia rubra
GGCTACCGCCTCGGCGGACGGCACGGCGCGTCTGTGGGATACGCAGGACGGGCGCGAGCTCTTGCTGCGGGGGCACGGGGGCGCGGTGCACTCGGTCGCCTTCTCGCCGGACGGACGCCGCCTGGCTACCGCCTCGGCGGACGGCACGGCGCGTCTGTGGGATACGCAGGACGGGCGCGAGCTCTTGCTGCGGGGGCACGGGGGCGCGGTGCACTCGGTCGCCTTCTCGCCGGATGGACACCGCCTGGCTACCGCCTCGGCGGACGGCACGGCGCGTCTGTGGGATACGCAGGACGGGCGCGAGCTGGCTCTGCTGCGCGGGCACGGGGGCGAGGTCCTCCGGGCCGCTTTCTCACCGGATGGACGCCGTCTTGCCAGCGTCGCGCGAGACCGCACAGCCCGCCTGTGGGATACGGAGGACGGGCGCGAGCTGGCCCTGCTGCGTGGGCACGACGGCGCGGTGCTTGATGTCGTCTTTACGCAGGAAGGACGGCGTCTGGCAACCGCTTCGGCTGATGGTACCGCCCGCATGTGGGACACCTTCGCCTCGCGTGAGGAACTGGTGTCCACCGCAGCCGCACGGCTGCCGCGCTGTTTATCACCAGCCCAGAAGGTCGCGTATGGATTAGCTGCAGCGGCAAAGGTCGACCCGCAAGACACACGTCAGGCGGCGCCGCCCTGCTGGTAGGCACTACCCACCGGAAATCAGCACGCAATCGGAACACTCAATGAGGACCGATAAGTTAACCAATTTTCCGCAGGATTGTGCGAGAGCGTCGATTGAAAGCTGGGCCGTTTGCGAATGAGGATGGCCACGGAAGGGAGCGCGGGTGAGGTATGGCATCCGACGACGATCCGTTTGGCTTGGCGGACAGCAAACGGCCTGAGGCCGCCCAGCCCATGCCGGGCGGTTGTCCAACTGACAGGCCCTCGCTGGAACCCGAGCCAAGCCAGCCAGCTCCGCCACATCAAATCGGCAGCCTCGCGTCTATCCCAGGCACACCAGGTCGTGGGCCGCTTGTGGAATACGCGTTCGGCTTACTTGCACTGGTACCGCTTCTCCGCGCCTACACGCCCCCCGCCCCCCCGGAGCAGCTCCGAATCCACATCGAGAGCGAGTTGTGCATCTTTACCGAACGGGCTCAGGCGAGCGGCCTGGACCAAAAACTCGTTTTCGTCGGCCATTACACGCTCTGCGCATTTTTTGACGACGTGGTCCTTAATACGCCGTGGGGCGCGCACAGCATGTGGAGGTCAAACACTCTTGCCGCTGCCCTGCATCACGACGCCGGTACCGGAGAGCAGTTTTTCAGTTATCTGGAACAAGCGAGCATTCAGCCCGAGCGCCATCGGCCAGTTTTGGAGCTAATGTTCGCCTGCCTTGCACTCGGCTTTGAAGGTCGATACCGCCTGATACCGCACGGACGGAGCGCTCTCCAACGAATTCACGCCGACATCTTTTCGGTGCTGCGCCGCTTGGATGGGGCGGACGAAGGTGTTCTCTCTCCTCACTGGCGCGGCGCAGACACCCCAAGCATGCCGATTGTCCGCCAAATCCCGCTCTGGGTCTTCGTAAGCGCAACGCTCGCACTTATTGTGCTCGTATATACCGCTCTCTCTATCCGGCTAGGAGGCGACGGTGAGCGGTTGGATGCCATAGTATCGTCTTTACCGCCTGCAGGCCCTATCAGCATTGTCCGTCAAGCGCCAGCGACGCTGCTCGTGCCCCTCGTGCCGCGCACGTTGACCATCGAGCCGCAACTCAGGGGCTGCTTGCCGGAGTCGATGCGGGCTCAGCCTGACACCGTGTTCGAAGGCCTGCAAGGATTGCGGATCCGCTTGGCAAGTGCTGGCCTGTTTGCATCGGGCAGAGCCGAACTTCAGCCGACAGTCGAGCCGCTCATTGCCTGCTTGGCGACAATTTTAAAGGATACAGAAGGCAAGATTGAGGTGGTAGGGCATACCGACAACATCCCTATCCGCACTGTGCGCTTCTCGAACAACTGGGAACTCTCGAGGGCACGGGCGGAGGCCGTTGCCGCCGTGATTCGGCCAATTCTTCGTACCGCCTCCTTACATGTTGCTGGCCGAGCGGATTCGGAGCCCGTCGCTTCGAACACTACTGAGGATGGCCGGAACCGAAACCGTCGCGTCGAAATTCTTGTCCTCCAGTGACAGCGCTGCCGCCCATCACCCCGACCCGTGACTCGATCCGGGAATCTCTGGAATGAGCTTGCTCGCATCGGCCCTCTTCGTCCTACGTGCCCGAGAGTTTTGGGAGTTTGTCGGAGCGTGCATCCTCTCTCTACTCATTTGGGCTTTCGGAGACATCGTCGAAATCGGCGACGAGCGCCCGCTCGAAAGCCCGGTGGCGCGCCTGGTCGCCATTCTTTGCATCATCGTCGCCTGGGGCACTTGCAACCTTTGGACCCAACTGCGCACGCATCGAGCGAGGAAAGAGCTGGTTGCGGCTTTAGCCGGACCCCAGTCCAAGGAGAGCTCGGGTTCGCTTGAGTTTGCCGAGTTGCAAACGCGGTTTGTAGACGCGCTCAGACATCTCAGACGTGCCCGGTCCAATATGAAACGGAGACGGCGCTGGCTGTACGACCTGCCCTGGTATGTAATGATTGGCCCACCCGGCTCAGGGAAGACCACAGCTATTCTGCAGGCCGGCCTGGACCTTCCTTTCGAGCAGTCTCAAATCCGCACAGTCGGCGGCACGACATACTGTGACTGGATCCTCACCGACGACGCTGTCCTGATCGACACTGCTGGCCGTTATTCCACACAGGACAACAATCCCGAAGTTGACAAGTCAGTATGGCTCGGTCTTCTCGACATGCTCAGCAAATACCGGCCGCAGCAGCCATTAAGTGGAATTATCGTTGCAATTCCAACTAATCTTCTCCTGACCGGCGACCAGACCTTTGGTCGAATCCGAGCCCGCCTGCAAGAGATAGAAGGCCGCCTCTGCATGCGCCTTCCAGTTTATCTCCTTGTCACGAAGTCGGACCTTATAGCAGGATTTGAGCCATTCTTCGGTGACCTAAGTGAGGCTCAACGCCGCCAAGTCTGGGGCCACACGTTCGACCATATTCCTGGCCAAACCAACGTGCCTTCACGGTTGAAGCTGAACGAGGCGCTTGCTGGGCTGATAGCACAATTAGATCGCCGCCTCTTAGAACGGCTCGAATCCGAGCCCGATCCGAGATGGCGCGCACAAATCTTTAAATTTCCCAGTCAGGTTGCAAATCTTTTCGAGGCAGTTTTGCATTGTACCGAATACTGTTTCGGTCCGTCGAGGTTCGAAAACGGGTCATGGTTGCGGGGCATATATTTTGTAAGCGGAAGCCAAGTTGGTACTCCGATTGACTCTATCAGCAAAGTTGTATCACAGATAATAGGGATTAAAGAGGCACCACTTGGTATTGAAAGATTTAACGGTGACCGCAGCTTTTTTCTGCGCCAGCTGTTTAAAGACGTGATTTTTCGTGAGGCTGAGCTAGCTGGACATGACCTCACTCGTAACAGACAGCAACAACGTCGGCATCTGCGCGGCGCGGTGCTTGCGTTCCTCGGCCTCCTCACTGTTGGTATTACCGGTGCACTCGGCTGGAGTTACGCTGCAAGTCGCGCCCGCAACGTGGAAGTTGAGGCCGCTCTTGAGGCGTGGTCGCAGCAAGCGCGGCCCTTTGCACACACTCGGCTCACCGTGGCCGATGCAAATTTCACGGCCGTCCTGCCACTGCTAGACCAGCTGAGCGGCCTTAAAGCGGAGCATGAGCGACCAAGTTCCACTGGCCTGCACATCGCGCTATCGCAACGTGCAACGCTTGAGGCGCAGCTCAACGCCGCGTACCGGTCCGCCTTGGCGAAGCTCCTACTGCCCCGTCTCGTGTTAGCAACCGAGGGTAGAATCCAAGCGCGATTGCATGATGCGAACTACGTGCTAGAAGCTCTCAGGGTCTATCTGTCCCTCGCGGGCAGTGTGCCGATTGATCGAGTGCTCCTGGAGCAGTTCTTCGCGTCGGAGATAGCACCTCGTTCGGAGTTTATTAGAGCGGCGATGCACCATGTAACGGCGCTTGCCGACTTGCTGCCCGAGTTGGAGACGCGGGAAAGGCCGACGCTCGACGCACGCCTCGTTGCCGATGCGCAGGCTGCGCTCGCTCGTGTGTCGCTCCCGAAGCGGGGATATACTGCACTTGTCAGCAATCCAGGCGTTAGAGCGCTGCCGGGCTGGCGAGTGACAGATCATGCCGGCCCAAGTGCCAGCAGGACACTCACTAGGCGTTCTGGTCAGCCGCTTGGTACGGAGATACCCGCCATCTTTACCTTTGACGGCTTCCATCGGGTGTTCCTGCCTTTGCTGGACGACGTTGCGCGCGGCATCTATGCCGAGCACTGGTTGCTTAGTGGTCGCGGGACGCCCGACACATCAGACGCAGACATTTTAAAGCTAAAAGAAGAAATGCTGCGCCTATATTATGAAGATTTCATCAAGATTTGGGACTATACGTTGCGAGATGTAGTTATCATCGCCCCTACAACCCTCGATCAGGCAGTCGAGGCAATGCGGGTACTATCCGGTCCAACTTCTCCTCTAAGATTGCTAATACAAGCCGTAGTCCACGAGACGGGGTTAACAGCGAGGTTGGGACCGACCCCGTTGGAAAAGCACGGGCCCGTTGAGAGGAACGCTCCGCACTGGGAGAACAGGGGGCTCGACAGGCTCGCTAAACTTGTACGGCCTAATTCGGCCACACCCGTGGATCTGTCTGGTGAGCCAGTGACTACGAGCTTTTCTTATCTGCGGGAACTCATTGAGGGCGTAAATGGTGCCCGCCCAGCGCTCGACGAGGTGCTTTCGGTACTTGACACGCTGCAGGCAAAAATGGCCGAAGCTGCCGCCTCCCCCAATCCCACGGAAGCATTCTCGGGAGTGGGAAAGACGAGCGCGGTCCAGCTCGCCCAAGTTGCGAGGCGCTTGCCCGTGCCCGTCAATTGGATGCTGGAAAGCCTGGGGGAAGCCGTGAGTCTGGCGAGTTCTGGGGTTCGGCAGCGGCTGAATGAGCGCTGGCGCACTGACATACTGCCCGTCTGCCGTGCTGTTACTGCTGGAAAATTCCCGTTCGCTCCGAGCAGCCGCATCGACGCTTCACTCGACGACGTTGCACGCCTTTTCGGGCCGAGCGGTCTAATCGAGACCTTCTTCAAAGCCCACCTTGCGAGTTTCGTCGATACAACGCGCCAACCTTGGTACGATACACAGAGCATCGGTTTACAGTCAGGACCGCTTGCCCAACTCGCACGTGCCCGACGTATATCGTCAGCGCTCTTTCCGAATGGCTCCGGCTCCAAGCTGTTGTTTAGTCTGACGCCTTTGTCGCTCAGCAGTGCCGCCTCGGCCGCGACGCTTGACGTTGATGGTCAAGATCTGCGCTACGCGCATGGCCCACCCCGCACTGTATCCCTTTCCTGGCCTGGGCCGTCAGACACAAGCACCATCCGCATGAGCTTCGCGCCTATAGGGGGTGGATCCACGGTGACAATTACAAAGGAGGGACCTTGGGCCCTTCTCCGGCTCTTACAGGAGGAGGGCCGCGTCGTGCGAACGCGGCAATCAGAGGTACTCGAGACTGAACTCGTTGCGGAGGGCCACGTGTTGCGCCTTCGGTTACGAGCCGCAAGCAGCGAAAACCCGTTTGATATGCGCCTTTTTTCTGGATTTTCTTGTCCCGAAGCCTTTTAGCGTTTCGGAACGTCGTTGGTAGATGAGTGCTGGGCTCGATAGCTTTTGACAAGACCCCGTGAATTTCGGGACTATTATCGATAATAGAGGGAAACGGTGTAGTGGGCAGTCGACTGGTCGAATTTCCTGTTGCTGGCGTCGGCACGGTGTTGGTCGAGGTTGACGATCCGCAGGTCGGTACCCGGCCGGTAGCCCGCAACGTCGCCGAGAAGGCGAAAGAAAGCTTCGAGAGCGCCGTGGCGCAGGTTAGGCCTGCAGTCGAAGCGCTAATGACCCAACTCCAGGACCTCACGGCCAAGCCCGAGCAGGTTGTCTTGGAGTTTGGCATCAAGTTCACCGCCGGCGCGGATGCTCTGATTGCTAGGACCGCAATCGAGGGCAACGTAAAGGTCACCCTGACCTGGAAGCCTGGCGCCTGATGCACCCGGGAGTGGGGAAGCGTGCACCGCAATACCGCGGCCGACCGCCATTGCGGCAAGCCCCGACTAAGGCGCGGTAAGCAGGGCAGAACGCGTGTTAGGAGGAGACGGGGCGGAAACCGGACCGTCATCAACCGAGCCTGGTCCGCGGCCGGTCCACCCTGGCATGCTCGCACGATGGCCGAGGTGGTGATTGTCGGGGCGGAAGGCCCGTCGCAGGCGGGGATCGCGGACCTGCTGGCACAATCGGACGCCATCGCGGCCCGGCTTTACCCGGGCGGATGCCGGCGTCCGACCACGCCCGAAGCCCTGGCGGAGCTCGGCACCCACCTCCTGGTCGCGCGCCGGGGCGGCGTTGCAGTTGGCCTGTGCATCGTGCTCGAGCGTGGCGACGGCACCGCCGAGCTCCGGCGCATGATCGTGGACGAACGGGTGCGAGGGCAGGGCGTCGGCGCCGCGCTGCTTTTCGCGGCGGAGGCCGAGGCGAGACGCCTCGGCGCCGGCGCGCTCCTGCTTGAGGTCGGCACCCGCAACACAGAGGCGCAGATCCTGTATGGGCGCGCCGGCTACAAGGCGCGCGAGCCGTTCCCGCCGCATCGGGCATTGCCCACCAGCACCTTCCTAGAGCGGCGCCTCTGACAGCCTCGCAGGGCGGGAGCGACCGTCGCGGCTCGGGTCCTGGGGGAGAATTGGCGGATGTCCGCATCGGAGCGGCTGTGGCTACCGCCGGAGAGGGCGGAAAGCGGTCATACCCAAGATCTGGTATTCTTTCCGGGAAAGGGGAAACCCCGTCGTTGACGGGACCGCACCGCGCGAGCAGGGGCTACCAAGAGAGAGTTGCCGTATCGGTCCGACATTGCATAGGCTTCATGTGTCCGGGAAGGAGCCACCGCCGTGCGGTATCCAAGCCTTGCAGCGTTCCTCTTCGTCACTCTCTTCGCACCGTTGAGCGCCTGGGCGCAGGCGACCTCCATCAAGGACGGGATCGTCGGCGCTTGGACCTTCGTGTCAGTGGTGAGCCAGAGTGACAACGGAACCCGGGGCGAACCCTTCGGCGCCAACCCCAAGGGCATCATGATCTTCACCGCTGACGGCCATTTCTCGCTGTTCCAATCAACGGCGGAACTTCCCCGGCTGGCGTCCAACGACCGCGCGCGGGCGACGCCGGAGGAGGCCATGACGGTGGTGCGGGACTCGATCGCCTACTACGGGACCTACACCGTCAACGAGGCCGCGCGGGAGATCTCGCTGACGCTCGTGGGCAGCACCTACACGAACCTGATGGGCAGCACGCCGCAGCGGCGCACCATCACGACGCTGACGCCGACCGATCTGGCCTTCAGCAACCCGAGGACCCCGAGTGGCGTGACCCTGCACACGGTTTGGCGACGGGCCTCGCCTCAGTAAGGCCGCGGGGTCGCCGGGGGCAGGCGCCGACAACAACGCTCTGATGAGCGACCTTCGGCCGCAACCGTCGACCGCGAAGGTCCGCTCAGGGTCGATCCCGGCGGAAGCCGAAGGGCGGCCACACTACCGCGTAGGTGCGCGGAGAGTACGCCTTCGCGTGCCAAGCGGGCCGCATTCGCGACCTCGGCCGGTGTGTGCCGGCCGCAGTCCAGGAAAGCACGAGGCAAGTACGCGGATGGGCGACGCCGGCTACCCCGCCCGGAGCAGCACGCCTGGCCGCGCCCCCGTCTCTTCGCCCTCCTCGAAGACCGGCAGGCCAGAGACCATCGTCATCCCGTAGCCCTCCACGCGCTGGATCAGCCGCCGCCCGCCGGCGGGCAGGTCGGCGATCATCTCCGGGTGGTGCGCACGGAGCCTCGCGAGGTCGATCAGGTTGAGGTCCGCCTTCAGCCCCGGCGCCAGGCGGCCGCGGTCGGAGAGGCCCATGAAGTCTGCCGTCTCGCTGGTCATGCGCTTCACGACGAACTCCAGCGGCAGGCGCGGCCCGCGGGTGCGGTCGCGCACCCAGTGGGTCAGCATGAAGGTCGGGATCGCGCCGTCGCAGATCGACCCGCAATGCGCACCGCCGTCCGACAGGCCGAAGACGGTGTGCGGGTCGCAGAGCAGGTCGCGGATCACCGCGTGGTCGCCGGTCGCGTAGTTGGCCAGCGGGAAGAAAAGCATCTGCCCGCCGTCTCCGGCGGTCAGGTAATCGTAGCAGTAGGCCTGCGGCGTCTGGCCCGCACGCGCGGCCATGGCGGCGATGCTGCGCTCGTCGGTCGGCTCATAGTTCGGCGGCTCGCCGAGCACGAACATCCCCTCCCAGCGTGTGGCGATGAAGCGGGAGAGGGGCGGCAGCAGCCGCAGCAGGCGAGGCGAGGCCTCCTCGGCAAGGATGCGCGCGCGCGTCGCCGGATCGCGGAGGTGGGCCAGCCGCTCCGGCAGCGGCAGGGTGGCAAGCTCCGCGAAGCTCTCGCGCAGGATGAAGGGGTTGAGGTCGGTCGAGAGGCCGAGCAGTAGCCCCGCCGGTCGCCCGCCGACCTGTCCGGTCAGCGCAAGCCCCTCGGCGCGGGCGGCGCGGATTGCCGCGGTGATGCGCGGCAGGCGCGCGCGGTCATGCGCGCGGTCGAAATGCAGGAAGTAGAGCGGCCGGCCGCTGGTGCGGGCGAAGTCGCGCATCCAGGCGAACTCAGCGTTCACGTCCTCGAAATCGGCATTGAGGCCGAGCGCGCCACGGCCTGCGGCCCTGAGCGCGCGCGCCAGCCCCATCAGCTCCGCATGGTCGGAATAGCGCCCCGGCACCTGCTCCCCGGCGCGGGTCATGTGCTGGTCGGTGCGGCTTGTCGTGATGCCGAAGGCGCCGGCGCGCAGAGCCTCGGCGGCAAGGCGCTCCATCGCGGCGATGTCCTCGGCCGTTGCCGCTTCGCGCCGGATCGCGCGCTCGCCCATGACGTAGACGCGGAGTGGATGGTGGGCGAGCTGCGTGCCGACATCGACGGTGCGAGGCATGCGGCCCAGCGTGTCGAGGTACTCGCCGAAGCTCTCCCAGTCCCAGCGCAGACCTTCCGTGAAGACAACGCCCGGGACCTCTTCGACGCCCTCCATCAGGTCGATCAGCGCTTGGTGGTGCTCGCAGCGGGCCGGGGCGAAGCCGACGCCGCAGTTGCCGAAGATCACCGTGGTCACGCCGTGGTTCGAGGAGGGCCGCAACACCGGGTCCCAGGTCGCCTGGCCATCATAATGGGTATGGATATCGACCCAACCCGGCGTGACCAGCCGGCCGCCGGCACGGACCTCCCGCCGACCGGCCGCGGCCTTGCCGCCGACTTGGACAATCCGGTCGCCCTCGACGGCAAGGTCGCCGGCGAAGGGCGCGGCGCCAGTGCCGTCCACGATCAGCGCGTCGCGGAAGACGATGTCGTGCATGGCGGTTCTCCCCTGGATTTCAGAGGAGTGTGTCAGGCGAGGCGGCGCCTGTCACACCAACCCTGGTGAGGCGTGCCCTGCGGCGGACGAAGTCGGCTGATCGCCCGAATGGGCGCGGCGGCAAGTGCCGCCCAGCCAAGTCGCCGGAGACGGCAGCTGATTGGGGCTACGGCCGCGCCAGCAGCGCCAGCGGCTAGCGGGTTGGCGCTCGGCGGGAGTTTATGTGAGACATGCTGGAGAGTTTCCGTTGGGTCGAACTCGGCGGCTCCGGAAAACTCGGTCCAGAGCCTGTCCAAGCTGCGCAACGAGAGCGACCGTTCGGTCCTCCACGCCGCCCGGCGCTAGAGCCCGACCAGTCCGGCCGGGCTCTCGTCGACGAGCTTCGCCCGCCGGACATAGCCGCGCATGGTGCGGATGTCCTTGTGGCGGCTGTGTTCCATGATGGTCTCGTCGCGCGCGCCGGCTTTGTAGGCCTCGGTGATGAAGCCCGCCCGCAGCCCGTGCAGCGACAGCCGCTCGAGCCCGGCGGGTTTGATGCCGGCCAGGGCCAACCGCCGCGCCAGGATCCTGGGCAGGGCATAGGGGTGCAGCGCGGCGGTCTCGACGCTGCCCCAGCGGTCGATCTTGCGGAACACCGGGCCGTAGCGGCAGGCGGAGGCCTGCAGCCACGCCTCCATGGCCCGCACCGGGCAGGTCTCGGCTTTGCGGCCGCGCGGGAGGCCGAGTTCGGTCCCCCTCCCCTCCTGGTCGGCCTTGGCGCGCGGGATCAGCAGGCGCAGGCCCTCGGGCGTGAAGGTCAGGTGCTCGCGCTCGACCGCGACCAGCTCGCTCCGCCGCAGCGCTGCGGCGAAGCCGAGCAGCAGGAGCGCCCGGTCGCGGGTGCCGGTGAGCCCGTCGCGGCAGGTGGCGACCAGCTTACGGATCTCGGCGGTGCCGATCGCCGCGGCGCGGCGCTGGGGCGTGCCGTGCTGGCGGGCGATGCCGGCGAGGGTGTCGCGCAGCGCCGGGTGCGACCCCGACCAGGGGTGGCCGGCCATGCGGTGGGCGCGGCCGATGGCAGCGAGCCGGCGGCGCAGAGTGGCGCCGGCGTGGGTGATGGCCAGGGCGGCCAGGTAGGCCGCCACCGCCGTCGGCGCGGCCGGCAGCGCTGACACGCCGCGGCTCTGGCACCACGCGGAGAAGTCGGCCCAGTCCGCGGTATAGGCGGCGAGCGTGGCCGGCGCCAGCGCCTGGCGGGCATAGCCGGCGGCGCGGGCGACCTCGGCGTCGGGCAGCAGGGCGAGCTCGGACATACCCAATTATCAGCGACTTGCGCGGATTGGGGCAAGTCCGAAAAAGGCTCCGGAAGCGGTGTTTATCGCGTGTTAGGAGAGGCTTGCCTCGATCGCGCTAACTCCATGATTTCAGGGCCCCCACACGACGCAGCACTGCAAGTGCGGTAGCGGCCGAGGCCAGCAAGATCAGCGCAGATTTGGTGCGCTCCGACAGCGCTGGTGTGGTAGTGGCGGTAACAGCCAAGGCAAGCGCCAGCCCCAACACTAACGCTGTGGTGAGCTTCAAGACTGTCCCGACCGACAGATTAGCGCTCAGCACAGGCATTCTTCCTCACTGTTCTGAGGATTATTTCTGTCTCCCGCCTTTTCGCAAAGATCCCGTCTAATCACCATCTGGGAAGCGCCGTCCGTGGTGATTGGGCCTCGCCTTGCTGTGCATATCCGCTTTCCGTTTGAACATCGTATCTTTTCCGAGCGGGGCAAGCTAGGAAGAACCGGGAATCTCACCTTGACCTAGTGGCAGACGCTGGGCTGCCTGCCCCGCCCACCGACCTAGTCGGACACCCCGGCCTGTGTTGCCGCTGCTGGTGTCCTTGGAACTTCGCGAGTGACAGGCGTGTTTGGCTGCATGTGTTGGGCGTCCCGGCCCGAAGCACAGCAAACTCGGCCGCTCCGTAAAGGGGAAGACTGCGGAGCGGCCGCTTTTGCTGCTCCGGGCCAGTTCAGACGACGCGGGCGATCAGCACGCCGGAAAGCGTCCCGATGGCCACCAGCACCGCCGGGGTGGCTCAGTAGCTCAGCAAGGGGGCTCCATCTGGCGGTTCTCAGATTTGGAAGGCTAGAGCATCATTCTCCCACGGGCCACGGGTGAAACTGACTACCTCCACTGTGCCGTCATCCGCCCATTGCAGGTTCAGCACCGTCTGGCCGTGCCATACTTCCAGACACCAGGGCAGCGCCGGCTTTGCCCGCTGCCGCGATATGGCTTGGTCATAAGCCGCATCCGGTGGTGCCTCGGCCGGCCACGCCGTGAACGGGCTGCGGACCGTGCAGGTGAAACTTCCTGCTTTCCACACTGCCATGTAGCCAGCCGCACCGCTGACTTCCAGCATGGCACCGTGCACCCGGATCAGCGGCATCAAGTGGTCACGAATGGCAAGGGCTCGCGCTACCGCATTTTCTTGGCTCATTGGAGGACCTCAGCGCCTTTTTTGCGCTCCCCGCCTGACATTGGGCGCCATCATCGCTTGGCAACGGTGGCCTGTGAGCAACGCCGCTCGTGGTGATCGGTCCTCCCCTCGCTGTGCATGTCTCGGGTTGAGAAAACAAAGGCAATGTTGTTCCGCGAGGCTGGATGAGCGTTCCTTAGCAGTCGTGGCTTTAAATGAGCCGAGATCAGTAATTGAGTTCTACCTTAATCAGTTTGGTAAGAAGCGATGGACAAGCATCTTCTGGTCGCAAGTGACCTCAATCATACACCAGCCCGGTACTCTGTCGGGTATGAGGATGCAGGTGATATCACTTTGACTATTGGGGACGTTGATTTCTGCAAAGGCAAGTGGTTCGACGCTGAAGATACAGAAATAGAAGTGGTTCTTCTATCTCTTTTATGTCCTAATTACCTGGTTAAAGCGCAGCAGGTAAACGGAGATATTCTGGGGAAGAGGGGTCGTTAGCAGCCCTCGTTCTTTCGCAAACCGGGCCTGAGAAAATGCTTAGCGAGTTGATTGCCAATTAATAAACATCTTCAGCGCGTATAATATCTATCTATCGCAACCATAGAGACGTATCATCTCGCATTAGGGCAGCGCCGCATAACCCTGGCTTATCCCTGATGGAGAAACGCTGATGTCACTTTCCTTCTTTCGTGCCGGCGTAGGACTGCTTGTTCTCAGTGCCCTCACTGCTTGCACACAGCCGGACCCGTTGAACACCGCTGGCCGCCCGGATGGCACTCCCGGTAACCCGCCCGGTACTGCCACTTCCCGCGCTCTGGCTAGCGACCCATTGAATGCTGCCGGCCGTCCGGACGGCACGCCTGGCAACCCCTCTGGCACGGTTGCCTCCCGCGCGGTCGACCGCACGGCTGGCACTAACACTTCGGGCGCTTATCCCGGCCAGTCTGACGGCACTCGCGCCAACCCTCGCGGCACGGCAGTCAGCCGCGCGCTGGGCACGACGAACCGCTGAGGCAAAAAGCCGCCCTGGGGAGCAATCCTCAGGGCGGATTAGCTACAGCAGACCTGATCATCTCCAGGTCGAGTTCGGCCCTCGCACCCTTGGCATGGTCCGCTTCTCGGGAATCCCGAGATGTCGGGCCTGAGAGTGCGTTTGACCGCCAAGTGTGGGACGGTGACATGCCCTTCGATCGCGCCAGAAAGTCTGTAGACGGCGCTGGATGTCCGGCAGTTACGGAGGCCGTCACGCGGTTGCAGGGCCAGCGCTTCTTCAATCGCCGAAACCGCGGTTAAACGCTCAGCCACCTTCGCATGTTCAGCGATCCAGCGCCGCCCAGGTAGTCAGCACTAACCTCTCTGTGATTATCTAAGGTTGAGTAGTTTAGGCAAACATCGCCGCATCCCAGCCATGAGTTGTGGTGGCGCTCTATGCTCCTGACCCGTCTCATCCTCATCGTTTTGGCGGTCATTGCGACAACAGCGTGCGGTGTTGCCTACAGCGCTTGGCCCCCTCCAGTGCAGGCTAAAAAGCCCGAGGTACTGCGATTTTACGACCCGCTGCCCTGAGTTTTGGTGATGGAGGTGATGCGCCACCCGAGGTGATCATTCCTCGCCCCGCCGTGCATAGCCAGCACTCATTTTCATGCCGCATCTATCCCGGGCGGGGCGAGCTAGGAAGAACCGGGAATCTCACCTTGTCCTAGTGGCAGACGCCAGTCTGCCTGCCTCGCGCCTTTTCGGTGCAACCATAATATCATGGTGCCACGACATTGTGGATATCTGGTGCCATGCTACCGTGGCTCCGTGAGATCGTCAGGGTCGATCCCTGCCCGCGCGAGCACCTCGAGCGCCAAGCCCCGAGCCGGTGACGCCAGGTCGTAGGCTGCCTCGGCATAGCTGTCCCCCAGGAGGTCTGAAAGGCGGGGAATGTGCTTGAATGGGGGCAGTCGCCGGTCCTCAGGCACTGCATTCAGGTAGCGACGGGCCCGCTTAGCTGTCGCCGGCAACGCGGGCCAGTCCATGGGCAGCGCCACCGCGTCAGACAGTCGTTTCAAGTTGTCGGCCGCCCGCTCCACATCCTGTGCCGCCGGCTTGAATGGCAGCACCGCCAAGTCGGCGACTTCGGCCACCACCTTGTCCAGGTCAGGCCGTGCCGCCGCACCGTCCAGAAGGATTAAAAGCCGCTCTACCTGCAGCAGCTTCCGCATCTGGCTCAGCAGGGCATCCCTGGTCCGGCCATCCGCGACAGCATAGCGGCGGCGGTCAGTGCGAGGGTGCTCCTCTGGGTCGGTGGTCAGTACGATGGTCGGGATCGGTCGGGCAAGGCTCCCGCACCCATGAGCAATAAGGTGCGCCGCTGTCGATTTGCCCGAGCCACCCTTGGACCCAACCAGGGCGATGACCTTAGCCATCTACCGGCAGCCCGGCGGTCAGGATCTCCAGCATCACTGTTTGGGCCGTGACGGTCCGGCCTGTGGTGACGGAGCGCCGGCCAGCCTCGGCCGCATAGCGTGCCAGGAGCGCGTCCGGCATGCGTAGGTTGACCGGCACCCCCCGTTCCCGCTTCGGCTTGGCCGGCTCTTGGGGTGGCTCCGGCAAGTTCTGTAGGCCTTCGGTCAGTCGTTGAATGCGGTCGAGTTTAGATGCCATGGCGCCATGCCCCCATGATGTTGAGGTTGTACGGCACCGCTAGATCGTGGCGTCCTCGCGCCACGGTGCCGCGGCGTCATGGTGCAGAGCGATGGCCGGTGACGCTAGTGATTCTGGCATCGACATCGGTGAGACATTGGCACTGTGGTTTTTCAGCACCGATATGCCATCATGCCATGGTATCGTGGTTTCGTAGCGTCATGCGATTAGCAAGCCATGATGCCACGATGCCACGACGTCAAGTCATGAAGGCATTGATTTGAAAGGGATTTACTCAATCTCCGCACAGCAGCGGCACAAGGAGAGAAAGGTCAGCCCCTGCCCCGAACGAGCCGTTCGGCAGAGGAGCCGTGATATTCCAGGGCCTCGCCGCGTCGGAATGCGCCGCTCCCGCCGAGCACCTCGATCCGCGTCCCACCAGGGGCAGGCCGCAGCCAGACCAGCGTGCCAGCGAGCGACCGGCCATCTGTGGCGAGCACCGGGCCCGCCAGGAAGACAGGCAGGTTGCGCACCGCGCCCAGCACCACCAGGCCGGCAAGCGCGGCCGCGGCAATCGGCTTGCGGACGTCGGCTGCCCGAGACGCCAGGACACCGCAGACCCCCGCGCCCAAGATCGCAGCGCCGGCAAACCCAAAAGGCGCCAGCGGTAGCCATGGGGCACTTCGGAGCACAACCAGGATGCTCGACGCGCTCCAGCCATAGATGATCGCCGCTATAGTCGCCGGGCCGACCGCCGCCGCCGGAACAGCCGCCCAGGCTGCCCAGCGCCTGCTCCGATCGAGCCGGACCTTCGCAGATTGCAAAGCGCTGCCCCGAGCCCGCCTGGCTGCCATCTGGACCGAGTACTTCCAAGCCTATGCCTGGGGCGAGCGCGACGGTGCGACCGACGACGACATAGCTGCTGCGGGCAAAGAGATGGAGGCAGCAGCCCGTCGCCTTGCCATC
>NZ_SMSJ01000105.1 GCF_004355005.1 Dankookia rubra
GGCGAAGAGCTCCGGGATCGCCGCATGCATCGAGGCGATGTCGCGCAGCAATTCGCGGCTGAAGCAGGGCCGGCCGGTGGGCCGCAGGCGGCACCAGTAGATGCCGCGATCAGCGTCGTAGGCGGTGTCCAACGTTTCGTGCGTCGAGGCGGGGCGGGCGGGCTGGCTGATGCTGGCCAGGGCCTGGCGGGCGAAGGCGGGGAAACCGGCGGCCATCGGGCTGCGGACAAAGGTCATGGGACGGGCCTCGTCAGGTAAGCTCGGCGGCGCCGGGATTGGCGGCCTCGGGATTAACCTTAGCGGCTCACGAATATGTTATACAATAGGCTATTAACGCAGCGGTTGCTTTTGGGCCCGGTGGCAAGTGCGTCGTGGCGCTGCCGCCACAGTGGCAGAAGAAGATAAGTGGCTCCACCCCGGCCTCCATCCCCGGCGCCCGAGGGCCTGGGCGCCGCATGAAGTCTGCCGCCGTTGCGGCGAAGCCAGGCCCCGCCATGGCGCGGCGCCGGGCGTCCGAGGCGCAAGAAGGTGGAAGCGCCGGGCGCCGGATCTCAGTCCTCGTCCAGCAGCCCGGCGAGCTTCAGCGCGACGCCCTTCGAGCCCTCGACGCGCAGCCGTCCGGTGGAGAAGGCCAGCATCGGGCTGAGCTTCCCGGCCATCAGCTTGCCAAGGTTCTCGGCGGTCAGCCGCAGGATCGAATCCGCCTCGGTCTCCTCCGTCGCCGGGCCGATCTCGGCGTCCGCGCCAGTGGCGTCGAGCAGCACGCTCTCGCCGATATCCGTCAGGTCGAAGCGCATGCGGTAGCCGAGCTGCCGCAGGACCCCCGCTTTCTCCCGCATCGCCGCCATCAGGGTTTCCGCATCGGTCATGGGTTGGCCACCTCGATCCATCGTGATGTCGCATAGAGACACTAATTGACCTATACGTCACCCGTCGTTAGCTTAGTTGATATAGCCGACCCTCCAGCAAGGCGGGCGGCGTCGTCCGGACCGACGAATTCCCGGACCACCAGAAGGGAGAAAGCGCATGGGTCGTCCATTCCTGCGTGCCGCCGGCCTCGGCATCGGCACGCTCGCACTGGCCGGACCGGCCGGCGCCACGGGATTCGAACTGCGCGAGCAGAGCGCGGTCGGCCAGGGCGCCGCCTTCGCCGGCGCTGCGGCGCGCGACGACGATCCCAGCATGATCTTCTTCAATCCCGCCGCCATGGCCTCGCTGCCCGGGGTGCAGGGCGCCATCGTCGGGTCCGGCATCTTCCCGAATGCCGAGGCGAAGTCGGGCAGCGCGACGCGCAACGCGGCGCTGGGCGGCTCGCCGATCACCGGCTCGACCGGCGGCGACATCGGCCTCGATGCCTTCGTGCCGGCGCTGCACAGCACCGTCCAATTGGCGCCGGACTGGCATTTCGGGCTCTCCGTCACCTCGCCCTGGGGCCTCGTGACCAAGCAGGCCGAGGACAGCATCGCCCGCTACCACGCGCTCACCTCCTCGCTGAAGACGGTGAACGTCACCCCGGCGGTCTCCTGGCAGGCGCTGCCGACGCTCTCGCTCGGCATCGGGCTGCAGATCCAGTATGCCGATGCCCGGCTGTCGAACGCCGTCGACTTCGGCGCGATCGGCGCGGCGCAGCGCATCCCGGGCTTCGTGCCCGGCGCGCGCGACGGCCGTTCCACGGTGACCGGCGACGACACCTCGGTCGGCTTCACGCTCGGCGCGCAGTGGCAGCCGCTGGCGGGCACGCGGCTCGGCCTTTCTTTCCGCTCGGCCATGTTCCACACCCTGCAGGGCGATGCGCAGTTCCAGGGCGTGCCTTTCCCGGTCTCGCTTTCGCCGAGCTTCGCCAATACCGCGGCCCAGGCCAAGCTGGTGACGCCGGAGACGGTGACGCTCGGCCTGCGGCAGCGGATCGACGAGCGCTGGACGGCGCTGGCCGGGCTCGAATGGACGAACTGGTCCCGCTTCCGCGACCTGACGGTCAACTTCGCCAATGGCCGCGCCCCTTCGGTGACCGAGGAGCGCTGGCGCGACAGCGTCTTCGCCTCGATCGGCGGCGAGTACCGCTGGAACGAGGCGCTGACCCTGCGCGCCGGCTTCGCCTACGACCAGACCCCGGTACGGGAGGCGGACCGCACGCCGCGCATCCCGGACAACGACCGCTACTGGCTCTCGGCCGGCGCCAGCTACCAGGTGAACCGCAACATCACGCTGAGCGCCGCCTACACCCACATCTTCGCGCCTGACGCGACGGTGAACCTGCAGGATCCGGGACCCAACAACACCAACCTGTTCCGCGGCAACCTGACCTCCACCTATCATGCGTCGGTCGACATTGTTACTGCGCAGCTACGCTTCGCCTTCTGACCAGGAGAGGAGTGACAGGCGGCATGGACACGGTTCTTTCCGGAGCGGCCAGGCCCTGGCTGCGCGCCTATCCCGCGGGCATCGCCTGGGACATGCCGCTGCCGCCGACGACGCTGGTCGAGATCTTCGAGGGCGCGGTCGCCCGCTTCGCCGAGCGCCCCTGCCTCGACTTCATGGGCCGGTGCTGGAGCTACGCCGAGGTCGGCGCGCTGGTCGGCCGCGCCGCGGCCGGGTTCCGCGCGCTCGGCGCCGGGCCGGGCACGCGGATCGGCCTCTGCCTGCCGAACGGCCCGCACTATGTCGTGGCCTTCTTCGCGGCGCTGCGCTGCGGCGCCACGGTGGTGAACTTCAACCCGCTCTATGTCCAGGCCGAGCTGGCGGCGCAGGCGGCGGATTCCGGCACCGAGATCATGGTCGCGCCGGACCTCGAGCCGGTGCTGGGCCGCGTGCTCGGCCTGCTGGGCCAAGGCCCGCTGCGGCAGGTGGTGGCCTGTCACTTCGCCGCGGCGCTGCCCTTCCCGAAGAGCCTGCTGTTCCGGCTGGCGAAGCGGAAGGCGACCGGCCGCATCCCCGCCGGCGACCCGCGCGTGCTGCGCTGGGAGCGGCTGCTGGACGCCGCCGCCGTCGCGCAGCCGGCGCCGCGGCCCGAGGACGTCGCCGTGCTGCAATACACCGGCGGGACCACCGGCACCCCGAAGGGCGCCATGCTCACCCATGCCAACCTGGCGGCGAACCTCCGCCAAGTGATGGCATGGTCGCCGCAATGCCGCCCCGGCGAGGAGCGCATGCTGGCGGTGCTGCCCTTCTTCCACGTCTTCGCGCTGACCGCCGTGCTGGGCGCGGCGATCGGCCAGGGCGCGCAGCTGGTCATGCTGCCGCGCTTCGAGCCGGCGATGCTCATCGCCGCCCTGCGCCGCACCCGCCCGACGATCTTCCACGGCGTGCCGACGCTGCTGAAGGCGGTGATCGACCATGGCGCCACCGCGGCCGACCTGGCCTCGGTGAAGATCTGCATCTCCGGCGGCGCGCCCCTGCCGCTCGAGATCAAGCACGCCTTCGAGGCGCGCAGCGGCTGCCGCGTGGTGGAAGGCTATGGCCTGACCGAGGCCTCCCCGGTCTGCTTCTGCAACCCGGTCGAGGGCAGCCTGGCGGAGGGCAGCATCGGCCTGCCGGTGCCGGGGGTGCTGGCGGAGATCCGCGCGCTGGACGACCCGCAGCGCGTGCTGCCGATCGGCGAGCGGGGCGAGCTCTGCGTCGCCGGTCCCAATGTCATGGCCGGCTACTGGAACCGGCCGGCGGAGACCGCGGCGGCGATCGGCCCGGATGGCTTCCTCCGCACCGGCGATGTCGGGGTCATGGCCGAGGATGGCAGCGTGACGCTGGTCGACCGCATCAAGGACCTCATCATCTGCAGCGGCTACAACGTTTATCCGCGGATGATCGAGGAGGCGCTGTACCAGCACCCCGACGTCGTGGCGGCGACGGTTGTCGGCCAGTCCGATCCCTATCGCGGCGAGAGCCCCGCGGCCTTCGTGCAGCTGCAGCCCGGCAGCACGGCGACGCCGGAGGCGTTGCGGGAATTCCTCAAGACTCGGCTTTCCGCGATCGAGTTGCCGCGCCTGATCGAGATCCGCCCCGACCTACCACGCACGGCGGTGGGCAAACTCTCCAAGAAGGAGCTGAAGGCCGAGCTGGCCGGCCGGAGCCCCCCTGGATGAGCGAACTCTTCACGGTCAACCAGCTGGCGGAGGAGTTCGGCGTCACGCCGCGCGCCATCCGCTTCTACGAGGTGAAGGGGCTGATCGCGCCGCGCCGCGCCGGGACCACGCGGGTCTTCGACCGGCGCGACCGGGCGCGGCTGCTGCTGGTGCTGCGCGGCAAGCGGCTCGGCTTCTCGCTCGCCGAGATCCGCGAATTCCTCGACCTCTACGACGCCGACCACACCCAGCACAGCCAGATCAACCTGCTGCTGGCGCGGGTGCGGCAGCGGATCGCCGAGCTCGAGCAGCAGCGGCGCGACCTCGACCAGACGCTCGGCGAGCTGCGCCTGGTGGAGAGCGAGGCGGCCGCCGCCATGGCCGGGCGGCCCGCGGCGGAGACGGAAGCCGAGACATCCGGCGCCGAGCGCGCCGCCGAATGACACAGGAGATGCGGCATGACTGACGTGGTGATCGCGGCCTATCGCCGCTCCCCCTTCCACCTCGCGCACAAGGGCGCGCTCACCAGGCTGCGGCCGGACGAGATGACGGCGCAGGTGGTGCGCGCGCTGGTGGCGGAGGCCGGCATCGACCCCGCCACGGTCGAGGACCTGGTGCTGGGCTGCGCCTTCCCCGAGGGCGAGCAGGGGCTTAACGCGGCGAAGCTGATCGCCTTCATCGCCGGCCTGCCGGAAAGCGTCGCTGGCGCCACGGTGAACCGCTTCTGCGGGTCGTCCATGCAGGCGGTCCACCAGGCGGCCGGCGCCATCAAGATGGGGGCGGGCGACGCCTTTCTTTGCGCCGGGGTCGAGAGCATGACCCGGGTGCCGATGATGGGCTTCAACCCGATGCCGCATCCCGGCCTGGCGAAGGATTTCCCGCAGGCCTACGTGTCGATGGGCGAGACGGCGGAGAATGTCGCCCGCCGCCACCAGCTCACCCGCGCCGAGCAGGAGGCCTTCGCCGTCCGCAGCCAGCAGAAGGCCGCGGCGGCGCAGCGCGAGGGCCGGCTGGAGGCGGAGATCGTCCCGGTCGAGGCGGCAGGCAAGCGCGTCGCCGAGGATGGCTGCATCCGCGCCGAGACCACCGCCGAGACCCTGGCCGGGCTGAAGCCCGCCTTCCGCCAGGACGGCACGGTCACTGCCGGCACCTCCTCTCCGCTGACGGACGGCGCGGTGGCGCTGCTGGTCTGCTCGGCGGACTACGCGAAGGCGCATGGGCTGACGCCGCTGGCGAAGCTGCGGTCGGTCGCGGTCGATGGCTGCGCGCCGGAGGTGATGGGCATGGGGCCGGTCGGCGCCTCCCGCAAGGCGCTGGCGCGGGCGGGGATCGCGGCGCGCGACCTCGACGTGGTCGAGCTGAACGAGGCCTTTGCCTCCCAGGCGCTGGCCTGCATGCGCGAGCTCGGGATCGACGAGACCCGCATGAACCTCGATGGCGGCGCCATCGCCCTTGGCCATCCGCTGGGCGCGACGGGCGCGCGCATCACCGGCAAGGCGGCGCAGCTGCTGCAGCGCCAGGGCGGCCGCTACGCGCTGGCGACGCAGTGCATCGGCGGCGGGCAGGGCATCGCCACGGTGCTGGAGGCGGTCTGATGTCGCTGACCACGGGCGCTCCCATGGTGGAGACGGAGCTGCGGGCCGCTTCGGTGCCCGCCGCGCAGGCGAAGCCGGCGGCGAGCCCGATCCGCAAGGTGGGCGTGATCGGCGCCGGGGTGATGGGCGCCGGGATCGCGGCGCAGGTGGCCAATGCCGGGGTGCCGGTGGTGCTGCTGGACATCGTCCCGGGCGGCGCCGCCAAGGCCACCGAGCGGATGCTGAAGACCGACCCGGCGCCCTTCATGCAGAAGGCCGCGGCGCGTCTGGTCACGCCAGGCGACATCGAGGGCGGCCTGCCGCTGCTGGCGGATTGCGACTGGATCGTCGAGGCGATCGTCGAGCGGCCGGATGCCAAGCGCGACCTCTACGCGAAGCTCGAAGCGGTGCGGAAGCCGGGCTCGGTCGTGTCGTCGAATACCTCGACCATCCCGCTCTCCGCCCTGACCCAGGGGCTGGGCGAGGTCTTCGCCGCCGATTTCCTCATCACCCATTTCTTCAACCCGCCGCGCTACATGCGCCTGCTGGAAGTGGTGCAGGGGCCGGCGACGCGGGCCGAGGCGCTGGCCGCCATCACCGATTTCGGCGACCGCGTGCTCGGCAAGACGGTGATCCCCTGCAAGGACCGGCCGGGCTTCATCGCCAATCGCATCGGCGGGATGTGGATGCAATCCGCGATCAACCGCGCCTTTGACCTCGGCCTGACGGTCGAGGAGGCGGATGCGGTGATGGGCCGGCCGATGGGCGTGCCGAAGACCGGCGTCTTCGGCCTGCTGGACCTGGTCGGCATCGACCTGATGCCGCATGTCGCCGCCAGCATGAAGGCCACCCTGCCGGAGACTGACGCCTATGTGCTGGGGCTGCGCGACAATGCGCTGATCACCCGCATGATCGCCGAGGGCCGCACCGGGCGGAAAGGCAAGGGCGGCTTCTACACCCGGGAGAAGGGCGCGGGCGGGGAAAGCCTGAAGCGTGCGCTCGACCTCACCACCGGCGACTACCGCGCGAGCGACAAGCCGCAGCTCGAAAGCCTCGCCCTGCGCGACCTGCGCGCCTTGGCCGAGCACCCGGATCGCGGCGGCCGCTACGCGCGCGCGGTGCTGCTCGACACCCTGGCCTATGCCGCCGCACTGGTACCGGAGATCGCCGACAGCGTCGCCGACGTCGATGCCGCCATGCGGCTCGGCTACAACTGGAAGTACGGGCCCTTCGAGCTGATCGACCGGGTCGGCGCGGCCTGGCTGGCGCGGGCGCTGGCCGAGGACGGCCGGCCGGTGCCGCCGCTGCTGGCGCAGGTGGCGGAGGGGTCCTTCTACCGCGTGCAGGACGGCGCGCTGGAATACTTCGGCACCGATGGCGGTTACCACGCCGTGCCGCGGCCGGCGGGCGTGCTGCTGCTGGCCGACATCAAGCGGCGCGCGAAGCCGCTGGCGAGGAACGGCTCCGCCTCGCTCTGGGATCTCGGCGACGGCGTCGCCTGCCTCGAATTCCACAGCAAGATGAACGCGCTCGATCCCGGCACCGTCGAGATGATCGGCAAGGCGATCGCCATGGGCAGGAAGGGCGGCTTCAAGGCGCTGGTCATCCACAACGAGGGCGAGCAGTTCAGCGTCGGCGCCAATATCGGCCTCGCCCTGTTTGCCGCCAACATCGCCGCCTGGGGCGAGATCGAGGGGCTGATCGAGCAGGGCCAGAAGGCGATGCGGTCCTTGCGCGACGCACCCTTCCCGGTGGTCGGCGCGCCGTCGGGCATGGCGCTCGGCGGCGGCTGCGAGATCCTGCTGCATTGCGACGCCGTGCAGGCCCATGCCGAAAGCTATATCGGCCTGGTCGAGGTCGGCGTCGGCCTGATCCCCGGCTGGGGCGGCTGCACCACCATGCTGCGCCGCTGGGCGGAAAATCCGCGCGCGCCGAAGGGACCGATGCCCCCCGTTGCCAAGGCCTTCGAGATGATCTCGACCGCGCAGGTGGCCAAATCGGCCTTCGAGGCGAAGGAGATGCTGCTGCTGCGGCCGACCGACGGCATCACCTTCAACCGCGACCGCCTGCTGGCCGATGCCAAGGCCCGCGCGCTCTCGCTGGTCGAGGGCTATGCGCCCCCCGAGGTGAAGCCGCTGCGCCTGCCCGGCGCCTCCGGCCGCGCCGCACTGGCGATGGCGGTGCAGCAGCAGGCGGCGCTCGGCCGCGCCACGCCGCACGACGTCGTGGTCTGCGACCACCTGGCGGAGACGCTGACCGGCGGCCGCAAGGACCACACCGAGGAAACGACGGAAGCCGAGCTGCACGCGCTGGAACGCCGCAGCTTCATGGCCCTGCTGAAGACGCCGGCGACCTTGGCCCGGGTCGAGCACATGCTCGAGACCGGCCGGCCGCTGCGGAACTAGGAACAGCGGCCGAGCGGCGGAGGGGTTCGGGGCACCGCCCCGCACGGGCCCGGAGCCGTGACGCGGCCGCGCAAGGAGACAAGCATGCCGACCTATGCCGCCCCGCTGCGCGACATGCGCTTCGTCCTCAACGAGCTCGCCGGCACCGACCGCCTGCGCGCCTTGCCCGGCTGCGAGGAGATCGGCCCCGATCTGGTCGACCCGGTGCTGGAGGAAGCCGCCAAGTTCTGCTCTGAGGTCCTGCTGCCGCTCAACCGCAGCGGCGACGAGGAGGGCTGCACGCTGGAGAACGGCGTGGTCCGCACCCCGCGCGGCTTTCCCGAAGCCTATCGTGCCTTCCGCGAGGCCGGCTGGACCTCGCTCGGCGCCGATCCCGACTACGGCGGCCAGGGCCTGCCGAAATCCGTCGGCATGCTGGTGGAGGAGATGATCTGCTCCGCCAACCTGTCCTTCGGCATGTATCCGGGCCTCTCGCACGGCGCCACCATGGCGATCTCGAAGCACGGCACGCCCGAGCAGAAGGCGCTCTACCTGCCGAAGCTGACCAGCGGAGAATGGTCCGGCACCATGTGCCTGACCGAGCCGCATTGCGGCACCGATCTCGGCCTGATCCGCACCAAGGCGGTGCCCGCCGGCGACGGCAGCCACCGCATCACCGGCAACAAGATCTTCATCAGCGCCGGCGAGCACGACCTGGCCGACAACATCGTCCACCTGGTGCTGGCGAAGCTGCCGGATGCGCCGCCGGGCACGCGCGGAATTTCTCTGTTCGTCGTGCCGAAATTCCTGCCGAGCGAGGACGGCCGCCCCGGGCCGCGCAATGCCGTCACCTGCACCGGGCTCGAGCACAAGATGGGCATCAAGGCCAGCGCCACCTGCGCCATGGCCTTCGACGAGGCCAAGGGCTGGCTGGTGGGCCGGCCGCACAAGGGCCTCTCGGCGATGTTCACCATGATGAACGAGGCGCGGCTCGGCGTCGGCGTGCAGGGGCTCGGCATCGCCGAGATCGCCTACCAGAACGCCGTCGCCTACGCGCGCGACCGCATCCAGGGCCGCGGCCTGCAGGGCACCCAGGCGCCGGACAGGCCCGCCGACCCGATCCTGGTCCATCCCGACGTGCGGCGCATGCTGCTGACCATGCGGGCGATGACCGAGGGCTGCCGCGCGCTCTCGGCCCTCGCCGCGCTCGAGCACGACGTCTCCGTCCGCCACCCGGACGCAGCGGTGCGGCAGCAGGCGGACGACTTCGTCCAGCTGATGACGCCGATCATCAAGGCGGTCTTCACCGATACCGGCTGGGACGCGGCGATGCTCGGGATGCAGGTCTGGGGCGGCCACGGCTATATCCGCGACAACGGGATGGAGCAGTTCGCCCGCGACGCCCGCATCACCCAGATCTACGAGGGCACCAACGGGATCCAGGCGCTCGACCTGGTCGGGCGCAAGCTCGGCGCGCATGGCGGGCGCTACCTCCGCAGCTTCTTCCACCCCGTGCTCGCCTTCATCGAGGCGCAGCAGGACGCGCCGGCGATGGAAGAGTTCATCCTGCCGCTGGCCAAGGCCTTCGGCCGGCTGCAGCAGGTGACCGGCGAGGTCGCCCAGCGCGGCCTGCGGGATCCCTTCGAGGCCGGGGCCGCGGCGACCGACTACCTCCGGCTGTTCGGCCTCACCGCCATGGCCTATGCCTGGGCGCGGATGGCGGCGCTCGCGCTGGAGCAGGACGACGCCTTCTACAAGGCGAAGCTGGCGACGGCGCGCTTCTTCATGCAGCGCATCCTGCCGGAAACCTCCTCGCTCGCCGCCAAGGTGCTGGCGGGCGGGGAGAGCCTGCGGGAATTCGAGGACGCCGCCTTCTGAGGCCAGGGGCGGCCGCCGCACCGCCGGTCCGCCACGCCGCTCCAGCCTGGTGCCGGCGCCGCCGATCCCACGCTGCCGGGCGGGTCCGCCACCCGGGGCTCGGCGTCGCGGCGCCGCCCGCCGGCGTCACACCACGCTCGACCAGTCCGCCGGGACGAAGCGGAAGCCCTCGTCCCAGCGCGCGACGTAGCCGTTGGCGGGGAAGGGGAAGTGGTAGGCGGTGATGCGGGCGCGTTCCGCCGCCACCCGGTCGAACAGCTTGCGGCGGCTCTCGCTCGCCAGCGGCCCGTCGATGTCGAAGCCGGAGAACCAGCCGGGATAGCGCAGGAAGAGCTCCGGCCGGGAGGAAGTATCGGCCATGACGAATAGCTGCTCCGCCCCGTCCGCCACCTGGAAGACGGTATGGCCCGGCGTATGCCCCGGCGCCGCGATGGCGCGGACGCCCGGCACCACCTCGGCGCCCCAGTCGAAGCGGCGCAGCTTCGCCTGGTAGGGGCCGAAGCGCCGGCGGACATTGGCGAAGGTGCCGCGCTGGTTCTCCGGCACCCGGCCGCTGTTGCTCTCATCGGCCCAGAAGGCCCATTCCGGCGCCGGCACCGCGAGCTCGGCATTCGGAAAGACGATCGCATTGTCCTTGGTGGTCAGCCCGGTGATGTGGTCGGCGTGGAAGTGGCTGAAGACGATCTGGCTGACCTGCTCGGGCTCGATCCCGGCGGCCTCCATGTTGTGCTCCAGCAGGCCCGAGGTCGCCGAGAGCTGCCCGCCGCCGGTGCCGGTATCGAAGGCGATGACCTGCTTCCCGGTATCGAGAAAGGTGACCGTGAAGGGGTTGTCGAGCCGCGCCGTCGGCAGCAGCGCCTCGGTCAGCGCGCGGTCCACCGCCTCGGGCGGCTGGTTCGCCACCATCCCCGTGCGCGCCGGGTTGGCCCGCGGGGAGGCGCCGTCGAACACCGTGGTCACGGTCAAGCTGCCGACCTTGAAGCGGTAGAAGCCCGGCGCCTGGGCCATCTCGTGGCCATGATGCGCGGCGGCGGGCAGGGCGGGGAGCAGGGGCGCGGCAGCGGCGGCACCCAGCAGGCTGCGTCGGTTCATGTGCGTCTCCTCAGACCGCGCTCGACCAGTCGGACGCGACGAAGCGGTAGCCGTTGCCTTCCTTGGCGATGTAGCCGTTGGCGGGGAAGGGGAAGTGGTAGCCGGTGATGCGGATGCGGTCGGCCGAGACGCGGTCGAAGATCCGGCGCCGCGTCGCCTCGGCCATCGCGGCGTCGAAGTCGAAGACGATGTGCATGTCGGGCCGCCGCGCCGTCAGCTCGGGACGGTTGGTGACGTCGGCGACGAACATCGCCTGCGCCGCGCCGTCGGCGATGTGGTAGCAGGTATGGCCCGGCGTGTGGCCATGGGCCGGCACGCCGCGGATGCCCGGCACCACCTCGGCGCCCTCGGCGGCCTGGCGGATGCGGTCCTTGTAGGGGCCGAAGCGGCGGGCGCTGTTGGCGAAGTTCGGCCGCTGGCCTTCGGGGCTGCGGGCGAGGTTGCCCTCGTCGCTCCACCAGGCCCATTCGGCGGCGGGGACGATGACCTCGGCATTCGGGAAGGCGGCGCCGCCCTCGGCATTCAGCAGGCCGTTCACGTGGTCGCCGTGGAAGTGGCTCATCACCACTGCGGTGACCTTGGCCGGGTCGATGCCGGCGGCGCGCATGTTCTGGACCATGCGGCCCATGGTGGCGCCGGCCGGCGTCACGCCGTTGCCGGTGTCGAAGGCCACCAGCGCGGAGCCGGTATCGACGAAGGTGACGGTGAAGGGAATGCGGAAGCTGTCGCCGGTCAGGAAGCTCTCGGCCAGGACCTGCTTCACCTCCTCGATCGGCGCGTTGCGGACGAAGCCGGCCAGCGGCACGTCGCGGAAGCCGTCATGCACGGTGGTGACGGTGAAGCCGCCGACCTTGAAGCGGTAGAAGCCCGGCGCCTGTTGAACAGGGACGGCGGCCGGTGCCGGCTGCGCCGCGGCGTCGCGCAGGACGGCGGGCGCGGCCAGCAGCAGGGGCAGCCCGGCCAGCGCCAGGCGACGGTTCAGAGGTGCGGTCACGGAAGATCCCTCCCCGGGGAAGCTGGCCTATTGAATGGGCAGGCGGCCCAGGGGATCAACCCGTTGCGCCGGCCTATCGGGCGAAAACCACCACGCTCTCCAGGTGCGGCGACCAGAGGAACTGGTCGACCGGCGCCGCTGCCAGCACCTTGTAGCCGCCCTGCGCCAGCACCTGCGCATCCCGCGCCAGCGCCGCCGGGTTGCAGGAGACATAGATGATCCGCGGCACGGATGAGCGTGCCAGCAGCGGCACCTGCGCCGCCGCGCCGCTGAAGGGCGGGTCCAGCACCACCGCCGCGTAGGCCTGTAACTCCTTCGCGATGAGAGGCTGCCGATCCAGGTCGCGCCGCACCGCCTGGACCTTGGCCCCGGCCTTGCCGGCCGCGGCCGAAAGCGCCGCGACGGACTCCGTCACCCCCTCGAAGGCGGTGACGCGGGCGCGGGTCGCCAAGGGAAAGCTCAGCGTGCCGAGCCCGGCGAAAAGATCGGCGATCGCGGCGCGCGGCGGCAACTTCGCCGGCAGCCCGGCCAAAACCGCGGCGACGATGGCCGCCTCGCCGGCCGGGCTGGCCTGCAGGAAGGCGCCAGGCGGCGGCGCAACCGGCACGCCGACCAAGCGGAGGGAAACCGGCCCCTGCTGCGCCGCAGTCTCGGGCAGGCCGTTGTTCTGCGCCCAGGCGATGCGCGGGATGCCGTGTTCGGTGGCGAAGGCCGCCAGCAGGCTGCGCGCCGGCGCGTCCAGCACGCCATCGGTGCGCAGCAGAAGGTCCGGCCCGGTCTCCAGCAGGTTCACCACAGCCGAGCCTTCGCGCTTCAGCGCCGCCAGGCGCCTGAGCAGGCCGCGCAGCGGCTCGAACAGCGCGACGATGCGCGGGTCGAGCACCAGGCAGGTCGAGAGATCCGTCACCGCGTCGCTGCCGCGGCCGTGGAAGCCGACCAGCACCGCGCCGCCCGGCCCGCGCCGCAGCGCCAGGTCGGCGCGGCGGCGGGTCATCGGCGGAGTGCGCTCCAGCGGGCCGACGGGCGCCCCGGGGAAGCCGGCGCGGGACAGCGCCTCGACCAGCCTGGCGCGCTTCCAGGCGGCATAGGGCGCGTCGGCCAGGTGCTGGACGACGCAGCCGCCGCAGGTGGCGAAATGCGGGCAGGGCGGGGCGACGCGGTCGGGGGACGGGGCCAGCACCGCCTCGGCCTCGGCCAGCAGCGCATCGCCGCGCTTGCCGAGAAGACGGGCGCGCACCTGTTCGCCCGGCAGCGTGCCCGGCAGGAAGACGGCCTTGCCGCCCTGCCGGGCGATGCCGTCGCCGCCGGCGCCCAGCGCCTCGATCGTCAGCTCAGTCATCGTCGAGCAAGGGCAGGTGGCGGAAGGCAAGCCCGATCTCGGCCAGCAGCAGAAGCAGCGCGACCATCAGCGCCAGCATCGCCGCGGCCAGCAGCGCCGCCAGCACCCAGGCGACGTCGAGCCCCAGCAGGATGCCGGCGAAGGACATGACGATCAGCAGGCAGAGCAGGATGGCCGCCAGCACGCAGGCGCCGATCGCCCGATGCACCTGCCGGGCGCGGCGGACGATGATGTCGAGCTCGCCCGCCAGCGGCGGCGCGAGGCCGGCGCGCACCGCCCGCTCGCGGTCGATCATCCGCGCGAGACGGTTGGCCAGGATGGTGACCAGGCTGAAGATGCCGGTCAGCAGGAAGGCGGGCGCGATCGCCAACTGGATCGCGCGCTCGATCTCCGCGATGTCGGTCGGGCCCGGCAGGCCGGCCATGCTGCGCGCCGCCCTGGCCGGGCCCGCGGCCGCTCACCCGCCGAAGGCGTTCAGCCCGGTCTGCGCCCGGCCCAGGATCAGCGCGTGCACGTCATGCGTGCCCTCGTAGGTGTTCACCGTCTCGAGGTTCATGACGTGGCGGATCACGTGGTACTCGTCGACGATGCCGTTGCCGCCATGCATGTCGCGGGCGACCCGGGCGATGTCGAGCGACTTGCCGCAATTGTTGCGCTTGACCAGGGAGATCATCTCCGGCGCCGCGCGGTCCTCGTCGAACAGCCGGCCGACGCGCAGCACCGCGTGCAGGCCGAGGGTGATCTCGGTCTGCATGTCCGCCAGCTTCTTCTGCACGAGCTGCGTCTGCGCCAGCGGCCGGCCGAACATCTTGCGCTGCAGGGTGTATTCGCGGGCGCGGTGCCAGCAATCCTCGGCCGCACCGAGCGCGCCCCAGGCGATGCCGTAGCGGGCGCGGTTGAGGCAGCCGAACGGGCCGGCCAGCGACTTCACGCCGGGCAGGCGGTTCTCCTCGGGGACGAAGACGTCGTCCAGCATGATCATGCCCGTGACGCTGGCGCGCAGGCTAAACTTGCCCTCGATCTTCGGGGTGGTGAAGCCCTTCATGCCGCGCTCGACCAGGAAGCCGCGCAGGATGCCCTCGTCGTCCTTGGCCCAGACCACGGCGACATCGGCGATCGGGGAGTTGGTGATCCAGGTCTTCGAGCCGTTGAGGATATAGCCGCCATCGACCTTCTTGGCGCGGGTCCGCATCGAGGAGGGGTCCGAGCCGGCATCGGGCTCGGTCAGGCCGAAGCAGCCGACCCATTCGCCGGTGCGCAGCTTCGGCAGGAACTTCTCCTTCTGCGCGTCGGAGCCGAAGGCGTAGATCGGGTACATCACCAGGCTGGACTGCACGGAGAAGGCGCTGCGGTAGCCGCTGTCGACGCGCTCCACCTCGCGCGCCATCAGCCCGTAGGAGACGTAGTTGATGCCGGCGCAGCCATAGCCGTGCAGCGTGGCGCCGAGGAAGCCCATCTCGCCGAACTCGTTCATGATCTCGCGGTCGAAGGTCTCCTTGCGGAAGGCCTCCTGCACGCGAGGCAGCAGCTTTTCCTGGCAGAACTGGTGCGCGGCGTCGCGGATCATCCGCTCGTCCTCGGACAGCGCGCCTTCGAGCAGCAGCGGGTCCTCCCAGACGAAGGCGGGCTGCGAGCGGCGCGGCGCGACGACCGCGGTGTCGGACGCGCCCGAGGAGGGAATGGCGACGGGGTTCGCGACGTTCATTGGCGTTCTCCTCGAGGGACTTTGGTGGTGGGCGCAATCTGGCGCGGGGCAGGGGGTCCCGCAACGGGCGGCGGATGCGAAAACGGCCGGGAAGGACCCGGCCGCTTCTGTCGCAACAGCAGGCGGAAACGGCTCAGGCGGCTTCCTGTTCCTGGTCCGCCGCCGGGTCGCGGCGGGGCCGGGGGATCGGGATCAGCATGAAGGCCGGGACGGCATCGCCGAAGCCGCGCACCGGCGGGCCGAGGTCGTCGCGGTCGCGCCGCCTGTGGTCGTCGCGGTCGCGGCCGCGGGCCATCGGCGCCCGGTCGCGCTCGTACTCGCGCGGCGGGGCGGCGGGACGGTCGCGCTCGAAACGGTCGGGGCGCTCGGCCTCGGTCCGCTCGGGCCGGTCACGGCTGCCGCGCTCGGGCCGGGCGCCGCGCTCGGCGCGATCACCACGCTCGGGACGCTCGCCGCGGGCCGGACGGTCGCGGTCGCGC
>NZ_SMSJ01000106.1 GCF_004355005.1 Dankookia rubra
GATCTCGATCGCCGCAACTTTCCGGGATGATGGTAGCGGCGCAGGCTCCGGTTCGGGCAGCACCTCGTCCTGACGATCGGCGACGGCAACGCGGACCGGCACGAACTCCGGCGTCGGCTCGGCCGCCAGCAAGCCGTCCCGGGCCTGCCGCCGCCACTGGAACACCAGGCTACGGTAGACCCCGTGCCGGGCCGCCACCTCTGCCACCTGCACGCCTGGCGCATCGCATTCGGCCAGGATGCGGAGCTTGTCCGCCACGCTCCAACGCCGACGCCGCTCGCGCCCGGTGATGATCTCGACCGTCCCGCTGCCCATGACCTTACAGACGACCTTACGCCCGACGTTAAGGCCGCCAGCCTCCTAGCACGGGTGACGGCGCGGCGAAGAGCGGGGCCCGGAGGTGCAAGCCCCGCCGCGCAACCTTATCGTCGCGCCTCCTTTGCGGCACCCGTGCGCCCTGGTGTCGGCCGCGCTGACTGCCAGTTCTTGACCGCGTGCTCATAAGCACGCTCTGCCTCCCGGGCGACCTCGATCTCGCGGTCGCGGAGTTCCTTGACGTGGTAGGTGCGGCTCGGCCCGGGCTTGTTTCCCTTGCGCATGGGCTGCCCGGCCTGCAACTCCATGGACCTGACTTTGTGGGCCACCAGCGCTGGACGCACACGACAGTAGCAAGAGTCGCGAACGGTAGCCAAAGGACCAATCGGATTCACCAGCATTCAGCTACGTCACCAAGGAGCCAACCCCATCCATCACCTTCTCCCAGTCATCGACATTTCGATCCTGCGGCGCGACCAGAAGATGCTCAACCCCGATTGCTGCGTAGCCATCGACCAACGCGCGGAGGACGCCACGATCCTGACCGTCCCATTGCACCCGCATGGAGATCGTGAAGTCCGCGTTGGGGCGTGCTGCTCGTAATCGTCGCACTACCGGGGCTGCCTCATTCGCCGACAGCCCGCTACCATGCCAACCGTTTCCAATTCTGATCGTCCGTCGCAAGGCTGGTTCTGAGCTACCGCCGAACCAAAGCGGTATCTGACTGACTGGCATGGGCGTCATGGTCATCTCCTTGATCTCGGCGGAGATGAAGCGGCTCTCGAACGTCACCGGATCCTCGGACCAGACGGCCCGCATCATGGCGATGCCTTCGTCAAGCCGCCGGCCTCGCTCCTCAAAGGGTACGCCGAGCGCCGAGAATTCCTCCTTCAGCCAGCCAGAGCCGGCGCCGAGAATCAGCCGTCCCTCGGAGAAGTTGTGCAGCGTTGCAAGCTCCTTTGCCAACGGCAAAGGGTGGCGCATCGGCAGCACCAGCACCGAAGTCCCCAGCTTAATCCGCTTGGTTACCGCCGCGGCCCAGGTGAGGGACAGGACGGGATCGAAGAACAATGGCGAGCGTGGGAACTTGGCACGCGGCACAATGATGTGCTCGCTGACCCAAACGTCCTCGATACCTACGTCCTCCGCGCGCTCGGCATGCTGCCGAATCAGCGCCGGCACTGCCTGCTCGCCGGCGTGGGGCAAATGGATGCCGTATTTCATTGCGCTTTTACTTTCGTCCTGACCGCGGCCGTATGTTCAGCCGGTCTCCCCGAGGGCGCAATCCCCAGTCCAGAGCAGTCGGCTCGGTTGCCCGCCACGAAAGTGGATTGTGGGTACGGAAACTATAGCATGGAAATCATAAAAGCAGGTCATTTGGCTTGGCTTTTCGGTACGAGGCACAGCGGCGTATAAGCACAAGGTCATTCTCACTGGAGAAGCTCCGATGGCCAAAGCATCATCAAGCCGGCTTCGCACACAGCGGGTCCAAAATTCTAATGCACAGGAGGCATCGCTGGAGACCCATCGGGACGAGAGTGCCGAGCAGCCAGCATTTATCAAACCGCTAGAAAATCTGACTATCGGCGAGCTGCGTAGGGTCATCACCTTCGCCGAGGCGCGCATTCAACAGCGCGAGGCTGGCGAAAAGGCGGCGACCCGGGAGGAGCTTAGAAAGCTGGCACAGGAGCGTGGGTTCAGCATGACCGATCTTTTCGGCGAGCTTGCTCCGCCTGCTCCTGTTAAGCGGGGACGAAAGTTGGGTGAGACCGGCAAGGCGGACCGGGCGCCCATCGAGGCCAAATACAAAGGGCCCAACGGGGAGCTGTGGAGCGGACGGGGAAGGATGCCGAAATGGCTTCATGCTGCTGAGGCTGAAGGCAAGGCGAGGGACAGCTTTCTGATAAAATCCATATAGCGGCGATTTTAGCAGTTTGCTCTGACACACAATGTCCATAGCTTCTTCGCAAGTCGCAACGAATCCAGCGCCAAGGGCAGCTATTATCGTCTACGGTGGCGCAGAGACCCGCTGAAGCCATGGGCCTATCGAGCAGCAGTTTGCTACGCGGTGGAGATCGATCGGGTCTGAACCGCCGGGCAGGGGCACAGCGGATTCGGGTTAGAGGCCCAGCAGGCCAGTGTGCGGGCCTTCGCTGCCGCCCAAAGATGGACGCTGGTCGCCAAGCATTCCCATCGCCAGCGACAAAGATGACCGCCGGCCAAGCTTTCAGGCAGCGCTGGCCCGCTGCCGCCAGCTTGGCGCGGTGCTGGTTGCTGCCCGCCTCGATCGGATCACCAGGTTGCCCACACCCTCTCCGGCTTGCTGGAGGAAGGCTGCGCGATACCGGCGGCCGACACGCCCGACGCCGACGACCTGATGCGCATCTACGCCGCCATGGCGCAGAAGGAGCGGGAGCTGATCAGCGAGCGGACCAGGGCGGCGTTGCGAGCCGCCAAGGCGCGTGGCGCCGTGCTGGGCGGCGACAGGGGCTATCGGCCAGCGGGAGGGCCCCAGCGCTGCGGCAGCCGCCCAGGCGCGGCGGCTTGCTGCGGAGCGGGCAGCGCATCGGCTGGCGTTGGAGATAGAGCGGCTGCGGGCCGAGGGCATCATCGGCCAGGCGGCGATCGCGCGGACGCTAATGGAGCGAAGGGTGCCGACACCGCGGGGCGGCACCGAATGGACCCACACGACGGTGGCGCAGGTGGCGATCTGACTGCCTCGTTCTAACCTGATTCGTGGAAGAAATGCGGCTGCGGCATCAGGTCCGCTCTGCGCTCAATCCGGACGGGCAGCGTCGCCTCCCCGCATTCAAAATCCGGAGATCATTTCGTTCGGCATTCTGGGCCGTGAATGAGGCATCGCCATCGGCAATTGCGGTCCACGTCGTCGCAACCTGACACAGCGCGGCAGTTGCGCCGAAGCCGTGGGCCGATGCTCATTGCACCTGCCCTGCGCCTGGGCACAGTGTCCGCAAACGGACCCGAGTGGATCCTCGGACAGTGCCGCCCCCGTTTTCTACCGCCATCTGCAGCTCGGCTTGGCCAAGGAAGCCGAGACGGTCAGCAAGGACAGCGTAGACTGCCGCAACTGTCGTTCGGACCAGAACCGTCCGGCCCTCGTGCAAGGCCGTGTGGAGCCGTCCTTGAGATCGATCGTCACACAGGTACATGCCGGGGCACACTGGTTATGGCCAACCTGAGAGGCGACGAGCCAACCCGAATAGCGGCGAGGGCAGATGTGACCAGCTCCCATCGTGTGGTCCGGGCGAAATTTTAATGGATCACTGCCCTGGCTGCTCCTGAGCCGATCCGCGGCCTGGCCATTGGCACCGTCTCCGGGGCGGAAGGGCGCTAGCCCAGCGACGAGTGCGGCCGAACCCAGTTGTAGTGCTGCCTCCATTCCTCGATCAGCACCTGAGCTTCCCGGAGCGTGTCGAACACCTCGCCGTTCAGCAACTCGCCGCGCCGCTTGCCATTGAAGGATTCGACGTAGCCGTTCTCCTAGAGGCTTGCCTTCTCGATACAGGCCGTCTTCGTGCCAACGCTGATGACCCAGGCTTTGACCGCCTCGGTGATGAATTCAGGCCCTTGGTCCGGGCGGATATGCGCGGGCGTCCCCATGCGCGAAGAAAAGGTCGGTTAGCACATCGATCACATCCGATGAGCTGAGCTTGCGCGCGACCCGGATCGCCAGCGCCTCGCGCGTGAACTCGTCGAGCTTTACCTGGTCCACCTACAGGCCGCCGTACTCCGACCGCCAGCGGTAGTAACTCGGCGCTGTCACCCCGATCGACCGTACCGCGTCGGTCACCGGCCTGCCCTGGCCCACCAGAACCTCGACCTGCCGCAGCTTGGCGACGATCTCCTCCGGCGTGTGCGCCTTCTTCCGCGCCATCCCAGCCTCCTCCGTAGCCGCCGGACTACCTTACCGGCGGACTACTTCTACAGGGGCAGGTCACCAGCACTCCAACCGGGTCCGGCTCCGCTCGTCGCTGGGCCACCGCCCTCCCGCCCCGGAGGCGCGGCCAGTGGACAGGCCGCGGATCAGCTCAGGAGCAAGCGCGGCAGTGGGCCACCAAAATTTCACCCGGCCTACTCGATGAGGGCTGCTCAGGGCTGCTTCACAGGTGAAACGGCGGCAACACCTCACTTGACATTATATAATATATAAATACATATATCATACCTCCTTAGGTTGGCCCCATGCCGATACCGTCCGACGCCCCGCCCCCCGATCCCGCCCTACGCGACGCAGCCCCGGCCCTGCCTGAGCTCCTTACGGGGTGGACTCCGCGCCTCGGCGCGCCGGCAATGCCCTTCCGCGTGCGCACCACCCAGGGCGAGCGCAGCCTCGCCGACTACCGTGGCCGCTGGCTGCTGCTGTTCTCCCACCCCGCTGACTTCACTCCGGTCTGCACCTCGGAGTTCATCGCCTTCGCCCGCGCCCATGACCGCTTCCAGGCGCTCGGCTGCGACCTGCTCGGCCTCTCGGTCGACAGCCTCTTCGCCCACCTCGCCTGGGTTCGCAGTATCGAGGCCGGCTTCGGCGTCGAGATCCCCTTTCCCATCGCCGAGGACATCTCGATGGGACTGGCGCGCGCCTACGGCATGCTCCACCCGGCCGATACCAGCACCGCGACCGTCCGCGGCAGCTTCCTGATCGACCCCGCCGGCACCATCCGGATGCTGTCCTACTACCCCATGACCACCGGCCGCAGCGTCGAGGAGCTGCTGCGCACCCTGGCGGCGCTGCAGGAAAGCGACGCCTCCGGCCTGTCCACCCCGGCCGACTGGCAGCCCGGCGAGGACGGCGTGATGCCGCCGCCGCAGACCCTGCAGGAAGCCGCCGCGCGCAGCGCCGCCGGTGCCCCGGACTGGTACTACCTGCCGCAGGCGAGGACAGAGCCATGAATAGCGGCACCCCGGCCGGCTGCGACCCGGAAGCCGCGGCCGAATTCCTCCGTGCGCTCGCTCACCCGATGCGTCTTCGCATCCTTTGCCGGCTGCTGGAGGGCGAGCTGGCGGTCGCCGGCTTCGAGGCCGAGCTCGGCCTGCGGCAGCCCAACCTTTCCCAGCAACTCGCGGCGCTGCGCGAGGCGGGGCTGGTGGCGACGCGGCGCGAGGCCAAGTCGGTCGTCTACCGCCTCGCCGATGACCGCGTCGCCGGCGTGCTGGACACGGTGCGCCTCGCCATGGGCGACGCCGCGCCGCTGGCAAGGATAGCGGTCACCATGCCGCAGCCCCGGGCCACCGCCACCCAGGCCGCGCCGCCCCGGCCCTCCGGCGAGGCCGGTGTCTTCGCCACGGCCGGCTGGGACATGCCTGCTGGCAAGGGCGCGCGGCCATGATGCAGGCGATCCTCTCGCTCGGCTCCGGCGGCATCGTCGGCTTCGTGCTCGGCCTGATCGGCGGCGGCGGCTCCATCGTCGCCACGCCGCTGCTGCTCTACGCGGTCGGCCTTTCGCCGCATGTAGCGCTCGGCACCGGCGCGCTCGCCGTCTCGGCCAATGCCTTCGTCAATTTCGCCGGGCATGCACGGGCCGGCAACGTCCGCTGGGGCGTCGCCACGGTGTTCTCGCTGGCCGGCGTCCTCGGGGCGCTGGCCGGCTCGACCCTCGGCAAGGCGATCGATGGCGAGCGGCTCATCCTGCTGTTCGCCTTCATGATGATCGTGATCGGTGGCGCCATGCTGCGGCCGCGGCGCGGCGGCGCGGCCGCGGCGTCCGTCCCGCTGACCCGCGCCGTCGCGATGCGCGTCGGCGGCGTCGGCCTCGGCGTCGGCTTGCTCTCCGGCTTCTTTGGGATCGGCGGCGGCTTCCTGATCGTGCCCGGCCTGATCCTGGCGACCGGCATGTCGATGATCAACGCTGTCGGCACCTCGCTGCTCGCGGTCGGCGTCTTCGGCCTGGCCACCGCCATGAACTACGCCGCGTCGGGCCTGGTGGACTGGGTGGTTGCCGGGCAGTTCATCGCCGGTGGCATCGCCGGCGGCTGGCTTGGCATGCGCGCCGCCTGCAGCCTCGCCACCGACCGCAACATGCTGAACCGCATCTTCGCCGGCATCGTCTTCATCGTGGCCCTCTACATCATCTGGCGCTCGGTAGGCCACGCATGACAGCCCCGCGCCACAAGAAGGACATCGCCATGTCGGACATCCCCGCGGGCCTCGACACCGGCACAAAGCCGGAGGTCACGCCCTTCTTCGACCCGGACACCAACACCATCAGCTACGTGGTGAAGGATCCCGGCTCGACCGCCTGCGCTGTCGTCGACAGCGTGCTCGACCTCGATTGGGCGGCCGGCCGCATCGCCACCCGCTCGGCGGACGCGATCATCGCCCATATCCGCGAGCACGGCCTCAGCCTCGAGTGGTTGATCGAGACGCATGTGCATGCCGACCACCTCTCGGCCTCGCCCTACATCCAGCAGCGGCTCGGCGGCCGCATCGGCATCGGCGACCGCATCACCGTGGTGCAGGACAGCTTCGGCAAGGTGTTCAACGAGGGCACCGAATTCCGCCGCGACGGCAGCCAGTTCGACCGGCTGTTCCGGGATGGCGACACCTACGCGATCGGCGGCATGGCGGCGGTGGCGCTGCACACGCCCGGCCACACCCCCGCCTGCATGACGCATGTGATGGGCGACGCCGCCTTCGTCGGCGACACGCTGTTCATGCCGGATGGCGGCACCGCGCGGGCCGACTTCCCCGGGGGCGATGCCGGCGTGCTCTACCGCTCCATCCGGCGCGTGCTCGCGTTGCCGCCGGAGACGCGGCTGTTCATGTGCCACGACTACGGCCCGAACGGGCGGGAGATCCGCTGGGAGACGACCGTCGCCGAGGAACGCGCCCATAACATCCATGTCCGCGACGGCATCGGGGAGGACGAGTTCGTCGCCATGCGCACCACGCGCGACGCGACGCTCGGGATGCCGCGGCTGATCATCCCCTCGATCCAGGTCAACATGCATGCCGGACAGCTGCCAGCGCCCGGCCCGGACGGCAAGCGGTTCCTCAAGGTGCCGCTGGACGCCTTCTGAAAGCAGCAGAGGAGGGACGCGCAATGGACGTGAAACGCCTGTCCGAGACCGTCTCGGTCGCGCCGCAGATCCGGCCGGCGGAGGTGGCCGATCTCGCCGCCCTCGGCTTCCGCGCCGTCGTCTGCAACCGGCCGGACGGCGAGGGCCCCGACCAGCCCGGCTTCGCGGAGATCGCCAACGCCGCCGCCGAAGCGGGGCTCGAGGCCGCCTGCCTGCCGGTGGTCTCCGGCAAGGTGACCGACGAGGACGCCACCGGCTTCGGCCATCTGCTCGACCGGCTGCCGAAGCCCGTGCTCGCCTATTGCCGCACCGGCACGCGCTCGGCGACGCTCTGGTCGCTGGCCGAGGCGGCACGCGGCCGCGCCCTGCCGGAGATCGTCGCCACGGCGAAGGCGGCCGGCTACGACATGACCGGTGTCGCCCGCCGCATCGCCAATGGTGGCCGCACTCCGACCACCACCGGCGAGGTGCGGCACGAGGTCGTGGTGGTCGGCGGCGGCGCTGCCGGCATCGCCGTCGCCGCCAGCCTCAAGGCGCGCAGCCCCGACCTCGACATCGCTATCATCGACCCGGCGGATATCCACTACTACCAGCCCGGCTGGACGATGGTGGGCGGCGGCGTCTTCGCCGCTCGCACCACGGCGCGCACCATGGCGTCGCTCATCCCGCGCGGTGTCGCCTGGATCAAGGCCGCGGTCGCCGCCTTCGAGCCGGCGAACAACGCCGTCATCCTCGATGGCTGCCGGGTCGTCACCTATGGCCGGCTGGTCGTCGCCCCAGGCCTCAAGCTCGACTGGGGCGGCATCGAGGGGCTGTCCGGGACGCTGGGGCAGAACGGCGTCACCTCCAACTACCGCTACGACCTCGCGCCCTATACCTGGGAGCTGGTGCGGGGCCTCAAGCGCGGCACCGCGATCTTCACTCAGCCGCCGATGCCGATCAAATGCGCTGGGGCGCCGCAGAAGGCGATGTACCTCTCTGCCGACCACTGGCAGCGCAGTGGCGTGCTCGGCGACATCCGCATCGAATTCTGCAACGCTGGCGGCGTGCTGTTCGGGGTGAAGGACTATGTGCCGGCGCTGATGGACTACGTCGAGCGTTACGGCATCCACCTCGACTTCCAGGAGCGGCTGACGCGGGTGGACGGGCCGGCACGGACCGCCTGGTTCACCCGCACCGGCCCCGACGGCGCAGCGGAACAGGTCGAACGCCGCTTCGACATGCTGCACGTGGTGCCGCCGCAGACGGCGCCCGACTTCCTGAAGGCTTCGCCGCTAGCCGATGCCGCGGGCTGGCTGGACGTCGACCCGGCGACGCTCCGCCATGCGCGTCTCTCCGGCATCTACGGCCTCGGTGATGCCTGCAACGCACCGAATGCCAAGACCGCCGCCGCAGCCCGCAAGCAGGCGCCGATCGTCGCGCACAACCTGCTGCGCGACATGGGCGCGGTACAGGGGGGCGACGCTCTCTACGACGGCTACGGCTCCTGCCCGCTGACCGTCGAGCGCGGGCGCATCGTGCTGGCCGAATTCGGCTATGGCGGCAGGCTGCTGCCGAGCTTCCCTGCCTGGCTGATCGACGGCCGGCGGCCGAGCCGCCTCGCCTGGCTGCTGAAGGAGCGCATGCTCCCCTGGATCTACTGGAAGGCGATGCTGCGCGGCCGGGAATGGCTGGCGCAGCCGGAGCTTGCGGGCTGAGGCACGGGAGGCATTGGATGACGCAGTTCACACCTTATTCAGCCGCGGCGGGCGGCGCGCTGATCGGCGCGTCGGCGGCGCTGCTCTGGGTCGCGCTCGGCCGCGTCGCCGGCATCAGCGGCATCCTCGGCGGGCTTGCCGGGGCGCCCGCCGGCGAGCCTGGCTGGCGGCTCGCCTTCCTCGCTGGGCTGGTCGCGGCGCCGCTGCTCTATGTCGCGACCTTCGGCGCGCCGGAGGTGCTGATCGCGGCGGATCCGGTACGCCTCGCCGTGGCGGGACTGCTGGTCGGCTTCGGCACGCGGCTCGGCACCGGCTGCACCAGCGGGCACGGCGTCTGCGGCATCGCCCGGCTCTCGCCGCGCTCGATCGCGGCGACCGGAATCTTCATGGCGACGGCAACAGCGACAGTTTTTCTGTCGCGCCACGTACTGGGGGGCTGAGCCAGTGCCGCGAATCATGGCCGCCCTCGCCGCCGGCCTGCTGTTCGGCCTCGGCCTCGTTGTCTCGGGCATGGTGAACCCGGCGAAGGTCCTCGGCTTCCTCGATGTTGCCGGCGACTGGGACCCCAGCCTTGCCTTCGTCATGGCGGCGGCGATCCCGGTGGCGACGCTCGGCTTCCGGCTCGGCGGCCGGATGCAGGCACCGCTCTGCGCCACGGCCTTCGCGCCGCCGGCGCGCCGGCGGATCGACGCCCGCCTGCTCGGCGGCGCGGCGCTCTTCGGCGTCGGCTGGGGACTTGCCGGCTTCTGCCCGGGGCCGGCCCTGGCCTCACTCAGCTTCGGCGGATGGCGCGCGCTGGCCTTCGTGGCGGCGATGCTGGTCGGGATGGGACTTTTCCGTCTGGCGGAGCGTGGCGGCACGACCGGCGCGGAACAGCCGGCGGCGCGGCCGGGCTGACCGGCGGACGAGGAAGGCCTTACGGAGCACGGAACGATGCGTCCGCGATTGCACCGTTGCGGCCGCTTGGTGCCGATCCAGGATCAGCCGCGCGCCAACCCCGGCGCGCCCGCGCCACCAACTGACGGAGGAACCCGCTATGGACACGCCGCTGCAGGTCGTCTGCCCACATTGCGACGCCATCAACCGCGTCCCGGCCGCGCGGCTCGGCGACGGCCCACGCTGCGGCGAATGCCGCGCCGCTCTGTTCGAAGCCAAGCCCTTCGCCCTGTCGGAGGCGCGGTTCCGCCGCCACCTCAAGCACAGCGGCATCCCGTTGCTGGTGGATTTCTGGGCTTCTTGGTGCGGCCCGTGCCGCGCCATGGCGCCCGCCTTCGAGGAGGCGGCGCGGACGCTTGAGCCGCGCCTGCGGCTGGTCAAGGTCTCGACCGAGGAGGCACCGCAGCTTGCCGCCGAGCTGGCGATCCGCAGCATCCCGACGCTCGCCCTGTTCGCCGGCGGGCGCGAGGTCGCGCGCCAGGCCGGCGCCCTGCCTGCCCGCAATATCGTCGCTTGGGCGGACGCCAACGCGGCCGCTTGAGCCAGCGCAATGCGTGTCCGGAACCATCCGGTACTCTCCGCGCATTGGCAGGAGAACGGACATGACACGCAACGTGGGTGGCATCGACAAAGGGCTGCGGATCGTGGCCGGCTTGGTTCTCCTCACACTCGGCTGGTTCGGCCCGCTTGGCTGGTGGGGGCTGATCGGCCTCGTGCCATTGGTGACCGGGCTGATCGGCACTTGCCCGGTCTACAGCCTGCTCGGCGTGAACACCTGTCCGCTCGACCGGCGTAGTGCCTGATCCAACCCGATGCGCCGCAGCGGCGTCCTCGCCGGGTTCGCGCTGGTCTGCATCGCCGGTGCCGGCGCGGTCTGGGCGCTGCGCCACCGGCCGCTCGACCTGCCCGTGGCGCGGCTGGAACAGGACGTGCCGGTGCGCGTCTTCGGCCTCGGCACGATGGAGGCGCAGGTCACCTCCCGCATCGGCTTCGAGGTCGCCGGCACGCTGGTCGCGGTGCTGGCCGACCATGGCGACCGGGTCGTGGCCGGGCAGGTCCTGGCACGGCTCAACCCGACGGCTCAGCAGGCCCGCGTCGCCAGATCCACGGCCGGGCTGCAAAGCGCCGAGGCACAGCAGCTGCGCGTCGCCGCCGCGTTGGAACGCGCCGCCGCCCAGGCGCAGCAGAAGCGCAGCCAGGCCAGCCGCCGGCGGGAGCTCGCCGCCCGCGGCAATGCCTCGGTCGAGGTCGCGGAACTGGCGGAGACCGAGGCGGTGATCGCCACCGCCGACCTGGCCGTGGCCCGGGCCGACCTGGCGGTGGCTCGCGCCGCCCTGGCCGATGCGCAGGCCGGGTTGCTTGCCGAGCAGACCACGCTAGCGAAGCACACCCTGGCTGCGCCCTACGACGCGCTGGTGGTCGGCCGGCAGCGCGAACCGGGCACCGCCCTGGCGCCGGGCGAGGTGGTCTACACCCTGGTCGATGCCGCCACGCTCTGGGCCCTGGCCTATGTGGATGAAGGCCGCGCCGGGCAGATCCGCGAAGGCCAGCCGGCGGTGCTGCGCCTGCGCTCCCTGCCGGGGGAGGCCTTCGCCGCGCGGGTGGTTCGGATCGGTCTTGAAAGCGACCGGGTGACGGAGGAGCGGCGCATCTACGCCCGCTGCGAGACCTGCCCGCCACGGATCATCCTCGGCGAGCAGGTGCAGTTGGAGATCGAGACCGGCCGCCTGCCAAGCGCCCGCCTGGTGCCGGAAACCGCAGTTGAAGGCTTCGACGGCGCCACCGGCCAGGTCTGGACCATTGAGGACGGCGTGCTGCGTCGGCGGGACGTCCGCTTCATCGCCCGGACCCTGGATGCGCGGCTGGCCTTGGACCCGGACGTGCCGGAGGCGTTGGCGGTGGTGACCCGGGTTTCGGGTGCCATGCAGGAAGGCCGGGCGGCGCGGCCGCGATGAACTTGGCGCTGCGCGACATCCGCCACAACCTGGGGCGCTTCCTGCTGACCTGCCTCGGCCTTGGCCTGCTGCTCGGCGTGGCGCTGGCCATGGTGGGGATCTATGGCGGGGTGGTCGAGGAGGCGCTGTCCCTGGCGCGCGGCCTGCGCGCCGATCTTTGGGTGGTCGAGGGCGGCAGCCGCGGCCCCTTCGCCGAGGCCAGCCGCATCCCCGGCGACGTGCGCGAGGCGGTGGCCCGGCTGCCCGGCGTGACCCCGGCCGGCAGCCTGACATTCCAGACCGTCGAGGCGCGCCATGCCGGCGGCCCTGGCGGCAACGAGCCCCCGAGCGAGGAGCTGGTGCGCGAACGAGCCGGCGAGGCCGGGCGGCAACGCATCGGAGCGGTGTTGCGGCTGCAGGTGGTCGGCTACGAGCCGGACCGGCCGGGCGGCCCGCCCGGGATCCTGCAAGGCCGCGGCATCGGCCGCGGCCGGCTGGAGATGGTGCTGGACCGCAGCGCCGGCGTGCCGCTCGGCGCCATGGTGGAGATGGCCAATATCCGCTACCGCGTCGTCGGCTTCAGCACCCGTACGGTCTCCACCGGCGGCGACCCGCTGGCCTGGATCACCCTGCGGGACAGCCAGGACCTGCAATTCCGGCTGAACCCGCCGGCGGCGCGGCGGGCGCAGCAGGGCGGCGGCGGCGCGCTGCCGCAGGACACGGTGAATGCGGTCATCGCCCGGATTTCCCCGCATGCCGACCCGGCGGCGGTTGCCGCCGAGATCCGCCGCTGGAAGCATTTCGCGGCGCTGACCGCGGCCGAGCAGGAGCAGGTTCTGACCCGCAGCGTGGTGGACCGCGCCCGCAAGCAGCTCGGGCTGTTCACCACCGTGCTGCTGCTGGTCTCGGCGGTGATCGTCGCGCTGATCATCTACACGCTGACGATGGACAAGATGCGCGAGATCGCCACCCTGAAGCTGATCGGTGCGCCGGATGCCACCATCGTCGCGCTGGTGATGCAGCAGGCGATGCTGCTGGGCGCCGTCAGCTTCGCCGGCGGCGCGGCGCTGCTGCTGGCGGTGAAGGACAACTTCCCGCGCCGGGTGGTGCTGGGACCGGAGGAAGTCGCCGGCTTCGGCCTGCTGGTCTTCGTCATCTGCCTCGTCGCCAGCCTGCTCGGCGTGCGCTACGCGCTGCGGGTCGAGCCGGCCCAGGCCCTGGGCGGATGAGTCCGCTGGTCGAGCTGCAGGGCATCGCCAAGGGCTTCGGCGAGGGCGAGGCGCGGGTCCAGGCGCTGTCCGACATCACCCTGAGCGTCGCCGCCGGCGAGGTGGTCGGCCTGCGCGGTCCCTCCGGCAGCGGCAAGTCCACGCTGCTGAACCTGGTCGCCTGCATCCTGGAGCCGGACGAGGGCGTCCTTCGCCTGGCCGACGAGACGGTGTGGCAGGGACGCTGGGCCAAGGCCGACCTGCGGGCGCTGCGCCGCCGGGCAATCGGCTTCATCTTCCAGTTCCACAACCTGCTGCCCTTCCTCGATGCCACCGATAACGTCGCCCTGGCGATGACGCTCAACGATGTCCCGCTCGCCAAGGCGCGCGACCGGGCCCGCGCCCTGCTCGACTATCTGCAGATCGGCAAGCGGGCCGGTGCGATGCCCGCCAAGCTATCGGGCGGCGAGGCGCAGCGGGTGGCGATCGCCCGGGCTCTGGCCAACCAGCCGCATATCATCCTGGCGGACGAGCCGACCGCGGCGCTCGATTCTGAACGCGCCCAGGTGGTGATGGACCTGCTGCGCCGGGTGGCGCGGGAACAGGCTGCCGCGGTGCTGGTGGTGACACATGACGACAAGATCTTCAGCCGGTTCGATCGACTGGTGAGTTTGCGCGACGGGCGCATTGAGGGCGAAATGCGGCCGGGCTGATCCCTGCCGGGTGTTGCGCTGCCTCAAAGCGTGGCGCCGGGGGGCGGGCGCAGGCTGCTGCCAAGCCGAATGGCAGATGCCATCCGCAAGAAGGATCTCCCAATGGTGGCCCGAAGCCTCCGTCCCATGGGTTTCGACCCTACGCTGCTGTGGCTGCTCGCGGCGCCAGTCTGGGTGCTGTTGTACGCCTCCCTGGTGCCGCTCGCCGACCTGGCCTTCGGGCTCACGCCGCTGGTGCGGGACACGCGGCTCGGCGAGGCAGTCTGGTTCTTCGCCTATGACACGCCGAAGGTGCTGCTGCTCCTCACCGGTGTGGTCTTCGCCATGGGGATCGTCCGCTCCTTCTTCTCGCCGGAACGCACCCGCGCTCTGCTGGCCGGGCGGCGGGAGGGTGTCGGCAATGCCATGGCGGCATCGCTTGGCATCGTCACGCCCTTCTGCTCCTGCTCGGCCATTCCGCTGTTCATCGGCTTCGTCTCGGCCGGCGTGCCGCTCGGCGTGACCTTCTCCTTCCTGATCGCGGCACCGATGGTCAACGAGGTCGCCCTCAGCCTGCTGTTCGCCATGCTCGGCTGGAGGATCGCGCTGACCTATCTGACCTTCGGGCTTGCCATTGCGATCGGCGCCGGCTGGGTCATCGGCAAGCTGAGGCTCGAAGGCTGGCTGGAGCCCTGGGTCCTGAAGATACAAGCCAACGCCGCTGAGATGCCTGCAGCATCGATCACCTGGTCCGACCGCATTCGCGCTGGCATCGACGCGGTGCGCGAGGTCGTCGGCCGTGTCTGGTACTGGATCATCGCCGGCATCGCGGTGGGCGCGCTGATCCACGGCTATGCGCCCGAGGAATTGCTCGCCTCGATCATGGGCAAGGATGCCTGGTGGTCGGTGCCGGCCGCGGTCCTGATCGGCGTCCCGATGTATTCCAACGCCGCAGGCATTATCCCCGTGGTGGAGGCCCTGCTCGGCAAGGGCGCGGCGCTCGGCACCGTGCTCGCCTTCATGATGTCAGTCACCGCGCTGTCGCTGCCGGAGACGGTGATCCTGCGCAAGGTATTGTCGATGAAGCTGGTCGTGGTTTTCGCTGGCATCGTGACGATCGGCATCCTCGCTGTCGGCTTCCTGTTCAACCTGCTGTTGGTCTGAGGGATCGTTGCCATGAAGAGCATCAAGGTGCTGGGTCCGGGTTGCAAGCGTTGTGAAACGGTGTCGCAGATGGTCAGCGATGCTGCCGCTAGGCTTGGCGTCGAGGTTTCGGTCGAGAAGGTCAGCGACTACGCCGAGATCGCCGGCTTCGGTATCGTCTCGACACCGGGCTTGGTAGTCGATGGCAAGGTCGTCCACGCAGGTGGGTTGCCGAAGCCCGAGGACGTGGCACGCTGGATTGGTGGATGAACCTGGGTACGCGCGGCGCCCACACGCAGACCGCTGCAGGGCGAAACGACTCCTGAGTACGGCGCTACTTTGAATAAGCCGAGCCAGAAGGACAAATCTTTCGACCGGCCTAGGTGTTTGGTCCCAGGGTTTCGTGGTGCGGGTTTGCTGTGAAGCGCTGCGGCTCCGCCGTCCATGCTTTGCAGATGAATTCGTATGGCGTTAGGCCGCGTAGTCGCTTGAGGCGGCGACCGAAGT
>NZ_SMSJ01000107.1 GCF_004355005.1 Dankookia rubra
GGCCTTCCGTCAGCCGTCGTGACGAAAGGCTCGGCAGCGCTCCTATTTCACGCCGCCGCGGCCAGATTACCCAGCCGCTCCCTGAGGGATTTTCTCTCCGACGCTCTCACGCTGCGCAGCTACTCTGTTCAGGGCTTTCTCGGGCTGCGGCGCGTTCGCCTTGTGGCGGATCGTCGCCAGCATGGCTAAGGCCAGCATGACCACGAGACATGGCGATGCCAGCCGTGCCAGGACCGGGTCTCGTTGTGGTCGAGGCCGAGTTCATTCTTCGCCGTCTCGAAGGCGTCCTCGATGATCCAGCGCTGCCCCTCGACAGAGGCCAGCGTCTCGATTGTGGTCCCGGTGGGGCACCAGGTGGTGAAATAGGCGCATCCGCTGTCGGTGAGGCTGCGGCGGATCAGCAGGCCGCGCGTCCAGGTGCCCATCGCGCCGTCGCGGTACTCGCCCGCATTCAGGTCGGCCAGTTCGAGATAGGCCCAGTCATGGAGGTGTGGCCCCTTGGTGCCCTCGCCCGTAGACAGGCGTCGCCAGGCCGTGGGCTCGAGACCTTGCGCGATCTGCTCGGCGGTCCCGGTGACCACGGGCTTACCGATCCAGGAGTTGAAGGGCTGCGTGGCGTTGACCCCGAGCACGTAACCCTTGCCTACCCGGCGCAGCGCCATCTCGATCTCGCCCACCCCGTAGACGCTGTCCGCCGCCACCCAGGCGAACGGCACCCCAGCCGCGATGGCACGCTCGACCATGCGCCTGGCCAGCCGTGGCTTGGTGGCGAAGCTCACCTCGGGCGGCACATGCGCCGCCGCCAGCCGGGCCGGGACGTCGGTCCAGCTCTTGGGCAGGTAGAGGGCGCGGCCGAGGAAGGCGTGCCCCTGCCGCGAGGCGTAGGCCGCGAAGACCCCGACCCGGCAGTTGGTGATCTTGCCCGCCGAGCCGGTGTACTGCCGCCCGACGCCGCAGGACGCCTTGCCCTGCTTCAGAAAGCCGGCTTCATCCATCACCAGCACCGCATCCGGCCTCCGAAGATCGCAGGCCTGACGGACTGTTCGCCATCACGCCGAGAATGGGGCCGAGCTTCGTCGACATTCTTCCGATCGGAAAATGTCACGCCATTGGCCCGGCCACCTCGGCTCGGATGAACCAGCTCGGGATCCACAATGGCCTCGACCTGCGGGCGCAAAGCATGGCCATTCTGCAGCGGCACTTCGGCAAGGCCGGCGCCTACTACCACCGGATCGCCCGCAGCATCGACGATGCACCTGGTTCGGGTGAATCGGATTCGCAAGTCCGTCGTCGCGGAGAACACCTTCCCTTCCAATCACTCTACCTTGGACGCCGCGAGTGCGGCCCTGCAGCCGATCATCGGGAAGGTCTGGCGGTACTGCGAGGATGCTGATATCCGCAGCCATACGGTGACGCTCAAGGTCAAGTATGCCGATTTCAGCCAGGTCACGCAAAGCCGGACGGGCGCTGAGCCGGTGTCCAGTCGTGCCGAACTGGAGCAGGTGAGCCTCACGCTGCTCAAGCCACTGTTTCCGGTGCCAAGAGGTATCCGGCTCCTCGGCGTCACGCTCTCCGCTCTAAATGACAAGCTGGCAGAAGCGGATACACAGTTCCGGCTCATGCTACAGCGGTCGGCGGCACCGCCGCAGAATTGACGAGGGAGAACCCTCTATTGGCTCTGGATACGACAATGCGCATCACATCTGTTGCGCTGGTTATCCTGGCACTTGCGACGGCAGCGATCAATCCTGCCATCGCTGCTTGTGCCATCTCCCCAAGGATCAATACACCTGAGGCAGTCGCAGCCGATCTGCAGCGGTCTGGCTGCAGGAACGGCGACATCGCCACTGTCACGAGTCTTCCCGCAGACGCGGCGGCGCCGGTCATCCGCAAGATCTGCGCCTTCAATCAGCAAATCGTTGTCATCCCACGGGAGCCGCGGCCGCCGGGCAGTCTTGTCGGTCTGATATGCGTCCACTCACCACGATGAGCTGCTTCGCCACGGAGGCAAAATCCCGACTGATCTGAAGTGAAGCGTTACCGCGCGGGAGGTGCTCGGCGCTGAGCATGGCACGGAGTGCCTCAGGCAGGGCGACCTCGTCTTCACCCGGTCATACTGCCCAATCGTGGCATTGGTCACGCCGACCCGTACGCCCACCCCGGCCTATGAAAATCCCGGCCGCATACGCGATTGCCGCAGCTTGAATTTCCTCAGAGGTACGGGTCGGCGCCAGGACCTTGGTGAGCCCGTTCCTGCTTCTATAACCTTGGGCGGGAAGCCAGTGTTCACGGGGCATCCGTGCCGCGCTCGCTCGCACCCTAAACGCCGGCGTCAAAGCCACCCGCGTTCCCTGAAGCCGCCCAAATCTGTGCCGGGTGGTGCATACCAATTGCCGGCGCGATAGCGTGCGCCCAGCTGCAGCGCCGCCTTCTTGTTACCGAAGGGAATCCGCAGCACTGTCTCATCGACCGAGGTTCTTGGCATTCCGGCACCTTCGGCAGGCTCCCCGACAGGCGTTGCGCGCGCTGTCCCACGACGGCTCTTTCGATTCGGCTTACCCTGCTGCGCCACGAACCTCGGCGATAAGGTGTCGGTCGTGCTACGCTTGGCTCTGGGCCGCTTCGCCTTTACTGGCGGTGCCAGCACCTGATGCTCGGCACTGAATCCGGCGCTGGCCTTGATTGCCCCCTTGCCGGGCGCATGTTGATCAAGGAAGGCGCGGCAAGCGGCACTGGATGTCGTGTAGCCCCGTGACGGCTGGAGTCCCTTTTGGCGGGCGAGGCTATCGACGAAGCGCTTCATGGCCGGCGTCGGTGGCCGGTCGGCACCGCGCTCCTTCGTCACCCCGCCCAGCAGGGCGGCGTTGTCGACAAGCGGGCTTGCCTGCAGCCGGTCGATGATACGGCTGGCCTGGGCACAGACGGCGTCGATCGCCCCAATCATCTCCTGCTGCCCAACCAGCACCTCGTCGAGCAGGCGCTCCATCTGTGCGGTCACGCCGGGGTCGACCAGCGCCGGATCAGCTCGCTCCAGCATGGCGAACAGCGCCAGGCCACGCTCGGTGGGGACTATGTTCTTGCCGTCGGCGACGAGGAATTCCTGCGTCTTGAGCCCGCGGATGATCTCGGCCCGGGTCGCCGGCGTGCCGATGCCCTTGGCCTCCATCAGCCGCTCTTGCAGCGCCTCATCGGCGACGAAGCGCCAGGCATTCTGCATCGCCTCGATCAGCGTGCCCTCGTTGTAGCGCGGCGGCGGTCGGGTTTCCTTGTCCTCGACCATGGCGTCGCGCAGCGTGGCAGTCTCGCCATGTCGGAGGGCGGGCAGCCGTTGCGCCTCCTCGCCCTTCTCCTCGGCCGGCTGCCAGTCCGGGAAGGCGGCGCGCCAGCCGAGCTCGATCGGCTGCCGCCCCGCAGCGCGGAACAGGTGGCCGCGGACATTCAGCATGACGGTGGTCTGCCGGTAGCGGAAGTCCGGCATCGTCGCCGCCAGGCAGGACCGGGCGACGACGTCGAACAACCGCCGCTCGTCGCCCGACAGGCGTGGCCAGACCTCGCGCAGCGTGTCCACCGTGTTGACGTTGGGGATGATGGCATGGTGGCTGGCCCCGGCCAGGCCCTTGTCGTGGAAATGGCCGTCAGCGCCACGGCGGATGACCGGCGGCACGGGCACCGGGATCTCGCTGAAGGCCCGCCCGACCCGCAGTCCGGCGACGATCCGCGGCGCGTCCGGGATCAGGCTCTCGGGCAGGTAGCGGGTTTCGGCGCGGGGGTAAGTGATGACCTTCTTGCCCTGGCCATCATAGAGCTCCTGCGCCACCTCGAGTGTTCGCGCCGCCGACCAGCCGAAGCGCGAGCCGCACAACTTCTGCAAGGATGGTAGATCGTGCAGCCGGGGCGGCCCCTGCCGCTTATCCTCGACCCGCACGGCAAGCGGCCCAGCGAAGCCCTCGGCGGCCGCGGCGATCGCCTCGGCATCCTCGCGCCTGAGAATCCGTTCCTTGGGCGCATGCCGCATCCGGAGCTGCCCAGCTTCGGCCTTGGCAGTCGCTACTATCTCGAAATAGGTCAGCGGGACGAAATTGCGGATTTCCAGCTCGCGTTTGCAGACGATGGCCAGCGTTGGGGTCTTTACGCGTCCGACGCCGATGACGGTCCGCGCCCTGCCGGCCAAGGTCACGGTGGCGGTGCGGGTCAGCGACAGGTTGTAGATCTGGTCGGCCTGCCGCCGCGCCACCGCGGCGGCATAGAGCCGGGCATATTCGACATTCGGCCTGACCTGGGCGAAGGCCTGGCGGATGGTCTGCGGGTCCTGAGCGGTGAAGATCACCCGCATCACCGTGCCGCGGTAGCCGTAGTGCTCCAGGATCTCCTGGCCAATCAGCTGCCCCTCTCGGTCGCAATCGGTGGCGAGCCAGACCCGCTTCGCCCGGCGCAGCGCATCGCGGATCGCCTTCAGCTTGGGGGCCTTGTTGCCGCCGGTTGCCGGCTTGGTGCCGTAGAGGCCCTCCGGCCGTAGCAGGACCGGCGTCCAGCGTTTCCAGTCCGGCGAGACCTCCTCGGGCCCGACGAGGTCGAACAAATGGCCCTCGGCCGGCAGGATCGCTCCATAGCGGCCACCGACAGCGGCCCTGACGTCCTTCGCCTGGCTGGTCTTCTCCGTGATGACGATCTGGTCGGTCATGACATGGCCCCGAAAGTTCCTTAAATGTTCCAGAGACTGCACGCCAGGGGTATGCAGTGTGCGACAGCACTCGGCCCAAGCACGAACGCGCTTGCGGCGCATCGTCGGGCGCGTAGGCGCTCCTCCGGGCGCAGTCGCCGCGCTCGCCCTTGCCGCCATGCTCGTCTCCGTCCCATGCTGTCGGGCCGGCCAATGAAGCTGGCTTCGGGGGAAGCATCGCCATTCGGTCGCGCCGCCACCTTGGACACCTCGCTATGGCAGCTGGCCTCGGGATGGCTGCCGCACGGTCCTCCGTGTCCCAGACCCTCGGCTGGCCGGATCGGACGGTCAGGGCTGTCGTGCCCTTTGGTCCCGGCGGCGCGCCCGACATCCTGGCCCGGATCATGGCACGGCATTTTCCAGCCCAGTCGCGCGGCCAATAGCTCATCGTCGAGAACCGCGGCGGTGCTGGCGGCACGATCGGCGCAGCCTATGTCGCGCAGTCCCGGCCAGACGGTTTGACCCTCCTCATGGCCGAACAGGGCGCGGGGGCGCTGGCGCATGAACTGTACCGGGACCTGCCCTACGACCCGCGGCGGTCATTCACCCCGGTAATTTGGCTTGTGGACCTGCCGATGGTGCTTGTGGCGCGTCCCGGCCTGCCGGCACGGGACGTGGCCGCGGTCCTGGACCAGGCGCAAAAGCGGCCCGGGAGCCTCAGCTATGCCAGCGTCGGCGTCGGTCATATGGGCCACCTGACCATGGAGCTTCTGCAGCGCCGCGCGGGCGGCGGTGCCCAGATGCTGCATGTCATCTATCGCAGCGGCGGCGACATCATGGCCGCTCTCGTCAAGGGCGAGGTCGACATGACGGTCGCCTCCTACTCCAGCGCCCAGGCATTTGTGCAATCAGGCGCGCTGCGAACGATCGCGGTCACCACGGCGGCACCCTTGGCCGAGTTGCCCGACGTGCCATTGCTCTCCGAGGCCTTGCCCGGCCTGACCGCCACCCTCTGGTACGGGCTGCTCGGTCCCGCCAGCATGCCCCGACAGGTAGTGGCCGACGCCAACGCCGTCTTCAACGCCGTCCTTGGCATGCCGGAGCTGCGCGAGACGGTGCGTCAGCAGCAGGCGTCCGATCCGATCGGCGGCACATCCGACCGATTTGCCGAACACCTGCGCAGCGAGGTCGCACGCTGGACTCCGGTAGTGCGCGCGGCCGGCGGACGGCTGCAATGACAGGCGACCCGCTCGGCCAGGCAAAGGCCGGCGTGGGCCAACCGTCGGCGGGTTCGCCTTCGCCGGAACGCTGGCGCGTCAGCGGTGTGAGACTGTCCAAGCGGGTCAAGGAGGACCAAGCCATGACACGATGCCGCTTCGCTTGGATCGCGCTGCTGCTGCTGGTGGTCATGTCATGCCCATCCGCAGCGCAGGAACGCACCGTGCGGATCCTGAGCGGTGCCTCCGCCGGCGGCTCCTCGGACTTCGCAACGCGCCTCCTGGCGGAGGCGCTGAGCCCGATTCTCGGTGTTCGCGTCGTGGTGGAGAACCGGACCGGGGTGAACGGGATCGTCGCCGCGCAAGAGACGGCGCGGAGCATCCCGGATGGATCGACCACCTTCGTCTGTCCGATGAGCACCATGTCCATCACGCCGCAGCTCGTCGGCGCAAACCTGCCCATCGACCCGGGCGCGGAGCTGCTGCCGATCGCCAATGTCGCGCTCTCATCCTATGGCTTCGTCGTCGCCGCGAACGGCCCCTATCGCAGCGTTCAGGACGTGCTGGCGGCCGCCCGTGCGCGGCCGGGACAGGTGAGCTTCGCCTCGGCCGGCGTCGGCTCTGCCCAGCATCTGCAGGGGGAACTGCTGAAGCAGAAGACCGGCGTGGATATGGTGCACGTTCCCTATCGCGGCGCGAGCCCCGCCATCGTCGACATTCTGGGCGGCCGCGCCGACTTCATGATCACCAACATGGCCGACGTGACGCGCCAGGTGCAGGACGGCGCGCTGCGGCTGCTGGCGATCTCGGACGAGGAGCCCTTCCCGCTATTTCCGGACGTGCCGCCGCTGTCGCGGCTGATCCCGGGCTTCAACGTAGTTGGCTGGTTCGCGCTCTGCGGCCAGAAGGCGATGGCGCCCGAATTGGTGGACCGCCTGGAAGCGGCCGTAGCTCGGGCCATGACGGACCCGTCGCTCCTCCGTCGCATGGCCGAGGGCGGGCTGACGCCCCGCTTCGAGGATCGCGCAGCGATCACGCGGCGCCTCGCCGCGGACCGCGCGCTCTGGCTTAACGTGATCCACGCCGTCGATTTGCGCGCCGGGTGAGCGGACACGGGTCACTGCATGAAGCGGTTGAGCTCGGGTGTAGGCAGCGACGTCTCGATGTAGCCGAAGCTGCCCCGTTCCTTCACCTCGCGCGCCGCTTCCACCAAGCCGGTCATCGCGGCGCGGTACAGCGAGGTGGCCAGGCTGACCCGCTTCACCCCAGCCGCCGCAAGCGCCTCAACCGGAAAGGATTTCCCTTTTATCCCGGCCATGAAGTTGAAGGGGCGCGACACTGCGGCGCACACGGCGCGCACCGCCTCCAGGTCAGGCAGCCCAGGGGCCATTAGCACCTCCGCCCCGGCTGCCTCGTAGGCGCGCAGGCGAGCGATGGTATCGCCGAGGTCCGGATTTCCGCGTATGAAGTTCTCCGCCCGTGCGGTCAGCACGAAGGGGATGCCAGAACCGCGTGCTGCCGCCGCTGCCGCCCGCACGCGGGCTCCGGCCTCCTCCAGGCTGTAGAGCGGCCGTTCAGGGCTGCCCGTTGCATCTTCCACCGAGGCGCCGGCCAGGCCGATGCCCGCGGCCAAGCCGATCGTCTCCGCCACGCCCGCGGGCTCGTCCGCGAAGCAGCGCTCGAGGTCGGCCGAGACCGGCAGGTCGGTCGCTTTGACGATGGCCCGTGCGTGGGCGAACGCTTCCTCTCGCGTGACCGCTCCGTCACGTCGGCCGAGCATGCCGGCGCAGGCACCGGAGGAGGTCGCCAGCGCTTCGAAGCCGAGCCCCGCGAGCACGCGGGCCGAGCCGGCGTCCCAGGGGTTCGGCATCACGAAGGCGCCTGCGCGATGGTGCAGTTCGCGGAAGCGCTCCGCCTTCTCGGCCTGACTCGCCGGCATAGTCCGATCTCCCCTCCGTGTAAGGACGATGCTACGCCCCGCGCCGTCCAGCGGTCCACGACGGTCCGCGGGCGCCGGCGGCTGTTGTCGCGGAACATGCTCCGGGGTGTGTACCCGACCGCCTTGGTGGCCGCAGGCCATCACTACCGGCGTCCTGTCGTGCCGAGGGTGATGTCGGGGAACATGGCGGAGCTTCATTCGGAAGCCAGCGGAGCGCGCTGGATTGGCGGGGATCCCAGGATGCCATCACCGCAGGCTGGACCCCCCGTTCTTGGCCGGCCGATGGCGGCTTGCAGAATTGTCCTGCGGGCGCGACTGGCGCATCCTGAACGGCAGGCAGGGTCGCGCCCCGTTCAGCGACGCCTCTGTGGGCCGAGGGAGGAAGGGATCATGGTGCAGCGTCGTCGCCTGCTGGGCATGGCTGGCCTCCTCGCCGCGCCAGCATCGGCCCGCGCGCAGGCTTGGCCCACGCGACCGGTCTCGCTCGTCGTTCCCTGGGCAGCCGGCGGCGGGGCGGACACCGTCACCCGGATCTTCGCCATCGGGCTGGAGCAGGAGCTGGGCCAGCCGGTGAACGTGGTGAACCGCACGGGCGGCAACGGCGTCACCGGCCATTCCGCGATCGCCAATGCGGCGCCGGACGGCTACACAATCGGTACCGGCACCTCGGAATTCGTGAACTTCAAGACCCTCGGGGTTTCCGACTTCGGGCCGGGGAACCTCGACCTGATGTCGCGGCTGGCGACCATCCCGGCAGGGGTAACCGTGCAGACGCAGGGCCCGTGGCGCGATTTCGCGGCCTTCGCCGCGGCCCTGCGGGAAGGACGCCGCGGCCAAATCACCGGGTCAGGCGTCGGCATCGGCGGGTCCTGGCACCTGGCGGCTGCCGGCATGTGCCGGGCGCTCGGCCTCGAGGCGGACCGGATCCGCTGGATCCCGAGCAACGGCGGCGCGCCTGCCCTGCAGGACCTGATCGCGGGCGGCATCGGGGTCTTCACCGGATCGCCGGTCGAAGCCCAGCCCCTGGCGGGTGCCGGGCGCGTGCGGGTGCTCGCCGTCATGGGCGAGGAGCGGCTGTCCACCATGCCGGAGGTGCCGACCCTGCGTGAAGCGGGCCTCGGCTGGAGCTACGCCAACTGGTTCGCCCTGGTCGCGCCGCGCGGCATCCCGGCGCCGGTGCGGACGGCGCTGCTGGCTGCCGGCATGCGGGCCCATGCCCGGGCCGATGTGCAGGAACCGATGCGGGCGCGCGGGATCGTGCCGGTCTGGGACGGGCCCGAAGCCTTCGCCAGCTTCGCCGCCGGCTTCGGCGAGACCTCGGCGGCCTTGCTGCGGGACCTTGGGCTGGCGCGCGGATGACCGGCGCGGCCGCGGCGTTCGACCTGCCAATCATCGACGCCCACCACCATCTTTGGGATCTCGGCCGGAACCCGCATCCCTGGCTGCGCGACCTGCCGATGATCCCCTTCCGGTATGGCGACTATTCGGCGCTGCGTGGGCGGGATTTCCTGCCGGCCGAATACGACGCCGCAGCGGCCGGGCTGCCGATCGTCGCCAGCGTGACCATGGAAGGCGAGTGGGACCCCGTAGACCCGCTCGGCGAGGCGCGCTGGATCACGGCCCTGGCTGTCCGCACCGGACGGCCCGCAGCGCATGTGGCGCAAGCCTGGCTGGATCGCGCCGATCTCCGCCAGGTGCTGGAAGGGCTGGCGCGGCTGCCGCTGGTGAAGGGCGTGCGCCACAAGCCGCGCGCCGCTGCGAACCCGGCCGATGTGGTGCGCGGCGCGCCCGGATCCATGGGCGATCCACGCTGGCGCGCCGGCTATGCGCAGCTAGCCGCGCACGGCCTGCATTTCGAGCTGCAGACGCCCTGGTGGCACCTGGACGAGGCCCTTGACCTCATCGTCGCCAACCCCGACACGCCCCTGGTGCTGAACCACACGGGCCTGCCGGCTGACCGGAGCCCCGCCGGCCTTGCCGGCTGGCAGGCAGCCATGCGGCGACTGGCGGCGGCGTCCCAGGTCAGCGTCAAGATCTCCGGCCTCGGCTTGCGTGGGCAATCGTGGCGGGCCGAGGACAATGTCAAGATCATCCGCGACACGATCGACATCTTCGGCTGGGACCGCTGCCTCTTCGCCTCCAACTTCCCGGTGGATGGCCTTTGCGGCGACATGGCCACGATCTTTTCCGGCTTTGCCGCGGCGGTTTCTCACCTGTCGTGGGCGCAGCGAGCGGCGCTGTTCCACGACAATGCGGTACGAGTTTATCGATTGGACCGGGCTTGCATTGCGCCGGCGACGGAAAGGACGCCAGCAGCGTAAGCCAGACGCCTTACGAGGCCCGCCTGCGCTTCCGACGCCAACGGCCGTTGGTGGGTGGCGCAGGTGACGCCTTGGCCGGCTCGTATATCGTCCGCCGACGAACGCCTCACGGAGAAGCACGATCGCATTGGCGCGCCCATTGCTGGCCGTCGTGACGCGGCCGACCGCTCATCCCAGCGACATTGGCCTTGCAAGCCGTCACGATCGGTGTTGCTGGGCTGAAGCAGCCGCATGGAATGCGTCCACCGGCAGCTCCGAAGTGAAGTTAGCAACGACCAAGCGCAAGCGAGGTCGTCCGTACGGCTGGTGCTTGCAAAAACCGAAGGGACGCACACCATGATCGCGCCCTGGATTATGCGGTTTTCCGAATGCCCCAAAAAAGTGAGAAGGCGCCGCGCGGGATGTTGCTGACAGTGCTGCGGTACGCTGTGGCCTGGAAGAACTGGCCGAGCGGAATATAGGGCGGATCGCGCAGGAACTCGCCCTGGATCTCAACGCAGATGCGCTGCTGGCCTGCAAGGTCCGTCGCGTCGAACCAAGCCGACCGCAGCGATGCCAGCTTGGGATTGGTCGGCCATCCGACGAAGCCGCCGCGGCCGACGGCGTTCAGCGACGGGTTTGACCCAGGATTCAAAAGATCATAGCCGGCGGTGTAGGTGCAGTGCGCGTTCCAGCCGCCCTTGTCGGGCGTTTCCTGGTTATTGCGCCGGGTGGTCACGGTGCCCCAGTCCAGCGCCTGGTAATCCAGGTTGATGCCCGCTTTGCGCAGCATGTCGGCGCTGACTTCACAGAGTGCCTTCACCGCCGGGAAATCGGTGGCGGCGATGAAGGTCACCTTCTCGCCGCGATAGCCGGCCGATGCCAGGTCGCGCTTCACCTGGTCATAATCGCGCGGCCGGGTGAACACCTCCAGCCCGGCGGAAGTGGCCAAGGGGGTACCTGGGGTGAATACGCCTGCAGGTTGCTTCCACATGCCAGGATCGGTGCCGACCACGGCTTGCATGAAATCGGCTTGGTCGACCGCGCCGAGCAGTGCCGCCTTGACGGCCGGGCGGTCGAACGGCGGATGGAGGCTGTTCAGGCGGAGGAAGCCGATATTGCCCGCCCGATCGATAATCTCAGTGATGATCGCGCGATTGCGCTTCAGGACCGGCAGCAGGTCCGAGGTCGGCTGTTCGCACCAGTCCACCTCCCCGGCCTGCAGGGCGGCGGCGGCGGTGGCCGCATCGGGGATGATGTGCCACTCGATGCGGTCAATAATTGCGACCTTTGGTCCGGCAGTGAAGCTGGCCACCCCATTGCCGCGCGGCACGTAGGCGTCATTGCGCCGATACACGGCACGGGAGCCGGCCACCCGCTCATCAGCGACGAAGCGGTAGGGCCCGCTCCCGACCATGTCCGTGACCTGCTGCGAACCGGGCGTGCGGGCCAGCCGCTCCGGCATGACCGGCAGCATCGTGTTGCTGCCGCGGCCAAGCGCCAGGGGCAACGCGGGAAACGGCTTGCTGAGCCGGAAGCGGATCTGCCGGTCGTCCGGCGCGGACAACTCGTCCGTGGCGGCCAGCAGCGATGCACCGAACGCGTCGCGCGCCGCCCAACGGCGGATGCTGGCCACCGCGTCGCGCGCGAGGACCTTGCTTCCATCATGGAACATCAGTTCGTCGCGCAGGGTCAGCGTCCATAGCTTGCCGTCGTCCTCGACGACATGGCCCGCCACCATCTGCGGCTGCGGCTGGTAACTCTCGTCCAGCCCATAGAGCGTGTCGTAGACTAGGAAGGCGTGGTTGCGGGTCACGTAGGCCGTCGCGTAGACCGGATCGAGCACGGCCAAATCGGCCTGCGGTACGAATTTGAGCACCTTCGCGCCTTGGCCTTGAGCAATGGCGGGAGCGGCGATCGAGGCAGTCAGGCCGGCTCGGAGGAAACTGCGGCGTTGCATGCGGGCTGGGCCTCACGGGCGATGATGAGCGGCGCAAGCGGCCTTGGTGCCTATGGTACGACGTGCTGGCGACTGCGTAAGCTGTGGCGAGCCGACCATGAACCCGGGACGTTGGCAACGGCCAGCATCCACCCAGACCTTTGCCTCCGGTCCTCATGCTGCGCCTGAAATGCTACTCCTCCGCGAGCTACTCGTTCAGCTTCGACCAGCGGCGGCAGGTCTGCACTTTGCACAGGGTGACGGAAAGTGGTCGTCGCTGCTGCTCAGGCAGTTGCAGGAACCGACACTTCCATGGTTGCCACCCGATCTGCCGTCGCGCGACCATGGGCTGACACGCCTGGGAGAGCCGCCGGTATGCCGATGATCCTCGCCGCCAATGCCAATGCCCAGGGATCCCACGTCGGCGAATGGCGCCACCCCGATGCCTGGGAGCGGCCGGCATGCAACCTCGGGAATGCCGTGCGGCTGGCCCGCATCGCCGAAGCCGGCAAATTCGACCTGCTCTTCCTTGCCGACGGCAATGGTGTGCGCAATCTTGACAAGCTGGACCTCTTCGCCGCCACGAGCCCATCGGACCGGCCAGGGGTCTTCGAGCCGGTGACGCTACTCTCGGCGCTGGCGATGGTGACCGAGCATATCGGCCTCGTCGCCACCACGACGACGACCTATGACGAGCCCTTCGCGGTGGCGCGCCGCTTCGCCTCGCTCGACCATCTGAGCAAAGGCCGCGCCGGCTGGAACCTGGTCACCACCTCCAATCCGGGCGACGCGCTCAACTTCTCGCACGAGGCGCATGTCCCGCGCGACGAACGTTATGAGCGCGCTGCTGAATTCGCCCAAGTGGTAAAGGGCCTGTGGGACAGCTGGGCCGACGACGCCTTCCCGCAGGATAAGGCGAGCGGCCGTTTCCTCGACCCGTCGCGCGCGCATGCGCTGAACCATCAAGGCCGGCATTTCCAGGTGGCCGGGCCCCTGAACGCACCGCGGCCGCCACAAGGCCACCCTGTGATCTTCTCGGCCGGGCAATCGGAGATTGGCAAGGAGCTGTCTGCCGCGACAGCCGACTGCGTCTTCGCCATCGAGGGCACGATCGACAATGCCCGCCGGCTCTACGCCGACCTGAAGTCGCGCCTGCCGCGGTACGGCCGCACCGCGGACAGCCTGAAGGTGCTGAGCGGCGTGACCATCTTCGTCGGCGAGACCGCGGCCGAGGCCGACGCGTTGTTCCAGGAGCTGGAAGACTTGGTCTCGCCGGCGGTCGGGCTCGACTATCTCTCAAAGATGGTCGGCGCGCGGATGGCTGACTATCCGCTGGATGGGCAGATGCCGGCCTTCGCCGAGGAGCATGTCGGACCCACTGGCATCGGCCGCGCAATCATCGCAATGGCTGTGGCCGAGAAGCTCACGGTGCGGCAGACCTACAAGCGCATCCTGCCGCAGATGGCGGGCAACCTGTTTAAGGGCAGCGCCATGCAAGTGGCTGATGTGATGGAGGAATGGTTCACCACCCAGGCCTGCGACGGCTTCATGATCGCAGCACCCGTCGTGCCAACCGGTCTCGAACGCTTCATCCACTTGGTCGTGCCGGAGTTGCAGCGCCGCGGCCTGTTCAGGCTGGACTACGAGGGCCGCACGCTGCGGGAGAATCTCGGCCTGGCGCGGCCGGAGAACCGCTTTTCCCCGTCGGTGGCGGAGTGATCGCGCCGTCGCGCCGAGCCGCCTTGCTCGCTGCCGCCGCCGCCGCCGCCGCCGCATCGGGCCGGATTGCAGTCGAGGCCCGGGCGCAAGCCTGGCCCCTGCGCCCGCTGCGCGTCGTCGTTCCATTTGCGCCGGGCGGCGCCACCGACCTGATCGCGCGATTGATCGCCGATAATCTGGCCGCCCCGCTCGGTCAGCCGGTCGCTGTCGAGAACCGCGCCGGGGCCTTCGGCATCCTCGGCGCCGACACGGTAGCGAAGGCCTCGCCTGATGGTTACACGCTGCTGGCCGGCAGCCCCGGCCCGATGGCGGTGAACCCTTCCGTCTACAAGGCGCTGCCGTATAGCCCGGAACGCGACCTCGTCGGCGTCTCAATGGTGGCGACGATCCCCTACGGGATGGTGGTGCCGGCCTCGCTTGGCGTTGCCACGGTGCAGGAGTTCCTGGCCCTCGCCCGCAGCCGGCGGGGCAACGTGAACTTCGCCACATCGGGCATGGCGTCGCGGCTGACGGTCGAGATGTTCCGCACGCTGGCCGGCGGATTCGACATGGAGATGGTGCAGTATCGCGGCGGCGCGCCGGCACGCACCGAATTGCTGGCGGGGCGCATCCAGGTCGTCATCGAACAGGCGCCCTCCTTTCTTGAGGATTTCCGCGCGGGCACGCTGCGACCGCTGGCGGTGGGCGGCACCCGCCGCTTCGCTCTGCTGCCAGATGTGCCGACCATGCAGGAAGCTGGCATTCCCGGCTACGAGGCCGCGGCTTGGCTGGGCTATGCCGCGCCGGCTGGCACGCCGATGGAGATCCGCCGCAGCATCGCCACCAAGATCGACCGCCTGCTGCTGCGCCGCGACATCCGCGACCGCCTGGCGAGCTGGGGGGCCGAGCCGGTCGGCGGGCCGCCGGAGGAGATGGACCTCCTGCTGGCGGCCGAGCGCGCGCGCTGGGCCGAGGTCGTGCGGCTGGCCGGCATCGAACGCGAATAGTTGCGGCGCGGCGGGGAGCGACCGGCACCCCGCATTGCGCAGGGGCCAGACGGCGTGACCCAGGGGTGCCGAGCAGGTTCTCGCGGAGCGTGCGGCCGGTGTAGTCTCGGCGGAACACGCCACGCCGCTGCAACTCCGGCACCAGGGTGACGGCGATCTCCTCGAAGATGCCGGGTAGGACGGTCGGCGCGACCACGAAACCATCGCAGGCCCTCGCCTCGAACAGGGCCTGCATCCGGTCGGCAACCATGGTCGGCGTTCCGACCAGCGTGAAGCGGCTGCCGCGGCGGACTGCCTGGTCGAAGGTCAGGCCCTCATCCCGCATCTGCTGCTCGATCGCTGCTGCATCCCATCCATGCCCTGGTTGCCTCGCGCCTCGGCCACACCCTCCTGCCCGACCCTGGTAAGGTCGACGGCCAATCCGCTGGAGCTTGCGGCGAGAGCCAATTCGGGATCGATCAGGGGATCGAGGTGGTCGGCCTTCTCCCGCGCGATTGCCTCGGTCTCCCCGAGCACGACGGTCAGGCCCTGCAGGATGAGGCATTTCCCGGGCGCCCGGCCGCGCGTCGCCATACGGCCCTTCACGTCGCCGTAGAACTCGGTCATGGCCGCTTGTCTGTTCTGCGCGGCGAAGATCGCCTCGGCCCAGCGCGCGGCGAAATCGCGGCCGCGCTCCGAAGCGCCGGCC
>NZ_SMSJ01000108.1 GCF_004355005.1 Dankookia rubra
GGGTGAGGGGCGGGGGCCGGGCCCTGCCGGCCGCGGGCGGAGCGGCGGCGATGCCGGGCGGCGCCCCGCGCGGCCCTGCCCCGGCCCGCGCCGGTCACGGCGAGGCCGACAGGAAGGCCCGGATCGCCGCGATCGTCGCCGCCGGCTGCTCCTCCATCAGCCAGTGGCCGGAGTCCGGGATCACCACCTCCGTCACCCCGGTGGCGGCGTTGCGCATGGCGGCCGCCTGCGTCGCGCCGAAGGACTTCTCCCCGCCGATGGCCAGCACCGGCATCGCCAGCCTCTCGGCGATGGCGCCGCGGTTCCGCTCGGCATCCTGGCGGAAGGCCTGGAACTGCGCGAAGGCCGCGTGCATGGCGCCGGGCCGCGCATAGAGCGCCGCGTAGTGCTGCCGGGTCGCCTCGTCGAGCCGGCCGGGATCCCCGGCGAAGTCGTTCCAGACGCGGTCGAGGTAGATGCGCTCGCGCCCGGCCACCAGCCGCTCCATGTCCGGCCCGCCGAAGTCGAAGTGCCAGAGCCGCGGGTCGCGGACGATCTCCTCCCAGGGCGGCACGCCCGGCACCGGCGCATCCATCACCACCAGCCGCTCGGTCTCGGCCCGGTAGCGGGCGGCATAGGCGAAGGCCACCATGGTGCCGATGTCGTGGCCGATGACGGTCGCCCGGCCGATGCCGAGCCGCGCCAGCACGGCGCGGATGTCGCCGGCCTGGGTCCACTTGTCGTAGCCGCCCTCCGGCCGCGAGGAGAGCCCCATGCCGCGCAGGTCCGGCACCACCACCCGGTGGTCCCGCGCCAGCTCGGCCGCCAGCGGCGCCCACATGTCGCCGGTATCGCCGAAGCCGTGCAGCAGCACGACGGCCGGGCCCGCCCCGCCGACGCGGACATGCAGCGTCGCGCCGTCCGCCGGGATCTCCCGGGTGGCGAAGCCGGCGGGGAAGGCGGGCGGCTGCGCCAGGCTCGGCGACGCCGCGGCCAGCGCGGCCAGGATGCCGAAGACAAGCCTGTGCCTCATGTCGTTCTCCTGGCCCGGCGCGGGCCTGCATGGGCCGGGCGGCGGCCAGATTGGAGGCTCCGCGCCGTTCGGATTAGCCTGCGGATCGGGGAACAGGTTTCCGGGAATGCCGAACATGATGCGGTTGGAAGGCATCGCCTCCTTTGTCGCGATCGCCGAGGCCGGATCCATCAGCGAGGCGGCACGCCGGCTGCGCCTGTCGAAATCGGTGGTCAGCGAGCGGCTGGCCGAGCTCGAGCGGAGCCTCGGCGCCCCCTTGCTGCACCGGAGCACGCGCAAGCTCGCCCTGACCGAGGACGGCTCCACCTTCCTCGAGCAGGCGGCCCGGATCATGCACGACGTCGATGCCGCGGCCGCCAGCCTGGCGGAGCGGCGCAGCGAATTGCAGGGGCCGCTGCGCATCGCGGCGCCGGTGACATTCGGCCGGATGCATCTCGGCCCCGCCCTCTACCCCTTCCTGGCCCGGCACCAGGCGCTGGAGCTGACGCTCGACCTCGACGACCGGCGCGTCGACGCCTCGGCCGATGGCTACGACGCCGTGGTGCGGCACGGGCCGGTCGCGGACAGCCGCCTGACGGTCTGGCGGCTCGCGCCCAGCCGCCGGGTCCTCGTCGCCTCGCCGGCCTATCTCGGGCGCCACGGCGCCCCGTCCACGGTCGCGGCGCTGAAGGAGCACCGGGGCATCTTCTACACCAACCGCAGCCACGCGGATTGGCGCTTCGTCGGGCCGGGCGCGCCGCGGATCGTGCGCGGCCGGCCGGCCTTGTGCGTCAACAACGGCGACATGATGCGGGATGCCGCCGTCGCCGGGCTCGGCCTCGCCCTGCTGCCGACCTTCATCGCCAGCGCCGCGGTGAGGGCGGGCGAGCTGCGGGTCATCGCGCTCGACGCCGAGGCCGAGGCCGAATTCATCTATGTCGCCCATCCCGAGGGGCGGCGCGCCTCGGCGAAGCTGCGCGCCCTGGTCGCGGCCATGCGGGCCGCCTTCGGCGAACCGCCCTACTGGGACCTGTAGCAGGCCAGCGCCGCGCCGCGCTCAGCGCCGGTCGGGGATGGTCAGCACCTCCTGCGCCGTGTCGACCACGAAGACCGCCAGCAGCCGGGCGGGCGCGGTGCCGCTGGCATTCTCGCTGACGGCGTGGTGGTCGCCGGGCATCTCGGTGAAGCCCTCGCCCGCCCGGTAGACCCGGGCCGGCCCGTCGTTCACCTGGCTGCGGATCGCGCCGTCCAGCACCGTCGCGGCGATGAAGGCGGAGCTCGCATGGGTATGCGGGGGCGAGCCGGCGCCCGGCCCGTATTCCACCAGCACGCCCTTCAGGCTCTTGCCCGGCAGGGCCGGCAGGGCATGCGCCCAGAGCTGGCTGACCCGGGCCTCGCCGGGCGGCAGGCCCTCCGCCGCCGCGGCGGCGGTCCAGGCGAGGCCGAGGGCGAGGGCGGCAAGGAGTTTGCGCATCGGGGGGGATCCTTCTGGAGAAGCGGCGGGTCAGCGCTGCGGCGCCGGGGCGGGGGCCGTGGCGCGGAGCCAGTCGGCGATGCGGGTCGGGCCGAGCCGCGCGTCCTCCCCCGCGGTGAGCGAGCGGTCGTCGATGGCCGCGCCGAAATAGCGCGCGGCGGGATCCGCCGCGACGCGGCGCGCATCGCCTCTGGCCGCGAGGTAGCGGCCGGCGAGCGCGGCCATGCCAATGCGCTCGGGGCCGGCGATCTCGATCATGCGGTTGACCGGCGGCTGCAGCGCCGCCTCGGCCACCAGGGCCGCGACATCCGCGGCGGCGATCGGCTGGAAGAGCGCCGCGGGCAGGCGGATGCCGCCCGGCCCGGCGCCGCCCTCGATGATGCCGTCGAGGAATTCGAGGAATTGCGTCGCGCGGAGGATGGTCCAGGGGAGGGGCCCGGCCGCGATCAGCCGCTCCTGCGCCAGCTTGGCGCGGAAATAGCCGTTCTCCTGCAGCCGGTCGGTGCCGACGACCGAGAGCGCGAGATGGTGGCCGATGCCCGCCGCCGCGCCGGCCGCCAGCAGGTTGCGGGTCGAGGCCTGGAAGAACTCCATCGCCGCCCGGTCCTCGAAGGAGGGCGCGTTGGACAGGTCGACGACCACCCGGGCACCGGCCAGCGCCGCCGGAAGGCCGGCGCCCGTCACGCTGTCGACGCCGCCCGAGGGCGAGGCCGCCAGGACCTCCTGCCCCTGCCGGCGCAGCCGGTCCACCACCTGCGCGCCGATGCGGCCGGTGCCGCCGATGACCACGATCCTCACGCCCTGCGCCTCCATGCGTCCCGTTCAGCCCCAGGACGAGGCGGGGCAGGGCGGTGTGACAGCCGCCGGCGGATTCTTTTTCGCGGGGGGCGGTCACATCCGGCGCCGCCGCCTCGTCCTTGGGGCACGTCACCCCTGGAGGAGCCCGCCATGACCCCCCGCCTCGACTACTTCGCCGCCGCTCCGAAGCTCCTGCAGCCCATGCTCGCGCTGGAGCGGGCGGTGGCGTCCAGCGGGCTGGAGCCCGGCCTGATCCACCTGGTGAAGACCCGGGCGTCGCAGATCAACGGCTGCGCCTTCTGCATCGAGATGCACACCCGCGACGCGCTGAAGGCGGGCGAGACCGCGGCGCGGCTCTTCCTGCTGGATGCCTGGGCGGAGGCGCCGCACTATACCCCGCGGGAACGCGCCGCCCTGGCCTGGACCGAGGCGCTGACGCTGGTCGCCGCGACGCATGCGCCGGACGACGTCTATGCCGGACTGCTGCCGCACTTCTCGGAGGAGGAGATCGTCAAGCTGTCGCTGCTGATCGCCACCATCAACGCCTGGAACCGCCTGGCGATCGGCTTCCGCGCCGTGCCCGGCCAGGCGCCCGCAAGCGCGGCGGCGGCCTGAGCATGCCGGGCGCGCCCGATCCCGTCGCGGCCTTCGCGCCGCTGCGCGCCGAGCTGATCGGGCTCGCCTACCGCATGACCGGGTCCTGGGCGACCGCCGAGGACATCGCCCAGGAGGTCTTCCTGCGCTGGCACGGCACCGACCGCGCGCAGGTGGAGGTGCCCCGCGCCTGGCTGCTGAAGGCCACCGCCCGGCTCAGCCTCGACCACCTGAAATCCGCCCGGCACCGGCGCGAGGCCTATGTCGGCCCCTGGCTGCCGGAGCCGGTGCTGGACGATGCCGAGGCGCCGCAGCAGGCGGCGCGCGAGCACGCCGACGACCTTTCGGTCGCCTTCCTGCTCACCCTGCAGCGGCTCTCGCCCGCCGAGCGCGCGGTCTTCATCCTGCACGACCTGTTCGAGACGCCCTTCGCCGAGCTTGCCGGGCTGCTCGGCCGCGCCGAGCCGGCGGTGCGCAAGCTGGCCAGCCGCGCCCGCGCCCGGCTGCAGGAGGAAGGCCGGAACCAGCCGGTGGGCGATGCCGAGGCGCGGCGGATCGCCGGCGCCTTCCTGGCGGCCTCGCGCAACGGCGACGAGGCGGCGCTGCGCGACCTGCTGGCGCAGGACGTGGTGCTGCACAGCGACGGCGGCGGCATCCGCCAGGCGGCGCTGAACCCGATCCACGGCGCCGACAAGGTCGGCCGGCTCTATGCCAGCCTCGCCCGCAAGCGCGGCCTGCCGCCCTCGCCGGTGCTGCATCTCGGCCGGATCAACCGGCTGCCGGGCTATGTGACGCTGGAGCCGGACGGCCTGCCGCAAACCGTTGCGCTGGAGATCCGCGACGGCCGGATCGCCACGATCTACGTCGTGCGCAACCCCGAGAAGCTGGCGGCGGTGCAAGCGCGGCTCGGGAAAGATCGGGGAGGGAAGGGTGTTCCCGCCCCAGGCCCCGCCCTTCCTTTCCGGGGGCCGGCAGCCGCCGCGCGGCGGCTGCCGGCCCCCGGAAACAGATGAGGGGTCCGGGGAGAATACCTTCTCCCCGGCCTAGCTTCCCTTCAACCCCCGCCCCAGCCCCACCGCCGCCTCCCCGAACCGCGCCCGCAGCGCCTCCACCGCCTGCCAGCGCGCCGCCCGCTTCGGCGCGCCCGGATCCGCCAGGTCGCCGCGGTCCGCCGCCGCCGCCGGGGCCAGCGGCTGGGCGCCGATGCCGATCAGCCGGAAGGCGGTGCCGTCCGCCTCCCGCGCCAGCAGCGGCCGCACCGCGTCGAAGATCACCTCCGGCAGCAGGGTCGGGCCGGGCAGGCGCGTGGTGCGGGTGCGCTGGGCGAAGCCGGCGGTCTTCAGCTTCAGCACGACGCCGGCCGCCGCCAGCTGCTGCTCCCGCAGCCGCCGGCCGAGCTTCTCGCAGAGCCGCCAGAGCGGCCGCTCCAGCTCGGCCAGCCCGGCGATGTCGGCATCGAAGGTGGTCTCGGCGCTGATGCTCTTCGTCTCCCGTTCGGGCGAGACGCGGCGGCCGTCCTCGCCGCGCGCCCGCGCCGCGAGGCCCGGCCCCTCCTCGCCGAAGCGCCGCGCCGCCTCCCGCGCGTCGAGCGCGGCGAGCTGGCCGAGCCGGGTGAAGCCCGCCGCCTCCAGCCGCCGGGCCAGCGCCGGGCCGACGCCGGGCAGCACCGTGACCGGCTGCGGCGCCAGCCAGGCCGCGGCCTCCGCCGCGCCGACCACGGCGAAGCCGCGCGGCTTGTCGCGCTCGGCCGCCAGCTTGCCGAGCAGCCGGTTGGGGGCGAGGCCGATCGAGACGGTGACGCCGACCTTCCGCTCCACCTCGCGGGCGAAGCGCGCCAGCACGGCCGCCGGCGCGGCGCGGTGCAGCGCCTCGGTCCCCGCCAGGTCCAGCACCGCCTCGTCGATCGAGAGCGGCTGCACCAAGGGCGTCAGCGCCTCCATCAGCGCGCGGATCTGCCGCGCCGCGGCGACGTATTTCGCCATCTCCGGCTTGATGACGACCGCATCGGGGCAAAGCCGCAGCGCCTTGAACATCGGCATCGCGCTGCGCACGCCGGTGGTGCGGGCGATGTAGCAGCAGGCCGAGACCACGCCGCGATGGCCGCCGCCGACGATCACCGGGCGGGACAGCAGCTCGGGCCGGTCGCGCTTCTCGACGCTGGCATAGAAGGCGTCGCAATCGACATGCGCGACGGTCAGCGCCAGCAGCTCGGCATGCCGCACCAGGCGGCGGGAGCCGCAATGCGGGCAGGCCGGCCTGTCCTCCGGCAGGGCCTGGAAGCAGTCGCGGCAGAGCGCGGGCATCAGCCCTCCCGCCGCACCCTGAAAGGCTGCGCCGCCAGCCAGCCGAGCAGGGCGAGGCCGATCGCCTCCTCCACCCCGCCGCGCGGCGGGCGCCGCGCCGCGAGGCCCGAGGATTCGAACCACATGCCGAGGGCGATCTCGCAGAGCAGCACCAGCACCACCGCGGCCAGCGCCATGCCCGCGCGCGCTTCCCGCCGCGCGGTCAGCGGCAGGAAGCGCACGGCGTAGCGGGCGGCGAGCCAGAGCAGCACGGCCATCACCCCGGCCTCCAGGAGGGCGGCGGCGACGCTGCCGATGCTCGGCGCCAGCGCCAGGTCGCGGATCACCCCCAGCACCGCGCCGGCGAGGAAGGCGAGCACCCCGTAGAGCAGGCCGGGCCGGATGCCGGCGATCATGCCGGTTCGTCCCAGAGCCGCGCGGCGCCGAGCACGCCGGAGCTGTCGCCGTGCCGCGCGCGCAGCAAGGGCGTCGTCACCGTGTCGCTGAAGACGTGCCCGGCCATGCGGGCCGGGACCTGCGCGTACAGGTGTTCCATGTTCGACAATCCCCCCGCCAGGACGATGCAGTCCGGGTCGAGGATATTGACCACATGCGCCAGGGCGCGCGCCAGCCGCCCGGCATGGCGATCGAGCGCCGCGGCGGCGCCGGCATCCCCAACCGCGGCCCGGGCCGGCAGGGCGCTGGCGTCGCGCGCGCCGGGCCCGTCCGCATCCGCCGCGAGCGCCGGGCCGCAGAGGAAGGCCTCGATGCAGCCGCGCCGGCCGCACCAGCAGAGCGGGCCGGGATATTCCTCCGGCGTCATCCAGGGCAGCGGGTTGTGGCCCCATTCGCCGGCGACGCGGTTGCGACCCTCATGGATCCGACCGGCGGCGACGATCCCGGCGCCGACCCCGGTGCCGAGGATGACCGCGCAGACCACCGCCCCTGGGCCGAACCCGGCCCCGGCGCCGTCCGCCGCCTCGCTCATGGCCAGGCAATTGGCGTCGTTCGAGAGCCGCACCGGCCGCCCCAGCCGCGCCGCCAGGTCGGCATCCAGCCGGCCGCCGTTCAGCCAGGTGGAATTCGCGCCCCGCACCAGCCCGGTCGCCGGCGAGAGGCTGCCGGGGATGCCGATGCCGACGGTCGCCGGCCCGCCCAGCTCGGCCTCGGCGGCGTCCACCAGCCCGCCGACCAGGCCGATCACCCCGGCATAGTCCGGCGGGGTCGGCGCCCGCCGGCGCAGCCGGACCGCGCCGGCGGAATCGAGCGCCGCGATCTCGGTCTTGGTCCCGCCCAGGTCGATGCCGATTCGCCACATGGGCCGAAGGTGCGGGGGCGGCGGCGCCATCGCAAGGCTTCGGTGCGGCAAGCCTTGCGGTCGCGCGGCGCGGGTGCTGGACTCCCGCCATGTCGGAAACGCTGCTCGACCTGCAGGGGCTTTCCTGCCCGCTCCCGGTGCTCAAGGCCAACAAGGCGATGCGCGGTCTGCCGCCCGGGGCGCGGCTGACCGTGCTCGCCACCGACCCGGCCGCGACCAGGGATTTCCCGGCCTACTGCCAGGAGACCGGGCACGAGCTCGTCTCCGCCACCGAGGCCGGGGGCGTCTTCCGCTTCGAGCTGCGCAAAAGGGCCGAGCCCGCATGAGCACCCTGCTGCTGACCCACCGCGCCTGCCTGCTGCACGAGCCGGGCGAGGAGCACCCGGAATGCCCGGACCGGCTGCGCGCGGTGCTGAAGGCGCTGGACCAGGAGGATTTCGCCGGGCTGATCCGCGACGAGGCGCCGCAGGCGACCCTGGAGCAGCTCTGCCGCGTGCATCCGCGGAACTACGTCGAGGCCATCCTCGGCATCCGCCCGGCGGCCGGAGAGACGGTGCCGCTCGACGGCGACACCATCATGAGCCAGGGCAGCGCCGAGGCCGCGCTGCGCGCCGCGGGCGCCGCGGTGGCGGCGACCGACGCGGTGATGCGGGGCGAGATGCGCCGCGCCTTCTGCGCCACCCGCCCGCCCGGCCACCATGCCGAGCCCTCGCGGCCCATGGGCTTCTGCCTCTTCGCCAATGCGGTGGTGGCGGCGCGGCACGCCATCGCGGCGCATGGCGCGGCGCGGGTTGCGATCATCGATTTCGACGTCCACCACGGCAATGGCAGCCAGGCCTGCGTCGAGCGCGACCCGGCGATCCTCTATGCCTCGTCCCACCAATGGCCCTGCTATCCCGGCACCGGCGAGGCGCGGGAGAAGGGCGTCGGCAACATCTTCAACGCCCCGCTCAGCCCGGGCGCCGACGGCGCCGCCTTCCGCGCGGCCTGGTCGGGCACGCTGCTGCCGGCGGTGGATGCCTTCGCGCCCGACCTGCTGGTGATCTCGGCCGGGTTCGACGCGCATGCGCGCGACCCGCTGGCGCAGCTGCGGGTCAGGGAGGCGGACTTCGCCTGGCTGACCGCCGAGCTCTGCGGCATCGCCGAGCGGCATGGACGCGGCCGCGTGGTGTCGCTGCTGGAGGGCGGCTACGACCTGGAAGCCCTGGCGCACAGCACCGCGGCGCATGTCCGGGTGCTGATGCGGGCCTGAGCCCGGCTCGACGGCCCTTCCCATCGCCAAAGGGTGACAGCGCCGCAACCGGTGCGCCAGCGTTCCCTTGCGCGGTACGGCGCGGCGCATCCCTCCGGCCAGCCGCCCGTGCCGTATCGGCATGGGTCGCCGCCGGCGCGACGGCAGGCTCGTGCAGCCCGGCCGGAGCCATGCGGAGACTGGCCATGACCAGGATCTTCACCGTGAACCTCACGGGAAGCCAGGAGGTACCGTCCAACGCCTCGGCCGCAGGCGGCGGCGGCTTGGTGATCTGGGATGAAGGGGCCGGCCGGGCCACCTACCAGTTCGCCATCCGCGGCCTCGACTTCGGGCCCGCGACCGGAACCGGCGCGCGGACGCCGGCCACCGCCGACGACGTCACCAGCATGCATTTCCACAGCCAGTTCCGCGGCGTCAACGGCGGCGTGGTCTTCGGCCAGATCAACCCGGCGCAGGATGGCGACGACCTGCGGGTCACCCAGAATGCCGACGGGTCCTGGACGGTGACCGGGGCCTGGGAGCGGACCGATCCCGCGACCATCCCGGTCACCGATTTCGCCGCGGTGCTGAACCTGACCCCGCACGACCTGGACGCGCCGCTGTACTTCAACGTCCACTCCACCGCCTTCCCGGCCGGCCAGATCCGCGGCCAGCTGGTTTCTGGCGGCACGGTCGGCGGATCCGCCGCCACCGGCTTCGACGCCGACTTCTACAAGGAAACCTATCCGGACGTGGCGGCGCTGGCGGCCTTGGGCATCAACCCGCGGCTGCATTTCGACACCTACGGTTGGAAGGAGGGGCGCGACCCGAATGCGCTCTTCGACACCTCGGGCTATCTCCACACCTACCAAGATGTCGCGGCGACGGGGGTGAACCCGCTCGAGCACTACATGACCCATGGCTGGAAGGAAGGTCGCGACCCTTCGCCCTTCTTCGACAGCTCCTCCTACCTGGCGGCCTACCAGGATGTCGCCGCCGCCGGGGTGAACCCGCTGGGTCACTTCCTGTCCTTCGGCATCCAGGAAGGCCGCAACGGCTTCGCCGACGGCGTCTGGGGATAGCGGCCTGCCCGGCTGCCGCAGGGCGCGGCGGCCGGGCCTCGCGCGGCGGCGCTACTTCCGCGCCTGGACATAGTCCCAGAAGTTGAAGGCGAAGTCCTGGTTCGGCCGGGTCTGCAGGTGGCAGGTGAAACAGGCCTCGACGCTGGCATCGTTGCGCTTCCCGTCGCCGAGGAAGCGGGCGTATTCCCAGTTGCCGTTGCGCTTCTCCGCCGGATAGCCCTCGCCCCAGCCCGCGCGCTTCTCCTGCACGCCGATCGCCGCCCAGCCCGGCTCCGGGATCAGCCGGCCCTGCTGGTCGAGCAGCGGCGTGCCGTCGGCGCCGAGCCGCGCCTTGTTGTCCGCCAGGATGATCAGCGTGCCCTCCGGCAGCGGCAGGCCCGGCTTCGCCGCGGCGAAGGCTTCCGGGTTGACGTAGAAATTGCGGACGATCTTGCGCGTCGGGTTGTCCAGCGTGGCGTAGCGGATGAATGTCGTCTCCCAGCCTGCCGGCAGCTCGATGTTCTGCGGCCCGGGCCGGTAGGCCTGCTGGGCGAGGGCGGCGCCGGCCAGCCAGGCGGGCAGGGCGGCGAACAGGGCGATTCGGCGCAGGCGCATGGACGGCATCCTCCCGGGTCTTTCCGGCAGTGGAGACGCCGTTCCACCGGCGATGCAAGCCTGCCGTCAATCCCTTTCGCGCCAGGGCTGCTCCCGCCAGAGCCTTTCGTACTGCGCCCGCATGCCGGCGATGCCGGCGGCGAAGGCCGCGCTGTCCTGGTAGCCGAGCGGCATGGCCTGCTTCTCCGCCAGCGCCCGGAAGCCCGGGTCGCGCGCCGCCTCGCCGACCAGGTCGGACAGCCGGCGGAGGATCGCCGGCGGCGTGCCGGCGGGTGCGGCGAAGCCGCGCAGCGAACTCAGCACCACGTCGAAGCCCTGCTCGCGCAGCGTCGGCACCTCGGGCGTGCCGGGCCAGCGCTCCGCCGCCATCTGGCCGAGCGGCCGCAGCGTCCCCGCCGCCATCTCCTGCGTCGCATCCGTCATGCTGAGCCCGCCGACCTGCAGCTCGCCCTGCAGCAGCGCCGCGCGCATCGGCGCGGTGCTGCCATAGGCGACCGCGGTGAGGGAGATGCCGGCCTGGCGTTCCAGCGCCAGCATGCCGAGATGCGCATAGGTGCCGACGCCGGTGGTGCCGAAGCTGACCGCGCCGGGATCGCGCCGCGCCGCCGCGACCAGGTCCGCCATGCTGCGGAAGCGGCTGTCGGCGCGGACGAAGACGCCGCCCACGTCGTCCACCAGGTTGGCGATCAGCGCGAGCTGGTCGACCGTGTAGCCGGCGCGCCGCTCGATCGGGATGGTGACCAGGTTGGGCAGGGTGACGACGCCGATGGTATGGCCGTCCGGCGCCGCCTGGGCGGTGGCGGCGAAGCCGATCGCGCCGCCCGCGCCCGGCCGGTTCACCACCACGACGGGCTGGCCGAGCCGCGCCTCCAGCCAGCGGCCCATGCTGCGCCCGGCGATGTCGGCGCCGCCGCCCGGGCTGAAGGGGACGATCAGGGTGATCGGCCGGTCCGGCCAGGCCGCCCGCGCCGGCCCGGCGAGCAGGCCCTGCGCCGGCACGGCAACCAGGCACAGCAGCAGCGCGAGGATCCTCCGCATCCATGTCGTCTCCCTTGGCGCGGGGAGCGTAACAGGCGGCGCCGCCCCGGCTAGCCCACCGCCAGCGGCGCCGCCGCCTCGCCGGGGGCGAACCAGGTCGCGGCGATCTCCGCCGCCGGCGCCGGCCGGCCGAAGAGCCAGCCCTGCACCAGCATCTCGCCATGCCCGTCCAGCACCCGCTCCAGCGCGCCGGCCTGCTCCACGGTCTCCACCCCCTCGGCCGTCACCGCGATGCCGAGGCTGCTGCAGAGCGCCAGGATCGCCCGGACGATGGCATCGCTCGCCTCCCGCTGGCCGAGATCCTCGATGAAGGAACGGTCGATCTTCAGCCGGTCGAAGGGGAAGCGGCGGAGGTAGCCGAGCGAGGAATAGCCGGTGCCGAAATCGTCCATGGCGATGCCGACGCCGAGCTCCTGCAGCCCGCGCAGGATGCCGAGCGTCGTCTCGGTCTCCTGCAGCATCGCGGTCTCGGTGATCTCGAGCTCCAGCCGCTCCGGCGGCAGGCCGGCCATGCCCAGCGCCTCCGCCACCATGGGCACCAGCCCGCCGCCGGCGAATTGCGCCGGCGACAGGTTGACCGCCAGCGTCATCGTCTCGGGCCAGCCCGCCGCCTCGGCGCAGGCGCGGCGCAGCACCCAGGCGCCGAGCGGCAGGATCAGCCCGGTCTCCTCCGCCAGCGGGATGAAGTCGGCCGGGGCGATCAGCCCGCGCTCCGGGTGGCGCCAGCGCACCAGCGCCTCGAAGCCGCGCAGCGCGCGGCTCCGCAGGTCGAGGGTCGGCTGGTAGAAGACCTCGAATTCCGTGCGCGGCGGGTTGCTGTCGCCGAAGCCCGGCGCGCAATGCTCGAGCGCCCGCCGCAGGTCGAGCTCGAGCCCCCGCCGCGCCTGCATCCGCGCATCCACCGCCGGCTCGAAGAACCGCCAGCCCGGCTGCGCGCCGCCCTTGGCGCGGTGCAGCGCGAAGCCGGCATGGCGCAGCAGCGTGTCCGGCGCGTCGCCATCCGCCGGGGCCACGGCGATGCCGATGCAGGCCGCGACCACCACCGCCCGGCCCGGCAGGTCGAGCGGCTGGGCCAGGGCGTCCAGCACCTGCCGCGCCAGCACGGTGGCGTCCTGCGGCTGCGGCGCGCCGGCGCGCAGGATGCCGAAGCGGTCGCCGCCGATCCGGGCGACGGTGTCGGTCGGCTGCACGCAGCGCAGCAGCCGCAGCGCCACCGCCTGCAGCACCGCATCGCCGCCGGCCTGGCCGAGCGCATCGGTCAGCGGGCCGAAGCGGCGCAGGTCGATGCAGAGCATCGCCACCGCGCCGCCCTGCTGCCGGGCATGCGCCAGCGCCTGGCCCAGCCTTTCGGCCAGCAGGCTGCGATTGGCCAGGCCGGTCAGCGCGTCGTGGTGCGCCAGGTGCTCGATCCGCGCCTCGGCCTGCAGCCTTTCGCGGAGGTCGCGCAGCGTCAGCACCAGGCGCGGCCCCGCCTCGGTTTCCAGCAGCCCGGCGCGCAGCTCGACCGGCAGCGGGCCGGCGGCGGTGGCCAGCAGCGCGGTGACGGTGCGCTGCCGCGCCTCGGCCACCAGAGCTTCCACGGTCGCGGCGCCGGGCGTCGCGTTCCGCACCAGCAGGGCGCCGAGCGGCAGGCCGGTCGCCGCCTGGCCCAGCATCTCGGCCAGGCGGCGGTTGCTGTCGGCGATGCGGAGATCGGCGGCAAGGATGGCGATGCCCTCGAAGCTGGCCTCGGCCAGGTCGCGCAGCCTGGCCGCGGCCTGCTGGCTGGCGGCGGCGCGCAGCCGCGCCCGGACCGCCACCACGGCGGCGCCGGCCAGCAGCGCGGCGGCGGTGCTGCCGCCGACCACCACCGCCAGCCAGTTGCGGTCCAGCACCGCGCCGGGCAGCGCGACGCCGCCGTCCGGCAGCAGCGTGACGGCGGCCATGCCGGTGCCGTGCTGGGCCAGCACGGCGCCGGCGAGCAGGGCGGCCGCGACGGCCCGCGCCGGGCGTCCGGGGCGCGCCGCCACGAGCAGGGCCGCGCCGCCCAGCGCCATCCCGGCGAGCAGCGAGGCGGCGACCAGCGGCGGATCGAATTCGAGGCGGCCGGGCAGCCGCAGCGCCGCCATGCCGAGATAGTGCATGCCGCCGGCGCCGAGCCCGATGACGACGCCGCCGAACCAGGCGCCGCGGCCCAGCCGCAGGCCGAGGCCGAGTCCCGCCGCCAGCACCATCACGGCCAGCGAGGCGAGGGTGGGCCAGGGCGCGAAGGCCAGCGGCAGGCCGGGATCATAGGCCAGCATGCCGACGAAATGCGTCGCCCAGGCGCCCTCGCCGAAGGCCGCGCCGGCCAGGCCGAGCCAGAACAGCCGCGGGCCGCGCCGCGTCGCCCCGGCCGCGCGCGCCAGCAGGGCGAAGGCCGCCAGGCTGGCGAGCAGGCAAAGGCCGGCCGCGAGCGCCAGCAGCCCCAGGTCGTGCCTCTCGCCGAGGCAGCCGATCACGCGGAGCATCCAAGGTCCTTCCGACGAGCGGCTTCGGGCTGACCCTACTATTAGTTGAAGATTACCAGGGAGAGTACCGGCAATGTCACGAAGTAAACAAATTTCCCCGGCCCGTGGCGCGGCCGCGAGGCAGAGGCCAAGCAGGAATACCCCGGTGCCACCTGACCGGATCGATCGCGTGGGTGCCTTCCGGCGAGACCGCAGGAACCAGGGCGCGCCCCCTCAATTGACGTCCCGGCGCCCGCGCCGCCAGGATCGGGGCGGGGGAGACGGATCATGGCCAATACGCGCAGCCTGCTGATCGTCGGCGCCAGCGGCGCCGCGGCGACGCGGGTGACGGAACGGGCGCTGGCCGATCCGGGCTTGGCCGTGACGGGCCTGTCGCGCCGCGTGCCGGAGGGCGCCGGCGCCTGGATCGCCGCCGACCTGACCGATGCCGCGGGGCTGCGGCGCGCCCTGGCGACGCGGCCGGACATCAGCCACATCGTCTATGCCTCCCGCGCGCCCTTCGGCGAGGGCGGGGTCGAGGACGTGCCGGGCAACCTGGCGATGCTGCGCAACCTGCTGGACGCGGCGGAGGCCAGCCTGCCGCGCTTCGCCCATATCCACATGGTGCATGGCGGCAAGTGGTACGGCGTGCATATCGGCCCGCTGCGGACCCCGGCGCGGGAGGACGACCCGCGCCACCTGCCGCCGAATTTCTACTACGACCAGCAGGACCTGGTCGCCGCGCGGCAGCACGGGAAAGGCTGGTCCTGGAGCGCGAGCCGCCCCGGCTTCGTGCTGGACGTGGCGCCCGGCCGCGCCCGCAACATGGTCTCGACCCTCGGCGCCTATGCGGCGATCTGCCGCGAACTCCGCGTTTCCTTCGACTTCCCCGGCAAGCCCGGCACCTGGGACGCGCTGCACGACGTGACCGATGCCTCGCTGCTGGCCGAGGGCGTGCTGTGGATGCTGGCGGAGCCGCGCGCCGCCAACCGCGCCTTCAACGTCACCAATGGCGACTGCTTCCGCTGGCGCGACCTCTGGCCCTGGCTGGCGGCCCGGTTCGGCGTGGCGTGCGGCGTGCCGCGGCCGATGCCGATGGCGCGCTGGATGGCCGACAAGGAACCGGTCTGGGAGGCGATCCGCGCCCGCCATGGGCTCGCCTTGCCGATCGGGCAGGTGGCGAATTGGGACTTCGCCGACTTCTTCCTCGGCATGGACTACGACATCATCCTTTCGACGACGGCGGCCCGCGGCGCGGGCTTCACCGGCTTCGTCGATACATGGGCGATGTTCGCCGCGCAGATCGAGGGCTACCGCGCCGCGCGGGTGCTACCGCCGGGCTGAGCATTTTCCGCTCACATGCGTTCACGGCCAATGCTCTGGGTCATTGTGCTCAGAGCATCCTCACCCGATCAGGTGATCCCACCTGATCGGGATCTGCTCTAGTGTCCTGATTCCGTAATTCCTCCGATCTGCTGTGTTTGGAGGCAGAAGCGCTGGATGGCGGCGAGGATGTCATCTGCGGACTTGGTCCAGCGGAAAGGCTTTGGGTT
>NZ_SMSJ01000109.1 GCF_004355005.1 Dankookia rubra
GGCCTTCCGTCAGCCGTCGTGACGAAAGGCTCGGCAGCGCTCCTATTTCACGCCGCCGCGGCCAGATTACCCAGCCGCTCCCTGAGGGATTTTCTCTCCGACGCTCTCACCAGGCACCGCGACCCATGAGGAAGAGATCCGACACCATCGCCGGGACAGAACCGACCGCAAGGTTGTGCGCGAACCAGGGCACCGAGCAGGCGAGGATTAGGGTACGAAACCGAGCTTTGTCGGTCTGCCAACGGCCGCAACAGGCGACAGTCGTCCCGAGCGCCGCAAACAGCGAGTGCCACCCCTCCCAGGACCATGCTGTTAGGGCTGCCACCGGCAACAGAGCGACGATGTAGAGGGAACGCGCAGCCCGTACGCCCCGACTGTCCGGCGGACCGTCCAAGGCAGCCGAGATCAGCGCGAGCAGCATGGTCAGCACATTCAGGCCCGCAGCCGTCCAGTGTCCCTGCAAGGCCCAGTGCAGGAAGAAACCCGGTGCGGTCAAGATCTGAACCGTAAGCATGGCCCGGCGTGTTCGCGCGAACGACCACGTCAACGACCCGGCGAGGCCCCACGCCCCGCACAGGCCAATCAGCATATCGGCAACCATGTCACACAGCCCCCTGGGGGCCGCCCTCAGCCCCACCGCGAGGATCGCGTCCAGGTCGGATTTTAAGTACTTATAGTTGTATATGGCAGACCTGCGTTTCGCGCATCGCTGCAGGTTTCAGCTGCTCGGGACGGACGGGATCACCTGCCGTAGGTCGGCAAGTAAAGCTCCGGTCGTGCTGAGATTGTATCAACTAGACTCGAAGCAGTGTTCCTCCTGGCCCGTGGCAACCCCGGCGGGCACGCTACGAGCTGGTTGGACAACTGACCGGTATGTCCATGGCCCGGTGCACGGGCGATGAGATGAACAGTATGCACCAAGCTGAACGGGTCGCGGCAGCCTACACCTTCTCTGGACGCCGCTACTCAGATTGCGCTTGCCGCGGTTACAGTCAGATCCGATACACATACCTGTTGCCGCTCATTAGCCGTCCGAGCAAGAAACCCGCGCAGGCCGCTACGCCGATTGCGGTCAAGGGACGCTCCCGAACGACATCCAGGTATCGGTCGAACTCCTGGCCGTAGCGGTCGGCCGTTCTGGCAACGGCATCTAATCGCGGTGTGGCAGGCTCGGCAGAGAGCCGCTCCACCTCCGCTCTGAGGTGTTCCACCTCAGACTGTGGCTCAGTTTTGGCCGCTTCAGCCGCATCCGCAGCCCTGCCGGCTGTATTCCGAACGGCGCCGACCGCCTGGTCGTAGCCTCCCTCCACCTGAAGCTTTGTGTCTCCAGTGAGCCGGCCCGTGGCTGCCTCGACCTTGCCTTTCGCTTGCTGAGCGGAACCGGTGATGCGATCTGAATCCACGATGACGCCTCCTCCGATTGCGGCATGTCCGGCGAATACACTGGACGATTTCGAGCCGCTAACGTGACAGAGTTGGCCTGGTTCTTCTGGGTCACTGCTGGCCATTCGGACTACACGGCAAGCCATTCCTTCAGCTTCGACCAGCGGCGGCGGGTCTGCTGCCCGCGTACGGCGATCGACAGCGCCTTGCGCTGGCCCACCAGCACTACCAGCCGCTTGCCCCGGGTGACCGCGGTGTAGATCAGGTTGCGCTGCAGCATGGGGTAGTGCTGGGTGGTGACCGGGATGACCACGGCCGGGTATTCCGAGCCCTGGCTCTTGTGGACCGTGGTGGCATAGGCCAGCACGAGCTCGTCCAGCTCGCCGAAGCCGTAGGCGATCTCCCGGCCCTCGTAGTCGACGATAAGCTCGCTCTCCTCGAGGTCGATCCGACGGACGATGCCGAGATCGCCGTTGTAGACCTCGCGCTGGTGGTCGTTGGTTACCTGCATGACCTTGTCGCCCGGGCAGAAGGTCCAGCCGAAGCGCTCGACCCGGATCTCGCCCGGCGGGTTCAGCGCCTGCTGCAGCGCGACGTTGAGCGACCGCGCCCCGAGCCCGCCGCGGTTCATCGGGCAGAGCACCTGGACATCGCGGACCGGGTCGAGCCCGAAGCGGCGGGGGATGCGGTCGCGGACCAGGGCCAGGAGCTTCTCCAGCCCGGTCTCCGGGTCGGCCGCCTCGACGAAGAAGAAGTCCGAGCCCTCCTGCGGCTTGAGATCCGGCATCTTGCCCCCGTTGATCAGGTGGGCGTTGGTGATGATCCGGCTGCCGGCGGCCTGGCGGAACACCTCGGTCAGGCGCACCACCGGGACCGCGCCGGAGCCGATGATGTCGGCCAGCACCTGCCCTGGCCCGACCGAGGGCAGCTGGTCCACGTCGCCGACCAGCAGCATGCCAGCGCCCTCGGGCAGGGCCTTCAGCAGCGCCCGCATGAGGGGGACGTCCACCATGCTGGTCTCGTCCACGACCAACAGGTCGCAGTCGAGCGGGTGCAGGTCGGTGCGCTTGAAGCCGCCCTCCTTCGGGTCGGCCTCGAGCAGGCGGTGGATGGTGGTGGCCTCGCGCCCGGTGCTCTCGGCCAGGCGCTTGGCGGCACGGCCGGTCGGGGCGCAGAGGGCGATCTCGGGCCCCTTGGCTGCCACGATCTTCAGGATGGAGTTGACCAGGGTGGTCTTGCCCACGCCGGGCCCGCCGGTGATGACCAGCACCTTGGCGGCGAGCGCCAGACGCACCGCCGCCCGCTGGCTCTCGGCGAGTGTCAGGCCGGTCTTGCCCTCTACCCAGGGGATGGCCTTGTCGGCGTCGATCGCCGGCCAGGGCGGCGCACCGACGGCGAGATGCCGCAGCCGCTCGGCGATCTCCCGCTCGGCCCGGTACAGGCCGGCTAGGAAGATGCAGCGTTGCCCCTCCAGCGTGTCGGCGACCACGTCGCCCGCCTCGAGCTCCAGGCCGAGGGCGGTGCGGACCAGCTCACCCGGGATCTCCAGCAGGGTCTGGGCGAGGTCCACCAGCTCCGCCTCGGGCAGGCCGCAGTGGCCCTGCTCCATGGCCTCGGCCAGGGCGAAGGAGATGCCGGCCCGCACGCGGATCATGGCCGTGCGCTCGATGCCGAGCCTGGCGGCGATCTGGTCGGCGGTGCGGAAGCCGATGCCACGGATGTCGCGGGCAAGGCGGTAGGGGTTCTCGCTGACCAGGCGCACGGCCTCGGCGCCATAGGTTTTGTAGATCCGCACCGCCCGCGAGGTGCCGACCCCGTTCGAGTGGAGGAACAGCATGATCTCGCGGATCACCTTCTGCTCGGCCCAGCCGGCGACGATGCGCGCCGCGCGCTTCGGGCCGATGCCGGTGACCTCGCGCAGGCGATCCGGCCGCTGCTCGATCAGCTCGAACACGGCCTCGCCGAAGGCGGCGACCAGCTTCCTGGCATTCACCGGGCCGATGCCGCGGATCATGCCGGAGCCGAGGTACTTCTCCATGCCTTCCAGCGTGGTGGGCGCGGTTGCCTTGAGGAAGGTCGCCTTGAACTGCAGGCCGTGGGTGCGGTCGTTGACCCAGGTGCCCGAGCCGCTGACGAACTCGCCGGCCGAGATCAGGGCGGCATGGCCGACCACAGTGACAGGGTCGCGCTGGCCCCGCACCTTGACCCGCAGCACGCAGAAGCCGGTCTCGGCATTGTGGAACGTCACGCGCTCGACCAACCCGGCCAGGGCTTCCGTGGGTGGGCCGCGATCCGTAGCTGATGAGGTGTTCGGGGCGGGCCGGATCACTTCGCTGGCTACGAAGGCGCCGCTGCGCGCTCATCCGCGCCGATCAGATGGCGCGGCGGTAACCCGTCCAGCACCCGCCGGCAGTTCGCCGCAGCATGCCGCAAGGCGACCTCACGCCAACCCGGAACGGAGGCTGAGTTATGCGGTGAGCCGATGACGTTTGGAAGCTCGAGAAAAGGCAGATCCATCCGGAACTGGCCGTGGCGAACCGGCTCGATCCACCAAGCGTCGACGCAGGCAGTAAAGCTCGGCGTGGCCCGAAGATGGTCGTAGAGCGCCTGCTCGTGGAGGATCTCGCCTCGAGCGAGGTTCACCAGGATTGCGTCGGACTTCATCAGTTGGAGCTCGCGCGTGCCGATGAGTCCACGGGTCGCCCGTGTCAGCGGCAGGCTGAGCACCAGCACGTCAGCCGCGGCTAGCAGCTCGTCCAGCCGGTCTGGCCCGCCGATCCAATCGACGGGCTCCTCGCTCGCTCCACTTCGCCGTATCGCATGGATGCGCATACCAAGGCTGCGCATCAGCCGGGCGGTGGCAACTCCAATGCCGCCGAAGCCCAGGATACCGCAGACGCCGCCCGCAAGCATGCGGTTGGGGGTGAACTGGTTGAAAGTGCCCTGTGCCAGTGCGGCATGCTCGACGAACAGGCGTTTCGCAGCAGCGAGCGCCATTGCGAGGGCATGTTCCGCCATTGGCGCGGCATAGGCGCCGCCATTGCTCGCCACCGGCACCTCGGGCAGCAGGTCGCGCAGTGGGATGAAATCGACTCCCGCCGTCAGGAACTGCACGAGCCGCACATGACGGATCATTCCGGCCTCTCCGGGGCGGAGCTCTGTACCGGTGTTGCGCGAGAGCAGGACTGTCGTACGGCCCAGAGTGGCGCGTCGAGCTTGTTCGTCCAGGCCGGTCAGCGACACGACCTCAACTCCGCCGCCGAGCTCCGCATCTATGGCGGCACGGCCCTGCTCGTCGAGCTTGAAGGTCAGTGCGAGCACGGCACCGCTCATGTGGACTCCCCCTCGGACACGCCCCTCGCGGTAAGGCTATCCTGCCGTGGCGGCTGGGTACACGCTCCCGCGGCGATAACATCTCCCGTCAGCCGGGTGTGGCAGCGGGGAAGGCCTGAACTGCGCGGGAGGCCTCAGTTTATCGGCTGGCCGAAGCGCTACCGCGACGCGAATGTTCGCGCGCCGAGGCTTTCCACCTCGTGTCGCCTCGCTTGGCCCTGCCCGCGGGGCTCTGGCCAGTGACGGGCCTCGATGGTCGGGGGTCGTTCAGGAGATCCCAGCCATGACACCATCCGATATGGATCGCTCGGCGGAGCGCCGCGCATGAGCCCGGAAGCGAAGGCTTACCGCCGCGCCCAGCGCGCCCGCTATCCGCGGAACTGGAAGCGGATCAGCCGCTGGGTCATCGCCCGCGCCGGGTACCGCTGCGAGGCCTGCGGCGCCGGGCAGGGCAAGCCGCATCCGGTCTCAGGCTCGAAAGTCATCCTTGGCGCCGCGCACCTCAACCACCAGCCCGAGAACGTCTCACCGGACAACCTGCGGGCGTGGTGCCAGCGTTGCCATCTCCGCTACGACCATCCGCACCACCTGGCACAGATCAGGACGAACCGGCTGGCGCGCCTCGCCGCGGTGCCGCCGGGTGGCCTACTGGCCCTCATGCTTGGCACGAAACCCGACTCCGAGCGGTGAACTGGACGCACCGTTGAGTGCGTGCCGGAGCGTCGTTCCCGGAGCTGTCGTCAGCGAAGGTTCGATAGATGCAGCGGTAGACGGCGGGGACGCGGCGACGGGGGTGGGTACACCATCGATCTCCACCCTCCCGTTCATCTCCGCCGCGCCGCGGTCATTCCTGACGAGCAGCGAGAAAACGTTCCCGCGGCGGCACGCTAGGTGTGGATGAGCGAGCAGCCACCTTCCTGGAGCGGACGGAAAGCTTTGTCAGCCGGCGTGGTGCTGAGGAGCTCATAGTAGTCCCAGGCACCACGGCTCGCTTCGGGTGATTTGACCCGAAAGAGATGAACATCATGGAGCTTGCGGCCATCTGGCCGTATCCCGCCAGCGCCGAAGGCGTCGTCATCTGTCGGCAGAGACTTCATCCGAGCAACAGTCGTTGCGCCGCTCTGCTTCGCCGCGGCCGGACCCATATCGGCGACCGCTTTCAAGTAGTGCATCGCGGCGGAATAGCAGCCGGCCTGGTTCATATTCGGATGGATACCGCCGGTTTTCGGAAGCACGCGCCTGGTGAAGGCTCGCGTGCGGTCATTGAGGTCCCAATAGAAGCTTTCGGTCAGCAGCAGACCCTGTGCAGTGGGCAGCCCTATGGCGTGGACATCGCTGACGAACATCAGCAGCGCCGCCAACTTCTGGCCTGACCGGGTGATGCCGAATTCTGCAGCCTGCTTGATCACGTTGACGGTGTCGTCGCCGCCGTTCGCAAGACCAATCACCTTGGCTCGGCTGGCTTGTGCCTGCAGCAGGAAAGAGGAGAAATCGGATGTTCCTGGCGCGGGGTGGGCCACCCGGCCAAGCACCTTACCGCCGGCGCGGCGCACAGCGTCTCCCGTGTCGCGCTCGAGGGCATGGCCAAAGGCAAAGTTGGCCACAATGAAGAACCAACTGTCGCCACCACTTCGCACCAGCGCACCACCAGTGCTGGCTGCCAACATCCAGGAGTCATAAGTCCAGTGAACGCCATTCGGCGTACAAGCTTTGCCGGTAAGGTCAGCGGTCGCAGCAGCAGAGTTCAGGTGAATTTTGTCCTTCTCTCGCGCGACGTTCTGCACAGCGAGAGCGACGGCACTGTTCGACACGTCCATGACGACATCGGCGCCGTCCCGGTCGAACCACTGCCGGGTCAGGTTGACACCGATATCCGCCCGGTTCTGATGATCGCCGGTCAGGATCTCAACATTGAAGCCCCGCGAGGGTGGGTTGAAATCCTCGACCGCTTGGCGGACGCAGGCGACGGAAACAGGACCGCTCGTGCTGCTGTAGGGACCCGACTGATCACTCATGACGCAGATCTTGATGGTTGGCGCGGCACCACCTGATTGGGCTTGAGCTCCTGAATACGCCAAGACGGGCATGGCCCCGGTAGATGACATGAGTTGCCGGCGCGTCAGCAGCATGAGAACGGTTCCTTCCCGAGAGCTTCTGAGGCCGCTGCACCCCACCGCCTCGGTGACCACTGGCAGCGAGCCGATATAGTGCGAGGTGCACCTGTCAGATGCCGTCTGCGTCATGCTCGCGGTGGCTCGCCGACCGGTCAAGTGCATCAATGCGCTTCTTGGCAGGAGTGAAAAGGAGGTGTCGGCGCGGAGCGTCAGGGGGGTTGCCCAAGTACCAAAGCTGATGGTTCGCCCTCAGCTCTGCCTGGCGAAATCAGGCCACTTCGTTCCCGCTGGTGGGCGGCTGGGGCGAGTAAGCCCGCTCGGCCGTTTAATCCATGATGGATGATCGTACGCGCTGGCGTGGTCGCAGCCGGACAGCGGTCCCGGGTCGAGCGGGCACGACGGGCAGCGCGGGCTCAGGTTTCGGGACGACGATCTGGCTGCCCATGATGACCCAGAACCGCTCGCCATAGCGGTCAGAGCCCAACACGGCGAGCGCGGCGCGGGCGTACACGGCGCAGTCCAGCGCCTCATTGTCCCGCAGCTTGCGCCACTCATTCCGGGCAAAGCCGTTGCGGGTCTTATGGGTCACCAGCTGCTCCGCCACGAGCTGCTTCACCAGGCTGCCGTCGAGCCAGTCCGGCAGATGCACCCAGCCCGGCGGGTAGCCGATGCCGTCGCCGCGGCTGAGCCAGAGCCGGCGGTAGAGGTCCAGCTTGTAGGTGCTGACCGCGACGGTCCACAGGTTGAGGCCCCGCTTCAGCTTGCGCCCGGCCTCGGTGACATCCACCAGGGTCGGCCCCGTCACCGGGCTCGAGCGGTTCCAACCCTCGATGCCCTTGAGCGGTACCAGCCGTGGGTCGCGCAGCCGGCGCAGCTGGGTGTAGACCCCGGCGGTGTGGTTGCCGCCGGTATCCACGCCGACCTTGGCAATCCGCAGCTGGCCACCATCCAGGCGCTCCCAGCTGCGACCCAGTAGGGCTGCGAGGGCGTCCCAGGGCCCAGGGTCAGCTGGGCTGCCCTCGATCCGCTCGTGGTGGACCAGCCAGCTCTCGTAGCCAGGCCCCCAGGCCCAGACATAGACCTCCAGCCGGGCCGGGGCGCTCTGGTTGTCGACGCCCGCGGTCAGCACCACCGCGCCGTTCGGCACCAGGCCCGGCACCATCGGCTCGCGGCGCTCGATCAGCCGCTCGTAGTCCGGCGCGTCGCCGCGCTCCTGCCAGGTCTCACCGAGGACGGTGTTGTGGAAGGTCTTCAGGGCGCGGGCATCGCCCTGGGCCGCCTCCCAGTCCTGGGCCGCCTGCGCCCAGGAGAACCAGCCGACCGGGCTGTAGAGGGCGCTGAGGTGAAAGCCGATGGCGTAGGGATCCTGGGCAGCCGCCGTGGGCCGCCATTGCCCGTGGGCCAGCATGGCGGTCTTGTGCTGCTCGCCGATGGCGCCGTCGCAGGCCTCGCAGCGGTACCGGGCAGTGTCGGGCTGACCTCGCCCCCAGAGCAGGCGGGCAAAGCGCAGCGACTGCATGTGGCCGCAGAAGGGGCACGGGACGAAGTACCGCTGCTGGTCAGTGGCGAGGTACTCCCGCTCGATCCGCGACACGCCGGTGATGGTCGGCGTTGAGACCAGAAGGGTCTTGCGTCGCCAGCCAAAGGTCCGCGCCCGGGCCTCGGCCAGCGCCACCGGGTCACCCTCGCCCTCGACATCGCCGGGGTAGGCGTCGATCTCGTCGAGGAACAGAAAGCGGGCGGACATGGACCGCAGGCCGACGGCGCTGTTCGCCCCGGTCATGACCAGCTGCCCGTCCGGAAACTCCTTACTGAGCTGGCGATTGCCGCTGTCCCGCGACCGTGCCGGCGCCACCCGCTCCCGAATGGCCGGCGTCTCCTCGACCAAAGGGTCGATCCGCTGCTCCGAGAACCGCTTGGCCAGCTCGGTGGTGGGCTGGACCGCCAGCATCGGCCCCGGCGCGTGCTGGATGACGTAGCCGATCCAGTTGTTCCCGCACTCGGTGCCGCCGACCTGGGCACCCTTCATCAGCACGACCCGCCGCGCCGGATGGGTCGGCGACAGCACGTCCATGATCTGGCGCAGGTAGGGCGTCCGGCTGGTCCGCCAGTGCCCGGGCTCGGCCGAGCCACGGCTGCCCAGCATGCGGTGGCGGTCGGCCCAGTCGGAGACCAGCAGCGCCGGCTCTGGCGCCATGCCGGCGTGCCAGGCCGCGATGATCTCCGCCGCACCCTCGAAGCCGGTAACGGCGTCCAGCGTCTCACTCAACAGCGACACGGGCGCCGTTCCTTTCCGCCAGGTGGATCCGCAGCCGCTGGTCCAGCAGCAGCTGCAGGCGGTGCGCGTCGACGGCGAGCTCGGCCGCGAGTTCGGCGGCAATCTGGGCCGGCCAAGCCAGGATGGCGTCGCGCTCCTCCCGCGCCAGCCGATGCACCAGCAGCAGGGCACGCGCCTTGTCCACCAGCCGGCCGCGGCGCTCGTCGATCTCCAGCCGGCGCCCCTGTGCCTTCAGCACCTCGTTCGCCGTACGCGCGTCGTGGAAGGTCGCCCCGCCCGGGCGGGCGCTCGCCAGCCCCGGGGCACCCAGTGGATCGCCTGCCGCAGGTTCGCCGCTCTCCGTGCCAGCAGCGGGTAGCGAGGGGCCGGTCAGGCGGGCGGGATCGGCGCTCGCGGCCAGCTGCGCCCGCAGCTTCTCGACATCCCAACCGCCGCCCGGCTCAGGGCTGATCCGTCCGGCTTGCACTGCCTTCTGCAGCGCCGTGTGCGACAAGCCGAGCCGGCGTGCCGCCTCGCGCTGTGAGCCTACCAGTGCCGCATCCTGGGTCGGGGTCATGGTGGGATCCGTAGCCCCTGCACATCGCAATAGAACCAACAAACTACGTGCTTGGTGGCTGCTGCGGGAAGCGCAAAGGCGACGACTACCAGCTGGTCCGGTTGCGGCCCATGCTGCACTCTTCTGCACCCGCGAGGAGATGTCGCTTGCCCACAGCGCCACTACCACCTGCTCAACGTACGACCGTCGTCTTCGACCTTGGTGGCGTACTCGTCGACTGGAATCCGCGCTACCTCTACCGCAAGCTGTTCCCCGACGATGAGGCCGGGATGGAGCGGTTCCTCGCCGAGGTCTGCACGAGTGAGTGGAACCTGCAGCAAGATGCTGGCCGAAGCTGGGCCGAGGCTACGGCGGTGCTGAAGGAGCAACATCCTGAGCAGGCGGCGCTGATCGACGCGTTTCATCACCGTTGGCCCGAGATGATCGCCGGCCCGATCGATGGCACCGTGGCGATTCTGAGTGAGCTGAGGGCGGCCGGAACGCCGCTGTATGCGCTGACGAACTGGTCGCACGAGACCTTCCCGATCGCGCTGGAACGGTTTGAGTTCATGAGCTGGTTCCGCGGCATCGTCGTGTCCGGCCAGGAGAAGCTGATCAAGCCTGACCCGCAGATCTACCTGCTGTTGGTAGACCGGCATGGGCTCCGGCCAGACGACATCGTCTACATCGACGACAACGCCCGGAATGCAGCGGCCGCTACCGCGCTTGGCATGCACGGCATCCACTTCACCGGCCCGACGGCGCTACGGAACGAGCTGATCTCGCTCGGTCTTCTCCAGCAGAGGCGGTGACGTTCCCCCGCAGCCACTTCGCCCACCAGGCGGCTTCCTGATGTCTCCTCAGGCCCCCCATGAAGCGGTGGCTCGCCGCCATCATGTCGCCACCTCCAGCCCCCGCGCGATAGCGACGGCCTCGATGGGGCCGCCATCCCCGGCCAGGACGGCGCGGCGGCCGGTCAGGTTCTGCCACCGGCGTACCGCGACATCCACGTACCGCGGGTCGATCTCGAGTCCATGGCAGCGCCGGCCCGTGACCTCGGCCGCGATCAACGTCGTCCCGCTGCCGAGGAAGGGATCATAGATCGCATCACCGGCTGCGCTGTTGTTCAAGATAGGCCGGCGCATGCACTCGACCGGCTTCTGCGTCCCGTGCACGGTCGCGGTGTCCTCCTCTCCGGAGGCGCCGATGGCCCAAAGCGTCGCCTGGTCGCGGGCACCCTGCCAGTGGCCGGTGCCGCCACGGCGGACGGCATAGAGGCAGGGCTCGTGCTGCCAGTGGTAATCGCCCCGGCCCAGCACGAAGCGCGGCTTGGCCCAGACGATCTGACTGCGGACCACGAAGTCGGCTGCCTCGAGACTCTCGATCACCATCCGGGCATGCACCCCGGCATGCCAGACATAGGCCACCTCGCCCGGAAACAGTGCCCAGGCCTCGCGCCAGTCCGCCCGATCGTCATTCGCCACCCGGCCGGTGCGGGCTGTCGCCGAGACGCCGGCTGTGTTCCGCCACGCGGGGTCGTATTCGACGCCATAGGGCGGGTCGGAGACCAGCAGGTGAGGGACAGCTCCATACAGGAGGAGGGATACGTCGCCGGCCGCCGTTGCGTCGCCGCAGAGCAGGCGATGCGGTCCCAGCTGCCAGAGGTCACCAAGGCGGCTGATCGGCACCTCCGGGGGCTCTGGGGCAGCGGCGTCCGGATCACGGCCGTCGAGCCCGGGGACCAGATCCTCATCGAAGACTAGCAGCCGGTCGAGTTCTTCGACGCCGAAGCCGACCACCGAGAGGTCGTAGCCGTCGTCGCGTAGACCTCGCAGCTCCTGTGCCAGCAGCCCCTCATCCCAGCCCGCATTCAGGGCAAGCTGGTTGTCGGCGAGGCGGTATGCCCGGAGCTGAGCCTCGTTCAGGTGCCCGAGCCGGATGGTCGGAACTGCGTCGAGCCCAAGCGTGCGCGCCGCAAGGACCCGGCCATGGCCGGCGACCAATACGCCGCGCTCGTCCACCAGCACCGGCACAGTGAAACCGAATTCAGCGATCGATGCCGCGAGCTGCGCCACCTGCTCGGGCGAATGGGTGCGGGCGTTGCTGGCATAGGGTAGCAGGCCACTGACCGCGCGCGTTTCGACGACGGCCGCTTGCCAAGGGGCTTGAGACATCAGGGCACCTTGCTGACTGGACTGGTGAGCTGTGACACGCCCTCGGCCGAGGCTGGCTCTGAGCGTTGGCGGCCCAGGCGGTTGCCACGCGCTGCGGTGCGGTCCGCGGCGTCCGGCGGCTTCCTGCGCCGGGTGGCAACCTGGCGACCTGGCAACCTGGATTCGAGGTCTGCCGGTAGCGAAGTGTCGCGCCTCGAAACCCCCGCAGTTCCAACTTCGCCAGGGAGGAACCGCAGACCGACCTATGTCGGTAGCTTGGCACGTTGCGGGGTGTTAACGCTGCCAAGGCCCTGCGGCAGCTTCGGCAGGCGGCCGACAAAATCGGTAGTCGCGATAGTCTCACAGGGGCAGCTTCATCAACGGCCGCATGCGTGCGGTGGTGAAGTCCATGCCGCCTGCGAGCGGAGGAGCAAGGTAAGCACGCAGTAGCCCAAGGGCCGCCTCTCATGATGCAGTTGAACTTCAAGCCTCCTGACGCACTGACGCACCTGACACAGCTTCTCAACGTGGGCGCTGTAGCCCATCCCAAGAGGTCCATGCCCTCCAAGGAAATGTGCGTCAGGTGCGTCGGCGAAACGTATAACGCATTGATTTTGCTCGAAGCCCGACCGACGCACTTTGGTCGGCTCGCCAGCTCTGACGGGCGTTTAGCGATACGCTGCAACCCTCGGCCGAGTGCGACCACGATCGATTTCGCAGCCTTGTCAGTGATGGTGGCTATTCTCCTTTGCATGATGTCCATCTTGACGCATGCACGGATTGGAATGCGTGACGACCGGCACTTAAATGCGCCGCTCGTGCATACGCGTCTCCACGCCCAGCAAACCGGCTGGTCATACGGAAAGATGCGAGATCTCCGGTCATGGCTTGCGCTCCCAGAATCGCTCGCCCTTCTTACCCCGCTTCGCGTGTACCCAATTTAGTCGCTGGAGTGCAGCGCTGATCCTGTTTTGGTCGGCACGCCCAAATTTCTGAGTGATGAAACCTAGGGCGCCTTGCGCTACATCTAGGAGCGTAACTCTATCTCTATCATCGAGCCATTCGGCGATAACTTGTTCCCAGGCGTCCGCTTCATACCTAGCTTCCTGCTCAGGCTTGATATGCTCTGCCTCGAAGTCGCTGTCGGGCCACCAAGGCTTGCCATGCCGAAAGAGTTCGACTGCTTCAGCCAAGAGCTGGTCCCGGTCACGGGCCAGGGCGTCGAGGTCAATCTTGCCCACCGTAACCGGCCAAAAGCGCCGGCTACCGGTTTCATCGCGCAGATAAGTGGTCTTATTTGTCGTGCCGATGAAAACGCATTGCCGGGGTTCGATCACCTCCTTGCGGCCATAGCTTGGCCGGTAGCGTTCTTCCGTTCGAGTGATGAACGCCTTCAGCGCTGCGGCCTCGGCTCTGTCCAACGCAGCCATTTCCCCAATCTCGATTAGCCATTTGCCGTTCAGATGCTGCGAAACATCCTTTCCGCTATTTCGAATGTCGGGTAAACTGTCGCTGTACCAGCGGTCAGCCAGGATTTCGCAAACAGTCGATTTCCGAGCGCCCTGCGGCCCTTCAAGCACCAGCATATAGTCGGCCTTACAGCCAGGCGCCATCACACGCGCGACCATGGCAATCAGGAACATGGTGCCAATGCCGGCCGAATACGAGCTGCGGTCCACACCGAGATGAGTATGCAGCCATGTACCGAGACGTGGCTGCCGGTCCCATTGCAAAGCAGCCAAATAGTTCTGCACGGGGTGAAAAGTGCATTCCTCTGCCCGCTGCTCTACGGCTTGGTGTGTGGTGTCCTTGCCCACGCGCCGCAGCTCGTGCCGCTGCAGCCACTCCTGCACCTGCGAAACGTCATCATCACGGAGAAGGCGTGGCAGCCCGACTGCGCGTCCTTTCGGCAATGGCTTGGTCAGGATTGGCGCGCGGAGCATCTGGTCGAACGCGAAGCAGTCGTGCAGTTCCTCCGTACCGCGCAGTGCGATCATGGTGTTGGCGAGATTATTAATCGCATTTCCTTTCTCGTCACGCTCAAGGAATGCTGCCCAATTCGGCCTGACCTCTGCGGTGCGTTTGTCGAAATTGATTCCTGCCGGCATGGTCTTTTGCGCCTTCGTGCCCGCGGCGGCCCTCCAGCCAAAATCTTCCGGCGGACATCCTAGCCATTCGCAAAGCGTAAAGGCGGCAACCTGCAGCGTCGGGGCGCCGCCGAACTCAATCACTACGTCGATCGGCGACATGAGCTTGCGTGGACCGAAATCCTGCACCCCATCAGGGTGTAGGCTCAAATCCTCCTCGTCGGGACGGCCAAGGTCTGCTGATCTCACTCGAAAGGCGCCGGTGGCCTGAAGCTTCGCTCTGGGAAACAGCCGCGGCACCCAGGTGCTCAGGTTATCGAGTGCGGTTTGATTGACCGCTTGGAAGAAGCTCGCACCGGCGGCACCAGTGCGCGGGCCGCTCGGCGACTTGCGCATGTTTGTGGTAGTAGGCGGTTTGGACCGTTCGGCAACGCCGCTAGCGGCATCCTGCGCGATCGCGGCCCACTCATTCTTCATCAGACCGCCGGCTTTGCGCAGTAGGACCTCGGCCGCAATAACGAAATCGTTCAGCTCGGCCTCCGCTACCACCGGCAGGTCAGCATGTAGCACCACATCAGGTCCGGCAGATGGCCACTCATAACCACGGCCCGTGTCTGGATGGGCGCCATAAGCGACGAATTGCTGTCCGGCTCCAAGGACCTCAACTTGCAGCTTGGTTCCGTCTGACAGGAACAGCTCGGGTGTCGCCATCTTCGGCAGTGACGTGATTGTTCGGTACGCCAATAACCTTTTCGGCGCGCAGCCAATACGAAGCAGTGGCGTGGGGCCGAGTATGGCAGTCGCCAGAACTTCCAGCCGTTTGGCAAGAGCTGGCACGGGCACGTCTATGTCCGGAGCAGCCAAATCTTCACATAACAGGCCGGTATTGCTGCAGCCGGCTTGTTCCACTCCCCATCGACGCACTTCGAGTGAGTCTGCGCTTGCGCAGATTTGCCGCCAGTTCCTCATTAAAGGCTGCTTGCCTGGTGACTTGCACCGCATTTGGGGGCCGGCCACCGGCACGGGATGATAACCGTTTGCCAATAGCTGCAGCCTCAAGGCTGTCACAGGATCAGCGCCGGGGCGTGCGATACCACCCACAGCTAGATCGTCCCCTGTGGGCCTGGACACCTCGTCGACCCGATCTGAGGCAAGCAGACGACGCGGCTCAGTTGCTGAATCAAGCCGCACATGCCGACTACCGCGACCAATGATCGCTGTCGCTGCGAAGGGAGCGCGCCGCAGCAAAATGGGGAGATGTTCGTATCACGCAGCGCACCCCGCGAGCCAAAGACTGCCGCAAAGATAGCGAGGCGTGCTGTGCTTATTGATCCGGCCTGGGCGATCTTGAATCAGGCGGCGTAGCGAAAAGTCTTGTGCCCGAAGAAGCTGCGAACGCGGTCGGGCAGCTTCGATAGCCTGCGCATGTGCCC
>NZ_SMSJ01000010.1 GCF_004355005.1 Dankookia rubra
AGCCCCAGGGGCCGCCCCGGCCATGGCCGGCGGATCGGCGGAAGGCGCCGCGCCAGCCGCGCCCAGCAGCGCGGCGCCCGGGACCGCGCCGGCGGCCGCGGCCGTCAGGGGGAGGACGGTGGGTTGAAGGATTTGCGGTCCCGCGCCGGGCGGCGCTGGCGGCGCATCCTCCGCCGGCTCGGCCGCCGCGGCATCGGGTGCCGCTGGCGCCTTGTCGCTCGCCAGCCGCGCCAGGGTGCCGGCGAAGCCCCTGTCGGGGGATGCGGCGTCGCGCGCCGCGGCGGCGGGCGGGGTTGCGTCCGGCAGGCCCGGGGCAGGGACGTCTCGGGCATGCAGGCGCCGGGCAGGGTGGGACTGGGCAGCCCGGGACTGGACAGTCTGGGACTGGACAGGCGGGGGCCGGGCGGTCCGGGGCTTGGCGGGCAATGGCTGGGCATCCATGCCGCCCCGGTTGCGAGCGGCGTTCCACCCCGTGCCGGCCGAACTCCGGCAAGCCCGGCCGGCCACCCGGCAAGCCCTGCCGCCCCGCCGGCAAGCGGCGCCGGTCGCCCTTCGCCGAATCCTGGCACGGTCGCTGCAACCACGCCGCCGCAATCACCCCGGCCAGGTCCCCCGCGGCCCGGTCACCCTTCGTCGCCGGAGCTTTCCCGCATGTCCCTCTTCGGCTCTCTCACCGCCGCCATCAGCGGCCTCACCGCGCAGAGCAAGGCGCTCGGCGACATCTCGGACAACGTCGCGAACAGCCAGACCATCGGCTACAAGCGCGTCGACACGAATTTCGTCTCCTACATCACCCAGTCGAATGCCACGGTGAACGAGCCCGGCGCGGTCATCGCCCGGCCCAACTACACCAACGCCGTCCAGGGCACGATCGAGCAGGCGGAGCAGCCGCTGGCCATGGCGATCGGCGGCCAGGGCTTCTTCAGCGTGGCACTCGCCAAGGGCACCACCAACGGCCAGCCGGTGTTCGACGAGCGGCAGTTCTTCACCCGGGCCGGCGACGTCGCGCTCGACAAGGACGGCTACCTGGTCAACGGCGCCGGCTACTACCTGCAGGGCTGGCCGTCGGATGCCGCCGGCAATCCGGACCGCACCATCCTCAACCCCATCCGGCTGAACCAGCAGGTCTTCAATCCGGTCGCCACCACCAGGATCGACCTGGCCGCCAACCTGCCGGCGGATGCGACGACCACGCCGGTCACCACCCAGGCGCAGGTCTATGACAGCCTCGGCCGGCTGCACACGGTCAACCTGAGCTTCACCAGTGCCGGCACCAATTCCTGGACCCTGGGGCTGAACGCGCCGGACGACATCAACAGCGCCGCGCGCGGCACGGTCGGGCTGCATTTCGGCACCGGTGCCACGCCAGCGGTGACGGATGGCACGATCGGCACCTTCACCAATGCCACCGGCTCCGTCACCCTGCCCGGCACCAGCGCCACCGGCGACCCCGCCACCATCAGCTTCACCGCGGATTTCGGCCAAGGGGCGCAGACGGTGCAGCTGGCGCTCGGCAAGTTCGGCCTGGCGCAGGGGCTGACACAGTATTCCGGCACCGAATTCTCGGTCCGCAACAACGCCCAGGACGGCGTGCCGCTCGGCGCCTATTCCGGCCTATCGATCCGCGGCAACGGCGACGTCGCGGTGAACTACGACAACGGCCAGAGCCGCGTCATCGCCCGCGTCCCGCTGGTCGCCTTCAACGACCCGGAGAAGCTGCAGCGCCTCGACGGCCAGGCCTTCATGCGGACGCCCGAAAGCGGCGAGGCGCGGGTCACCGATGCCGCCTCGAACGGCGTCGGCAAGCTGGTCACCGGCTCGATCGAGCGGTCGAACGTCGACATCGCCACCGAGTTCACCAAGCTGATCGTCGCCCAGCGCGCCTATTCCGCCAACACCAAGGTGGTGTCGGCGACGGATGAGCTGCTGCAGGACACGATCAACATGCGCCGCTGAGCCGGGCCCGGGGATAGCCCGCCATGAGCCTCGACTCCGCCCTGCTGATCGCCCGCAGCGGCCTCGCCGCCGTGCAGCGTGGCCTGGCGCAGGCCTCGCAGAACGTCGCCAATGCCGACACGCCCGGCTACACGCGGAAGACCGTGCCGCAGCAGGCGGTCACGGTCGGCGACAGCCCGGCCGGGCTGCGCAGCGCCGAGGCGGCGCGTGCCGTCGATGCCGCGCTGCTGGCACGGCTCGATGCCAGTCGCGCCGGCAGCGCCGCCGCCGCGTTGCGGGAAACGCTGCTGACCGGCATCGAGCAGGCGCATGGCGACAGCGGCCAGACCCTGGCCGACGGGCTGGCCGACCTCCACACCCGCTTCCTCGCGCTGCGCGCCGCACCGGCCGATGCCGGCAAGCAGCAGGCGGCGGCCGCCGCGGCGGAGACCCTGGCGGGGCGGCTGAACGGCGTCTCGCAGGCGATCGGCACGGCGCGGCAGCAGGCGCAGGATGCGATCGTGGCCGAGGTGAAGACCGCCAATGCGGCGCTGCGCGAGGTCGCCACGCTGACCCTGGCGCTGCAGCGCGGCGCCGATGGCGATGCCGCGGCGCTCGAGGACCGGCGCGACGCGGCGATCGCCACCCTGTCGGAAAGCCTCGGCGTGCAGGCGGTGAAGCGGGCCGGCGGCGACCTGCTGCTGGTGGCCAAGGGCGGCATCGTGCTGCCGCTCGACCCCGGCCGCGACCAGTTCTCGACCGCGGAGGCTGCGGTGCAGCCGGCCAGCCTGTCGGGCGCCGGCGGCACCCTGCCGGGCGTCACGCTGAACGGGCTCGACATCACCGGCCAGGTCTCCGGCGGCCGGCTGGGCGAGGCGATCGCGCTGCGCGACCGCACCCTGCCGCGCTACCAGGCGGAGGCCGACGTGCTGGCCAGCAACCTCGCGGCCCGGCTGGACGGGGAGGGGCTGCGGCTCTTCACCGATGCCGACGGGACCAGCCTGCCGGATCCGGCGCAGCCCTATGCCGGCGGCGCGCAGGTCGGCTTCGCCGGACGCATCCGGGTGAACCCGGCCATCGCCGCCAACCCGGCCCTGCTGCGCGACGGCACCCGGGCGGTGGCGGGCAGCGCCGGCGGGCCGACCGCCTTCGTGCCGAACCCGGCAGGCGGGCCGGCCGGCTTCACCACGCTGCTCGACCGCGTGCTGGACTTCGCCTTCGGGGCGGAGGCCGCCGCCGGCCAGCCCTGGCCGGGCATCGCCACCGCCGGGCTCGGGCCGGACGGCACCCTGGCCTCCCCCTTCACCGCGCCGGCGACGCTCGAGTCCTATGCCGGGCGCATCACCGCCGCGCAGGCCGGCGACCGCGCCGCGGCGACCGTGGCCAAGGACCAGGCGACGGCGCTGGGCGCGGCGCTCGAGGCCCGCTTCGGCCGCCAGTCCGGCGTCGATACCGATGCCGAGATGGCCGGCATCGTCGCGCTGCAGAATGCCTATGCCGCCAATGCCAAGGTGCTCGGCACGGTGCAGGCGCTGTTCGACACCCTGCTTGGCGCGGTGAGGTAAGGGGATGGGCCGATGACCTCGATCAGCCTCCTCGGCCGGCTGGAAGCCGACAGCGCCGCGCTGCGCCTGCGGCTCGAGGGGCTGACCCGCCAGGCCTCGACCGGGCGGCGGACCGATGCGATCGGCGACCTGGCGCCGCAGTTGCCGCGGGCGCTGACGCTGCGCGGCGAGATCGTCCGGCGCGAGGCCTATGGCAGCGCGATCGGCGAGGCGCTGGGCCGCACCGCCGCCACCGGGACGGCGCTGCAGCGGCTGGCCTCGATCGCCGGCGAATTCGCCGGTGGCGTGGCGATGAAGCTCGACCCGAACGACACCGGCTCGCTCGCCCTGGTCGCCTCCCGTGCCAGGGCGGCGATGGTCGAGGTCGGGCAGTTGCTGAACAGCCAGAGCAACGGCGAATACCTGTTCGGCGGGTCCGACTTCGCCAACCCGCCGGTCCCGGACCCGGAAGGCCTGCCGGCCTCCGGCATGGCGCGGCAGGTGGCCGGCGCGGTGGCGACGCTCGGCGGCGGCAATGCGGCGGCGGTCGCGGCGGCGACGAAGGCGGCGGCGATGGACGACAGCGCCGGGGTGACGCCCTTCTCCGCGTTCCTCTCCGACCCGGCCGGCGGCCTGGCCGAGCCGCGGCGGAGCGTGCCGGCGGGGGATGGTCAGGCGATGGCCTATGGCGTCCCGGCCAACCGCAACGGCGCGGTGGCCTCGACCGGGGAGACCACCGGGTCCTGGGCGCGCGACCTGCTGCGCGGCCTGGCCAGCATCGCCGCGCTGGGCCCGGCCCAGGCCGCCGCGCCAACCGATTTCCGTGCCCTGGCGGATACCATCCGGCAGGGGCTGAGGAGCGCGGCGAACGGCCTGGCCGACGAGCAGGGCGCGCTCGGCCTGGCGGAGCAGCGGCTGCAGGCGGCGCAGGCGCGGCACGCCACCGTCACGGATACGCTGAAGGCACAACTTGCCGATGTCGAGGAGGTCGACCTTGCAGCCACCCTCACCCGCCTGCAGGCGACGCGAACCGCCCTGGAGGCGAGCTATACGGCGCTCGGCAATCTCGGCCGGCTGAGCCTGACCTCCTATCTCCGCTGACCGCGCCGCGGTTCAGGGACCGTTAAACGCAACCTGCGACGTTTCGCGGATTGCGCGCAGCGATAAAAGGAAGATGCATGTCCACGCTGGTGCTCGAGTTACGCCAGGGCGATCTGATGGTGGTGAACGGGGCGCCGATCCGCTTCCGCAATCGCGCGCGCATCGAGCTCGCGGCCAAGGCGCGCTTCCTGTTCGGCAAGCAGATCATGGCGCCGGAGACGGCGACCACCCCGGCGCGGCGGATCTATTTCGCCCTGCAGACCGCCTATATCGGCAACGACGAGGAACGGCCCGGCGGCCTGGTCGCGGCGCGCGGCCTGATCACCGATTTCCAGGAGGCGACGACCTCCGCCACCGTGCGGGAGATGCTGGGCCAGGCGCTCGCTTTCGCTGAGGTGGATGACTGCTACCAGGCGCTGAAGCTGGCGCGCCGGGTGATGCGGCATGAGGAGGAGGTGCTGGGGCTGATGCCGCCGGCGCCGCCGCGGGCCGAGGCCTGAGGGACGATCGCGGCCTGCGTCCCGGCCTGAACCCGGCGCCGTCGCGGCCCCGCCTGGTGTCCGAAGCGGATCCATGCCTCCGGGCCTTCGCGGCCTCCCGCGACAGGCCCTGAACGCGGAAAGAGGGGGCGGCGCCGGGCCGCCGGCGTCAGCCCCGGTCGGGCCGCGCCGGGGCGGCTGGGGCGGCAACCTGCGGGGCCGCCTTGGCCGCCGTATCGGCGGCCAGGCGTGCCGCCATCTGCGCCTCCATCCCGGCGCCCGGCTTCGGCGGCGGCGGGGTCGGTTCCGGCCTGCCGCGGGCGGAGCGATAGGCGGCCAACTCGCGCTCGGTCGGCAGGGTCGCGGTGCGGCCGGATCGGTCGCGGAACTCCAGCACCACCAGCCCCAGCGCCGGATCGAGCCGCAGCGACGGGTTCGGCAGGCCGGGCGAGGCTGCCTCGGGCCTGCCGGCAGGCTCGTATGCCGCGGCCCTCGGCGGGGCGGCTTCGCTGGGAGGATCCGCCCCGCGCGGCGGGGGGAGGGGGCTGAGCGAGTTCATGATCGGGCCGTCCCGATTTTCGAGACAAAGGCTGAAGGAAGCCTGAATCCGGCCCGACCGGTTTGACGGATCGGGCCGCCGGCGCGAAGGTCGGGCGCCTTGCGGACCCTCCCGACCCAGCTCCTCACCACCGGAAGCGCCGCCCTCGGCGGCGGCCTGCTGGCGCTGCTGCACCTGCCGCTCGCCTGGATGATCGGCGCGATGGTGGCGACCGCGACGCTCGCCTGGCACCGGCCGGTGGCGGTGATCGGCTGGGCGCGGCCGGCCGGGCTGGTCTTCCTCGGCCTCGGGCTCGGCGCCACCTTCTCCGGCCCGGTGCTGGCGGCGGTCAGCGGCGCCCTGCCGGTGCTGCTGGCCGGCGGCGTCATCGCCATCGCCACCGGCTTCGTCGTGGCGCGGCTGTTCACCCGGCTGGCGGGAACGGATCCGCAGACCGGCTTCTTCTGCGCCGTCCCCGGCGGGGTGATCGTCATGGCCATGCTGGCGCAGGACGCCCGCGCCTCGGTCGCCACGGTGACGCTGGCGCAGACCATGCGGGTGCTGGTGGTGGTGCTGACCTTCCCGCCGCTGCTCGGCTGGCTGGCGCCGCACGGCGCCTTCGGCGAGTTCATGGCGACGCGGCAGCCGGTCTGGTGGCCGGGGCTGCTGGCGATGGCGGCGGGCGGCCTGGCCATGGCCTGGCCGCTGCGCCTGGCGGGCCTGGCCAATCCCTGGATGCTCGGCCCCTGCGGCGTGGCGATCGGCCTGGCGGCGACCGGGCACCTGCCGTCCGGCGTGCCGGCCGTGCTGCTCAACGCGGCGCAGGTGGCGATGGGCGCCTCGCTCGGGACGCGGCTGACCAAGAGCTTCCTGCTGACCTCGCGCCGGCTGGCGGTCGCCGCGGTGATCTCCTCGGTCGTGCTGTCCCTGCTGCTGACCCTGATCGCCTGGGGCATGGCGCGGCTGGCCGGGCTGCCGGTGCCGGCGTTGATCCTCGGCATGGCGCCGGGCGGGATGCCGGAGATGGCGCTGACGGCCAAGGCGCTGGAACTGGCGGTGCCGCTGGTGCTGGGCTTCCACCTGACCCGGACGGTGCTGTGCAACCTGCTGGTCGGGCCGCTGCACCGGATGGGGCTGAAGCTCGGGCTGCTGTGAGGCGATCGCCGACGAAGCGGATCCGCGCCTCCGCGCGGCAACCCGTCCTGCGGCGATCGATCCGGCCCGCTATTCCCGCCGCAGGATCCCGTCCAGCAGCCGGTCGGCCCAGGGCTGCGAGGTGAAGTCGCGCCGCAGCGCCGCCTCCTCGTAATCCTCCCTGACCCACTCGAGGAAAGGCTTCGGCGCCACCCGCGTCGCCGCCGCGTAGCGGGCGAAGAAGGCGTCGAGGATGCCGGTCTTGCCCTGGCGGATATGGCCGTGGCGCAGCGTGAGTTGCGCCATCGCCTGCCCGACCGGCCGGCCCTGCAGCAGCAGCCAGAGCCCGGCCGCGAGCCCGGTGCGGTCGGCGCCCGACTTGCAGTGGATCAGGATCGGCTCCGGCACGCTGGCGAAGACCTCCGCCAGGCGGAGGATGCGGTCCTTGTGCGGCGCGCCGCGGCTCTCGAAGGGCGCGTCCACATGCACCAGGCCGGCGGCGGCGGCGGCGGCGCGGCCGAGCCGGTCGGAGCCGCAATCCCGCCGCTCGCCGCGCAGGTTGATCACGGTCCGCAGGCCGAGCCGGTGCTGCGCGTCACGCAGTTGCCAGGGCAGCGGGTGATTGGACCGGTAGAGCCGGCCGCTCTCGACCACGCCCCAGTTGCGCCAGGAGACGCGGAGCAGGGCGTGGTCGACGAAGAGGCTGTTCAGCCAGGCGCGGCTGCCGGGCATGGCGGCGGCCCGGGTGGGGGTGGCGGACATGCCGCCGGTATGGGGTGCGGAACGGTGGAAGGCCAGGGGACAAATATCGGGAACAGCGTGGGGCGGGGGCGCGTTCGCGACGGGTCACAGGCCAGGAAGAGGAACGCCCATGTCGAAGGCCCACCTGCCGCCGGTCCCGCCGGCCGGCATCAGCCCGAAAGGTCCCGGCCCGCACCAGGACCATGCCGGGGACATGTCGGCCCAGGCCGCCGAGGCAACCAAGTCCGGCCGCGACCGCAACCTCGCGGAGCAGGGCCGGCAGGGCAACATCAAGCAGAACACCACCCACCAGGGCCACCAGCAGGATCGCTGAGATGAAGCAGCAACGCGGCGAGCACGAGGTGAAGCGCGACGAGGGCGGGCCCGGCAGCAGCCACCAGGGCGGCGGGCACGGCAGGGCGCATCGCGACCGGGACGACCACGGCCCGACCCCGGGCGAGGCGACCAATCCCGACCGAAGCCGGGTTTCCGGCGGCGGCGAGCGCGACCGGCACCACGTCCACGACCCGAGCAACAAGTCCTGACCGCGGCCGGGTCGCCTGTCGCGGAACCGTGAAGGAGTGCCTCCCGCCGCCGGTGCAAGCTGCGCCGGCAGGCAGGGAGGCGACCATGGCGCATGAGGCATTCCGCGCGACCAACCGCATCTTCGAGGAAGATGCGATGGGCCGGGGCGACTTCGCCGCCCTGGCGCGGGTCTATACCGAAGGCGCCCGGCTGTTCTCGCCCGGCGTGCCCGCCATTACCGGGATCCCCGGCATCATCGACTACTGGAAGGGCGCCGCCGGTGCGCTCGGCGTCACCGGGGCGAAGCTGCACAGCCTGGAAGTGACCGTCACCGGCGACCGCGCGACCGAGCTCGGCCGCGGCGAGATCTTCACCAAGCCCGGGGCGCCGCCGGTCACCGTCAAATACGTGGTGCTGTGGAAGCAGGAAGGCGGCGCCTGGAAGTGGGACGTCGATTGCTGGAATCTCGACGCCTAGCAAGGCAAGGCCGGGGAGAAGGTATTCTCCCCGGACCCTTGATCTGTTTCTCTGAGTCGGCACGCGCTGCGCGGCTGCAGCCGGACCTACGAGAAGCGACGGACAAGCTTGGGAATGGAATACTGTTCCCTCGCCAAGCTTATCGCCCGCTGAAAACCGGCGGGCGCTTCTCGGCGAAGGCCTTCAGCGCCTCCCGGTGGTCCTCGGTGTCGCGGCAGCGGGTCATGCCGAAGGCTTCGACATCCAGCGCCTCGGACAAGGTGCCCTGCTCGGCGACCTGCATGTTGCGCTTCATGTGGTGCCAGGCGACGCGCGGCCCGGCCGCCAGCTGCTTCGCCAGCGCCATGGTCGTCGCCGTCAGCTCGGCATCCGCCACCAGCTTGTTCAGCAGGCCGAGCCGGGCCATCTCGGCGGAATCGATGACCTCGGCGGTGAAGTAGAGTTCGCGCGCCTTGGCCGGCCCGACCAGGCGGTTGAGGAACCAATGGCCGCCGAAGTCACCGGAAAACCCCATCTTGCCGAAGGCGGTGCCCATCCGCGCGTTGGCGCCGCCGATGCGCATGTCGCAGGCCAGCATCAGCGACATCCCCGCGCCGGCCGCCACGCCGTTGACCATGGCGATGGTTGGCTTGGGCATCTCGTGCAGGATGCGGGACGCCTCCATCCGCGCGCGCAGCGACATCTGCGCCTGCTCCCGCGTGCCATCCAGGATCGGCTTCTCGCCGGTGGCGCGCGCCTTCATGTCGCCGCCGGCGGAGAAGCCGCGACCCGCGCCGGTGAGCACCACGCAGCCGACCGACATGTCGCCGGCGATGCGCGTCAGGGCTTCCAGCATCTCGGTCAGCATGTCGCCGCCGAGCGCGTTCAGGCTGTCCGGCCGGTTCATGGTGAGGGTGGCGACGCCATCCTGCTCGGTCACGAGAAGATCGGGCATGGGTTTCCTCCTGCTTCTGCCGTCTGGCGCAGCCTATACCGCCGGCGCAGAATAGCGCGCTACCCGTCGCGCAAAGGCAATGACGCGACCGGAGGAGGAGAGGACATCCCATGAAGGCAGCGGTCCTGCACGCGGCGAACGAGCCCCTGACCATCGAGGAGGTCACCCTGCAGAAGCCGAAGGCGCGGGAGGTGCTGGTGCGCACCGCCTTCGCCGGCCTCTGCCACAGCGACCTGCATTTCATCGAGGGCCTCTACCCCCATCCGATGCCGACCGTGCCGGGCCACGAGGTCGCCGGCGTGGTCGAGGCCGTCGGGTCCGACGTCACTTACCTCTCGCCCGGCGACCACGTGATCGGCTGCCTGTCGGTCTTCTGCGGCGCCTGCCAGCAATGCACCGGCGGCCGCACCGTGCTCTGCGAGAATACCGAGGTGAAGATGGTGCCGGGCCAGTCCCGCCGCCTGTCCTGGAAGGGCGGGGAGCTCATGCACCAGTTCCTCAACCTTTCGGCCTTCGCCGAGCAGATGGTGGTGCACGAGAATGCGCTGGTGAAGATCGACCGCGACATCCCGCTCGACCACGCGACGCTGGTCGGCTGCGGCGTCATCACCGGGGTCGGCGCCGTCATCAACACCGCCCGCGTGCCCGCGGGCTCGACGGTGGCCGTCATCGGCTGCGGCGGCGTCGGCCTCTCGGCGGTGAACGGCGCGGCGCTCGCCGGCGCGTCGCGCATCATCGCGCTGGATACGCTGCCGGAGAAGCTGGAACTGGCGAAGGTTATGGGCGCCACCGACACCGTCCTCGTCGGCAACGACGACCCGGTGCAGGCGGTGAAGGACCTGACCAATGGCGGCGTCGAGTTCAGCTTCGAGGCGCTGGGCCTGAAGAAGACCGCCGAGCAGGCCTTCGCCATGCTGCGGCCGGGCGGCACCGCGACCATCGTCGGCATGGTGCCCTTCGGCCAGAAGATCGAGCTGCACGGCTTCGACTTCCTGCGCGAGCGGAAGATCCAGGGGTCGTCGATGGGCTCCAACCACTTCCGCACCGACATGCCGCGGCTGCTGACCATGTGGCAGCAGGGCCGCCTCAAGCTCGACCACCTGATCAGCTCGACGCTGAAGCTCGAGGAGATCAACGACGGCTTCAAGCGCCTGAAGGGCGGCCATGTGGTGCGGCAGCTGATCGCCTTCTGAACCGGGCGGCCGCGCTTCGCATCGGGACAAACGCGGCGCCGCCCGCGCGCCGCGTGCCCGGGACGACGCCCGCCCGTCCGGGAATCGCCCTATCGGATCCGGTCCAGCCGGTCGAAGTCCGAGGCGACCATGCCGGCGGCCGCCACCGTCTGCGGCATGCGCGGCATGTTGGACAGGCGGGCGAGCACCACTCTCGGCCCGGCCGGAAAGGCCGGGCCGGTCAGCGCCGCCTCCGCCCCGGCCTGGTTGCCGGCGCGCAGCGCGGCGCCGGCCCGGCGCATTGCCTCGATCACCGCCTGCGGGTCGGCGCTGGCCGGGATGCCGAGGTAGTCGCGCATCTCGGCGCGGCCCTGCTGCAGCGTCTGCACCACGGCCGGATTGAGCACCGGCGCGTAGATCGGGCTAGTCGCCAGCTCGCTGGCGAGGAATTCCTGCTGCTCGACCGCGACGGTCGCATTGGCGGGGGAGCCCACCCAGCGGCTGGGTTCGCCGAAGTTGCGCGGGGCGCGCAGCGCCGCGCCGCGCACCGGATCGCCGATGCCCCAGAGATAGGGCGCATTGGGGTCGGTCTCGCAGCCGCCAAGGGCCAGGATGGTGCCAATCCCGCCAAGGAGGGCCATCACCCCGCGTCTCGTCCGCATCCGCATCTCCTGCCTTGTGGTCCAGGCATATTCACGAAGCATGGAGCGGGCAAGCCTCGATGCGCGACCATGGGAGCGCCAGGGCGGAGGCCGCGTTGAGCCGGGATCGGAACGCAACGGAAGGTCACCATGCGCGGCATCCTCCTCTGGCTCCTCGGCATCCCCATCCCGATCCTCATCCTGCTGTACCTGTTCCACGTGATCTGACCGGGTCTGGAGCCCGGACGCGAAAAAGGGGCGCCTCGCGGCGCCCCTTCCCAATTCCGCCCCCCGAAGGCCGGCCCGGTTGTCCCGACCGGGCCGGTGGTGTCCCGGGTGTCGCCACCCGGGACGTTCAGGCTCAGCGGAGGACGATCTCGACCCGGCGGTTCTGCGGCTCGCGCACGCCATCGGCCGTCGGCACCAGCGGACGGCTCTCGCCGTAGGCGGTGACGGCGATCTCGTTGCGGCTGATGCCGCGGGCGACCAGCTCGGCCGCGACCGCATCGGCGCGGCGCTGCGACAGGCGCTGGTTGTAGGCCGGCGTGCCGGAGCGGTCGGCGTGGCCGGCCACCTCGATCCGCGTCGACTGCACCCGGCCGGCGTTGGAGGCCGCCTCGGCGATGATCTCCCGCGCGCGGGCGGTCAGGTCGGCGCGATCCCAGTCGAAGAAGACCAGGTAGGTGCGCGCCGGGGCCGGCGCCACGGCCGGAGCCGCAACGGCAACCGGCGGCGGCGGCGGCGGCGGCTGGAACAGCGCGTAGCGCAGGCCGAGCATGACCGAGTGGTTGTAGTTGTCGGCCTGGATCTTGCCGGCAGCGCCGATCTGGTTGTTGGTCGGGCTGCGGATCGTGGTGAACAGTTCCGGCTGCAGGGTGCCCATGAAGCGGTATTCCGCCGTCAGGGTCAGGCCGGTGACGCCGAGCCAGGTCAGCGGGGTGCCGACGCCGACGATACCCTGGTAGGCGAACTGCGCATCGGTGTCGTTGGCGTAGAGCACCGCGCCGCCACGGCCCGGGGCATTGCTCTGGCCGCGGATGTTGCGCCACTCGGTCCAGGCATAGCCGGCGCCGACGCCGACATAGGGCTGGAAGATGGACTGGCCGAGGCCGAAGTTGGCGAAGTCGAAGTCATAGAGGACGTTCGCCATCACGCCGTAGGTGCGCTGGAAGCCACCGGTCCGGCCGATCGGAGCCAGGTTGAAGCCGCGGATGCTGTCGACTTCGTTCTCGCGGAAGTTGCCTTCGATTTCCGCCCGGAAGCCGTTGCCGAAGCCCCAGCCCAGGCTGCCGACGCCGCCCCAACCGGTCTTGAAGTTCGCCTTGCCGGCATTGTCGATGGTGACGTTGTTCGGCAGACCGAAATTACCCGGCGTGCTGCTGCCGCTGAGGTCGAACTTGGACGGGTTGTTGATCCAGTTCGCCCCGGCGCCGAGGCCGATGTAGAGGCCGGTCACCGGCTGGGCGCTGGCCGCGAGAGGGGCCACCAGCGGGGCCGCCAGGATGGTCGCTGCCAGCAGCGCCCTTTTCAGAGTCATTGTCGCATCTCCGTGTTCGTGGCGCCTGCCGCGGGAACCGGGGGGTCGGTTCGCTGGCGACATGCGCTCATGCGCCTAAAGAAATCCGGGGCCGGAGGTTCATCGGTCCCGCTGCAAGCCCGGGCGCTGTTGCATCAGCGCCACAGTGCCCCGAAGGGGGGGCAAGGCGGGCGATGCGCGGCGCGTCGGAACGCCACGGAGGTAGAGCAGATTAGCCGCGCCAAGTGGCCCCACGGCTGCGCGAGCAGCCCGGTCGCAACGGCAGAAGACGGACCCTGTTGCCAAATAGACACGCCATATTTTGACTGTAAGTACAGTGTAACCAAGTATCGCAATCCAGTATCGGTGGTGTGAGGCACCGGACGACGAAGCCAATGTCAGGCATGATACTTACAACATGGCTCCCGCTTCCGTGATGCCGGTGCCTGCAGTTTGGCCGGAAGGGCTGCCGGACGGGTTTCCATGGCGGAACAGCGGGCAGGGCGCCGGCGCTGGGTGCAGGGGCGCGACAAGACGCCGAATCGGAAGGGGCGCCTCGCGGCGCCCCTTCGCAGCATGGTCAGGCGCCGCCGGCGCCGCGGCGCTTCAGCGCAGGACGATCTCGACCCGGCGGTTCTGCGGCTCCCGCACCCCGTCGGCGGTCGGCACCAGGGGCCGGCTTTCGCCATAGGCGCTGACCGCGATATCGCTGCGGGCGATGCCGCGGGCCACCAGTTCCCCCGCCACCGCATCGGCGCGACGCTGCGACAGGCGCTGGTTGTAGGCCGGGGTGCCGGAGCGGTCGGCATGGCCCGCCACCTCGATCCGCGTCACCGCGGCGCGGCGGGCATTCTGCGCCGCCTCGCCGATGATCTGGCGGGCCCGCCCGGTCAGGTCGGCGCGGTCCCAGTCGAAGAAGACCAGGAAGGTGCGCGCCGGGGCCGGAGCCTCGACCGCCGGCGCCACCATCGGGGCCGGCGCCGGCGGCGGCTGGAACAGCGCGTAGCGCAGCCCGACCAGGACCGCGTGGTTGTAGTTGTCGGGCTCCACCTTGCCGCGGTCGGCCACGCTGTTGTCGGGCCGGCGCAACTCGGTCTGGATCTTCGGCGTCACGGTGCCGAGGAAGCGGTATTCCGCCGTGACCGACAGCCCGCGCAGGCCGAATTGCCCGAGCGGGAAGGCCATGCCGGCGATGGCCTGGTAGGCGAACTGCCCGTCCGAATCATTGGCGGTCAGGCTGAGGCGGCTGAAGCTCGGCACGCTGGCGGCGCGGACGCCCTGCCACTCGGTCCAGACATAGCCGGCGCCGAGGCCGAGATAGGGTGTCACCGGGCTGCCGGCGATGCCGTAGCGGGCCAGGTCGATGTCGTAGAAGACATTGCCCATGGCGCCGTAGCTACGCTGCTTGCCCTGGATGCCGATGAAGGGCGAGAGGTCGAAGCCGCCGATCGCGTTGACGTCGTTCTCCCTGTAGTTGCCCTCGACTTCCGCCCTTATGCCGTTGCCGAAGCCCCAGCCGAGCGAGGCGAGGCCGGCGAAGCCGGCATCGAACCGGGCGGTGCCGGCATTGTCGATGCTGGATTGCAGCTGGTAGCCACCGCGGCGCAGCGCGATGTCGGCGTCCTGCACCTGGTTCCAGCCGCCGCCGCCGGCGATGTAGAGGCCGGTGACCGGCTGGGCCCGGGCCTCGGCCCCTGCAAGGCCCCCCCAAGGCCCGGCCGCTGCCGAAAGAATGGTCGCTGCCAGCAGCGCCCGTCGAAAACTGCTCATTCCTGCTCCGTCCCACTGAGATGCCGCGGCCCTGCAACCGAAGAACGGTTCCCCCGCGGGGCCGCGTGCAGGATGGAGAATGTTCAAGCGCTGGCCTGGGTTCGCGCCAGGCGGTGCATGGCAGCGGGATGTGGCGGAAGGACCACAGCCGTGTATGGCGCGCGCGCCACGGCCCTTGAACGCAGAAAGGGGCGCCTCGCGGCGCCCCTTCCCGACAAGCCCGATGCGGCCGGCCCGATTACTTCAGGACGATCTCGACGCGGCGGTTCTGCGGCTCGCGCACGCCGTCCGCGGTCGGGACCAGCGGGCGGGTCTCGCCGAAGGCGCTGACCGCGATCTCGTTCCGCGCGATGCCCTGGCGGACCAGCTCGGCGGCGACCGCATCGGCGCGGCGCTGCGACAGGCGCTGGTTGTAGGCCGGGGTGCCCGAACGGTCGGCGTGGCCGGCCACCTCGATCCGCGTGGTCTGCACCTTGCGCGAGGCACCGGCAGCCTCGCCGATGATCTGGCGGGCGCGCTCGGTCAGGTTGTACTTGTCCCAGTCGAAGAAGACGAGGTAGGTGCGGGCCAGGGCCGGGGCGGCGACCGGCGCGACCACCGGGGCCGGCGGCGGGGCCGGGGTATAGAGCGCGTAGCGCAGGCCGATCAGCGCCGAGACGTTCTCGTTCTTCGGCTTCCAGTAGCTCTGCTGCGACACCGTCGGCGAGACGCGGCTGGCATCCTTGAAGCTCGGGTCGAGCGTCGCGTAGTAGCGGCCCTCGAGGGTGAGGGCGAGGCCCGGCACCATCGAGCCCAGCTCATAGGCGACGCCGAGGATACCCTGATAGGCGAACTCGCCCTTGGTCTGGGTCGAGGGGAAGCCGAAGCTGGCGCCCTTCTCGATCTCGTTCCAGCCGTAGCCGACGCCGGCGCCGATATAGGGCACCACCGGCCAGCCCATGCGGAAATCGTACAGCACGTTGACCATCGCGCCGTAGGTGTTCAGCCAGGGGCTGCTGCTGCTCCGCGGGCGGCCCGGGATGGTGGCGCTGTCGACCTGGTTGGTGCGGTAGTTGCCCTCGATCTCGGCGCGCAGGCCGTTGCCGAAGCCCCAACCGAGCGAGAAGAGGCCCATGATGTTGGGATCGGTGCTCACCTGCGCCCTGCCGGTCGCGGTGTTCGTCACCCGACCGGGCGTGGCGACGAGCGAGCGCGAATAGTCGCCGTCCGCATCCAGACGGAAATTCGCGCCGACCCCGGCGCCCACATAGAGCCCCGTGACGGGCTGTGCCTGTGCGGCCAGGGGCAGCGACAGGATCGTCGCGGCCAGGGCGGCCTTCCTGAGGGTCATCCTCGTCTCTCCTCGATCGTTCATCGACCAACTGTCACGCCGTCGAAAGTATATTGCATGCCAACACGACGGTGTGGGGAGAGACCTATCATCGCCTGCCCGGCAATGGCAGACCGTATGGACCATTTCCGCATCAATGTGGCGGATAAGACACACATAGGCATGGCAAAATCATCACATCCCGGGCGACGGTGTCCGGAGCGATGCTTGGGGTTGATTTGAGCAGAAATGGAAATCTGATGCCGCGAGATTGCCCCGGCGGTTGGTGCCGCTGCGGAGTCGCCGAGGCCTCTATGCAGAAAGGGGCGCCTCGCGGCGCCCCTTCCCGACAAGCCCGATGCGGCCGGCCCGATTACTTCAGGACGATCTCGACGCGGCGGTTCTGCGGCTCGCGCACGCCGTCCGCGGTCGGGACCAGCGGGCGGGTCTCGCCGAAGGCGCTGACCGCGATCTCGTTCCGCGCGATGCCCTGGCGGACCAGCTCGGCGGCGACCGCGTCGGCGCGGCGCTGCGACAGGCGCTGGTTGTAGGCCGGGGTGCCGGAGCGGTCGGCATGGCCGGCCACTTCGATGCGGGTCGTCTTCGTGGTGCGGGCGGCGCCGGCGGCCTCGGCGATGATCTGGCGGGCGCGCTCGGTCAGGTTGTACTTGTCCCAGTCGAAGAAGACGAGGTAGGTGCGGGCCAGGGCCGGGGCGGCGACCGGCGCGACCACCGCGGCGGCAGCGGGAGCCGGCGCGTTGAAGGCGTAGCGCAGGCCGACCAGGACGGAGTGGTTGTAGTTGCCCGACTTGACCTCACCGGCGCGCAGCACGGTGCCGGTCGGGCCGGCGCCCGAGCGAACCTCACCGTCGATCTTCGGGTCGACCGTGCCGTAGAAGCGGTACTCGGTGGTCAGGGTCACGCCCGCACCGAGGTTGTAGCCGACGCCGGCGATGGCCTGGTAGGCGAAGGCGCCCGCGGTGTCGTCCGAGGTCGCAGAGGCGTTCAGCACGGTGGAGCTGGCGCGGTACTTGTCGGTCTCGAGCCAGCCATAGCCGGCGCCGACGCCGACATACGGCGTAAAGGGCGTGCCGGTCTGGATGTCATAGAGGACGTTCGCCATAACGCCGTAGTTGGCGAGGGCGCCACGACCGCCGACGGTACCGCCGCCGCTGACCTTGCTCTTGTCGACGTCGTTGGTGCGGTAGTTGCCCTCGACCTCGGCGCGCAGGCCGTTGCCGAAGCCCCAGCCGAGCGAACCGACCGCGGCCCAGCCGGGCTTGGTCTCGATCTTCGCGCCATAGCCGAGAGCGTTGAACTTGCTCTCCTGCATGAAGTTCACGCCGGCGCCAGCGCCGACATAAAGGCCCGACACGGGCTGCGCCTGCGCGGCCACCGGCAGCGCCAGAACCGTCGCGGCCAGAAGGGCCTTCTTGAGGGTCATCCTCGTCTCTCCTCGATCCGAATAGGCAAAGCTTTCGCGCCGCCAGACCTGCCCAGGGCACGACTCCATCGGTGCGTGGAAAGACCCTACCATCGCATGACGCGCATTGGCAGGCGTTACGAACCAGAAAAGCGATAATGTTGCCCAACGGCCACAGTGCCGCATGGCATTTCCGTCACAGCCCGTTGAGGGCTGCCTCATCGGCCATCGCCGCCAGGCTGCCGAGCGGCAACAGGCGGTTGGCATGGCCCAGCTTCCGCCCCGGCCGGGCTTCCGCCTTGCCATAAAGGTGAGGCACGACGCCGGATTGCCGCAGCAAGGCGGGCCAGCGCGCCATGCCCTCCGGCCCGACCAGGTTCAGCATGACGACGTCGTGGTGCCGGTCCGGCGCCGCCAGCGGCAGGCCCGCCACCGCCCGGACATGCTGCTCGAACTGGCTGGCGGCGCAGGCATCCATCGTCCAGTGGCCGGAATTGTGCGGCCGCGGCGCGATCTCGTTGCCCAGCAGCGACCCGTCCGGCAGCAGGAAGAGCTCGAGCGCCAGCACGCCCACCAGGTCCAGCGCCGCCGCCACCGCGGCCGCATGCGCCCGCGCCGCCACGGCAATGGCGGCGGGCAGCCGGGCCGGGGCGAAGCTGAGGTCGAGGATGTGGTCCCGGTGGCGGTTCTCGACCGCGTCGTAGACCGCCGCCGCGCCATCCGCGCCGCGCGCCGCGATCGCCGAGAGCTCGGCGGCGAAGGGCACGAAGGTTTCCAGGATCAGCGGCTTCGGGGCGAGCCGGGCGAAGGCCGGCGCGGCATCCGCGGGGTCACGCAGCACCGCCTGGCCGCGGCCGTCATAGCCCATGCGGGTGGTCTTCAGCACCGCCGGCAGGCCGATCGCGGCGATCGCCTCGGCCAGGTCCGACTCGGTATGGACGGCGCGCCAGGGCGCCACCGGGACGCCGGCGCGGGTCAGGAAGTCCTTCTCCCGCAGCCGGTCCTGGCAGATCCGCAGCACCTCGACGCCGGGACGGCAGGGCACCAGCGGCTCGATCGCCGCCAGGGTTTCGGCCGGGACATTCTCGAACTCGAAGGTGACGACATCGACCGCGTCGGCGAATTCCGCCAGCGCCTCGGCGTCCTCGTACGGGGCGACGGTCGCCGCGGCGGCGACCTGCATGCCCGGCCCGTCCTGTTCCGGCGAGAAGACGTGGCAGCGGTAGCCGAGCCGCGCCGCCGCCAGCGCCGACATCCGGCCGAGCTGGCCGCCGCCGAGGATGCCAATGGTCGCGCCGGGCGGCAGCGGGAAGCGGCCGGCGAAGGCGTCGGTCACGGGGCGGGCTCGAAGGGCGCCTCGGGGACGCCGGCGGTTTGCGCCGCGCGCCAGGCATCCAGCCGCCCCGCCAGCGCCGGGTCCGACAGCGCCAGGATGGCGGCGGCCAGCAGCGCCGCGTTGATCGCGCCGGCGCGGCCGATGGCCAAGGTGCCGACCGGGACGCCGCCCGGCATCTGGGCGATCGAGAGCAGGCTGTCCATGCCCTTCAGCGCGTGGCTTTCGACCGGCACGCCGAGCACCGGCAGCGGCGTCATCGCCGCCGCCATGCCCGGCAGGTGCGCCGCGCCGCCGGCCCCGGCGACGATGACCTTGAGGCCTCGGCCGCGCGCGCCCTCGGCATAGGCGACCAGCCGGCCCGGGGTGCGGTGGGCGGAGACAACCCGGGTCTCGTGCGGGACGCCGAGCTTCTCCAACGTCTCGGCGGCATGGCGCATCGTCTCCCAGTCGGAGCGGCTGCCCATGATGATGCCGACCAGCGGCATCGGATCCTCGGCGGTCATGGCGGGTCTCAGGCGATGATGTCGGGCAGCAGCCGGCTTTCCAGCCAGGTGATCTCGTCCTTCAGCTTCAGCTTGCGCTTCTTCAGCCGCTGGACCTGGAGCTGGTCGGTCAGGCTGTCCGACAGCCTGGCGATGACCGTATCCAGGTCACGATGCTCGCTTCGCATCTCATGCAGGCGGCGCAGCAGGGAGTCGCGGTCATCCAGCATCAGGGCATGCGCTCGGCCAGTGGAGGTCGTGACGTGAAAGGAGGGTGCATTTGCCCCCCCGCCGCCCTTACCATGGCCGGGCGCGGGCGCACAGCACGGCCGTGTCCTGACTGGGTCGCCGTGCCAGGCCACCGCGCCTCACAGACGCAGGGAGATGCCGAATGAACACTTCGCCGAGGATCCGGTCCCTTGAGGAGCGGCATGCGGTGCTTGACCGGCAGATCGGCGAGGAGGACGGACGGCCCAGACCCGACGAGACGGAGCTCAACCGGCTGAAACGGGAGAAGCTGCGGCTCAAGGAGGAAATCGAGAAGCTGCGCCGCCAGAATTAAGAACTGCCGGAAAGGCCGCCGTGCCCCGACTGGCGCGGCGGCCCATCGCCGCTGCAGGCAGCTTGCGTCAGGCCATGCTCTCTTCCGCATCCATCGACGGCAACGGCGCGCCGGGCGGCCGCTCGCCAGCCGCGGCGACGGCGGCATTCAGGTCGCCCTGGCTGCAGAGGCCGAGGATCACCGGGTCGCGCGGCTTGATGTTCGGGCTGTTCCAGTGGGTCTTGTCGCGGACCTTGGCGATCGTCTCCTTGGTGGTGCCGAGCAGCTTGCCCACCGCGACATCGGTCAGATGCGGGTAGTGCCGCAGCACCCAGGCGATGGCATCCGGCCGGTCGTTCCGCTTGGAGACGGGGGTATACTTGGCGCCCTTGCCGCGCGGCTTCGGGATCGGCAGGGAGTTGGCCGAGATCTGCAGCCGGGCGGAGGAATCGGCTTCGCAGCGGGCGATTTCCTCCCGCGTCAGCTGGCCGTTCAGCACCGGGTCGTAGCCGATGATGCCCTGCGCCACCTCGCCGTCGGCGATCGCCTGGACCTCGAGCGGGTGCATGCCGACGAAATCCGCCACCTGCTCGAAGGTCAGCGAGGTCTTCTCGATCAGCCACACGGCGGTGGCCTTCGGCATCAGGGGCTGGGTCATGGAAGCGGAACCTTCTGGGCGGCGCCGGGGAGGGCCGGGCATCCCCGACACGGCAATGGCTGGCATATAGAGGCGCCCCCCCGCAGGGTCAAAGCCCGGAAGGCAAAGGAGAATGGAATGATGGAGGACGATCCGCCACGCCGCGCGCGAGGCCTGGTGAACGGCTTCGTGCCGCCAGTCCTCGATGGCTGCGACGTCGAGGAACTGAAGAACTACATCGCCAGGCTCCAGGCGGAGATCGGCCGGGCGGAAGCGGCGATCGCCAGGAAGGAGGCGCACCGGGGCGCGGCGGATGCGTTCTTCCGCAAGGCCCGGGAATAGACCACGGGAACAGCTCAAGCGCAGCCGGGGGCGGGCCTCCGCATCAGGCGGGATGGTAGGTCTCGATCCTCAGCTCGCGCAGGGTCAGGTCCTGGGCGGTGCCGAGGGTGGCGATCGTGGTCAGGTACCGGGTCGGGCCCGGCATCTCGACCGGCACGACGAGGGGCGCCGCCAGGCCCGGCGGACGGGACCGCATGAGCGCCGCGACGCCGGGCTGCGCCAGCGCCTCCTCGATCGGCGGGCGCCGCGCCGGGTCGGCGCTCGGCAGCCGCGCCTCCCGCTGCACCCGGTCGAGCAGCGCCCGCGCCACCTCCGGCCAATTGCCGATGAAGCGGCGGGCGCCCTGGGGGTGGCAGAGCAGCCGCAGCAGGTTCGGCCGCGGCGCCGGAAGCAGGGCGAGGCGGGCCACCGGGCCGGCGCCCACCGCCGGCTCCGCCCCGGCGGCGAGGCAGGCATCCAGCGCCCCGGCATAGGCTTGGTTGACCATGACGATGTCCCAGGACGCGTCGAAGGCAACCGCCGGCAAGGGGTCGTGCCGCGCCAGGATCAGCCGCAGCGCCGCCAGCACCTCGGCCATCGCAGGGGCCTCGAGCGGCGTCTCGCGATGCGCCGGCGCATGGCCGGCGGCGAGCAGCACCCCGTCGGCCTCCCGCGGCGGCACGCCGAGCACCTCGCAGAGCCGCAGCACCAGGCCGGGACTGGGACGGGACCGGCCGGTCTCGACAAAGCTGAGGTGCCTGGTGGAGATGCCGGTCTCGAGCGCCAGGTCCAGCTGGCTCAGCCGCCGGGCACGGCGGGCGCGGGCCAGCAGGGGGCCGGCGCCATGGCTGCAGTCGGCTTGGCTGTTCTGATATCCGTCCATGTGCCCCAGCCTGCCGGGGCCGACGCGCGGATTCCATTACCTGTCGGGTAAAGCGCGCATGAAAAAGGCCGGCGGGTTGCCCCGCCGGCCCTCGTCCGGAACCCGTCCAGCCCGCTCAGGCGGCCTGGGCCTGGTCCGCCTGCTCGTTCACGGTGATCTGCGGCTGCGGCCGGCCGGCCTGCACCGGGATCTGCCGCGGCTTCAGCGCCTCCGGCACCACACGCTTCAGGGCCAGCTCGAGCAGCCCGTTCTCCAGGTTGGCGCCCTCGACCACAATGTGGTCGGCGAGGACGAAGCGGCGCTCGAAGGCGCGCCCGGCGATGCCGCGATGCAGGTAGCTGCGGCCTTCCGGCGCCTGCGGCGCGCGGCCCGCGACGGTCAGCACGTTTTCCCGCGCCACCACGTCGATGTCGCCAGGGCCGAAGCCGGCGACGGCCATGGTCAGGACGTAGCTGTCCTCACCGGTCTTCTCGATGTTGTAGGGGGGGTAGCTCTGCGCCTCGCCCACGCTGCGGGCGGATTCGAGCTGACGTGCCAGCCGGTCGAAGCCGATGGCGGTACGGAAGAGGGGAGAGAAATCGAGGGTGTTCACAGCCAGAACCTCCTTGGCAAGCAAGGTCTGTTGATGCCTGCGGCCCCTGACCCGAACGGCCCCGACAGGGCACCGCGAAGGGAAGGAACCACGCCCGGAGCCCCAGCAGGGCGCCCCGTGACAAGGCTGAAATTGGCAAGCGCCGCCCCCCGGTCAAGGGGGCGGCGCTGTCGAATTCGACAAACCCGGCCGCGGCCGGGGGCAGCTTACTTCGTGCGCGTGCCGATGCCGGCGAAGCGCTTGTTGAACTTGGCGACCTGGCCGCCGGTGTCCATCACGCGCTGAATGCCGGTCCAGGCCGGGTGCGACTTCGGGTCGATGTCGAGCCGCAGCGTGTCGCCTTCCTTGCCCATGCAGGACCGCGTCTTGTAGGCGGTCCCGTCGGTCATGATGATGTTGATCTCGTGGTACTCGGGATGGATGTCGGGCTTCATGGCGCGCTCATGAACTGGGGCGCAGCCGATACCGACCGGCCGCGGGAAGCGGAGGGCTATAGGGGAAGGGGAGGGGGCGCGCAACCATCCTGCCGCCAGCCCGCCCGCCATCCGCGGGCCTCGCCCCCCTTCGTAAGGCGAGGGCTGACGCAGCGCCGGGACCGGGCCGGCGCGGCTCCGGCCACTTCCGCACTGGACGCCGTGGTTCCGCCCGCCTAGGTTGCCCGCCCATGCAGCGCAGCGCATCCCCTGCCGGCCTGACCCGCGGTATCCCCGTCGGCGGTCCCGCGCGCGCGCTCCTCGGCCTCCTTCTCCTTCGACTTAGCCGCCCCTGGGCGTGACGACCGGCTGACTGCCGGTTATCGCTCAGGGGATCCTGGGGCGCCTCCGTGCGCCCCCGCGCGGCTGAACGAGACGACGACCAAGGAACGCCCCAGATGGCCATCAATCATCCCAGCTTCGGCACGCTGGACGACGACCGCATCATCTTCTTCGACACCACCCTGCGGGACGGCGAACAGTCGCCCGGCTTCTCGATGAACCTCGAGGAGAAGCTCCGCATGGCCGAGGAACTGGCCGAACTCGGCGTCGACGTGATCGAGGCCGGCTTCGCCATCGCCTCCCCCGGCGACTTCGAGAGCGTGCAGTCGATCGCACGGAAATTCGCCAAGGACGGCCCGGTCATCGCCAGCCTGGGCCGCGCCAACCCGGCCGACATCCTGCGCAGCGCGGAGGCCCTGAAGCCGGCGGCACGCAAGCGCATCCACATCGTCTTGGCGACCTCCGAGCTGCACATGCGGGTCAAGCTGCGGCTGACGCCGGAGGAGGTGCTGGACCTGACGACCTCGAGCGTCACCCTGGGACGGCAGCATTCCGACGACGTCGAGTGGTCGGCCGAGGACGGCAGCCGCTCCGACCCCGACTTCCTCTGCCGCTGCGTCGAGGCGGCGATCAAGGCCGGCGCCACCACCATCAACATCCCCGACACCGTCGGCTACTCGATGCCGGAGGACATGGCGCGGATCTTCCGCGACCTGCGCAACCGGGTCCCGGGGATCGAGAAGGTCGTCCTTTCCGCGCACAACCACAACGACCTCGGCATGGCGGTGGCCAATACGCTGGCCGCCATCCAGGCCGGCGTCCGGCAGATCGAGAGCACCATCAACGGCATCGGCGAGCGTGCCGGCAATGCCAGCCTCGAGGAAGTGGCGATGGCGCTGCGCACCAGGCGCGACGCGCTGCCCTTCAGGAACAACATCCAGACCCCGCGCATCCTGCGGACCTCGAAGCTGCTGGCGACCATCACCGGCTTCGACGTGCAGCCGAACAAGGCCGTCGTCGGCCGCAACGCCTTCGCGCATGAATCGGGCATCCACCAGGACGGCGTGCTGAAGGACGCCTCGACCTACGAGATCATGACGCCGGAGAGCGTCGGCTGGACCACCAACTCCCTCGTGCTCGGCAAGCACAGCGGCCGGGCCGCCTTCCGCGACAAGCTGAAGGCGCTGGGCTATGGGGAGATCGGCGACAATGCCCTGAACGACGCCTTCCGCCGCTTCAAGGACATCGCCGACCGCAAGAAGGTGGTCTACGACGAGGATGTGGCGGCGCTGGTCGATGACGAGGTCGTCCGCGGCAACGACCGGGTCAAGCTGGTCGGCCTGACCGTCGCCACCGGCCTCGGCGTCCGGCCGATGGCGACGCTGGCCCTCGAGGTGGACGGCGAGCGGCGCGACGGCATGGCGACCGGCGATGGCGCGGTGGACGCGACCTTCATCGCGATACGCCAGGCCTTCCCGCACGACGTCGCGCTAAAGCTGTTCGCGGTGCAGAGCGTGACCGGCGGCACCGACGCGCAGGCGCGCGTCACCGTGCGGCTGGAGGAGAACGGCAAGCTGGTGGATGGCCAGGGCAGCGACACCGATACCATTGTCGCCGCGGCGCGGGCCTATGTGCATGCGCTGAACAAGCTGCTGGCGAAGCGCGAGCGGACCATGCCGCCGGAATTCCAGGCCGCGCTCACGGCCTGACGCCAAGCGCGCGGCACCGGGTCGCCCGGTGCCGCCGCCTCAGTCTTCCTTCGCCGCGCGATCTTCCTCGATCATCCGGAGCAGGGCTTCCGGGATCGGTTCGCTCGCGACTGTGTCATATAGCTGGTGCAACCCGCGGCGCAGCCACAGGTCGAAGGCGCTGTCCACCGCCCCGTCCTCCTGTTCCGTGCCGGGCTTTGCCGGATCGCCGGGTTTCTTCTGGTCCGTCTTGCCCATCGCCGCTGCCAGGAAGGACGGACTGGTGGCGGGCCGTTCCAAGACCGCCACACCACTCCGCGTCATCGCACCCTAGACCCCGGCGCGGTATTCGCCAATGCCCACGACATCGGAACGCTCCGACCGCGGCAGCTGCCGCTCGGACCGCTCCTCGCCGGCCAGCCAGGTCTGCAGCTGGCGCCGGGCACGGAAGACGCGGCTCTTCGCGGTGCCCACCGCGCAGCCCGTGGCCTGCGCCACTTCCTCGTAGGAAAGTCCTTGCAGAACAACCATGAAGAGCGCCTCGCGCTGGTCGCTCGGCAGCCGCCCGAGCGCCCGGCTGAGCTCCTTCAGCACCATCCGGTCGTCATGCGCGCCGCTGACCGCGAAGGCCGACATCGGCAGATCCTCGATGTCCGTGGTCTCGCGCTGCTTGCGCAGAGTTGAAATGAAGCGATTCCGGAGGATGCGGTGCATCCAGGCGGCGAAGTTGGTGCCGGGGGTGAAGCTCTCCTGCGCTGCCAGCGCATTCGCCACCGCGTCCTGCACCAGGTCCTCGGCCGCGGCACGGTTGCGGGTCAGCGCCAGCGCCTGCACCCGCAGCTTCGGCAGCAGCGCGACGAGCTGCTTGTGGAACTCGGCACTGGCGCGCCCGCCCCGCTGCGGCTTGGTCGCGACCGGCTGCCCGTCCTGAGCTTCCGGTGCGGTATTGGTCATGCCGTCCATGGTGCGTCCCCTTGCGATCTCTGATGACCAGTGATCGCCGGCGGGCCGGGGTTGCATCGCGGTTCCGTTACGCTGTCACACGACCGAGAGCGGCCGCGAGCTGGGTTCGCGCCCGCGACACCCGCGCCTTCATCGTGCCGACCGGCACGCCGCAGATCGCCGCGGCTTCGGCATGCGACATCCCCTGTGGGCCGACCAGGATCACCGCTTCCCGCAGCAGCGGCGGCAGGGCGGCGATCGCCCGCGCCAGGTCGCGCACCTGCCCCGGGGTTTCCTGCAGCGGCGGGGTGGCATCCTCCGGCACCGCGTCGCGCAGCCGCGCCGCTTCCCGTTTCCTGACCCGCAGCTGTTCGTGAAAGATGTTGCGCACGGTCGCCAGGCACCAGGCGCGCAGGTCCTCGACCGGCTCGGCCCGCTGGTCGAGGCTCCGCAGGCTGCGGGCCAGCGCCTCCTGCACCAGGTCGTCGGCTTCGCTGCGCGATCCGCAGAGGAATCGTGCGAATGCGCGCAGTTCGGGCAACAATCCCGCGAGCGCGGTCCGCAGTCCCGTATCCGTGGCTTGTTCGGTCACCGGACGGTCAATATCAACCTCATCCAATCCCAGCGAGGACGTCGGGCTTGTGCCAACGATGACAACCCGAAGAGCGGTCGAGGCCTGACTGCAATGAGTGCAATGGACCGCGGTGCGCTGATCCGAGCGCTTCCCTATGCGCGGCGCTATGCGCGCGCGCTGACCGGCAGCCAGTCGCAAGGCGACGAGGTGGTGGCGGAGGCGCTGAAGCAGGTGCTCGCCAATCCGCCGGAAAGCCTGGCCGCCGATCCCGGCGCGCGGGTCGCGCTCTATGGCGCGATCGGCGACCGCGTGCGCGGGGCCGAGGTGCCGCCGGAGGCCGACCTCACCGAGATGTCGCTGCTGCAGCGGATGCTGCTGCTGCTGACGGCGCTGGAGGAACAGCCGCTGACCGCCGCGGCCGCCGCCTGCCGCATCCTGCCGGCCGCGGCCGAGCTGGAATTGCGGCTGGCCCGCGACAGCCTGCGGACCGGCGTCGCCACCCGCGTGCTGATCATCGAGGACGAGCCGATCATCGCGCTCGACATCCAGGAACTGGTCGAGCGCTGCGGCCACAGCGTCGTGGGCATCGCCGCGACCGAGGCGGAAGCGGTCGCGCTCGCCGAGGCCGAGCGGCCCGGCCTGGTGCTGGCCGACATCAACCTCGGCGCCGGGGGCGACGGCGCCAGCGCGGTGGCGCGCATCCTCAAGCACCTGACCGCGCCGGTGATCTTCGTCACCGCCTATCCCGAAAGGCTGCTGACCGGGGAGGCGGTGGAACCCGCCTTCGTCATCACCAAGCCCTTCGATCCGACGACTTTGGCGGTGGCGACCTTTCAGGCCGTGACCCGCGGCGTGCGCCCCGTCTGAGGGCGCATGCGAAGGCGGACCGGCGCCACTGCACATCGTTGTTTCTGCCGGTTCGTTGAGCATCGGCAACCGCCGCGATAGGGCAGCGTTCTCCGGCTACTCACGTAACGGAGGACGCGCATGCTCTACTGGACCCTCATCTTTCTTGTCGTCGCGCTGGTGGCGGGCCTGTTCGGCTTCGGCGGCATCGCCTCGGCCTCGGCGGGCATCGCCAAGATCCTTTTCGCGATCTTCCTCGTACTGTTCCTGGTCTCGCTGATCTTCGGCGTGGTGCGCGGGGCCTGAGGCAGGCGTCATGCGGCGCCGCGCAGCGCTTCTCGCCACCGCGGCGCTCGCACCCGCTGCCGCCCTCGGGCAGGTCGTGGCCTCGCCGGGCAAGGGGGAGTTCTGGTTCGACCCGACCCAGCTGCCCTCCTTCACCGGCACGGTGGAGCGCTACCTGCCCAACCCGCGCGGCGAGACCGATGCGCTGATCTTCCGCGAAGGGCCGCAGATCGTCTTCCCGCCCGACATCGCCGACGCGGTCAGGCAGGCGGCGCCGCCCGGCAAGCCGCTGGTCGCCTGGGGCATCCGCGCCCGCAGCGCGCCCGTGATCACCATGCTGGCCTTCGCGCCCAGCGCCGATGCCGCGCCGACCGTGCTCGACCGCTTCTACTGGCGGCTCGGCGGCCGCCAGCCGCTGGAGCATGCGGCGCACCTCGCCGTCGCCGGCACGGTGAAGCAGCCCTACTACACGCCCCAGGGGGAGGTCGCTGGGGCGGTGCTGGAGGACGGCACGGTTGTCCTCGTCCCGCAGGGCGCCGCCGAGGGTGCCAAGGACCTGTTGAAGGCCGGCGCGAAGCTGGCGGCCGAGGGCATCGGCAGCGAAGGCGAGGCCGGCCGCGCCCTGCTGGCCAGCGCGCTCGGCGAGGCGCCGGGCGCGCTCAAGCCGCTGCCGCGCTGAGGCTTGCCGATGGCTGCCCGACCGATGCCTGACTCCGAATCCCTGCCGCCCCCCGACAGCTTCGCGCGCCGCGTCCGCCGCCTGGCCGGGCAATATTTCAACGGGGAGGAGAAGCGGAAGGCCCGGCTGCTGGCCGCCGGCCTGCTGGCGCTGACCCTGCTGCAGATCGGCATCCAGGTCCGCTTCAACGTCTGGAACCGGGATTTCTTCAACGCGCTCGAGCAGCGCGACCGCCCCGCCTTCTTCGGCCAGATGGGGCTCTTCGTCGGGCTGACGCTCGCCAGCATGGCAACGGCCGTGTTCCAGCTCTATGTCCGGCAGCTGCTGCAGCTGCACTGGCGGGAATGGCTGGTCTTCCGGCTGCAGCACCGCTGGCTGGAGGGCGGGCGGCATTACCAGCTCGGCTTCCTCGACGGCGCCGCGGACAACCCGGACCAGCGGATCAGCGAGAATACCCGCTGGGCGACGGCCATGGCGGTGGAGCTGGCGATCGGGCTGATCACCTCGGCGCTGATGCTCGTCTCCTTCGTCGGCATCCTCTGGACCCTGTCGGGGCCGCTGCATGTCGCGCTTGGCGGCACCGAGTTCGACATCCCCGGCTACATGGTCTTCGCCGCGCTGCTTTATGCCGGGATCGGCAGCTTCCTGACCTGGCGCATCGGCCGGCCCATGGTCCAGGCCAATGTCCGCCGCAACGAGGCCGAGAGCGACCACCGCTTCGCCCTGGTGCGGATCCGCGAGAGCGGCGAGGGCGTGGCGCTGATCCGCGGCGAGGCCGACGAGGAGCGCGGCCTGCGCCAGGCCTTCCTGCACGTCGCCGACGTCATGCGCGACCTGATGCTGAGCGAGCGGCGGCTGATGTGGCTGACCAGCGCCTATGGCATGCTGCTGACTGTCTTCCCCGTGCTGGTCGCCAGCCCGCGCTACTTCTCCGGCGCCATCACGCTCGGCGTGCTGATGCAGATCTCCTCCGCCTTCGGCCAGGTGACCACCAGCCTCAACTGGTTCGTCGACAATTTCCCCCGCATCGCCGACTGGCGCAGCCATGTCGAGCGGGTGGCGGAGCTGGAGGACACGCTGGAGGCCGAGCTGCTGACCGAGGCCGGGGAGGGCATCCGCATCGAGGAGGGCGCCGAGCCCGACGGGCGGGAGGTGCTGGCCTTCCGCGACCTGCAGATCGCGCAATCCGACGGCAGCAGCCTGATCGCCGAGGCCAATGCCGAGATCGCCGCCGGCGAGCGCGTGCTGATCGTGGGCGAGAGCGGCACCGGCAAATCCACCCTGTTCCGCGCCATCGCCGGCCTCTGGCCCTGGGGCGGCGGGGAGATCCGCATCCCGCCGCGCGAGGCGATGTCCTTCATGCCGCAGCGGCCCTACCTCCCGCTCGGGACGCTCGCCGGCGCGCTTGCCTATCCGCAGCCGGCCGACCGCTTCCCGGCCGAGGCGCAGGCGGCGGCTTTGACACGTTGCGGGCTGAAACACCTGGTTCCCCGGCTGGCGGAGACCGAGCGGTGGGACCGCATCCTCTCGCTCGGCGAGCAGCAGCGGCTGGCCTTTGCCCGGCTGCTGCTGCACCGTCCCCGCTGGGTCTTCCTCGACGAGGCGACGGCGGCGCTCGACGAGGAGAACCAGGACACCATGATGCGGCTGTTCCGGGAGGAGCTGGAGGGCACCGCGCTGGTCTCGATCGGCCACCGGCCGGGGCTCGACGTCTATCACGACCGGACCCTGAGCCTGGTGCGCGGGGCGGACGGGGCGAAGCTGACGGCGCGGCGGCGGCGGGACCGGCGGCAGCCGGAGGGAGCGCGCGACATGGCGGGGCAGGGCGGCCTGCGGCGGCTGCTGCGCGGGGCACGCGGCTGACCGGGCCAGCGGAAGCGGCGCCGGACCGCCCGGGAGTTGGTGCATTGCCGCTGTCGCCCAGTCCGTCGCGGGTTTGGCCCGGCGGCGCGGCAACTCCCGCCGTGCCGCATCACCGGACCCGGACCACCTTGCGCATAGGTGCCGAGCCGTGGCGCGATGCGCCGCTGCCGGTTGGCTACCGCCGGGCCGTGGTGACCGGCATCGCCGTGCCGCGCACCTCCTCCCCGGTCCATGTCCGCTTTATCGTCTTCGAGCTCGACGAGGGGCCCTGAAACCCCTGGTGGGTGGCCAGCGCCGTGCTCGCCGCGGCTTCGATCGGCATCCAGGGCCATGGCCCGTGGCGGTCGCTGCCCGGGGCGCCTCCCTCCGGGCGGCCTGTGGGTTGACGATCCGCTGCTTCGGCTCCGGCCTGCCGCTGCCGGTCGCCAACCTGGTGCTCAGCACCTTGGCCTCGCTGCTGGACTGACGCGGACGGCGAGGGGGCGCGCCGCGGCCGCGTCCCCTCGCAAGGCGGTCAGCGCCAGGCCGGCCGGCCGAGGTTGACGTCCCGGCCGCTGGTCAGCGCGCCGCCCGCCGCGCCCGCGGCGCCGCCGATCAGCGCGCCGGTGCCGGCGCTGCCGCCGGTCAGCGCGCCGATTCCCGCCCCGGCGCCGGCGCCGAGCAGGCCGCCGGAGACCGCCCGGTCGCCGGTCGAATAGCCGCAGCCGCCGAGCCCGAGCGCGCCGAGGGTCACCAGTCCGAGGACGATTTTCCGCATCTGCCGTCTCCTTCTTCCATGAGTCGTTGGGATAAGGAAACGCCGCTCGCTGGGCTGTGGTTGCGCTGCCGACCGGCCACGCCGGCGTGCGCTCGCGGCGGATTCGGTGAAGACGCGGACAGAAAGCTTGAGCGCCGGGCGGCCGGCGGGTAAGCCACGGCCGCAGCCGGACCCCCCGCGATCGTGAACGCGGGCCCGGGGCGCGCCTCCGCTGCCGCCCCGGAGCCGAGGATTCGGCGCCCCGGGTCACGACCTCCGACCAGAAGGTTTCCTTCGCATGTTCTCTCGCCTGTTCGGCTTCCTCTCGGCCGACATGGCCATCGACCTCGGGACCGCGAACACGCTGGTCTACGTGAAGGGTCGGGGCATCGTGCTGAACGAGCCTTCGGTGGTCGCCATCGCCGACCATCGCGGCCGCAAGCAGGTGCTGGCGGTGGGCGAGGAAGCCAAGCAGATGCTCGGCCGCACCCCGGGCAACATCGCCGCCATCCGGCCGCTGCGGGACGGCGTGATCGCCGATTTCGAGGTGGCGGAGGAGATGATCAAGCATTTCATCCGCAAGGTGCACAACCGCCGCAGCTTCGCCTCGCCGATGATCATCGTCTGCGTGCCCTCCGGCAGCACGGCGGTGGAGCGCCGCGCCATCCAGGAAAGCGCCGAATCGGCGGGCGCCCGCAAGGTGCTGCTGATCGAGGAGCCGATGGCGGCGGCGATCGGGGCGGGCCTGCCGGTGACCGAGCCCTCGGGCTCGATGGTGGTGGATATCGGCGGCGGCACGACCGAGGTTGCGGTCATCTCGCTCGGCGGCATCGTCTATGCCCGCAGCGTCCGGGTGGGCGGCGACAAGATGGACGAGGCGATCATCAGCTACATCCGGCGGCAGTTCAATCTGCTGATCGGCGAGAGCAGCGCCGAGCGGATCAAGATGGCGGTCGGCGCCGCGGCCGTGCCGGACGACGGCGAGGAGGGGCCGGTGATCGAGGTGAAGGGCCGCGACCTGATGCACGGCGTGCCGCGCGAGGTGGTGGTCAGCCAGCGGCAGATCGCCGAGAGCCTGGCCGAGCCGGTCAGCGCCATCGTCGAGGCGGTGAAGGTCGCGCTCGAGAACACCCCGCCCGAGCTCGCCGCCGACATCGTCGACAAGGGCATCGTGCTGACCGGCGGCGGCGCCCTGCTGCACCGGCTGGACGAGGTGCTGCGCGCCGCGACCGGCCTGCCCGTGGTGGTGGCCGAGGAAGCGCTGTCCTGCGTGGCACTCGGCACAGGACGCGCTCTCGAAGAGATGAAGCGGCTACGCCAGGTGCTGACTTCCATGTATTGATGACCTGTGAGGTGAGGCCCGCCCGCTGAGGTTCCCGGAGCCCGCGTGATCCGACTGAGCGTCCCGCTGCGACAGGCCCTGTCGCGGCTGTCCCTTCCGCTGCTGATCGCCCTGGCGTTCGGCACCATGCTCCTCGGCAAGGCGGATGCCCTGCTGGCGGAGCGCGCCCGCATGGTCCTGGCCGATGCGCTGACGCCGATCTGGGCCGCCCTGCGGGAGCCGGTGGGCGCGCTACGCGACGCGGCGCGGGAGGCCGGGACGCTGCTCGACATGCGGGCCGAGAATGCCCGGCTGCGCGAGGAGAATGCCCGGCTGCACCGCTGGCAGGCCGCGGCCCTGGCGCTGGAGGCGGAGAACGCCATGCTGCGCCGCCAGCTCGCCTACCTGCCGGACGCGGCGCCCGGCTTCACCACCGCCCGGGTCGTCGCCGACGGCGGCGGCACCTATGCCCGCGCCGTGCTGCTGGCCGCCGGGCCCAACCACGCCGTCCGCAAGGGCCAGGTGGCGCTCGACGAGCGCGGCCTGGCGGGCCGGGTGACCGAGGTCGGCGCGCGCTCCGCCCGCGTCGTGCTGGCGACCGACATCAACAGCCGCATCCCGGTGGCACTGGAAGGCAGCCGGGCCAGGGCCATGATGGTCGGCACCAACGGCGCCCGGCCGCGGCTGCAGTACTGGCCGGCCGGCAACCGGCCGCAGGAGGGCGACCGCGTGGTCACCAGCGCCGAGGCGAATGCCTTCCCCGCCGGCCTGCCCGTCGGCGTGGTGCGCTGGACCGCCTCCGGCGCGGCCGAGATCGAGCTCTTTGCCCGGCTGGACCGGCTGGATGTGCTGCGGCTCTTCGACTACGGGCTGGGCGGGATCCTGCCGCCCGAGGCGGTGGCGCGGCCCGAGCCGCGGGCGAAGCGGTAGCCGGCCATGAAGGGTCGGCCCGCCCCGGCCTACGGCCTGCTGCGGCAGATCGACGCGCTGGCGCGTGCCGTCCTGCCCGGCGGGTTGACCGCGCTGCTGCTGATGCTGGCCGCGGTCCCGGTCGGGGTGCCCGGCCTGGTGCCGGCGGTGGCGCTGCCCTGCGTCTTCTTCTGGTCGGTCTTCCGCCCCGCCGCGCTGCCGCCGCCGGTGGTCTTCGCCCTCGGGCTGCTGCAGGACCTGCTCACCGCGGCGCCGCTCGGCGCCGGGGTGCTGGTGCTGCTGGTGGTGCATGGGCTGGCGGTGCGCTGGCGGCGCCTGCTGGTGAAGCAGTCCTTCCTGCTGGTCTGGGTGACCTTCTGCGGCTTCACCGCCGGCGCCGCGGCGCTGGGCGGCGCGCTGCAGGCGCTGCTGGCCTGGCAGGTCCTGCCGGTCCCGCCCGGCGCCTGGCAAGCCCTGCTGACCGCCGGCCTCTATCCCCTGCTGGCCTGGCTGCTGACCCGGGTGCACGAGACCATGATGCGGGCGGAGGCGGCGCCATGAGCAGCCTCGGCAAGGGCGTTCGGCGGGAGGAGGCGGAGCGCCGCGGCGTCTTCACCCGCCGCGCGCTGGCGCTCGGCATCGGCCAGCTGGCGCTGTTCGGCTTCCTCGGCAGCCGGCTGTACCGGCTGCAGTCCGAGGAAGGCGAGCGCTACCGGACGCTGGCGGAGGAGAACCGGCTCTCCGCCCGGCTGCTGCCGCCGCCGCGCGGCCAGGTGCTCGACCGCAACGGCCGGGTCATCGCCGGCAACCGGCTGAACTGGCGCGCCCTGCTGGTCGCCGAGCAGACCCAGGATGTCGGCGCCACGCTCGAGACCTTCTCCCGCATCGTCCCCCTGCTGGACCACGAGCGCGCGCGGATCGAGCGCGAGGTGCGCCGCCGGCGCCGCTTCGTGCCGGTCACCGTGCGCGACTTCCTGGCCTGGGAGGAGATGGCGCGGATCGAGGTGAACGCGCCCGACCTGCCCGGCATCGTCATCGATGTCGGCACCACCCGGCTCTATCCGGAAGGCGAGCACCTCTCGCATGTCGTCGGCTACGTCGCCCCGCCGGCCGAGCGCGACATGGACGGCGACCCGCTGCTCGAGCTCCCCGGCATCCGGGTCGGCCGGGCCGGGATCGAGAAGCATCACGAACAGCCGCTGCGCGGCCGCGCCGGGGCGGTGCAGCTCGAGGTGAACGCGGTCGGCCGGGTGATCCGCGAGCTCGACCGGCGGGAGGGCCTGCCGGGCCAGGACGTGCAGGTCTCGGTCGATGCCGAGCTGCAGAAGGCGCTGCGCGGCAGGATCGAGGAGGGCACCAGCATCGTCGTGCTGGATGCCAGAAGCGGCGAGGTGCTGGCCATGGCCTCGCAGCCCTCCTTCGACCCCGACGTCTTCAATGCCGGCGTCTCCGCCGCGCAGTGGCGGGAATGGACCCGCAACCGGGCGACGCCGCTGATCAACAAGGCGACCAACGGGCTCTATGCCCCGGGCTCGACCTTCAAGATGATCGTGGCGCTGGCCGGGCTGGAGGCGAAGGTGGTGACGCCGGGCGACCGGGTCTTCTGCCCCGGCCATCTCGACCTCGGCGACACCCGCTTCCATTGCTGGCGGAAGCAGGGGCATGGCGGCCTCGACATGCGGAACGCCATCAAGCATTCCTGCGACGTCTATTTCTACGAGATCGCCAAGCGCGCCGGGATCGACCGCATCGCCGCCATGGCCAACCGCTTCGGATTGGGCGTCGATCTCGAGATCGAGCTGCCGGGGACCAAGCGGGGGCTGGTGCCGACGCGGGCCTGGCGGCAAGCGCAGGGCAAGCCCTGGAATCTCGGCGACACCATCGTCCATGGCATCGGCCAGGGCTTCTACCAGCTGACGCCGCTCAGCCTCGCCACCATGGCGGCGCGGCTGGCGACCGGGCGGGCGGTGCAGCCGCACCTGACGCGCAGCATCGGGGCGAGGCCGGTGCGCGGCGGCCGGGCGGAGGACTGGCCGAGCCTCGGCATCCCCGAGCGCGACCTGCGGCTGATGCGGGAGGGCATGTGGGCGGTGGTGAACGAGCCCGGGGGCACTGCGCTCGGCGCTCGGTTGCCCGGCGGACTCGGCGTCATGGCCGGCAAGACCGGCTCGGTGCAGGTCCGCCGCGTCAGCCGGGAACAGCGCGAGCGCGGCTTCAAGGCGGAGAACCAGCCGCGCGAATGGCGGCCGCATGCGCTCTTCGTCGCCTTCGCCCCCTATGACAACCCGCTCTATGCCGTGAGCGTGGTGGTCGAGCACGGCATGAGCGGCTCGGGCGCCGCGGCGCCGCTGGCGCGCGACGCGCTCATCGAGGTCTTCAACCGGTTCCGCACCCCGCCCGTCCCCGCCGTGGCGCCCGGCCCGCGGGTGGCGCAGGCCGGCCGGCCGGAGGCGTCGCGATGAGCGGCACGGCCCGCTTCGAGCGGCGGCTGCTGACCCGCGACCGCGGCGACGGGCTGCTGGAGAAGCTCTGGCGCATCCCCTGGCTCTTCGTCCTGCTGCTGAGCGCGGTGGCGGCGGTCGGCTATGTCGCGCTCTATTCCGCGGGCAACGGGCCGGAGGCCTATGCGGCGAAGCATGCGCTGCGCTTCGGCTTCGGCCTGGTATTGATGCTGTCGATCGCGGTCGTCGATATCCGGGTGGTCGCGCGGCTGGCCTGGGTCGGCTACGCGCTCGGCGTCGGGCTGCTGGTGCTGGTGCTGCTGCACGGCAATGTCGGCAAGGGGGCGCAGCGCTGGATCGACATCGGCCCGCTGCAGCTGCAGCCCTCGGAGCTGATGAAGATCATGCTGGCGCTCGGCCTCGCCGCCTGGTTCCGGCGGGCAAGCTGGGAGCGCGTCGGCAACCTGTTCTTCCTGGTCCCGCCGGCGATCATGGTGCTGATCCCCGTGGGGCTGATCCTGAAGCAGCCGAACCTCGGCACCGGGCTGATCACCGCGATGATCGGCGGCGCCATCTTCTTCGCCGCCGGGGTGCGCCTGTGGAAATTCGCGCTGATCCTGGCCGCCGTCGGCACCGCCGCGCCGATCGCCTACGACCACCTGCGCGATTACCAGAAGGCGCGGATCACCACCTTCCTCGACCCCGAAAGCGACCCGCTCGGCGCCGGCTACAACATCATCCAGTCGAAGATCGCCCTCGGCTCGGGCGGGATCTGGGGCAAGGGCTTCCTGCAGGGGACGCAGGGCCACCTGAACTTCCTGCCGGAGAAGCAGACCGACTTCATCTTCACCATGATTGCCGAGGAATTCGGCCTGGTCGGCGCGCTCGGCACGCTCGGGCTGCTCTGCCTCGTGGTGCTGTTCTGCTACCTCGTCGCCTTCCGCTGCCGGCACCAGTTCGGCCGGCTGCTGGCGGTCGGGCTCGGGACCAACGTCTTCCTCTATGTCTTCGTCAACATCGCCATGGTGACGGGCAGCATCCCGGTGGGCGGCGTGCCGCTGCCGCTGATCTCGCATGGCGGCTCGGCCATGCTGACGACGATGCTGGGCTTTGGGCTGCTGCTGTCGGTGCATGTGCACCGGGATGCGGAATTCGGCCCGGCGCAGGAGTGATTTGTGGCGCTTCAGCGCCGCGCCGCCGCTGGGGCCGCGGCCGGCCTGGTGCCGGCGGGGCAGGCGTTCATGAACGCCTTCCGCAGGTCGCCAGCCAGTTGGCAGGTGCCGGCCTCGGCGTTTGCAGGTCGTCGCCCGCTCCTGCTGCGCCGCCTGGGCCGCACTCGGCCGGGCCGGCGCGGCGCCCTGGGCGAAGCGGCGATGGCCAGCGCGTCGGCGGCCGGAAGGGTCCTCAGTGCCGTGCCGTGCCGTCCTCTCACCCGGGGGCAAGCCGAAGCTTCGACGATTCAGGCCGCGCCCGAACTCCGGCAACCACCAACCCTCCGGCAACGGCGTAGGGGCTCAGCCCGGCGCTGGCGGCAGCCGGACCCACTCGCCATTGCCGACATCGCGGCCGGTCAGGGCGCGGATGAACCCCCAATGGCTGACCACGAGCATCCCGTCCCGGTCCGGCCATGCCGCGGCCTCGGCGCGGAACAGCGCCACCCGGGCCTCGAACTGCCCGTGCGGCTCCTCGATGGCCGGCCACCACACCTCATCGACGGCGGAGAAGTCCAGCGCCGGCCAGGCCAGCGCGAGCTGCAGCCGCGGCATGCCGATGTCGCAGCTGGCGGAGTACCGTTCGCGGATGCCGGGCGTGACGGTGACCGGCAGGCCGAGCCGGCGGGCGATCGGCGCCGCGGTCTGCAGGGCGCGGGTATAGGGGGAGCTGAGGATGCGGTGGATCGACGCGCCGGCCAGCGCCGCCGCGGCGGCCTCGGCCTGGGCATGGCCGAGCGGGGTGAGCGGCGCGTCGGGGATGCCGGGATCCCGGCCCGTCGCGCCGAAATGCAGGTTGAAGGCGCTCTGGCCATGCCGCAGCAGGATCACGCGCCGAGCGCCGCCCGCAGCCGCGCGGCATAGCGGCCCGCCGTCCGGCGCAGCCGCGCGCCCTCCGCCGCATCGGGCGCGGCCTCCTGCGCCATGGTCCAGGCGCCGAGCTGGAACGCACAGTAGCAGGGCAGCAGCAGGCCAAGCAGGTCCGGATCGACCGGCAGCACCGGGTCGAGGTCCAGCTCCACCATCGCGCCGGCGACGTCCCAGGCGATGTCCTGGCAGCCGATGAGGTCGTGCGCGGCATGGTGGTCCACCGCATCCGCCTTCAGCAGCCGCCCGTCCGGCAGCGCCAGCCACTCCCAGGTCTGCATGCGGTTGTCGGTCTCGACCGGCCGGGCGAGGGCGGCGAGCCTGGCGAGGTCGCGGGGGCTCCAGCGGTCGAGCCGGGCCGCGGCGGCCTCGCCCAGTGTTTCCGCCGCGTTGTGGCGGGCCATGGCGTGCAGCGCGTCCAGGCCGGCGCCGCGGCCGGGCCCGGCCGGAAAGGCGCGGGCGCGGAAGCGGAGATAGGCGGCGACTTGCGCGGCCAGCACCTCGCGGGGGATCGCCGCCGGGTCGAGCGGCCGGGCCTCCTCCAGCCAGGGCTGCACCAGGAAGCCGTGCCGCAGGCCGGCCACCGGCGGGGCGAAGCCGGCGGCGGCCAGCCGCGCCGCGCGGTCCGCCTTCCGCTCGCCCTCGGCGCCGAGGCCGATGAACTTCAGCAGCCAGGTGCGGCCGCCTGCGGCGAGCAGGTACTTCCGCCGCTCCTGCATCGGGTGCGCGGGCGGCCAGGCCTCGGCAGGGCCGCGCCGCCAGGCGCCGCCGCCGATATCCTCGGGCGGCGCCTCGGCGGCGCCGGTGAGGTCGGCGACCCAGCCGGCCAGGCGCGGCAGCACCGCGGCCTCGAAGCTGCAGACGTGGCGGGCCATGCCGTCCCAGCGGGCGCGGTGGTCCGGGCTGGCCATCGGGCCGGGCGGCCAGGCATGGCTCGGGAAGAGCGCGATGGCACCACGCGGGTGGCCGCGCGCGGCCAGCCAGTCGGCCGCCGCGCCGAAGGAACTGCCGGAAAGCCCCGGCCCCTCGTCCACCACCGCCACCGGCGCGCCGGGCGTGAGACTCGAGGCGAGGCCGGGCCCCACCGCGATCTCCCGCCGGAAGGGATGCCCGGCCGGCCGCAGCGTCGCCGGGTTCCGGCTGCCGAGCCCCGTCGCGACCATGGCGGCGAGCGGCGCGCCGATGCTGCGCAGCCCGATCACCCGCGTGGCGGCGGGCAGGCCCGAGGCCTCCGCGGCCAGCGCATAGGTCTCGGGATAAAGGGCGTAGAAGGCGAAGCCCTCGGCGAGCCGGGTGTCGATGCGCTCCGGCAGCCGCAGAAGGCACTGGCCGGCCTCCGGCACGGCGACGGCGCCATCGTGCCAGGACCGGTGCAGGCCCCCGGCGCAGCCCAGCAGCAGCGCCATCGCCCAGTCCTGCGCCAGGGAGAGCTCGTCCAGCCCGCGCGCGGCGTAGTCGGCATCGGCGATGCCCTGGGCCAATTCGCCGGCCTCGATCAGCGCGGCGGCCAGGACGGCATGGCGCTCGAGGCCCGGCGGCAGGGTGGCGGCCCTCGCCAGCCGTGCCGCGATCGCGGCATGCAGCGCGCGCGGGTCGGCGGTGTGCTGCCTGTCGCCATAGACCAGCATCGCCGCCCTCCATTGCTGGGGGGCAACGCGGCGGAGCGCTGGCGGTTGGCGGCGCGAGGCCAGGGAGGACGTATCCTCCCTGGACCCTCCTTCATTTTTGTGGGTTGGCACTCGCCGCGCGGCGAGTGCCAACCCACAGAAAGGAAGGGTGGGATTTGGGGAGGGAATGCTTTTCCCTCCCCAAACTTCCTGACTTTTTCAAAGATACCGCTGGATATCCAGCGTGCTCTCCCGCCCGATCGTGTCGAAGTGCTCGCGGAGGAACTTGTCCGCGGCTTCCCAGCCGTAGTGGCGGATGGTCTGCAGGAATTCCCAGTCGCCGTTCAGCTTGGTGGAGAGCTTGAACTTCCGCATCCGCTCCTCGTCCTCGACGCAATGCAGGAAGATGCGGCGGTAGCGCGGCTGCTCCAGCCGCCCGGAGTCCAGCAGCCTTTGGACGAAGTCGATGGCCCGCATCTCCGCCATGAGCGAGGCATTGAAGCTGATCTCGTTCAGCCGGTTCATGATGTCGGACGGCGTGGTCGGCAGCTCGTTCCGCATGATGGCATTGATCTGCACCAGCAGGATGTCGGGCGCCCCCCGTTCATAATAGAGCGGCCAGATCGCCGGGTTGCCGAGATAGCCGCCGTCCCAGTAGGCCTCGCCGTCGATCTCCACCGCGCGGAACACGTTCGGCAGGCATGCCGAGGCGAGGATGACGTCGGTCGTCACCTCGGTGCGCGAGAAGACCCGCGGCTTGCCCGTCCGGACATTTGTCGCGCTGATGAAGAGCCGGATCGCCTTCGGGTCTCGCTTCAGCCGCGCCTCGTCCAGGTTGTCGGCGATCACCTGCCGCAGCGGGTTGAACTCCGCCATGAAGGGATTGATCTGGTAGGGCGAGACGACGCGGGTCAGCGTCTCGAAGGTCTGGTAGGCGATCGAATGGGTCAGGTCGTAGCCCCACAGCGCCTTCTCGAGCGGCGTGTTCTGCAAGGGGCTCATCGCCAGCCGCCCGGCCACGTCGCGCCACATCCGGTCGAGCGCCTTCTTGGCGCCCTCGCGGCCGCCCTCGGCCAGGCCCTGGACGAAGATCGCCGCGTTGATGCCGCCGGCGGACGTCCCGGAGACGCCGTCGAAGACGATCCGCTCGTCCTCCAGCAGCCGGTCGAGCGCGCCCCAGGTGAAGGCGCCATGCGTGCCGCCCCCTTGCAGCGCCAGGTTCAGCCGCTTGGTCGCCACCGGCTTCGCCACCGCGGGCTGCGGCAGCGGCGCGGCTGCGACGCCCGGGCCGTCGGCTGGCGCGGGGATCAGCGCCTCCGGCAGCGGTCCCTCGGCCCGCAGATCGCCGGTCGGCACCGCACCGGGTTGCGCGGCGGGGGACTCTCCCGGCCCGCCGCCCTGTTCCTTCGCCATCAGTTCGCCAGCCAGCCCCCGTCAATCGACAGCGCCGCGCCGGTCACGCCGCCGCTGCCCGGGCCGCAGAGATAGAGCGCCATCTGCGCCACCTCATCGACCTCGATCCAGCGCTTGGAGGGCTGGTGCGCCAGCAGGTGCTCCTTCAGCGCCACCTCCTCGGAGACGCCGAACTGCTTGGCCAGGGCCGGCAGCTGCGCCTCGGCCAGCGGGGTGCGGACGAAGCCGGGGCAGATGGCGTTGCAGGTGATCGGCGTCTGCGCGACCTCGATCGCCACCGTCTTGGTCAGGCCGACGACCGCGTGCTTGGCCGAGACATAGGCCGACTTCTCCGGCGAGGCGATCAGCCCGTGCGCCGAGGCGATGTTGATGATCCGGCCCCAGTTGCGCCGCTTCATGCCCGGCAGCGCCGCCTTGATGGCATACCAGTTGGAGGCGAAGTTGATCGCCATGATCGCCTCGAACTTCGCGTCGGGGAACTCCTCGATCGGCGCGACGAACTGGATCCCGGCATTGTTCACCAGGATGTCGAGCGAGCCGAGGGTGGCCTCGGCCTCGGCGATCATCTGCTTGACCGCATCGGGCTTCGACAGGTCGGCGGCGGAATAGGGCGCCTCGGCCACGCCCATGGCGGCGCCCACTTCGGCGCGGGCCTTGGCGATCTCCTCCGGCTTGCCGAAGCCGTTCAGCATCACGCGGGCGCCGGCTTCGGCATAGAGCTGGGCAATGCCGAGGCCGATCCCGCTGGTGCTGCCGGTCACCAGGGCGGTGCGGCCGGTGAGGATCTTGTCCATGGGTGGTCGGCTCCTTCGCAGTTGCGGCATGAACGCTCAGGGCAGCCGTTTGAGCAAGCCGAGAAGACGTTTCGTGAAGGAAGATAATAACTTCGGGGTGTAGAATTCTCCCGCCGCGCGCTTGCCGCCCTCGGACAGCGTCGGATAGGGCAGCACCATGCCGGCCAGCGCCGAGAGCGGCAGGCGGCGGCCGATCATCAGCCCGTAGAGGCCGGCCATCTCGCCCGCCCGCGGTGCCAGGAGGCCGGCGCCGAGCAGCCGGCCCTTCGCGGTGACCACCAGCTTCACCAGCCCCTCCGGCCGGCCCTCGGCGATGGCGCGGTCGTTCTCCGACAGCGGCCAGCGGTGGATGCGGAGGTCGTCGTGGCCGGCGGCGCGCGCCTCGGCCTCGGTCAGCCCGACCTGGGCGAGCTCCGGGTCGGTATAGGTGACGCGGGGCAGGGCGGCGTAGTCCACCTTCGTCCCGGGCAGGCGGAACAGCATCGACCGCACCACGATGCCGGCATGCTGGCCCGCGACATGGGTGAAGGCGCGCGGGCCGATTCCCTCGGGGTCGGCGATGTCGCCCACCGCCCAGACCCGCCTGTTGGAGACGGATCGCAGGTCGGCCCGGGTCCGCACGCCCTTCGGCCCGGCCTCGACCCCGCCGGCCACGAGGTCGAGCCCGGCCAGCCGCGGCGCCCGGCCGACCGCCAGCAGCAGGTGGGTGCCGGCGATCCGCTTGCCGTCGGCCAGCACCGCGACCACGCCGGCGGTCGCGGCCGGGCTGTCGGGCTCGAGCTGTTCCAGGCGCGCCACCGGCTGGCCCTCCGCCAGGGTCACGCCATCCGCCAGCAGGGCGGCGCGGACGCCCTCGGCCAGTTCGTCATCCTCCCGCGCCAGGATGCGGGGGGCGGATTCGATCACCGTCACCAGGCAGCCGAGCCTGGCATGCGCCTGCGCCATCTCGACGCCGATCGGCCCGCCGCCGAGGATCAGCAGGTGGCCGGGCGGCTCCTCGAGGTCGAAGAGCGTCTCGTTGGTCAGCCAGGGCACGCCGTCGAGCCCCGGCAGGTCGGGGATGACGGCGCTGCTGCCGGCGGCGATGACCGCGCGGCGGAAGGTCAGGCGACGGCCGCCGGCCTCGATCTCGTCGGGCGCGGTGAAATGGGCCGAGGCCTCGATCACCTCGACCCCCATGCCGCGGTAGCGCGCCGCGCTGTCGTTGGGCGCGATGCGGGCGATGGCGCCCTGGACATGCGCGCGGACCCCGGCCCAATCGATCTCGGGCGGGGCAAGGCGGATGCCGAAGCGGCCGGCGGCGCGGGCCTCGGCCGCCGCGTGTCCCGCCGCCAGCATCGCCTTCGAGGGCACGCAGCCATAATTCAGGCAGTCGCCGCCCATCCTGCCGCGCTCGACCAGCGCGACCTTCAGGCCGAGGCCGGCGCCGATGGCGGCGACCGAAAGGCCGGCGGCCCCGGCGCCGATCACCACCACGTCGAAGTCAGGCATCCCGCTATTCCCCGTTCATGCGCCGCGACCGGCCGCGCCACCAGGCCCCGGCCAGCGACAACGCGGCCAGGCCGAGCAGCGGCAGCAGGATGCCCGGCGAGAAGATGATGGAAAGGTCCGGGCGTCCCCCGGCATCGAAGACCTGGCCCAGGCCGGCGCCGATCCCGGCGAAGACCGCGGTGCCGGGGATGATCCCGAGGAAGGTCGCCGCCGCATAGGGCAGCAGCCGCATCCCGGCCAGGGCCGGCGCCAAGTTGAGCAGCCAGAAGGGCACCACCGGCAGCAGCCGGAGCGAGAGGAGGTACCAGAACCCGTCCCGCTGCAGCCCCGCCCGCAGCTTGCCCAGCAGCGGCCCGGCGCGGCGCGCCAGCGTCTCGGCCAGGGCGTAGCGGGCCGCGAGGAACAGCGCGCAGGCGCCGAGCGTGGCGCCCACCACCGCCGCCGCGGCGCCGAGCCAGGGGCCGAAGAGGAAGCCGCCGGCCAGCGTCATCACGGCACCGCCGGGCAGCGAGAAGGCGACCACCGCGACATAGGCCAGGACATAGAGCAGCGGCGCGGCGGCCGGATGCGCGGCAACGAAGCCCGTCAGGGCCGCCCGGTGCGCCGCCAGCGCATCGAAGGACAGGCTGCGCTGCAGGCCGAGCGCATAGGCCAGGACCAGCGCGCCGAGGATCAGCGCCAGCGGCCAGAGCCGGGTCCAGCCCGGCCTTGCTGTCGTATCGTCGGGCATCGGGGTGCTTGGCCTCGTCGCAGCGTACGCCCGCCCTACGCCAGCGGCGCCGATCGCGCCAGCGGGGGGCCAGGGGAGGCAGACCACGATTGACGAAGGGGCCGCGGCCTCCCTATAGGTGCGCCCCTTCGCCGGGGCCCGCACGGAAGGGCCGCCGGCCGTCGTTGCAGCGCGTCTCCTGACCCCAGGGGGCGCCGCGCCGACGCCCATCCTGACGGAGACCACACCCGTGAAGCGTACCTACCAGCCCTCCAAGCTCGTCCGGAAGCGCCGGCACGGGTTCCGGCACCGGATGTCGACGGTGGGCGGCCGCAAGGTCCTGGCCAACCGCCGCTCCAAGGGCCGCGCCAAGCTCAGCGCCTGAACCGGGCGGGACGGGGCTTGCCATGCCGGGACGCCTGCCTCGGCTGACCCGGCGCGGCGAATTCCTCAAGGTCGCCAGCCGGGGCCGCAAGGCCGCGCGCCCGGGCCTGGTTCTCCAGGCCATGCCGCAACCGGAAGGCGGGCTTCGGCTCGGCTTCACCGCGACCAAGAAGATCGGCAACGCCGTTGCCCGCAACCGCGCCAAGCGCCGGCTGCGAGAAGCGGCGCGCCTGACGCTGGGCGTGGCCCCGCCGGCAGGCTGGGACCTGGTGCTGGTCGCCCGCGACGCCACCGGCGCGCGGGACTGGCAGAAGCTGCTCGGCGACCTGCGCGGCGCGCTGCGCCAGGCCGGCGTACCGGACCCGGGCGGGGCGCCGGAGCCGGCGTCATGAGCGCGGCCGCCCAGGCCCTGCGCGGCGCCGTCATCGCCTACCAGTGGACGTTGCGCCCCTTCATCGGGGCACATTGCCGTTTCCACCCCAGCTGCAGCCATTATGCGCTCGAGGTGCTGGAGACCCACGGCGCCCTGCGCGGCACCTGGCTCGCTGGCCGCCGTATCCTGCGCTGCAACCCCTGGCATCCCGGCGGCGTGGACCCTGTCCCCGCGCGGGAAGCCGGCCAATTCCAGCCCGTCCCGAAAGGCTGACCCAGCTCCATGGACCAGAAGCGCCTTCTTGCGGCGATCGCCATCTCGATCGGCATCCTGCTCACCTTCGACCTGCTGAACCGCCCGGCGCGCGAGGCGCAGCGGGCCGAGCTCGCGGCGCAGCAGCAGGCGGCCCAGGTGCAGCAGGCCGCCCCCAAGCCGGGCCCCAACCCGGGGCCCGTCGGCCCGCTCGGCGCGCCGACCGATGCGGCGCCCGCCGCCGGCGCGCCGCGCGCTCCCGGCGCCCGGCTTCCGATCGACGGCCCGCGCGTGCATGGCTCGCTCAGCCTGCGCGGCGCGCGGCTGGATGACGTGGTGCTGAAGGACTACCACGAGACGGTCGACCGGACCTCACCGCTGGTCCGCGTGCTGGCGCCGCGGGAAGGCGCCGCGCCCTATTACGGGCAATGGGGCTGGACCGCGGCGGATGGCCGCACCCCGGTCCCCGGCAACGACACCGACTGGACCGCCGACGGCGCCGAGCTCGCCCCCGGCAAGCCGGTGACGCTGCGCTGGGACAACGGCCAGGGCCAGGTCTTCGAGATCGGCCTCGCGCTCGACGAGAACTACATGGTCACCGCCGAGCAGCGGGTGAAGAACACCGGGCCGGACCCGGTGCAGCTGCTGCCCTGGGCCCGCATCCGCCGCGAGCACACCCCGCCGACGCAGGGCTTCTACATCCTGCACGAAGGCTTCGTCGGCGTGCTCGACGGCCGGCTGCGGGAGGAAACCTATTCGAACGCCAAGACCGAGGGCGCCAAGCGCGCCGGCGTGGCCTTCGAGCAGGAGGCGGCCGGCGGCTGGGCCGGCTTCACCGACAAGTACTGGCTGGCGACGCTGTCCCCGGTGGACCAGGCGGCGCGCTTCCGGGCGACCTACCGGGCGATTCCGGAAGGCGGCCAGGACCGCTGGCAGGTCGATTTCGCCCAGCCCCAGCCGGCGACCGTCGCGCCCAATACGACCGGCGCCGGCCAGGCCCTGCGACTCTTTGCCGGCGCCAAGGAGGTGCGGCTGCTCGACAGCTACCGCGACCGGCTGGGCATCCCGGATTTCGACAAGGCGATCGACTTCGGCTGGTTCTACTTCCTGACCAAGCCGTTCTTCTATGCGATTGACTGGATCTTCACGATCGTCGGCAACTTCGGCGTCGCCATCCTGATCTTCACGCTGCTGCTGAAGGCGGCCTTCTTCCCGCTGGCCAGCAAGGCCTACAAGTCGATGGGGAAGATGAAGGTGCTCGGGCCAAAGATGTCCGAGATCAAGGAACGCTACAAGGACGACCCGGCCAAGGCGCAGGCCGAGATGATGGCGCTGTACCGGACGGAAAAGATCAACCCGGCCTCGGGCTGCCTGCCGATCCTGATCCAGATCCCGGTCTTCTTCGCGCTCTACAAGGTGCTGTTCGTCACCATCGAGATGCGGCACGCGCCGTTCTTCGGCTGGATCCGCGACCTCTCGGCGCCCGACCCGACCAACCTGTTCAACCTCTTCGGCCTGCTGCCCTTCGACCCGACCCAGCTCTCGCACTACCTGCACATGCCGGTCTGGGCGCTGATCATGGGCGTGACCATGTTCCTGCAGCAGAAGCTGAACCCGGCGCCGCCCGACCCGATCCAGGCCAAGCTGTTCCAGTACATGCCGATCATCTTCACCTTCATGCTGGCCAGCTTCCCGGCCGGGCTGGTCATCTACTGGTCCTGGAACAACCTGCTCTCGATCGCGCAGCAGTGGTACATCCAGCGCAACGCGAAGGTCGGCAAGCCCGCGGCGGCGCCGGTCGCCACGGCGCTGCCGAAGAAGGGGTGATCACCCTTCCGAAGCTGCCGCCGCAGCTTCCCGCGGGCGGCCTGGCCGAGGCCAGGACGCCCGAGGACCGCGCCGCGCTGATCGAGGCCGGCCGGGTGCTCTTCGCGCAGCCCTGCACCTTCTTCTACGCGTCGCAGAAGATCGACCAGCTGCCGCCGGTGGGCGGGCCGGAGATCGCCTTCTGCGGCCGGTCCAATGTCGGCAAGTCCAGCCTGGTCAATGCGTTGACCGGGCAAAAGGCGCTGGCCCGGGTGTCCAACACGCCGGGCCGGACCAAGCAGCTCAACTTCTTCAACCTCGGGGACCGGCTGACCCTCGTGGACATGCCGGGCTATGGCTATGCCCAGGCGTCGAAGTCGGTGAAGGAGGACTGGCAGGGGTTGATGTTCGACTTCCTGCGCGGCCGCCCCACCCTGCGGCGGGTCATCCTGCTGATGGATGCGCGGATCGAGACCAAGGCCTCCGACCGCATGGCGATGAAGCTGCTGAACGACGCGGCGGTCGCCTTCCAGATCGTGCTGACCAAGGCCGACGACGCCAAGCCCTGGTGGCTGGAGCAGCGGACGCGGGAGGCCGAGACGCTGGCCCGCAGCCATACCGCCGGCCACCCGCTGGTCATCGTCACCAGCGCCGAGACGGGATTAGGCATCCCGGAGCTGCGGGCGGAGCTGGCGGCGCTGGCCGGCTGAGCACGGCGCCGGCACCGCCCGCGGCGCTGCGGCCCGCACGCCGCGCCCGGCGATCGACCGGCGAGGCGGTCGGCGCCCGCTCGGGCCATCCCGTCGCGCGCATCCGCACCGGGTGGTTTGCCCCCGCGGCAAACTGCTCTACAGCGGGGCGCCAGCATTCCGGAACACCGGCCGATGACCGACGCCACGCCCGATTCGATGAAGATCCTCGCCGGCGCGCTGCCCTTCCTGAAGCGCTACGACGACCAGATCGTGGTGGTGAAGTACGGCGGCCACGCCATGGGCGAGGAGGAGACCGCGCTGCGCTTCGGCCGCGACATCGCGCTGCTGGAGCAGGTCGGCGTCAACCCGGTCGTCGTGCATGGCGGCGGGCCGCAGATCAACGCCATGCTGAAGCGGCTGAACGTGCAGTCGACCTTCGTGCAGGGCCTGCGGGTGACCGACGAGGCGATGCTCGACGTGGTCGAGATGGTCCTCGCCGGCCCGGTCAACAAGCAGGTGGCCGAGGCGATCACCCGCGCCGGCGCCATGGCGGTCGGCATCTCCGGCAAGGATGGCGGGCTGGTGCGCGCCCGCAAGGTCACCCGCACCGTGCGCGACCCCGGCTCGAACCTCGAGCAGGTGCTCGACCTCGGCTTCGTGGGCGAGCCGGACTCGATCGACACCAAGGTGCTGAAGCTGATGATCGGCGCCGACATCGTGCCGGTGGTGGCGCCGGTGGGCGTCGGCCATGACGGCCAGACCTACAACATCAACGCCGATACGGTGGCCGGCGCGATCGCCGGCGCGCTCGGGGCGGAACGCCTGCTGGTGCTGACCGACGTGGCCGGCGTGAAGGGCCCGGACGGCGCCTTCATCCCGGAGATGACGGTGGCCCGGGTCAAGCAGGGCATCTCGGAGGGATGGATCAATGCCGGCATGATCCCGAAGGTCGAGACCTGCATCTATGCGATCGAGCGCGGGGTGAAGGGCGCGGTCATCCTCGATGGCCGGGTGCCGCATGCGGTGCTGCGCGAGCTCTTCACCGATAGCGGGGCGGGGACGCTGATCAAGCCGTAGCGGTTCCGGCCGAGCCGCCCGGGCGATCCGCGTCAGACCGGCTCGGCCAGCAGCTCGATCTGCCAGCGCATCTCCGCCTCGGTCAGCGGCCAGTCGCCCTCGGGCGGCAGCGGGATGGCGGCGCCCGGGGCGATCTGGCCGAGCACGCCTTGCGCCGGCAGCGCGCAGCGCGGCGGGAAGCCGGCCTTCCAGCACAGGCTGACCAGCGCCTTGCCGCTCCGCAGCTGCGCCGCGTGCTCCACCGCCCGCGCCGGCACGCCGGTGTGCTCGGCCAGCAGCCGCATCATGGTGATCCTGTCGCCGCGCAGCCCGGCTTCCTCGAAGGCCAGTTCCGCCGGCAGCGCGCCGCCGCCGCGGCGTTCCAGCCGCAGGTCGACGCGCGCCCGCAGCACCCGGGCCAGGGTGGGGTCGAGGTCAGTGCGGGTGGCCAGCGGCTCCAGCAGGTGATCGGCCACCACGGCGGCCAGGGCGAGCGTCGCCTGCGGCGGCAGCCCGGCGCGGCGCACCAGGGTCTCCTGCCATTGCTGGTGGGTGGCGGCGACCGCGATCAGCGTATCGAGCGTCTTCTCCCGGATCGAGGCGCTGTCGTTGGCCAGCAGCGCCGCGACGGCGCCGTTGTCGGACCGCGCGACCACCGCATCCGACAGCCGCTCGCTGAGACAGGGCCGGCGGGCGACGGCGGTCACCGTCTCCGGCACCGGCGGCGCCTCGATCAGCGCCAGCAGGTCGTCCTCGGTCAGCAGGGGGGAGAAGCGGATGACCGGGGCGGCAACCTCCATCGCCGCGTCCCGCGCCAGGCGCAGGATCAGGTCGCGCGGCGCGTCCGGCATCGCCTGCAATTCCTCGGCGATGACGGCGCGCACCAGCACCGCCGCATCCGCCGCCAGCCCGCAGAGCGTGCTCCAGGCCAGGGTCTGCAGCCGGTCCTTCGCCCCGGCCAGCACCGGCGCGCGCGGCGCCAGCTTGCGGCCGACCACGGCGCGCACCCGCGGGTCGCCGTCGCCCGCCAGCAGGCTGTCCGCCTGGGCCGGCGTCGCCGCATTGGCGGCGACCGCCGCGCGCACCGTCAGCTTGCCGTCGGCGGCGAGGAAATAGAGGATCTCCGGCGCCGCATCGGGGCGGGAGGCGAGCGCGATGCGCTCGGCCTCGGTGCCCTCGGCGACGATGCGCTTCGCCGCCTCGTAGGAGCGGGCCGGCTTCACGAGGCGAGCCGCCGCGGCGGCCCGTCCGGCGTCGCCAGGACCCAGGCATCCCGCCCGCCGCGCTTGGCGTCGTACATGGCGGCATCGGCGCGGGCCAGCAGCGCCTCGGGCGTCTCCGCCGTGCCGGGCCGGCGGATGGCGCCGCCGATGCTGAAGGTGATCGGCGGCGTGTCCTTCCCCAGCCGGTGGTCGAGCCGGGCGGCGGCGGCGCAGACCGCGGCGGCACGGCCGGCGGCACCCTCGGCATCCGCGGCTTCGAGCCAGAGGGCGAATTCGTCGCCGCCGAGCCGCGCCGCCATGTCGGTCGGCCGGATCAGGTCGCGCAGCAGGCCGGCGACCGCGACCAGGGCGGCATCCCCGGCCTCATGGCCCAGCCGGTCGTTGATCGGCTTGAAATTGTCGAGGTCGAGAAACAGCAGCGCGCCTTCCGCCCGGCCGGCCCGCAGCGGGTCCTGCGCCTGGCGGCGCAGCCGGCGGCCGAGGTCCTCGAGGAAGGCGCGGCGGTTCAGCAGGCCGGTGAGCGCATCGGTCCGCGCCTGGCCTTCCAGCCGGTGCTGCAGCGCCTGATTGCCCAGCACGACGAAGAGGAAATCGGACAGCGCCGCCAGCATGTGGCGTTCGTCGGCATCGAAACCCCGCTGCCCGGCGTCTCGCCACGCCAGCAACGCCTGCGGCTGGTCGCAATGGGTCGTGGCCTGGGATTGCTGCGGCACTACCGCCAGGTGTTCGCCGCCCGGACCCGCAAGGAAGGCCGGGCCGCCGCAGCCGAGGCATTGGCTGAAGCCAGCCAGCAACGGCACCGGGTCCCCGCCCTGCTGGTGGATCGCAACGGGACCGTCGCCCCTTGGCCATTCCACCACCGCGGCGCCGGCGCAGCCGAGCGCGCCCTGCAGCGCCTCCAGCGTCGCCGTCAGCATGCGCGGCGCCAGGACCTCGCGCCGCACGCGACCGATCAGGCTTTGCAGGGCCTCGGCCCGGCGCAGCGCCGCGGCCTGCGCCTCGGCCTCCGCCACCTCAGCGGTGATGTCCCGGCCGCTGCCCCGCAGGCCGACGAAGCGGCCCGCGGCATCCTGCAGCGGGACGAGCGAGAGGCTGAGGCAGGCGCTGCCGCCGTCCGCCCGGCGTAGCCAGGCGCGCAGGCCGCGGGCTGCGCCGCGCAGCAGGAAAGGGTCGGGTTCCGGCACCGCCAGCAACTCGCGGCCCGGGCGGTCGAGCAGGGCTTCCGCCGACCAGCCGAGCGGGGCTTCCGGCGCGACGAAGGTGAAGCGGCCTGCGGCATCGGTTTCGAAGACGAGGTCGGCGGCGAGGGTGGCGAAGTCCCGCCAGCGTTGGCGCGATTCGAGCAGGGCCCCGCAGAGGCTGGGATCGGGTTCCGGCGCGGCCGCGACGCCGCCAGCGGAAGCGGCATGCGCGCGGGCCTGCTCTGCCGTGGGGTCCATGGAAGGCATGCGGGGAAGGATCGCCGCATCGGATGAAGGACGCGTTATCGGAACGGTCAGGGCGCGTTGACAGGCGCGTGTCGGCATCGGCATGGTCCGCCGCTTCCGCGCCGGGCCTCCGGCGCGCCGGATATCGCCGCGGGACAACGACCATGGACGCCAGCACCCTCCAGACGCGCATCGAGGCCCTGTGGGAGCGGCGCGACACGCTCACCCCCGCCACCGGCGGCGACGACCGCGCGGTGGTCGAGGCGGCGCTGGAGGCGCTCGATTCCGGCAAGGCGCGGGTCGCCGAGCCGCTCGGTTCGCCCGGCGAGTGGCGGGTGAACCAGTGGCTGAAGCAGGCGGTGCTGCTGTCCTTCCGGCTGACCGATTCGGCGCCGATGGACGTGGGCACCGGCGCCTACGACAAGGTGCCGCTGAAATTCGCCGACTGGGGCCCGAACCGGTTCAAGGAGGCCGGCTTCCGCGCGGTGCCCGGCGCCGTGGTGCGGCGCTCGGCCTATATTGCGCCCGGCGTGGTGCTGATGCCCTCGTTCGTCAATCTCGGCGCCCATGTCGACCGCAACACCATGGTGGATACCTGGGCGACGGTCGGGTCCTGCGCGCAGATCGGCAAGAACGTTCACATCTCGGGCGGCGTCGGCATCGGCGGCGTGCTGGAGCCGCTGCAGGCCAACCCGGTGGTGATCGAGGACGACTGCTTCGTCGGCGCCCGGTCCGAGGTGGCCGAGGGCGTCGTGGTGGAGCGCGGCGCGGTGCTGTCGATGGGCGTCTTCCTCGGCGCCTCGACCAAGATCATCGATCGCGCCACAGGGCAGGTCCATATGGGCCGCGTTCCCTCCTACTCCGTCGTGGTGCCGGGCAGCCTGCCGGGCAAGCCGCTGCCGGACGGCACGCCGGGGCCGAGCCTCTATTGCGCGGTGATCGTGAAGCGGGTGGACGAGCAGACCCGGGCCAAGACCAGCATCAACGAGCTGCTGCGGGACTGATGCGCAACACGCCAACCGACCCTGTGCCGCTGGCCCAGGCGCTGATCCGCTGCCCGAGCGTGACCCCGGCCGATGCCGGGGCGCTCGGCGTGATGGAGCAGGCGCTGACCGCGCTCGGCTTCACCTGCCACCGGCTGACCTTCGGCGAGACGCCCAACCTTTACGCCCGCCGGGGCACCGGGGGGCCGCATTTCTGCTATGCCGGGCATACCGACGTGGTGCCGACCGGCCCGGCCGAGGCCTGGACGGACGGGCCCTTCGACGCGGTGGTGAGGGACGGCGTGCTGTACGGCCGCGGTGCCTGCGACATGAAGGGCGGCATCGCCGCCTTCGTCGCCGGCCTGACCGACTACCTCGCCGCCAACCCGAACCCGCCCGGCAGCATCAGCCTGCTGATCACCGGCGACGAGGAAGGCCCGGCCAGGGACGGCACGGTGAAGGTGCTGGACTGGATGGCCGCGCGGGGCGAGATCCCCGACATGGCCCTGGTCGGCGAGCCGACCTCCCGCGCCGCGCTCGGCGACTTGGTCAAGGTCGGCCGCCGCGGCAGCATGACCGCCTGGATCACCCTGTTCGGCACGCAAGGGCACAGCGCCTATCCGCAGCGGGCCGACAACCCGATCCACCGGCTGGTCCGCGTGCTGCACCGGCTGACCGCCGCGCCGATCGACCAGGGCAGCCAGTTCTTCGAGGCGACGACCCTGCAGGTCACCGGCTTCGACGTCGGCAACCCGGCGAACAACGTCATCCCCGGCGAGGCCCGGGCGATGCTGAACATCCGCTTCAACGACCTCCACACCAGCGCGTCCCTGACCGAGCACCTGCACGCCGCGCTGCGCCGCGAGGACGCGCGCTACGAGATGCGCGTCGACTGCTCCGGCGAGAGCTTCCTGACCCGGCCCGGCCCCTTCGTCGACGCGCTGAAGCGCGCCGTGCTGCGGGCCACCGGGCAGGAGCCGGCGCTCGATACCGGCGGCGGGACCTCCGACGCCCGCTTCATCGCGCGGTTCTGCCCGGTGGCGGAGCTCGGCGCCGTCGGCTCCACCATGCACAAGGCGAACGAGGCGGCGCCGGTGGCCGAGCTGCGCGACCTCGCGGCGCTCTACCGCATGGTGCTCGAGGAGGCCTTCGCCTGAGCGGCACCCCGCCGACCACGCGCGGCATCATCGCCGCCGGGCTGCGCGGCGCCTGCCGCCTGGCCCAGGGCAAGCCGGACGGGCTGCTGCTGATCGAGGACACGCCGGCCGGCGTCGCCCGCAGCTTCTGGGCGGCGGCGCTCTGCCTGCCCGGCTTCCTGGCGCTGAAGCTGCTGTCCTGGGCCGGCGACGGCGTGCCGGCGGCCGGCTTCGCGCGCGGCATGACGGCCGAGCTGATCGGCTATGCGGCGGCCTGGGCGGGCTTCGCGCTCGCCTCCCTGCCGCTGGCGGAGATGCAGGGGCGCCGGGCCGAATGGCCGCGCTTCATCGCCGCCTGGAACTGGGCGAACGTGGTCCAGTACATGGTGCTGATCGCCCTGACCGTGCCGGCCGCCTTCGGCCTGCCCGCCGCCATCGCCCAGGGGCTGGGGCTGGCGGCGCTGGGCTATGCGCTCTGGCTCGAATGGTTCGTGGCGAAGTCGGCCCTGCGGCTGGCGGGCGGCACGGCGGCGCTCTTCGTGGCACTCGACCTGCTGCTGGGCATCTTCATCGGCGGCCTCGTGGGGCGGCTTTCGGCAGGGTGACGGACGCCGCGACCACCCTGGCCGCACTGCGCCGCGGCGACCTCGCCGGCACCCGGGAGCTCCGCCTCGCGGGCCTCGGCCTGCGGGAATTCCCGCCCGAGATCCTCGGCCTCGCCGGGAGCCTCGAGCTGCTCGACCTCAGCGGCAATGCGCTGGGGGCGCTGCCGCCCGGTCTCGCCCGCTGCCGTCGGCTGCGGGTCTTCTTCGGCTCCGGCAACCGCTTCGGCCGGCTGCCGCCGGTGCTGGGCGATTGCCCGGCGCTCAGCCAGGTCGGCTGCCGCGGCAGCGCCCTGGCTGAGGTTCCGGCCGAGGCCCTGCCGCCCGGGCTGCGCTGGCTGACCCTGACCGACAACCAGCTCGCCGCGCTGCCGCCGGCGCTGGGGGAGCGCCCCGCGCTGCAGAAGCTCATGCTCTCCGGCAACCGGCTGCAGCAACTGCCGGCGGGGCTGGCCGGCGCCGGCAGGCTCGAATTGCTGCGCATCGCCGCCAACCGCTTCGAGGCCCTGCCGCCCTGGCTGGCCGGGCTGCCCCGGCTCGCCTGGCTGGCCATGGCCGGCAATCCCTGCGAGGGCGAGGGCCTGGTCCCGGCCGCCCCGGCGGCGGCGTGGTCGGCCCTGGCCCCGGGTGCCTTGCTGGGGGAGGGGGCCTCGGGCCGCGTCCATGCCGCGCGCTGGGCGGGCCGCCCGGTCGCGCTCAAGCTCTTCAAGGGTGCCATGACCAGCGACGGCCTGCCGGAGCGCGAGATGGCCGCCTGCCTCGCCGCCGGCACGCATCCCCACCTCGTCGGCGCGCTGGGCCGGCTGGAGGGCCACCCCGAGGCGCTGCAGGGCTTGGTGATGCCGCTGCTGCCGCCGGACTGGCGGGTCCTCGCCGGGCCGCCCAGCCTCGAGAGCTGCAGCCGCGATGTCTACGATCCGGCCCTGCGGCTGGCGCCGCCGGTGGCCTTGCGCATCGCCCGCGGCATCGGCGCGGCGGCGGCGCACCTGCATGGCCAGGGGCTGCTGCATGGCGACCTCTACGCGCACAACGTGCTCTGGGACGGCGCGGCGGGGGCGGCGGTGCTCAGCGATCTCGGCGCCGCGGCCTTCCTGCCGCCCGGTCCGATGGGCGCGACGCTGCAACGCCTGGAGGTGCGGGCCTGGGGCCTGCTGCTGGGCGAGTTGCTGGATCGCTGCGAGGCAGCCGTGCCGGAGGCTGCCCGGGCGGTGGAGCGGGCCTGCGTGCAGCCGGCGGTCGCGGCCCGGCCGCTGCTGGCGGAGGCCGTGGCGATGCTGCCGGCCTGACCGGCGGCGCGAGGCCGGCGCCGCCGGGAAGGCCAAGGCGGCAGCGGTTCCGGCTTCAGGCCCAGTCCTCAGACCCAGTCCTCAGGCCCAGTCCGGCTCCTCGGCATAGCGGACGAAGGTGAAGCACAGCCCCTCCGGCGGCGCCGTCATGCCCGCCTGGGCCCGGTCACGGCCTTCCAGCACCCGGCGCGGCCATTCCACCCCGCGGCGGCCCTGGCCGACTTCCAGCAGCGTGCCGACCAGGTTGCGGATCTGGTGGTGCAGGAAGCTGCGGGCCTCGGCGGTAACGACCAGCTCCTCCCCCAGCCGGGCGACGTCCAGCCGGTCCAGCGTCCGCAGCGCCGACTTCGCCTGGCAGGCGGCGGCGCGAAAGGCGGAGAAGTCGTGCCGGCCCAGCAGGCCCTGCGCCGCGGCATGCATGGCGCCGGCATCGAGCGGCGCCTTGACGTGCCAGACCAGGCCATCGTCGAGCGCCGGCCGGGCGCGGCGGTTGAGCATGCGGTAGCGGTAGCCGCGCCTGATCGCGGAGAACCTCGCATTCCAGCCCGGCGGGGCGAGGGCGGCGCGGCGGATGACGATCGGGTAGGGCCGGGTGTGGAAGTCCAGCGCCTCCCGCAGCCGGTCGGGGGCGATCTTCCGGACAAGCTCGATCTGCGCCACCTGGCCTTCGGCATGCACCCCGGCATCGGTGCGGCCGGCGGCGATGCTGGCGGGCGGGATGCCGTCGTTGAGCTTTGCCGCGGCTTCCTCCAGCACCTGCTGGACCGAGAGGCCATTCGCCTGCCGCTGCCAGCCGACGAAGGGACCGCCGTGGTATTCGAGGGTGAGGGCGTAGAGCGGCATCAGGCCGGGCGCCGGTGCTGCAAGGTCGGGGAGGGAAAAGTCTTCCCTTCCCGAACACCTCCCTTCCTTTTTGTGGGCTTGGCGCTCGCCGCGCGGCGGGTGCCAGACCCAGAAAAGTAGATGAGGGGTCCGGGGAGAATACTTTCTCCCCGGCCTTCCATTTTCCTAAGCGGAAGCAACGGCGCCGCCCCGGAGCCGCGTCCCCGGCGCCAGCGGGAAGCCGCGCAGGAAATCCGCCGCCGGCAGCGGCCCGCGGCCCGGGCGCTGCAGCCGCAGCAGGCGCAGCGCGCCCGATCCGCAGGCGATGGTCGCGGCATCGTCCAGCACCGTGCCCGGCGGGCCTGCCCCCGGCGAAGGCTCGGCCGCGAGAACCCGGATCTGCTCCCCGGCATGGCCGAAGAAGGTGCCCGGCCAGGGGTTCAGCGCCCGCACCCGGCGATCCAGTGAGGCCGCGTCCTCTGCCCAGTCCAGCACGCCGTCGGCCTTGGTCAGCTTCGCGGCATGGGTGACGCCCGCCTCCGGCTGCGGCACCGGCGCCGGCGGCTCGGCCAGCGCGCGCAGGATCAGCGCCGCGCCGATCCCGGCGAGCGCGTCGTGCAGCTCGGGCGTCGTGGTGCGCGGGCCGATCGGGGTGGCGCCCTTCAGCAGCATCGGGCCGGTATCCAGCCCTTCCTCCATCTGCATGATGGTGACGCCGCTTTCGGCGTCCCCGGCCAGGATCGCCGCCTGGATCGGCGCCGCGCCGCGCCAGCGCGGCAGCAGGGAGGCATGGATGTTGAGGCACCCCCGCCGCGGCGCATCCAGCATGGCCTTCGGCAGGATCAGCCCATAGGCGGCGACGACGGCGGCATCGAGGCCGAGCGCGGCGAAGGCGGCGTGCTCGGCGGCGTCCTTCCGCACCCGCGCCGGCGTCCGCACCGGCAGCCCCAGCGCCAGCGCCGCCTGGTGCACCGGGCAGGGCGTCTCCCGCTGGCCCCGCCCGGCCGGGCGGGGCGGCTGGCAATAGACCGCCGCGATCTCGTGCCCCGCCGCATGCAGCGCCCGCAGGGCCGGCACGGCGAAATCCGGGCTGCCCATGAAGGCGAGGCGCATCACGCGCCCTCGCGCGCCTTGTTCTTCAGGTCCTTGGCCAGCTTCCGCAGCAGCATGTTCCGTTTCAGCGTGCTGATGTGGTCGACGAAGAGCACGCCGTCCAGGTGGTCGTATTCATGCTGCAGGCAGGTGGCCAGCAGCCCGTCCGCCTCGATCTCCCGCTTCGCGCCGCCGAGGTCGTGGTAGCGCAGCTTGACCCGCGCCGGGCGGGTCACGTCGGCATACTGGCCGGGGAGGGAGAGGCAGCCTTCCTCCCGCTCCGCCAGTTCCTCGCTGACCGCGACGATCTCCGGGTTCACCAGCACCATGGGGTCCGGCTTGTCGCCCTTCTGGATGTCGACCACGAACATCCGCAGCAGCGCCCCGACCTGGGGCGCCGCCAGGCCGATGCCGGGCGCCTTGTACATGGCGTCCAGCATCCGCGGCGCGAGGGCGCGGACGGCATCGGCATCGGCGGGGCCCACCGGCTTCGCCTTGGCGCGCAGCCGCGGGTCGGGCACCAGGAGGATGGGCAGGAGATCTTGGTCGGACATGATGGGGCGGAAGTAGCCCCCGCGTGACCCCCTTGCAACGGCGGCCCCGGCTGACGACATTCCCATGCGTGACCGGGTGCTTCGGGCCCGGCCCGCCGCTTCGCTCCGCATGAGGAGGCCACCATGTCCCGCCCATCGGTCTTCGGATCGCCCCTGTTCCTCGGCTTCGACCACCTCGAGCAGATGCTCGACCGGGTCGCCAAGAACGCCGACGGCTACCCGCCCTACAATATCGAGCAGACCGGCGACAACCGGCTGCGCATCACCCTGGCCGTCGCCGGCTTCGCGATGGAGGACCTGCAGATCACGCAGGAGGACAACCAGCTGGTGATCCGCGGCCGGCAGAAGGACGATTCCGACGGCCGGATCTTCCTGCATCGCGGCATCGCCGCGCGGCAGTTCCAGCGCGCCTTCGTCCTGGCCGAGGGGATCGACGTGGAAGGGGCCTGGCTCGACAACGGCCTGCTGCATGTCGACCTGCGTCGGCCGCAGCCGGAGGTCCGGGTGAAGACCATCCCGATCGGCGGCGGGACCGCCAACGGCGAGGCCAGCGGCCCGAAGGTGAACGGCGCCGCCCGACCGATCGTCGAGGGGCGGGTGACCCGGACTTGATGAAGGCTTGGTCCCCGCCGGATCACACGACCATCCGGGGCCGATGAGCGAACCCGGCGCGCTGCACGGCGCTAGGGTCCTTGGAAGCTCCGCGCCGCATGGGCTTCGGCCATGCCGGAAGGAGAATGCAACATGAAGAGCAGCAACCAGAACAACGGCCCGGTCGAGGCCAGCAACGCCGCGCTCTCCCTGCGCCAGTTGTCGGTCGCGGACTGGCAGAGCTTCGGCGCCCAGGAAATCGCCTATATCCGGCCGGTTCTGGTGAACGGCGTGCATGCCATGGCGATCCATGCCGCGGATGGCACCCCGATCGGCGCCGCACCGAATGCCGAGATGGCGATCGCCGCCATCCTGCAGCACGAGATGGCGCCCGCCCTGGTCCATTGACCGGGGCGGCGTCACGGCGCGGCGGCGGGTCGCCGCGCCGGGACCTCCTGCGGGGGCGGCGCTAGCCTGCCGGCGCGTCGATCCAGCCGACGCAGCCATCGGCGCGGCGATAAACCACGTTCAGCACGCCCGAGCCGCTGTTGCGGAACATCAGCACCGGCTGATGCGTGAGGTCGAGCCGCATCACCGCCTCGCTCACCGTCAGCCGGGCGATCGCGGTCGGCTGCTCGGCGACGATGACGCTGTGATCGATCCGCGCGCCGTCCGCCGGTGCGGCCCCGGCCGCCTCGGCCTCGTCCTCCGGCTGCAGCACGTATTGCGTGGCGGTTTCGACCTCCGCCTCGGCCTCGGGCGCCCGCACCTCGGCCAGGCTGCGCGCGTGCTCGTTCACCCGCCGCCGGTAGCGGCGCAGGCGCTTTGCGACATGCTCCGCCGCCACCTCGAAGGCGCGGTGCGCGTCGACACCCTCTCCTTCGCCCCGCATGAACAGGTTGCGCCCGGCCTTCAGGTTGATGTCGCAGGCGAAGGCGCCGGCTTTCCCCTTCACGTCGCGCCGGAAGGTGACGTTCGCCTCCAGCGCATGGTCGAAATATTTCTGCGTGATGGAGGCCAGGCCTTCCCGGACATGGGTCTGCAGCGCTTCCCCGGTCTCGACCTGCTTGCCGGCAACGGTGACGTGCATGGGGGCAATCCCTCCTTTCCCTGTTTGGGAAGGGCGCCCGGCAGGGCCCATGGTGGCGAGGACGGTCTCGCACCCTGTGCGTGCCGCCCGGCCACGGAAGCCCTTGGCCGTCCGGCAGGATCAGGCCGGGACGGCCTTCTCCCGTTTGCGTTGCACCGATGATGGGATGCGCAACGCCTCTCGGTATTTGGCCACCGTTCGCCTGGCGATGTCCACGCCTTCCTGTCGCAATCGCTCAACAATTGCATCGTCGGAGAGGACCGCCTCGGGGTCCTCGGCGGCGATCATGCCGCGGATCCGCCAGCGCACGGCCTCGGCGCTGTGCTGCTCGCCGCCATGGGTGCCGGCGATGGCGGTGGTGAAGAAGTACTTCAGCTCGAAGGTGCCGCGGGGCGTGGCGATGTACTTGTTGGCGGTGACCCGGCTGACGGTGCTCTCGTGCATCTGCACCTCCTCGGCGATGTCGCGCAGGATGAGCGGCCGCAGGTATTCCACGCCGTGGCGGAAGAAGCCGTCCTGCCGGCGGACGATCTCCTGCGCCACCTTGATGATGGTGCTGGCGCGCTGCTCCAGGCTCTTCAGCAGCCAGTTGGCGCTCTGCAGCTTCTCCGCCAGGAAGACCTTGTCGTCCCTGCTGCGGCTGCCGACCTGGCAGCGGGCGTAGAAGCCGCGGTTGACCAGCACGCGCGGCAGGGTCTCGGGGTTCAGCTCGAGCAGCCAGCTGCCGTCCTCGGCGCGGCGCATCAGCACGTCGGGCACCACCACCGCCGCCGGCAGCTGGTCGAAGCTGGCGCCGGGCTTCGGGTCCAGCCGCTTCAGCTCGGCGATCATCTCCGCCATGTCCTCGGCATCGACGCCGCAGACCGCCATCAGCCCAGGCCTGTCGCGCCGCGCCAGCATGTCGAGGTTGTCGAGCAGCGCCTGCATCGCCGGGTCCAGCCGGTTCTGCTCGGCGAGCTGGATGGCCAGGCATTCCGCCAGGTTGCGCGCGAACATGCCGGGCGGGTCGAAGCGCTGCATGCGGGCGCGCACCGCCTGCACCTTCTCGGGCGCGCAGCCCATGGCCTCGGCGATCGCCGCGTCCTCGACCGGCAGGCGGCCGGCGGCATCGACCATGGCCAGCAGCTGCGCCGCGATCAGCCGGTCGCGGGCATCCCGGAAGGTCAGGCGGACCTGCTCGCCCAGGTGCTCGCGCAGCGTCCGGCCGGCGGCGGCCAAGTCCTCGACCCCCGAGAGGTCGTCTGCGAAATCGGCCCGGCCGCCGCGGCCATAGGGCGATTCGAAGCCGCCGCCGGCGTCGTAGACGTTGCTCCAGTCCGCATCGAGCGGCGAGGCATGCTCCTGCGGCAGGGCATCCGAGACCGCCGCGCTGTGGCTGTCGGGCGCGGCGGCGGCGGCGGGCAGGGGATCGACGCGGTGGCCGTCATCCGGGCCGGCCAGGATGCGCTCGTCGCGCTCGAGCAGCGGGTTGCGCTCCAGCTCCTCCTCGACGAAGGCGGCGACTTCCAGGTTGCTCGACTGCAGCAGCTTGATCGCCTGCCGCAGCTGCGGCGTCATCACCAACGACTGCGACTGCCGCAGGTCGAGGCGAGGCGCCATGCTCATCCCTAGGCCGCCCGGTACGCAGCCGCCACACCGTTGCGGCACTGCCGCAACCTGCGTACCGGGCGGTTGCGCGCCGCGCGCGCTGGCGGGTTCACAGGCTGAACCTTTCGCCGAGATAGACCCGGCGCACGCCCTCATGCGCCACGATATCGCGCGGCGCGCCTTCCATCAGCACCTGCCCGTCATGCAGGATGTAGGCGCGGTCGATGATCTCCAGCGTCTCGCGCACGTTGTGGTCGGTGATCAGCACGCCGATGCCGCGGTCCTTCAGATGCTTCACCAGGTCGCGGATCTCGCCGACCGCGATCGGGTCGATGCCGGCCAGAGGCTCGTCCAAAAGGATGTAGGAAGGATGAGTGGCGAGGGCGCGCGCGATCTCGCAGCGCCGCCGCTCGCCGCCCGACAGCGCGAGCGCCGGGGCGCGGCGCAGATGGGCGATGCCGAACTCCGCCAGCAGCGCGTCCAGCATCTGCTCGCGCCGGTCGCGCACCGGCTCGACCACCTCGAGCGCGGCGCGGATGTTGTCCTCGACCGACAGGCCGCGGAAGATCGAGGCCTCCTGCGGCAGGTAGCCGAGGCCGAGCCGGGCGCGGCGGTACATCGGCAGGGTGGTGACGTCGTGGCCGTCCATCACCACGCGGCCCTCGTCCGGCTGCACCAGGCCGGTGATCATGTAGAAGGTCGTGGTCTTGCCGGCGCCGTTGGGCCCCAGCAGCCCGACCGCCTCGCCGCGCTTCAGGTTGATCGAGACGTTCCGCACGACGGGCCGCTTGCGGTAGCGCTTGCCGAGGCCGAAGGCGGCGAGGCCGCCCTCGCCGGGCAGGGATTTCAGCATCGGTGCGTGCAGCGCCTGGCTCAGCGTCTCGCTCATCGGCCGATCCTCACGGACCCGGCGCCCGGGGCGGGCTGCGACTTGTCGGGCTGGCCCTTCTCGGCCGCGCCCTCCTGCTGGTTCGGCACGATCAGCCCCTGCACCCGGGCGCCGGGCGAGGAAACCAGCCGGGCCACGCCGGTCCGCATGTTCACGATGGCTTCCCGCCCGTTGATCTGGTTGTCGCCGCGGGTGATGCGGACATTGCCGAGCAGCCGCGCCATCCCGGTCTGCGCGCTGTAGATGCCGCGGTCGCCGCGCACCACCTCGGTCGCGGTGCGGATCTCGACATTGCCATAGGCCTCGACCCGGTCCATCCGGCCGGCGCCGGGCGGCTCCTTCTCCCCGGGCGCCGGCGCCGGGCGGGGCGCGGGCGGCGCGCCCGGGCCGCCGGCACCTTCCAGGAAATAGGCCACCAGGGTGTCGCCGGCGACCCGGCGGTTCTCCGCCGGCTCGGTCACCACGGCGGCGCCGCGGGCGACCGCCATGCGCTTCTGCGACCAGTATTCCAGGCTGTCCTTGGCGGTGATGACCTGCTGCGCCGTGGTCAGCGAGAGGTCGCGGCCGGTCAGCACCAGCACCGCCTGGTCGATGTCGTAGACCGCGCGGTCGCCGCGGGCGGTGTCGGTCGCGGTGGTGATCTTCACCCGCCCCTCGGCCTCCAGCCGCCAGATCTCGTTGTTGCCGCCGGGCGTGGCATCCATCGGCGCGGCTGCCTGCTGCGGCGCGGCGGCCCCTGCCGGCTGGCGAGCGGGACGGTAGCGGGCCAGCAGCCGGTCGGCCTCGACCGTCACGCCGGCGCGGACCGCGCGGGCATTGCCGCGGGCGATCACCACCTGCTCGGCCTGGCGCCACTCGATGCCGTCGGTCGCGGTGACGTCCACCGGGCCGCCCTGCGACAGGTCGATGTTCTGGCCGAGCGCGGCCAGCGGCACGGCGGCGAGCGCGGCGAGGAGAAAGGCGCGGCGCATCAGCGGCCCCCCTCCAGCACCGCATGGGCGCGGCCGGTGAAGACCACCACCGCGCCGCGGTCGCGGATGCGGAAGCCCTCGGCCGTCAGGGTGCCGAAGCCGCCCTGGGCGGCGACGGGCGTGTCGCCCTCGGCGGTGCCGGCCTCCATCTCCACCTTCGCTTCTTGGGTCAGCAGCATGGTGCCGTTGTCATGGTAGATCGTGACATCCCCCGCGAGGTCGAGCTTGCCGGCCGGCTTGTCGTAGCGGCCGGTGCGGGACTGCACGTAGATCCAGGCGCCGTCGCTCATGGTGATGTCGCCGCGCGGTTCCTCGAGGTTGAGGATCTCGGCGGCGCCTTCCTGTTGGCCGTCGCGGGCGGTGACGGTGAAGGGGCGGTTCAGCTCGTCCACCCCCTGGTAGCGCGGGTTGACCACCCGCAGCGCCTCGGCCCGCGGCTGCACGGTGCGGCGGAAGGAGACGCGGGAACGATCCTCGTTCCCCTCGATCTCCGGCCAGAAGACCACGGCGCCGAGCAGCACCAGGGCGAGGGCCGGCAGCAGCCGCTTGGTCCAGGCCACCAGGAAGCGGCGGCGCGCCATCTGGCCGACGGTCGGGGCAGCCCGGGCGCGGGAGGGCGGCAGCATGTGGCGCGGCGCCTGGCCGGCCCCGGGACCAAGCGGGGCGGCGGCCTGGCTGCGGGGCGCGGGGCGCGGGGGCGGGGTGCGGTCCGGCATCACCAGCGGCATACCGCGGCAGCCCGGGCAGGGCGCCGGGCGTGGCGGTCACGGATCGGCGAAGGGGCGCGCTGGGTCAGGTCCACGGCCGACTGTATGGGCCGGGGTGCCGCAGGGGTCAATGAGCCGTTCCCGTATCGGACAAGAATCGTGCCAGGGTGTTGCCGCCCGGTGAAGGGCGGCGGGAGCCGGGCCGGGCCGCGTCCATGGCCCGGCCGTCAATGCGCGAAGATGTCGGGCTCCGCGTATCCGAGCAGGTCGAGCGCGCCGCGGGTCGGCAGGAAGCCGAAGCAGGCCTGCGCCAGCTCCAGCCGGTCCTCGCGCCGCAGCAGGCCTTCCAGCCGCGCCCAGAGCGCATGCAGATGCAGCACGTCGGAGGCCGCATAGGCCATCTGCTCGGCGGTCAGCTCCGGCGCGCCCCAGTCCGAGCTCTGCTGCTGCTTCGACAGCTCGACCCCGAGCAGCTCCTTGCAGAGGTCCTTCAGCCCGTGCCGGTCGGTGAAGGTGCGGACCAGCTTGGCGGCGACCTTGGTGCAGATGACCGGCGCGACCGTGACGCCGAGGTTGTGCTGCAGGGCAGCGCAATCGAAGCGGGCGAAGTGGAACAGCTTGGTGGTGCCCGGGTCGGCCAGCATGGCCTTCAGGTTCGGGCAATCGGCGCCGCGGCCGCCGAGCGCGGGCGGGACGATCTGCACCAGGTGCGCGTTGCCGTCGCCGGAGGAGAGCTGCACCAGGCAGAGCCGGTCGCGCTGCGGCTTCAGGCCCATGGTCTCGGTATCGATCGCCACCAGGGGGCCGAGCGAAAGGCCGTCGGGCAGATCGTGCCGGTGCAGGGTGATCACGGGGCGCCTCCTTGGGCGGCCGGGCGGGAAGAGAAAGGTTCGCACGGGGCCCGGTGGCTGGTTCGGCGGAGCCGGTTCCGGCCTATGGCCGGGGCGGTGCCCGCTGCAGGGGATGGTGCCCAGGAAAGGACTCGAACCTTCACGACCTTGCGGTCACTGGCACCTGAAGCCAGCGCGTCTACCAATTCCACCACCTGGGCACAGGCTGCGGCACCGACGGGGTGTCGTCCGCCGGGAGCGCGGAAATAGAGCGCTGGCCGGGGGGCGTCAAGCGCCCTCGGGCCGGGTTTTTGGCGTGATCCATGGCGGCTGCATCCGGCCGCCGGTTGGCGCTGCCGGCCGGCGCGCCATATCGTCCGGCTGCCTCGATGGGAGCCCAGAGCATGCGCGGAACCACGGTACGCAAGGTCGCCACGGTCTTCGGAGGGACCGGCTTCATCGGCCGCTACGTGGTGCAGCGGCTGGCGAACATGGATTACGTGGTGCGCATCGCCACCAGCCACCCGAATGCCGGGCACTTCCTGCAGACCCAGGGGCGGGTCGGGCAGATCGTGCCGCTGGCGGCCAGCGTCACCGATCCCGGCGCCGTCGCCCGCGCGGTCGCCGGCGCCGACTTGGTGGTGAACCTGGTCGGCATCCTGCACGAGCGGAAGCCCGGCGACTTCCAGCGGCTGCAGGCGGAGGGCGCCGACACGGTGGCGCGGCTTTCGGCCGAGGCGGGGGTGGAGCGTCTGGTGCAGGTCTCGGCGATCGGCGCCGACCCGGCCAGCCCGAGCCAGTACGGGAAGACCAAGGCGGCGGGCGAGGCGGCGGTGCGCGCGGCCTTCCCCGGCGCGGTGATCCTGCGGCCTTCCATTGTCTTCGGGCCTGAGGACCAGTTCTTCAACCGCTTCGCCGGTATGGCACGGCTGCTGCCCTTCATGCCCGTGGTGGCCGGCGCCGCGCGCTTCCAGCCGGTCTATGTCGGCGACGTGGCCGATGCGGTGGCGGCGGCGGCGACGCGGGACGACGCGGTCGGCCAGACCTACGAGCTGGGCGGGCCGCGGGCGATCAGCTTCCGCGACCTGCTGCGCTTCATCCTGGACGTCACCGGGCATCGCCGGCCGATGGTGGACATGCCGGACGGGCTGGTGCGGCTGCAGGCGCGGCTGTCGGAATTCCTGCCCAACCCGCCGCTGACCCGGGACCAGCTGGTCATGCTGCAACGGGACAATGTGGTGGCGCCGGGGACGAAGGGGCTGGCGGAGCTCGGCATCGCCGCCAAGTCCGTCGAAGCGGTGGTGCCGGGCTATCTCTCCCGGTTCCGGCCGGGCGGGGGGCGGCGGCCGGCTGTCGCGAATTGATTGGTCCGATTCGGACCCAATGAATCGGGCCGGGCTGACCGGGGCCGTGCTGGGGCGATTGCCGCCGGCCCAGTAGGGCAGCAAAGCTGTCTTATGATCAAAAAAGGACTCGCCTGCGGCCGCGGGCGGTCCTATTGCTGCGTCCAACGCCCTCCTGGGTGGCCGGACGCGTGTGCCTTGCGGGTCTCCCGATGCGCCGTGCCCGACGATCCAGCTTCTGTGCATGCAAGGACCGCGCCATGGCCGAACGGATGCTGCAATTCGTGCGTCTCTCCCAGGCCCAGCCGGAGAAGCGCGACGTCGCGGCCCGGCGGTCCGATTTCGGCGAGATCTACCGGGAGTTCGCCGCCGACGCGGCGGCCGAGCAGTCCAGCCGCTGCAGCCAGTGCGGCGTGCCCTTCTGCTCGGTGCACTGCCCGCTGAACAACAACATCCCGGACTGGCTGAAGCTGACCGCGGAAGGCCGCCTGGAGGAAGCCTACGAGGTCTCCGCCGCCACCAATACCTTCCCCGAGATCTGCGGCCGCATCTGCCCGCAGGACCGGCTCTGCGAGGGCAACTGCGTCATCGAGAAGGGCTTCGAGAGCGTCACCATCGGCGCGGTCGAGAAATACATCACCGACACCGCCTGGGAGAAGGGCTGGGTCAAGCCGCCGACCCCGCGGCAGGAGCTGCCCTGGAGCGTCGGCATCATCGGCGCCGGCCCGGGCGGCCTGGCGGCGGCCGAGAAGCTGCGCCTGCGCGGCTACCAGGTGCATGTCTACGACCGCTACGACCGGGTCGGCGGGCTGATGATCTACGGCATCCCGAACTTCAAGCTGGAGAAGGAGGTCGTGCTCCGCCGCTGGCAACAGTACGAGGCGGGCGGCATTCACTTCCACCTGAACTGCGCCGTCGGGCAGGACGTGACCCTGGCCGAGCTGCGCGAGCGGCACGACGCCGTCTTCATCGCCACCGGCGTCTACAAGGCGCGCGACATCGAGGGCATCGGCAGCGGGCTCGGCGGCATCGTCGCCGCGCTCGACTACCTGACCGCGTCGAACCGCGACAACCTCGGCGACGCGGTGCCGGACTTCGCCTCCGGCGCCCTGAATGCCCAGGGCAAGCGGGTGGTCGTGGTCGGCGGCGGCGACACCGCCATGGACTGCGTCCGCACCGCGGTGCGCCAGGGCGCGGCGGCCGTCACCTGCCTCTACCGGCGGGACAAGGCGAACATGCCGGGCTCGATGCGCGAGGTGAAGAACGCCGAGGAGGAGGGCGTGGAATTCGCCTGGCTCGCGGCGCCGGAGGCCTTTGTCGGCGATGCCGGCTCCGCCGGCGGGGGCGAGGGCCAGGTGAGCGGCGTGCGCGCCGTGCGGATGCATCTCGGCCTGCCGGACGCGACGGGCCGGCAGCAGGTGGCGCCGATCCCCGGCAGCGCCTTCACCATCCCCTGCGACCTCGCCATCAAGGCGCTGGGCTTCGACCCCGAGGACCTGCCGCGCGCCTTCGACGAGCCGGCGCTGCCGGTGACCAGGTGGGGCACGCTGCGCGTGCACCACCGCACCATGATGACCGACCTGCCCGGCGTCTTCGCCGGCGGCGACATCGTCCGCGGCGCGTCCCTGGTGGTCTGGGCGATCCGCGACGGCCGCGACGCGGCCGACCAGATCGACGCTTATGTGAAGGCAAAGGCCGGCAACAAGCTGGCCGTGGCGGCGGAGTGACACCCATGGACGGCATCAACGAGAGCGGCGCTGCCTTCGTCGAAAGCTTCCGGGCGAACCAGGCCCGCCTCGAATCGGCGGGCATCGACACGGTCGAGCACGACGCCTGCGGCGTCGGCCTGGTCGCCTCCCTCGACGGCCGCGCGCATCGCCGCGTCGTGCAGGCCGGCATCGACGCGCTGAAGGCGGTCTGGCACCGCGGCGCGGTCGACGCCGACGGCAAGACCGGCGACGGCGCCGGCATCCATATCGAGGTGCCGCAGGACTTCTTCGCCGAGGTCGTGCAGCGCGGCGGCGACCGCATGCGTCCCGGCCGCATCGCGGTCGGCATGGTCTTCCTGCCGAAGACCGATCTCGGCGCGCAGGAGCGCTGCCGGCAGATCGTCGAGACCGAGATCCTGACGGCGGGCTACGGCATCTATTCCTGGCGCCAGGTGCCGATCAACACCGCCTGCATCGGCGAGAAGGCCAATGCGACGCGGCCGGAGATCGAGCAGATCCTGATCTACGACCCGGAGCAGCGCGAGGAGTCGGTCGTCGAGCGGGACATGTACGTCATCCGCCGCCGCATCGAGAAGCAGGCCATCGCCTCGCAGATCCCCGAGCTCTACCTCTGCTCGCTGTCCAGCCGCTCGCTGATCTACAAGGGCATGTTCCTGGCGGAGAGCCTGACGGAATTCTACCCGGACCTGCTCGACGCGCGCTTCGTCTCCCGCTTCGCCGTCTATCACCAGCGCTACAGCACCAACACCTTCCCGACCTGGCGCCTGGCCCAGCCCTTCCGGATGATCGCGCATAACGGCGAGATCAACACCGTCCACGGCAACGCCAACTGGATGAAGAGCCACGAGACGCGGCTGTCGCACCCGCTGCTCGACCCCTATCTCGACGACATCAAGCCGATCGTGCAGGCCGGCGGGTCGGATACCGCGACGCTCGACAACGTCTTCGAGTTGCTGGTGCGCGGCGGCCGCGACGCGCCGATGGCCAAGGCCATGCTGATCCCCGAGAGCATCGGCAACAACGCCACGATGCCCGAGGCGCACCGCGAATTCTTCTTGTACTGCAACGCCGTCATGGAGCCCTGGGACGGGCCGGCGGCGATCTGCGGCACCGATGGCCGCTGGATGGTCGCCGGGCTCGACCGCAACGGCCTGCGCCCGCTGCGCTACACCCAGACCGCCGATGGGCTGCTGATGGTCGGCTCCGAGACCGGCATGGTGAAGATCCCCGAGGAGGCGATCGTCGCCAAGGGCCGGGTCGGGCCGGGCCAGTGCATCGGCGTCGACCTCGCCGAGGGCAAGTTCTACACCGATGCGGCGCTGAAGGACATGATGGCGGCGCGCCGACCCTATGGCCAGTGGACCGACCGCACCATCCGCATCGACGGCATCGTCAAGGCCGAGCAGGGCGAGCCGGTGACCTATACCGGGGAGGTGCTGCGCCGCCGCCAGCTCGCGGTCGGCTATACGCTCGAGGAGCTGGAAACCATCCTGCACCCGATGGTGGAGGACAGCGCCGAGGCCATCGGCTCGATGGGCGACGACACGCCGATCGCGGTGCTGTCGGGCCAGTATCGCGGCCTGCACCACTATTTCCGCCAGACCTTCAGCCAGGTCACCAACCCGCCGATCGACAGCCTGCGCGAGACGCGGGTGATGACGCTGAAGACCCGGCTGGGCAATCTCGGGAACATCCTCGACGAGGACCCGACCCAGTGCGACATGCTGATGCTGGACAGCCCGGTGCTGTCCACGGCCGAGTTCGCCGCCATGCGCGACTACATGGGCGCCACGGCCTGCGAGGTGGACTGCACCTTCGCGGTCTCGGATGGCGAGCCTGGCCTGCGCCGCGCCATGGAGCGCATCCGCCGCGAGGCGGAGGAGGGCGTACGCAGCGGCTGCGCCCACATCATCCTGACCGACGAGCACCAGGGCCCGGACCGCGCGCCGATCCCGATGATCCTGGCCGTGGCCGGCGTGCATGCGCACCTGGTCAAGACCTCGCTGCGGACCTTCACCAGCCTCAACGTGCGCAGCGCGGAATGCGTCGACGTGCACTACTTCGCCGTGCTGATCGGCGCCGGCGCCACCACGGTGAACGCCTACCTGGCGCAGGAGAGCATCGCCGACCGCCACCGGCGCGGCTTGTTCGGCGAGACCTCGCTGAAGGACTGCGTTGCCCACTACAAGAAGGCGGTGGACAAGGGCCTGCTGAAGGTGATGTCGAAGATCGGCATCTCGGTCATCAGCAGCTACCGCGGCGGCATGAACTTCGAGGCGATCGGCCTGTCGCGCGCCCTCGTCGCCGAGTTCCTGCCCGGCATCCCGTCGCGCATCTCCGGCATCGGCCTGCAGGGCATCGCCCGGCGCGTGCTGGCGCTGCACCGCACCGCCTGGGACGCCGACGCCGTGACGCTGCCGGTCGGCGGGTTGTACAAGCTGCGGAAGCGCGGCGAGAGCCATGCCTTCGACGGCGGGCTGATCCATACCTTGCAGCGCGCGGTCGAGACCGACAGCTACACCACCTTCAAGCGCTACTCGGACGCCGTGCGGAAGCTGCCGCCCGTGGCGCTGCGCGACCTGCTCGACTTCCGCACCGAGGGCCGGACGGCGATCGCCCTCGAGGAGGTCGAGAGCATCACCGAGATTCGCAAGCGCCTGGTCGCGCCCGGCATCTCGCTCGGCGCGCTCAGCCCCGAGGCGCATGAGACGTTGTCGATCGCGATGAACCGCATCGGCGCCCGCAGCGATTCGGGCGAGGGCGGCGAGGACCCGGCCCGCGCCAAGCCGCGCGCCAATGGCGACAACGCCAACAGCGCCATCAAGCAGATCGCCTCCGGCCGCTTCGGCGTCACCGCCGAGTACCTGAACGCCTGCAAGGAGATCGAGATCAAGGTGGCGCAGGGCGCCAAGCCGGGCGAGGGCGGGCAGCTGCCCGGCTTCAAGGTGACCGGGCTGATCGCCAGGCTGCGCCACTCGACGCCGGGCGTCACGCTGATCTCGCCGCCGCCGCACCACGACATCTACTCGATCGAGGACCTGGCGCAGCTCATCTACGACCTGAAGCAGATCAACCCGGATGCGACGGTCTGCGTGAAGCTGGTCTCCCGTTCGGGCATCGGCACCATCGCCGCCGGCGTCGCCAAGGCCAAGGCCGATGCCATCCTGGTCTCCGGCCATTCCGGCGGCACCGGCGCCTCGCCGCAGTCCAGCATCAAGTATGCCGGGCTGCCCTGGGAGATGGGCCTGTCCGAGACCCACCAGGTGCTGCAGCTCAACCGGCTGCGCCACCGGGTGAAGCTGCGCACCGACGGCGGGCTCAAGACCGGCCGCGACGTGGTGATCGCGGCGATGCTCGGCGCCGAGGAATTCGGCATCGGCACCGCCTCGCTCGTCGCCATGGGCTGCATCATGGTCCGGCAGTGCCACAGCAACACCTGCCCGGTCGGCGTCTGCAGCCAGGACGAGACCTTGCGGCAGAAGTTCACCGGCACCCCGGAGAAGGTGATCAACCTCTTCTCCTTCGTGGCGGAGGAGGTGCGGGAGATCCTGGCCTCGCTCGGCTACCGCAAGCTGACCGACGTGATCGGCCGCACCGACCTGCTGAAGCAGGTCAGCCGGGGGTCGGAGGACCTCGACGACCTCGACCTCAACCCGCTGCTCGTGCAGGCGGATGCCGGCCCGCATGCCCGCTACTGCACCCAGGAAGGCCGCACCGAGGTGCCGGAGACCTTGGACGCCGACATGATCCGCGACGCCGCGGCGCTGTTCGAGCGCGGCGAGAAGATGCAGCTGCAGTACAACATCCGGAACACCCACCGGGCCATCGGCACCAAGATCAGCAGCAAGATCACCCGGACCTTCGGCATGACCGGCCTGCAGCCGGGGCATCTCACGGTCCGCCTGCGCGGCACCGCCGGCCAGTCGCTCGGCGCCTTCGCGGTGCAGGGCCTCAAGCTCGAGGTCTTCGGCGACGCCAACGACTATGTCGGCAAGGGCCTGTCGGGCGCCACCATCGTGGTGCGCCCGGCGCCCTCCTCGTCCCTCGTCTGGAACGAGAACAGCATCATCGGCAATACCTGCCTCTACGGCGCGACCGCCGGCGAGCTCTTCGCCGGCGGCCTGGCCGGCGAGCGCTTCGCCGTCCGCAACAGCGGCGCGACGACGGTGATCGAGGGCTGCGGCGCCAATGGCTGCGAGTACATGACCGGCGGCACGGTGGTGATCCTGGGCGCGGTCGGCGACAATTTCGGCGCCGGCTTCACCGGCGGCATGGCTTTCATATACGATCCGGAAGCGACCTTCGAACGCCGGGTCAACCCGGACACGCTGCTCTGGTCGCGGCTCGCCTCGGCCCATTGGGACGGCGTGCTGAAGGGGCTGGTGGAACGCCACGTGCAGGAAACCGGCTCGCGTCTCGCCGCCCGGCTGCTGAACAACTGGGCGCAGGAGCGGGAGCATTTCTGGCACGTCGTGCCGAAGGAATATGCCCGCTACCTCGCCCAGCCGATGGCCGAGGCTGCGGCGGTCGCGGCGGAATAAAGCGGGGATAAGGGAAGGCGTCGCGCCCGCGGCGCTTTTCCCGGCGGGGCGCGGATGGCATAAGCAATGCCGTGCGCATCCTCTACCATCTCCCGCTCTCGCCCTTCGCTCGCAAGGTCCGCCTCGCGCTGGCCGAAAAGCGCATCCCCTTCGAGCTCCGCGTCGAGCGGGTCTGGGAAAGGCGGCCCGAATTCCTCGAGATGAACGCCGCCTGCACCGTGCCGGTGCTGCAGGAGCCGAACGGCCTGTCGATCGCCGACAGCTACGCCATCTGCGAATACCTGGACGAAGCCTATCCGGACACCGGCCTCTTCGGCCGGACCCTGGCCGAGCGCGCCGAGACCCGCCGGCTGGTCGCCTGGTTCGACGGCAAGTTCGCCACCGAGGTCACCCGCAACCTGCTGTTCGAGAAGCAGATGAAGCGGCTGCTCGGCCGCGGCAACCCGGATGCCTCGGCGATCCGCGCCGGCTACCAGAACCTCCGCCCGCATCTCGAATACATCGGCTGGCTGGCGGAAACCCGGGCGTGGCTGGCGGGCCCCACGGTGAGCCTCGCCGATTTCGCCGCCGCGGCGCATCTCTCGGCGCTGGACTATGTCGGTGACATCGACTGGTCGCTGAACGAGGCGGCGAAGGAGTGGTATGCGCGCTGCAAGTCGCGGCCCTGCTTCCGGGCGCTGCTGGCGGAACGGGTGAGCGGGGTCACGCCGCCGGCGCACTACGCCGACCTGGATTTCTGACCGCCCGGCCAGGAGCCCGGGTCGGTCGGGCCGGCGCCTCGCGCCCTGCCTCCGCGCGGAACTACCGCCGCTTCGGCCCCGCCTCGTTCAGCGCCAGGTTCTGCTGCGCCAGGTCGGCCGCGGCGCTGTCCGGCGCCACCTCGATCGTCCGTTCCCAATCCGCCCGGGCGCCGCGGACATCGCCGCGGAGCTGGCGGATGATGCCGCGTTCCAGCAGCGCCTCGGCATTCTCGGGCGCCAGGCGCAGCGCCCGGTCCACCGCGGTGGAGGCCTGGTCGACCCGGTCCAGGTGGCGCAGGGAGGCGGCGCGGAAGACCCAGGCCTCGACCCGGCCGGGATCGGCGTCGAGCACCCGCGCCAGGTCTTCCAGCGCATCGGCGTAGCGGCCGAGCGTGCCGAGCGCCACCGCCCGGTCCAGCATCAGGTCGAGGTCGCCCGGCGCGATGGTCAGCCCCATGGTCGCCGCGCCGAAGGCCCGGCCGGACTGGTTGGCCATCATCCAGGCCTGCACCGCCTGCGAATAGATCGCCGCCCGCGCCGTGGCGCTGCCCTGGCTGCTGCGGCCCAGCGCCTCCAGCCGCTCCGCCGCCTTCTCGGTCTCCCCCATGCCGAGCAGGGCGAGCGCGGCGCAATGCCTGGCGCCTTCGCCGCCCTGGGCGGCCTCCCAGCTTTCGGCGAAGGTCAACGCATCGTCCGGGTCCTGCCGCAGCAGGCCGAGGCATTCCTCGTATTGCGGGCCGCTGGCGATCCGCGGGATATCGGGCGGCAGGGGCAGCGGCTCGCCGGCGGCCTCGGCTTCCGGGCCGTTCAGCAGGAACAGCGCCGACCCCGACGCGAGGGCGATGAGGGCGCCGGCGGCGGCGCCGAGCAGCACGGGGCGGATGCGCGTCACCTTGCCAGTCTAGTCGGATGCGCGAATCTGCGCCAGATCGACGGGATGATGGATCAGGACATGAGCAGGCTCCTCGTCGCCGGCCTCGGCTATAGCGGCAGCGCCGTGGCACGGCAGGCCGCGGCGGCGGGCTGGACGGTGCAGGGCACGGCGCGCGACCCGGCCCGGGCCGCGGCACCGCCGGGCGTCGAGCTGGTGCGGTTCGACGCGGCCGGCCCGGCGATCGCCGCCGCCACCCACCTGCTGGTCACCGCGCCACCAGGAGAGGCGGGCGATCCCGTCCTCGCCGCCCATGCCGCGGCGGTCCGCGCCGCGCCGGGGCTGCGCTGGATCGGCTACCTCTCCACCACCGGCGTCTATGGCGACCGCGGCGGCGCCGAGGTGGACGAGGCGACGCCGCCCGCCCCGGGCCAGCCGCGCAGCCGGCGGCGGCTGGAGGCCGAGCAGGCCTGGGCCGCCCTGGCTGGGGGGCGCGCGCTCGACATCTTCCGGACCGGCGGGATCTACGGGCCGGGCCGCAGCGGCTTCGACGACCTGCGCGAGGGCACCGCCCGGCGCACGCTGAAGCCCGGGCACCTGTTCGGCCGCATCCACCGCGACGACATCGCGCTGGCCGTGCTCGCCGCCCTGCGCCAGGACCGGCCGCCCGGGCCGCGGGTGCTGCACCTGGTGGACGACGAGCCGGCCGAGAGCGCGGCGGTGGTGGAGGAAGCGGCGCGGCTGCTCGGCATCGCCCCGCCGCCGGCCATCCCCTTCGAGCAGGCGCTGCCCGGCATGTCCGCCATGGCGCGCAGCTTCTGGTCGGAGAACCGCCGCGTCGCCAATGCCGCGACCAAGGCTGCGCTCGGCATCGCCTGGCGCTACCCGGGCTACCGGGAAGGGCTAGCCGCCATCCTCGCCGAGGAGCGCGGCCAGGGTCCGGCGTAGCAGCGCCAGGTCCTGCGGCCGCGACAGCCGGTGGTCGCCGTCCTTCACCAGCACCACCTGCACGTCCGGGCCGGTGAGGGCGGCGGCGATGCGCAGCGCGGTGTCCCAGGGCACGTCGGGGTCCTGCTGGCCCTGCAGCAGCCGCACCGGCGCGTCGAGCGGCACGGGCGCCTGCAGCAGCAGGTGGTGCCGGCCGTCCTCCAGCAGCGCCCGGGTGATGGGGTAGGGGTCGCCATAGGCGCTCGGCCGGTGCCAGACGCCGTCGCGCTCGATGGCGGCGCGGGGTTCGGGCGGCAGCGCCGCCTCGATCCGCACGGTGAAGTCGGGCGCCGCGGCGATGCCGATAAGGCCCGCCAGCCGCCCCGGCCGCCGCAGCGCCAGCAGCAGCGAGATCCAGCCGCCCATGGAGGAGCCGACGAGGATCTGCGGCCCTTCGGTCAGTGCGTCCAGCACCGCTTCGACATCCGCCGCCCAGCGGCCGATGGTGCCGTCGACGAACCTGCCGCCGCTGGCGCCGTGGCCGCTGTAGTCGAAGCGCAGGAAGGCCTGGCCCCGCGCGGCGCAGAAGGCCGAGAGATCCTCCGCCTTGCTGCCGGTCATGTCGCTGTTGAAGCCGCCGAGGAAGACCACGCCCGGCCCGCGCCCGGCGCGGCGGCGCCAGGCGAGTTCGACGCCGTCGCCGCGATCGAGGCGCCCGGCTTCCTCGGTCATCGTCTGGCCCGGCCGATGCAGACCTTCGCGCCTCTCGGCGCTGCGGTCATCGGACGCGCTCACCGCCGCGGCAGCCCGCGCTGCGCCAGGTTGGCGAAGAGCGCGCCGGTGCCGAAGCTCCAGGGCGGGCAGGCATCGGTGCGCGCCACCTCGTTCACCAGCGCGCCCAGCCGGGGCGTAGCGATGCGCACCACGTCGCCCGGCTTGTGGGTGAAGCCCTGGCCCGGCGCGCCGCGGTCCTTGCTCGGCGAGAAGGGCGTGCCGAGGAAGAGCGCCGTGCCGTCGGGGTACTGGTGGTGCGGGCCGATCAGCTGGCCGACGATGTCCTTCATCTCGCGGCTGAGCAGCCCGACCGCGCCCGTCTCCTCCAGCCGGAAGCCGTCGGTGCCCTCGATCGAGAGGGTGATGTCGGCGCCGCGCACGTCCTCGAGGCCGAAGCCGGCATCGAAGAGCCGCAGCACCGGGCCGAGCGCGCAGGAGGCGTTGTTGTCCTTGGCGCGCCCCAGCAGCAGGGCGGACCGCCCCTCGACGTCGCGCAGGTTGACGTCGTTGCCGAGCATGGCGCCGAGGATGGCGCCCCTGGCGTTCACCGCCAGCACCGCCTCCGGCTCCGGGTTGCTCCATTGGCTGATCGGGTGCACGCCGATCAGCGCGCCCGGCCCGACCGCGGCCATCGGCTGGCACTTGGAGAAGATCTCGGCATCCGGGCCGATGCCCACTTCCAGGTACTGGCTCCACCAGCCCTTCTGCACCAGCGCCGACTTCAGCCGCATCGCCTCGGCGCTGCCGGGCTTCACCGCCGAGAGGTCGTCGCCGATGATGCCGCGCACCTCGGCCCGCACCGCCTCGGCCTGGCTGGCATCGCCGCGGCAGCGTTCCTCGATCACCCGCTCCAGCATCGAGCGCACATAGGTCACCCCGCAGGCCTTCACCGCCTGCAGGTCGACCGGCGCCAGGAGCCAGGACTTGTTTGCATCGCGCTTGTTGTGCGCGCTGTTGGCCAGCGCCGCGGGCAGGTCGATCGGCATGGGCACGCCGCGGGCGCGGATGGCGGCGATCGGGTCGGCCTCGTTCAGCCAGGCGCTGGTCGTGCCGAAGGCCGGGGTCATGTCGAAGGCGGCGCCGCGCAGCACCGCGACGGCCGAGGGTCCTTCCTTGGTCATCACCCGTGCGGCGAAGCAGCCGTCCCGCCAGTCCTCCGGCAGCGCCATCCCATCGAGCCGCGGCATGCGCCCCATCCTCCCCCAGGTTTCTGCGGCGCAGCCTAGCCGAGCCGGGCCGGGCGGGAACCCCCCGGGGCGGAGTCGGAACGGGCTTGCCGCCGGTGCGGCTTTCGGCCGACCATCCCCGGGCACAGGCGCGGGCACGCATCCGCGCCGGACAGGGGAGAGGTCCATGGTGGACATGACGCGCCGCGAGGCGTTGCGGGCGGGCGCGGCGGCACTGGCCGCCCCGGCCCTGGTCGAGCGGGCGAATGCGCAGGGCGGCTTCGACTGGCGCCGCTTCCGCGGCGAGCGGATCGAGGCGACGGTGCAGCTTTCGCCGCGCGGCCAGTTCCTGCAGAAGAACAACGCGGAATTCGAGGAGCTGACCGGCATCAAGGTCGGGCTCGAGGTGGTGCCGGAACAGCAGCACCGGCAGAAGATCATCGTCGAATACGCCTCCGGCCGGCCCTCCTTCGACGTCACCGAGATCAGCCTGCACGTGAACAAGCGGCAGGTCGGCAAGGCGCGCTGGAACACCGACATCAAGGCGCTGATCGCGGATAGCAGCCTGACCGCGCCGGATTTCGACTTCGCCGATTACGGCGAGGGAATGGTCAGCTACGCGACCCAGGCGGACGGCCGGCTCGACAGCTGCCCGGCCGGCGCCGACTACTTCATCCTCTATTACAACAAGGAGCTCTTCGCGACGAGGAACGTCGGGATCCCGAAGACCTGGGACGAGATGGCAGAGGCCGCCAAGCGCCTGGCCGACCCGTCGAAGCAGATCCACGGCCATGTCGGCCGCGGCGTGAAGAACGCCAACGTGGTGCTGTGGTCGAGCTACCTGCTCGGCACCGCGCAGCGCGACATGATCGACGCCAACCGCCAGCTCATCACCGATACGCCCGACGCCATCTGGGCCGGCGAGACCTACCGCAGGTTCATCCGCGACCTTTCGCCGCCCGGCTCCATCGGTTTCAACTGGAACGAGTGCCAGACCACCTTCATGCAGGGCCGCGCCGCGATGTGGGTGGACGGCATCGGCTTCGCCGCCCCGCTCGAGGACAAGGCGCGCTCGCGCATCGCCGGCAAGGTCGGCTATGCCGTGGTGCCGCGCGGGCCGGGGCCGAACCACCATTGCGCGCTGTTCGGCGCCGGCTACGCCATCCCCGAGGCCTCGAGGAAGAAGGGCCCGGCCTGGTTCTACATCCAATGGGCGCTGGGCCGCGCGAACCAGCTGAAATGGCTGACCTCCGGCGCCGGCGTCCCGGCCCGCAGCAGCCCCTTCCGCAACGAGGAGGCGATCAGCCAAAGCCACTTCCCGCGCGAGTTCTTCCAGACGCTGGAGGCCAGCGCGAAGATCGCCCGCGCCGGGCTGCCGGAGATCGTCCCCGTTACCCAGTTCCGCGACGTGATCGGCTCGGCGCTGACCAACACGCTCGGCGGCGCCGACGTGGCGACGGAGCTGAAGCGGGCGACCGCCGAGTTCCGCCCGGTGCTCGAGCAATCCGAGCGGGAGAGCTGATGGCCGAGGCACACGAAGGCGGCTGCCTCTGCGGCCGGGTCCGCTTCCGCGTCACCGGCCCGCCCATCCGCACCTCGGTCTGCCACTGCGCCTTCTGCCAGCGGCGCACCGGCAGCGCCTTCGCCGTGCTGCCCTTCTTCAAGGCCGAGGCGGTGGAGATGACGGGGGCGGCGCCCGCCACCTACCGCCATGTCTCGGACGAGAGCGGCCGCTGGCTCGAGGTCGAGTTCTGCCCGCGCTGCGGCGCCAATACCGGCCTCCGGGTCGAGCGCGCGCCGCAGGGACGCGTCATCGCCGGCGGCTGCTTCGACGATCCCGGCTGGTTCGGGGTGGACCGGCATATCTGGACCCGGTCGAAACTGCCCTGGGTGGCGCTGCCCGCGGACTGCGTGCTGGAGGAGAAGGGCTGATGCCGCGCGACGCCGCCGTGCTCGACGGTGCCGGCTCGGCCGCCCTGCCGCGCCGGCGCAACTATGCCCGCCGCTATGCCTGGTTCGTCGTGCCAGCGGCGGTCGTCGTCATCGCCGTCATCGTCTTTCCCTGGGCCTTCACCCTGTACGTGTCCGCCTTCGACTGGCGGCTGGGCGGCGAGCGGCGATGGGTGGGCCTCGGCAATTACGAGACGCTCTTCACCGATGCCCGCTTCGGCTGGGCGGTGGTCCGCACGCTGGCCTATACCGCGCTGGCGGTGGTCGCGCCGATGCTGCTCGGCCTCGCCGCGGCGCTCTGCTTCCACCGGCGCTTCCCGCTGCGCGGCCTGGCGCGCACCGTCTTCATCCTGCCGATGATGGCGACGCCGGTCGCCGTGGCGCTGGTCTGGACCATGATGTTCCACCCGCAGCTCGGCGTGCTGAACTGGCTGCTGACGCAGGTCGGGCTGCCGCCGAGCCTCTGGGTCTATTCCGCCGATACCGTTATCCCGACCTTGGTGCTGGTGGAGGTCTGGCACTGGACCCCGCTGGTGATGCTGCTGATCCTCGGCGGCCTGGCGTCCCTGCCCATCGACCCCTACGAGGCCGCGAAGATCGACGGCGCCTCCCCCTGGCAGGCCTTCCGCCACATCACCCTGCCGCTGCTGGCGCCCTTCATCGTGGTGGCGCTGATCATCCGCACCATCGACGCGCTGAAGGCCTTCGACACGATCTACGTCATCACCCAGGGCGGGCCGGGCCAGGCCAGCGAGACGATCAACATCTTCCTCTACCTGCAGGCCTTCGCCTTCTACAACGTGGGCTATGCGAGCGCCGTCGTGGTGGTGTTCTTCGCCATCATCATGCTGCTCGCCGCGCTGCTGCTCTGGACCCGGCAGCGGGTGCGCGTGACATGAGGCGCGTGACCCGTGCGCTGGAGCGCCTGGGCTTCAGCCTCGCCGTCCTGGCGCTCGTCTCCCCGGCGGTGCTCGTCTTCCTCTGGATGCTCTCGCTGTCGCTGAAGAACGAGCTGGACAACACCGCCTGGCCGCCGGTCTTCATCCCCGACCCGCCGACGCTCGACAACTACCGCGACGTCTTCGCCCGCAACGACTTCCTGCTCTATGCCTGGAACAGCGTGGTGGTGTCCTTCTCGGCCACCGGCTTCGCCCTGCTGGTCGGCGTCCCCGCGGGCTACGGCATCGCCCGGATGCGCGCCATGCGGGCCGCGGCGCTGATCCTGATCGCCCGCATCACCCCGGGCCTGTCCTACCTGATCCCCCTGTTCCTGCTGTTCCAGTGGCTGGAGCTGACCGGATCGCTGCTGCCGATCGTCGTCGCCCACCTGGTCATCACCGTGCCGATCGTGGTCTGGGTGATGATCTCCTTCTTCGAGGGGCTGCCCGGCGAGCTGGAGGAGGCGGCGCTGGTGGACGGCGCGACGCTCTGGCAGGCCTTCCGCCATGTCGCGCTGCCCCTGGCGCGGCCGGGGATCACGGTGGCGACGATCCTCGCCTTCATCTTCTCCTGGAACAACTTCGTCTTCGCCATGGTGCTGGCGGGGCGGGAGACGCGCACCCTGCCGGTCGCGGTCAACAACATGCTGACCTTCGAGCAGATCGCCTGGGGCCCGCTCTCGGCCGCCGCCTTGCTGGTGACCCTGCCGGTGCTGCTGCTGACGCTGGTGGCGCAGAAGCAGATCGTCACCGGGCTCACCGCGGGCGGGGTCAAGGGCGGGTAGCGGCGGCGCGGCCGGGTTGCATCGCGCCGGCCGGGATCGCACCCTGGATGGGCCACGGGGGACATCGAATGCGACGCAGGGATCTGATCGCGGGCGCCGCCCTGCTGGCCGCGGGCCGGCCGGCACTCGGCCAGCCCGAGCCCTGGAACGCCGGCGGCGTGCTGCACATCCTGCCCACCGTCAGCCACGACCGCGCCCTGCTCAAGGTCTCGCTGCGCGACCCGCTGCACCAGCTGCCGGTGCTGCACCTCGACGGCATCCGGGTGCCGGGCGAGCGCCAGGACCTGGTCGGCACCTGCTGGACCTTCGATGCGGAGGGGCTGCAGCCGGCCTGGGACTACCGCCTCACGCTGGTCGATGCCGACGACAAGCCGCTCTGCGACCCCTGGACCCTCTCGACCTTCCCATCGCCGGGCGACCAGCCGCGCCGGCTGCGGGTGCTGTTCTACACCTGCGCCGGTGGCAACGACCTGCTGGGCCGGCAGCTGCCCATGGCGCTCCGCACCCGGCTGCTCGACCGCGCGCTGTCCTTCGCGCCGGACGTCCTCGTCGCCAATGGCGACCATGTCTACTGGGACCTGCGCAGCCGGGCGAAGGGCGCCTATGGCGAGCATCCCCGCGCCATCGCCGAGGTCGGGCAATTCGCCCGCGAAGGCGCGGTGCTCGACGGCGGCCACAACGAGGCGGTGCTGAAGCGCGCCGTGGCGCCGCAGATCGTGCCGCTCTACGGCACCCGCTGCCGCTCGGTCCCCACCTTCTTCCTGCAGGACGACCACGACTACTTCGACAACGACGAGGCCGACGACAGGCTGGTCACCTTCCCGCCCGACCCCTTCATGCGGGCGGCCTCGCGCGCGACGCAGCGGCTGTACTACCCCGAATTCCTGCCCGATGCGGCGCGCCCGCTCGGCCTCGGCGGCACGCGGGTGGATGGCGTGTCGCAGAATTTCGGCACGCTGCGCTACGGCCGGCTGCTCGAGGTCCTGCTCTACGACTGCCGCCGCTGGATGGCGCTGCATGGGCCGACCGGCGCCTTCGTCCCGCAGACAACCGAGGACTGGCTGCTGCGCCGGATCCAGCAGGGCGAGACCGCCCACCTGATCAACGCGCCCTCCACCCCGCCGGGCTGGTCGGCCGGCAAGTGGGGCGAATGGTACGGCGACGTCGAGGCCGAGGGCCGCCTGACGACGGCGCGGGCGAAGCCCTATTGGCAGCCCGGCTGGCGCGCCCAGCACGACCGCCTGCTGGCCGCCGCCAGCGCAAGGCGCGACCGCATCCCGCTCTTCATCAGCGGCGACCTGCATGCCAGCGGCGAGACCCGCATCGCCCGCAGCGGCGCGCACGACCTTTCGGCCAACCCGGTGGTCTCCGTGCTGTCGGGTACGCTCGGCACCGCCGGGGCCGGTTGGGCCTCCGCCTTCCGCGGCATGGTGCCCCAGGCGCCGGGCGGCCTGGTGGTTGACGAAACCTTCCCCGCCCGTGAGGAGAACGGCTTCACCATCGTCGACGTCACGCCGGAGGATATGACCCTGCGATACTTCACCTGGCGGCACGCCGCGCCCGAGGCGATCGACACGCTGGAGCCGTTCCGCACCACCAAGCTGGCCCGGGCGTGAGCCTGCGCCAGGATCCCCCCGCGAACCTCCGGTCGGATCCCGCCGCGAACCTCCGGTCGCATTCCCCCGCGAACCTCCGGTCGCATCCCCCCGCGAACCTCCGGTTCGACCCGGCCGCGCTGCGCGGCTTCGCCGCCGCCCTGTTCGAGGCCGGCGGGATGGAGGAGGCCAAGGCCGCGACCGTCGCCGACATCCTGGTCGAGGGCGACCTGATGGGGCACGACACCCATGGCCTCGCCCTGCTGGCCCCCTACCTCGATGGCCTCGCCTCCGGCGACATGCGGGGCGACGGCCGGCCCACCGTGCTCTCCTCCACCCCCGTGGCCGAGACCTGGGAGGGCGACAAGCTGCCCGGCCCCTGGCTGGTCCGCACCGCCGCCGACCTGGCCTCGGAGCGCGCGGCGATCTTCGGCCTCGCCGCCGTGGCCATCCGCCGCGCCCACCATATCGGCTGCCTCGCCGCCTACCTGCCGCGGGTGGTGGAGCGCGGCCAGGTGATGCAGCTGCTCTGCTCCGATCCCGGCACCGCCTCGGTCGCGCCCTGGGGCGGGACGCGGCGGGTGATCACGCCGAACCCGCTCGCCGCTGGCTGGCCAAGCCCCGGCGGGCCGGTGATGGTCGACGTCTCGATGTCGATCACGACGAACGGCATGACCGGCCGCCGGCGGGCGGAGGGGACGCGCTTCCCCTACCAGGCGCTGCTCGACGCCGAGGGCACCCCGACCGACGACCCCAACGTCTTCTTCGCCGAGCCGGCGGGGACGCTGCTGCCGCTCGGCGGCATGGCGGCGGGGCACAAGGGGTTCGGCCTCGGCCTGATGGTGGAGGCGCTGACCTCGGCGCTGGGCGGCCATGGCCGGGCCGATCCGCCGGCCGGCTGGGGCGCCTCGGTCCTGGTGCTGGTGATCGACCCGGCCCGCTTCGGCGGGACGGAGGCCTTCCTGCGCGAGACCGGCTGGATCGCCGATGCGGTGCATGCGAACCCGCCGGTCGCCGGCGGCCCGGCGCCGCGCCTGCCGGGCGAGCGCGCCTGGCGGCGCCGCGCCCGGGCGCTGGCCGAGGGCGTGGCGCTGCATCCCGGCATCCCGCCGATGCTGGCGGCCCGGGCGGCCGCGGCCGGGATCGCCGCGCCGCGGCCGATCGGCGAGGGGTGACGCGGCCGGGTGCCGCGGCTACCACGCTGCCATGCCCGCCGCGCCCGCCGTTCCCACCGTCCTGCAGGTCCTGCCCGCCCTCGTCTCCGGCGGGGTGGAGCGCGGCACGCTGGAGATCGCCGACGCGGTGATCCGTGCCGGCGGCCGCGCCCTGGTCGCCTCCGCCGGCGGGCCGCTGGTCGCGCCGCTGGAAGCGCTCGGCGCCCGCCACGTCACCCTGCCGCTGACGCGGAAGAATCCGCTCGGCATCCTCCGCAACGCCGGCCGCCTGGCGGCGCTGATCCGCGCCGAGCGGGTGGGGGTCATCCATGCCCGCTCCCGCGCCCCGGCCTGGTCGGCGCTGCTGGCGGCGCGGCGGACAAGCGCGCATTTCGTCACCACCTATCACGGCACCTACAACGAGAACTTCCCGGGCAAGCGCTGGTACAACTCGGTCATGGCGCGCGGCGAGCGGGTGATCGCCATCAGCAACTTCATCGCCGGCCATATCCGCGAGCACCACCGGACCGAGCCCTGCCGCATCCGCGTCATCCCGCGCGGCGTCGATACCGCGCTCTTCGACCCGGCCCTGGTGACGCCGGCGCGGCTGGAGGCGCTGCGCGCCGCCTGGGCGCTGCCCGGGGGCCGCCCCGTCATCATGCTCCCCGGCCGCCTCACCCGCTGGAAGGGCCAGGGCGTGCTGGTCGAGGCCATGGCACGGGTGCCTGACGCCGTCGCCGTGCTGGTCGGCGGCGGTGCGGCGCATCGGCGTGAGCTCGAGGCGCGCATCGCCGCGCTCGGCCTGCAGGACCGGGTCCTGCTGGCCGGCCATGCCGAGGACATGCCGGCGGCGCTGCTGCTGGCCGATGTCGTGGTGCATGCCTCGACCGACCCGGAGGCCTTCGGCCGCACCGTGATCGAGGCCCAGGCCATGGCGCGGCCGGTGATCGCCGCCGATCTCGGCGCCCCGCGGGAGACGGTGCAGCAGGGCGTCACCGGCTGGCGGGTGACGCCGGGCGACCCGGCGGCGCTGGCCGCGCAGCTGCGCCAGGTGCTCGACCTGCCGGCGGCGGCGCGGGCCGGGATCGGCGCCCGGGCGCGGGCGCATGTGCTGCAGGCCTACACCACCGCGGCGATGCAGGCGGCGACGCTCGACCTCTACCGGGAACTCGCATGAGGCCGCGCATCCTCGTCATCAAGCTCGCCGCGCTCGGCGACTTCGTGCAGGCCTTCGGCCCCTTCGCCGCCATCCGCGCGCACCACGCCGATGCCGAGATCACCCTGCTGACCACGCCGCCCTATGCCGAGCTGGCGCGGCTTTCCCCCTGGTTCGACAGGGTCTGGACCGATGGCCGGCCATCCTGGTCCGACCCGGCGGCGATCTGGCGGCTGGCCCGCCGGCTGCGCGGCGCCGGCTTCGCCCGGGCCTACGACCTGCAGACCTCGTCGCGCTCTTCCCGCTACCGCTGGCTGCTCGGGCGGGGGGTGGAGTGGTCCGGCATCGCCCGCGGCGCCAGCCATCCGCATGCCAACCCGCGGCGCGACCTGATGCACACGATCGAGCGGCAGCGGGAGCAGCTGGTGATGGCCGGCATCGCCGATTTCCCGGCCCCCGAGCTCGGCTGGCTGGATGGCGACGTCTCCGGCCTCGGCCTGCCGCCGCGCTACGTCCTGCTGGTCCCCGGCGCTTCCCCGGCGCGGCCCGGCAAGCGCTGGCCGGTCGGGCATTATGCCGCGCTCGCCGCCGGGCTCGGCCTGCCGGTGGCGGTGGTCGGCGGCCCGGCGGAGGCGCCGCTGGCGGCCGAGATCCTGGCCGCGGCACCGGGGGGCGTCGACCTCACCGGGCGCACCGGCTACGCCGCGCTCGGCGCCGTCGCCCGGCGGGCCGAATTCGCGCTCGGCAACGATACCGGCCCGACCCACCTGATCGCCGCCACCGGCTGCCCGACCCTGGCGCTGTTCGGGCCGGAGAGCGACCCTGCGCTCTGTGCCCCACGCGGCCGGGCGGTGGCGGTGCTGCAGCGGGACAGCCTGGCGGGGCTGACGGTGGCCGAGGCGCGGACGGCCCTGGCGGCGCTGCGCGCCGCCTGATCCCGGGGTCGCTGGTGCCTGGCTGTCACGCCGGCCGGCAGCGGTGGCTGCGGCTTGTGAGGTGATGCCAACAACCATCGCGGATTTTCGCAAGCCGCAACGGAACGATCGCTCCGTCTCGGCTTCTGCCGTTCCGATCCTTCAGCTCCGATACGCCGAAGGCAATCGAGCTTGATGGGAGCATTGCATACATTATACGTAGGATGCTTAAGCAAATCGTTGTTTTGCTATGCGATTTTAACTTTTAGACATTACTTTTTGTAGACGAAAGATCGCGCGTTCGTTACGTGCCGCCTCTCAGGGGTTGTTTTTTTGAGAGGATCGTCATGCCTTCGCTGACCGGGACGAGCGGGAACGATTATGTGGACGTCGCGGCCCGACTCGGGGCCGGCGTGGCCGGTGTGGTGAATGCCGGCGCCGGCGCCGACCGCATGGTCGGCGGCACTGGCAACGACACGCTGTACGGCGAGGACGGCAACGACCAGCTCGTCGGCAATGCCGGCAGTGACCTGCTCGTGGGAAGCGAGGGCAATGACTCCCTGTCGGGCGGCACCGATGACGACACGCTGGATGGCGGCAACGGCGCCGACATGCTGAACGGCGATGCCGGCGCCGACAGCCTGCTCGGTGGCGCCGGCCTGGACACCCTGAACGGTGGCGGCGGCGACGATACGCTTGATGGCGGCGCCGACAACGACGTCGTCATGGCCGGCAACGGCGACGACCTGGTCCATGGCGGCGAGGGGGATGACTGGCTGGAGGGTGGCCTCGGCCGTGACACCGTCGTCGGCGGCGGTGGCGACGACCTCGTCAAGCAGACGGTGGCCGCGGCGCCGTCAGCCGGCCTCGACGTGCTCGACGGCGGCGACGGCATCGACACCCTGCATGTCGCCCTCACCCTGGCGCAGTGGCAGGCCGCGGGCGTCCAGGGCGATCTGGCCGGGCTCGCCGCCAGCTTTGCCAGCCCGCTCGGGCAGACTCAGGCCTATACCGCAAGCAGCCTCGGCTTTTCCGCCATCCGCTTCGAGCAGCTGATGGTCTCGGTCGACGGCAACTACGCTCCGACCGAGATCGCCCTTTCGGCCCCGACCATTGCCGAGACTGTTCTGGCCGGCACCATCGGCACCCTCACCACCACCGATGCCTCCGCGACCGATACCTTCACCTACACCGTCGATGACAACCGCTTCGAGGTTGTCGCCGGCGTGCTCGCGCTGAAGGCCGGCCTGTCCCTGAACTACGAGGAAGCCAGCAGCGTCGCGCTCAACGTCACCTCGACGGATGGCAGCGGCCTCAGCATCACCCGCGCCTTCACCGTCAACGTCACCAACGTCAACGAGGCGCCGACCGACCTCGCCCTGACCGCCGGCACGGTGCTCGAGAACGCCGCCGGCGCCATCATCGGCACCGTCGTGACCACCGACCCGGATGCCGGCGATAGCTTCACCTACAGCGTGGTCGGCAACAGCAACTACGTCTTCTCCGGCAACACCCTGAAGCTGGCCGCCGGCGTCTCGCTGGACTACGAGGCGACGCCGACCGTCGGCCTGACCGTCCGCACCACCGATGCCGCCGGCCTCTCCTTCGACAAGGCGGTCAGCTTCAACGTCTCCAACGTGAACGAGGCGCCGACCGTCGCCTCGCTGATCCCCGACAAGGTCGTCGTCCTCAGCACGGCCTTCACCCCCTTCAGCGTGGCCGGCAATTTCTCAGACCCGGACGGCACCACGCCGACCTATTCGCTGGTCAGCGGATCGGCCGCGGGCGTGACCTTCAACGCGGCGACCGGCACCTTCAGCGGCACGCCGACCGCACCCGGCAGCTACACCTTCACGGTGCAGGCCTCCGACGGCACCTTCTCGGTCCAGGACACCTTCCGGCTCAGCGTCGTGACCGGGCTCGCCCCCACCCCGACGACGCAGGCCGACCGCTTCGACTTCCGCGGCACCACCGCCCCGGTAAGCCTCAACCTGCTGAGTGGCGACGATAGCGTCTTCGGCGGCAGCGGAGACAATGTGTTCAACGGTGACGCCGGCACCGATTACCTCTTCGGTGGCGACGGCAACGACACGCTGGCCGGCGGGGCCAATAACGACATCCTCATCGGCGGCGCCGGCAACGACTCGATGAGCGACGGCAACGGCAACGCCGACTTCTTCGTGCTCATCGCGGGCAGCAACGGCGTCGATCGGATCAGTGGGCTGTCGGACAAGAACAGCCTCGCCTTCGGCACCGGAACCGGGGTGACCAGTGCCGCCGACTTCACCCGCCTGGTCGAGGGCGGCGACACGAGGATCACCTGGTCCAACGGCCAGTCCAGCGGCGATGTCACGCTGGTCGGCTACACCGGCACGGTGCTCTATGCCTACAACTACGATGTGAGCCTGATCGTCTGATCCGCTGCGGTGCCGTACGGCCCCTTGGGCAGTGCGGCACCGGCGCGGGCCGGACATCGGCCGCGACCGCTCCGCCCCGACCGTCACCAGGCCCGGTCGGGGCTCGCGCGGGATAGCGGAACCAAGAGCCCGTCCACCTGTCCCTGCCGCCGCGCCCTACCGGGCCGGCGGCTTTTCTCCATTTGCCGCATGGCCCCGGAGGTGGGCCGGATAGAGGCCGGGCTGCGCCCCTCCGGCAAACGGCTGGGCACGGCCATGGCTCATGCCGGCTGCGGGTCCGGTTCCTGGTCGGCGCGCCGCGCGGGCAGGGCCGGGATCGCCGGCTCGGCCGCCGGCTCGGCCCCGGCGCGGGGGGCGAGGCCGAGCCAATCGCGCAGGGCCGCCAGCATCTCGGGCGGCAGCCGCGCCCCCGCTGCCGCGGCGGCACGGGTCAGTTCGGCGAAGAGCGCCCGGGCCAGCCGGGCCGGGGTATCCGCGTCGGGCGTCGCGCCCCAGTCGAAGCGGGCGCGGTTCAGCCAGGCCACCAGCGCCTCCACCGAGCGCGCCGGCAGCTCGAGCCCGGCGGCGCTCGCCTCGGCGGCCAGCGCGCCGCGCTGCTCCGGCCCCGGCGCGGCCTGCAGCGGCAGCATGCCGGCGAGGTGGCGCAGCGCGAAGTCCAGCGCCTCCGGCGCCAGCAGCGGCACCTCCGGCCCGGGGCCGATCGCGGCGCGCAATTCGGCCACCAGGCGGGCGAGCGGATCGTCCGGCAGGCCCGCGGCCAGGCCGGAGGAGACGCCGGGCTGCTCGAGCGAGGGGCGTTCGTGCCGCGCCGGATCATAGAGCCAGCCGCCGCCGGGACCGGCTTCCAGGGCCAGCCCCTCGGCGCCCTCGATCAGCCTGGCCAGCGTGCCGGCGCCGCCGAAGCGGGATTGCCGGACCCAGGCGCCGCCGAGCACGTGGATGCGCTTGCCGAGCGCGGGCAGGTGCAGCGGCGTGGCCGAGCCGGCGACGAGCTGCCGCAGCATGGCCAGGATGGCGATCCGCTGGGCCGCCGGGTCGCCCGGATCCTGCATGGGATCGGGCACGGCATCGGCGGCGGGCTGCGCCGGCGGCGGGGCGATGGCCGGGCGCGCGGCAGGACCCGCGGGACGCGCCTCCGCCCGCGTGTCGCCGGCCACCTCGCGCGGCGGATCGGCCGGCGCCTCGCCGTCCAGCGCCGCCTCGGCGAAGTCCTCGAAGGGGACCACCGCATCGGCCGAAGCGCGGAAGGCCTGGGCCGAGAGCGGGTGGGCCACCACCAGGCTGCGCCGGTCATGCGCCCTGAGGCGGTGCAGCAGCGGGGTGAAGTCGCTGTCGCCCGAGAGGATGAGGAATTCCTCGAACCGGGTCGGGTGGTGCAGCGCATCCAGGATGTCCAGCGCCATCTCCATGTCGGCGCCGTTCTTCAGGCGCGACAGCCGGGGGCAGTCCACCACCTGGATGCCGGCGCGGACCAGGGCCGGGCGGAAGCGGCTGTAGTAGACCCGCGGCTGCTGCAGCCAGGCGGCCAGGCTGCCGCCATGCGCGGGTTCGGTCCAGCCGGCCGGGTTCAGGTAGCACCGCCTGACCAGCAGCCGGCGCGGGCCGCCGCCGGCCCCGGCCTCGAGCCAGGAAAGCCAGCGGCCGGGCTCGGCGCCGAAGCTCCAGGCCGCCCATTCGTCGATCGCCGCCAGGCTGGAATAGACGTTGTCGAAGTCGATGTAGAGGGCGGCGCGCAGCGGGGTGGCGGCGGGGGCCATGGTGTCTCCGGGCATGTTGGGTGCTGTCTATGCCGACCGCGGCGCTTGTCCAGGCCCGGCCGCCGCGGGCCTCGACGGGCGCCGCGCTTGACGCGGGGGGGGCGGCCTGCCCATGGTCCGCGCCCCGCGACCCCTGGACCGAATGAGCCCGCCCATGCCTGCGATCACCCTGCCCGACGGATCCGTGCGCCAGTTCGACGCGCCGGTCACGGGCACCGAGATCGCCGCCGCGATTGGGCCGGGCCTCGCGCGCGCGGCGCTGGCGATGCAGGTGGACGGCGTGACGCGCGACCTGGCGATGCCGATCGCCGCCGACGCCGCGGTGCGCTTCATCACCCGGCGCGACCCCGAGGCGCTGGAGATGATCCGGCACGACGCCGCGCATGTGCTGGCCGAGGCGGTGCAGGCGCTCTATCCCGGCACCCAGGTGACGATCGGCCCCTCGATCGAGAACGGCTTCTACTACGACTTTGCCCGCAACGAGCCCTTCTCGCCCGAGGATTTCGGCGCGATCGAGGCGAAGATGCGGGAGATCGTCGTGCGGAACAGCCCCTTCGTCCGCAGCGTCATGCCGCGCGACGAGGCGATCGAGTTCTTCAAGGACAAGGGCGAGAAGTACAAGGCCGAGCTGATCCAGGACCTGCCGGTGAGCGAGGAGATCTCGCTTTATTCGCAGGGCGACTGGATCGACCTTTGCCGCGGGCCGCACATGCGCGGCACCGGCGATGTCGGCACCGCCTTCAAGCTGACCAAGGTGGCCGGCGCCTATTGGCGCGGCGACCACCGCAACGCGATGCTGTCGCGCATCTACGGCACCGCCTGGCGCGACCAGAAGGAACTCGACGCCTACCTGCTGCAGGTCGAGGAGGCGGAGAAGCGCGACCACCGGCGCATAGGGAAGGAGATGCACCTCTTCCATCTGCAGGAGGAGGCGGCGGGCAGCGTCTTCTGGCACCCGAAGGGCTGGAAGCTCTACCGGGTGCTGGAGGACTACCTGCGCCGGCGGCTGGACGCGACCGACTACCGCGAGGTGAAGACGCCGCAGCTGCTCGACCGCAAGTTCTGGGAACAGTCCGGCCACTGGGAGAAGTTCCGCCACGCCATGTTCATCGCCCGCGTCGAGGACGAGGCGGAGAAGGACCGCGTGCTGGCGCTGAAGCCGATGAACTGCCCCTGCCACGTGCAGATCTTCAACCAGGGCCTGCGCAGCTACCGCGAGCTGCCGCTGCGGATGGCCGAGTTCGGCTCCTGCCACCGCTTCGAGCCCTCGGGCGCGCTGCACGGCATCATGCGGGTGCGGCAGTTCACCCAGGACGACGCGCACATCTTCTGCACCGAGGAGCAGATCGCGTCCGAGACGGTGGCCTTCGTGACGCTGCTCTCCTCGGTCTACCGCGACCTCGGCTTCCCCGAATTCCGGGTGAAGTTCTCCGACCGCCCGCCGACCCGGGCCGGCACCGACGCGGTCTGGGACCAGGCCGAGGGCGCGCTGCGCGAGGCCTGCCGGGTGGCCGGCGTCGAGTACACGCTGAACCCGGGGGAGGGCGCCTTCTACGGCCCGAAGCTGGAATTCGTGCTGCGCGACGCGATCGGCCGCGACTGGCAATGCGGCACGCTGCAGGTCGACTTCGTGCTGCCCGAGCGGCTGGACGCGGAATACGTCGCCGAGGACGGCACGCGGAAGCGCCCCGTCATGCTCCACCGCGCCATCTTCGGCAGCTTCGAGCGCTTCCTCGGCATCCTGATCGAGCAATATGCCGGGCGCTTCCCGCTCTGGCTGGCGCCGGTGCAGGTGGTGGTGACCACCATCGTCTCCGACGCCGACGACTATGCGCGGGAGGCGGCGGCGGCGCTGCAGAAGGCCGGGCTGCGGGTGGAACTCGACCTGCGGAACGAGAAGATCAACCGCAAGGTGGTGGACCACATCGACCAGCGCGTGCCGGTGCTGGCCGTGGTGGGGCGGCGGGAGGCGGAGGAGCGCACCCTGGTGCTGCGCCGCCTGCCCGGCCGCGAGCAGGCGACGCTGCCGCTGGCCGAGGCGGTGGCGATCCTGGCGGGGGAGGCGGTGCCGCCCGATCTGCGCGACGCCGGCATGGTTGCAGTCGGATAAGTCAAGCCCCATAAGAGACGACCAAGCCGTTCCCACAGCGACAGGAGCCGACCATAGCAAGAGGACCCATTTCCAATCAGCCGCCGACGCGCGATGGCCCAAGGGTCAACGAGGACATCCGCGTCCCGCAGGTGCGGCTGATCGACCAGGAAGGCGAGATGATCGGCGTCATGACCGCGCGCGAGGCGATGCAGCGCGCCTATGACGTCGGGCTGGACCTGCTCGAGATCAGCCCGAATGCCGTGCCGCCGGTCTGCAAGATCACCGACTACGGCAAGTTCAAGTACGAGCAGCAGAAAAAGGCCAACGAGGCCCGCAAGAAGCAGAAAGTCGTCGAGATCAAGGAAGTCAAGGTCCGTCCGAATATCGACGACCACGACTACGACGTGAAGATGCGCCAGATGAAGTCCTTCATCGGCGAGGGCGACAAGGTCAAGGTCACCCTGCGGTTCCGCGGGCGCGAGATGGCGCACCAGGACCTGGGCATCAAGGTGCTGGAGCGGATCCGCGTGGAACTGGGCGAGACCATCAAGGTCGAGCAGATGCCGCGGCTCGAGAACCGGCAGATGATCATGGTGCTGGCGCCGAAGTAAGGCGCCGGGGTCGCATCGGCAGGCCACGCGGGCCCGGGGCGCCGCCCCGGACCTGCCCGCCCCCGCCCGCCTGCCGCCCCGCTTTCCCTTGACGCGGCGCCCGCCCGGGCGTAGCAGCCTCCTCCCCGGGTTCTCCCGGTTGCGGTCCCCTGCCGGGCAGGGGGCTCCGTCGCTCCGCGAAGTCTCGCGCAGCGGCGTGTTTTGTTTTGGGGGCATGCCAGCCCCGCTGCGAAGGAAGACCCAGGCCGCATGTTCGAGGCCCTGTCCGGCAAGCTGAACGGCGTCTTCGACCGTCTGCGGCGGCGCGGCGCCTTGTCCGAGGCCGACGTCCAGGAAGCGCTGCGCGAGGTTCGCGTGGCGCTGCTGGAAGCCGACGTCGCCCTGCCCGTGGTCAAGGACCTCACCGCCAAGGTGCGCGAGCGCGCCGTCGGCGTCGAGGTGCTGAAGAGCGTCTCCCCGGCACAGCAGGTCATCAAGATCGTCAACGACGCGCTGGTCGAGGCGCTGGGCGGCGGCGAGGGCGATACCGGAGCGCGCGGCATCGACCTGAACGCGCCGTCCCCGGTGCCGATCCTGATGGTCGGCCTGCAGGGTTCGGGCAAGACCACGACCTCGGGCAAGCTCGCGCTGCGGCTGAAGAACCGCGACAAGAAGAAGGTGCTGCTGGCCTCGCTCGACGTGCACCGCCCGGCGGCGCAGCTGCAGCTCGAGACGCTGGCGAAGCAGGTGGGCGTGACCAGCCTGCCGATCGTCGCCGGCCAGACCCCGCTGCAGATCGCCGAGCGGGCGATGGACCTCGGCCGGCGCGAGCTCTTCGACGTGGTCATCCTCGATACCGCCGGCCGCCTGGCGATCGACATGATCCTGATGGCGGAGGTCGCCGCGGTGAAGGCGGCGACGCGGCCGCACGAGACGCTGCTGGTGGTCGATGCCATGACCGGCCAGGACGCGGTGAACACCGCCCGCGCCTTCCAGGACCAGGTCGGCGTCAGCGGCATCGTCATGACCCGCATCGACGGCGACGCCCGCGGCGGCGCCGCGCTGTCCATGCGCGCCGTCACCGGCGCCCCGATCAAGCTGCTCGGCGCCGGCGAGAAGCTCGACGCGCTCGAGGATTTCCACCCCGACCGCATCGCCGGCCGCATCCTCGGCATGGGCGACATCGTCTCCCTCGTCGAGCGCGCGGCCGAGACCATCGACCAGGCGGAAGCCGAGAAGATGGCAGCCCGCATGCAGAAGGGCCAGTTCAGCCTGGAGGACTACGCGAGCCAGCTGAAGCAGATCGGCAAGATGGGCTCGCTCTCCGGCATCCTCGGCATGCTGCCGGGGATGGGGAAGATGAAGCAGCAGATCGAGGGCGCCAACCTCGACAACACCATGCTGAAGCGGCAGGCGGCGATCATCGGCTCGATGACGCCGAAGGAGCGGCGCACGCCGGACCTCATCAAGGCCAGCCGCAAGAAGCGGATCGCCGCCGGCAGCGGGACCTCGGTGCAGGAGGTCAACAAGCTGCTGAAGAATTTCGACGACATGTCCGCGATGATGAAGCGGATGAACAAGCTCGGCCAGAAGGGGCTCATGCGCGGCGGACTTGGCGCGCTGATGCCCAAGGGGATGCAGCTCCCCGGTGGCCGGAAACCCTTCTAACCCGATCGAACCACGGAGCGACCTGAGACCATGGCCCTGAAGATCCGCCTCGCGCGCGCCGGCGCCAAGAAGCGCCCCTACTACCACATCGTGGTGGCCGACAGCCGCAGCCCGCGCGACGGCCGTTTCATCGAGAAGGTGGGCAGCTACAACCCGATGCTGCCCTCCGACCACGCCGACCGCGTGCGCCTGGAAGCCGAGCGCATCGCGCATTGGCTGAGCAACGGCGCGCTGGCCACCGATCGCGTGGCGAAGTTCCTCGGCCATGCCGGCCTGGCGCCGATGCCCGTCTTCCCGGAGCAGCCGAAGCAGTCGGCGCCGAAGAAGAAGGCGCAGGAACGCGCCGCCGCCGCCGGCTGAGACGGGACGCGCGGCGGGCCATAGCCGATGACGGGCAAGCGCATCCTGGTGGGTGAGATCGGCAGGCCGCACGGCGTGCGCGGCCTGGTGAAGCTGCGCAGCTTCACCGCCGACCCGGCTGCCATCGCGTCCTATGGCCCGCTGACGGACGAGGCCGGCACGCGGCGCATCGCGCTGACCGTGCTGGCGGACGGCCTCGGCCGCATCGAGGGCGTCGCCGACCGCGACGCCGCGGCGCGGCTGACCGGCACCCGGCTCTACGTGGACCGCGACCGCCTGCCGCCGCCGGAGGAGGAGGAATATTACCTCGCCGACCTGGTCGGCCTCGCCGCCGCGACGGAGGCCGGGCAGCCGCTCGGCACGGTGCGCGCGGTGGAGGACCACGGTGCCGGCGCCTTCCTGGTGCTCGACGGCCCGCCCGAGCGGATGCTGCCCTTCACCCGCGCCGTGGTGCCGGTGGTCGACATCGCCGGCGGCCGGCTGGTGGTCGTGCTGCCGGAGGAGGTCGTGGTGCAGCCGCAGCCCGGCGACGCATCGGGCGAGGGGGAGGATGCGGCATGAGCTGGCACGCCTCCGTCCTCACCCTTTTCCCCGAGATGTTCCCGGGCCCGCTCGGCCAGTCCCTCGCCGGCCGCGCGCTGCGCGACGGGCGCTGGTCAATCGACAGCCTCGACATCCGCAGCTTCGCCACCGACCGGCACCGCACCGTGGACGACACGCCCTTCGGCGGCGGGGCGGGGATGGTGATGCGGCCGGACGTGCTGGATGCCGCGCTGGCCGCCGCGCTGGCGGCCGGGCCTGCGTCCGATCGCGCGGCGCCGGACGGCGCTGCGCGTGAACCGGCCGCACCGGCACCCCGACCCGCCGTCTACCTGACGCCGCGCGGGCGCCGGCTGGACCAGGCCATGGTGCGCGACTTCGCCGCGGGCCCGGGCCTGGTGCTGCTGTGCGGCCGCTACGAGGGCATCGACGAGCGGGTCATCGAGGCGCGCGGCCTGGCCGAGGTCTCGATCGGCGACTACGTCCTTTCGGGCGGCGAGCCGGCGGCGCTGGTGCTGCTCGACGCCTGCGTGCGGCTGCTGCCCGGCGTCATGGGCGCGGCCGAGAGCGGCATCGAGGAAAGCTTCTCCGACGGCCTGCTGGAATACCCCCATTACACGCGGCCGGCGGACTGGCAGGGCCGCGCGGTGCCGCCGGTGCTGCTCTCCGGCCACCATGCCGAAGTGGCGCGCTGGCGCCAGGCCGAGGCGGAACGGATCACCCGCGAACGGCGCCCCGATCTCTGGGCGCAACATGTTGCAAACGCCGGCCGGGACCGGGCGCCTTCGGCGCCCTGCGTCACGGCGACATCCGATGCCGCGGCGCCGGGGGCCATGGACGGCCGCCCTGCCGCCGCCTAGATATCAAGGAAAGGACTGAGACGATGAACCTGCTGCAGCAGTTCGAGGCGGAGCAGATGGCCCGCCTCCTCGCCGCCCGCGCCGTGCCGGCCTTCGCGCCGGGCGATACCGTCCGCGTGATGGTGAGGGTGGTGGAAGGCGAGCGCACCCGCACCCAGGCCTATGAGGGCGTCTGCATCGCCCGCAGCAACAAGGGCGTGAACAGCAACTTCACCGTCCGCAAGCTGTCCTATGGCGAGGGCGTGGAGCGCGTCTTCCCGCTCTACAGCCCGTCGATCGCCGAGATCGCCGTGGTCCGCCGCGGCAAGGTGCGCCGGGCGAAGCTGTATTACCTGCGTGGCCGCACCGGCAAGTCGGCCCGCATCGCCGAGCTGAAGGTGAACCGCGAGGCACCGGCCGCCGCCGCGCCGGCCGCGGACGCCGCGCAGGCCTGATTGGCTGCCACCCCGCGCCGCAGGGCGCGGGGCCTGGAGATGGACGAGGGAAAACGATGTCAGGGCAGAAGCCGCGCACGCTATTCGACAAGATCTGGGACGCCCATGTGGTGGATACCCTCCCGGACGGCACGGCGCTTCTCTACATCGACCTCCATCTCACGCATGAGGTGACGACGCCGCAGGCCTTCGCCGGCCTGCGCGCCGCGGGCCGCAAGCTGCGCCGTCCCGACGCCACGCTCGGCGTCATCGACCACAACATCGCCACCGACAGCTCCCGCTACACCGGCATCGTCGACCCCGAGAGCCGGCTGCAGGTCGAGACGCTGGAGAAGAACGCCGCCGAATTCGGCATGCCGCTGATCCCGCTGCTGGACGACCGGCAGGGCATCGTCCACGTCATCGGGCCGGAGCTCGGCCGCTCGCTGCCCGGCATGACCATCGTCTGCGGGGACAGCCACACCTCGACGCATGGCGCGATGGGGGCGCTGGCCTTCGGCATCGGCACCTCCGAGGTCGAGCACGTGCTGGCGACCCAGACGCTGCTGCAGAAGCCGGCGAAGAACATGCTGGTGCAGGTCGACGGCACGCTGCCGGTCGGCTGTTCCGCCAAGGACATCACGCTGGCCGTCATCGGCAAGATCGGCACCGCCGGCGGCACCGGCCACGTGATCGAGTATGCGGGGGAGGCGATCCGCGCCCTGTCGATGGCCGGGCGCATGACGCTCTGCAACATGTCGATCGAGGCGGGCGCCCGGGCCGGCATGGTGGCGCCGGACGAGACCACCTTCGAGTATATCCGCAACACCCCGAACGGCCCCAAGGGCGAGGCCTTCGAGCAGGCGCTGCGCTGGTGGCGGTCGCTGCCGAGCGATCCCGGCGCGCAGTTCGACAAGGTCGTCACGCTGCGGGCCGAGGACATCATCCCGCAGGTCACCTGGGGCACCAGCCCCGAGGACGTGCTGCCGATCACCGGCGTGGTGCCCGACCCGGCCGAGGCGGCGGACGAGGCGCGCCGCGCCCAGCTGCAGCGCATGGTCGAATACATGGGCCTGACGCCCGGCCAGAAGCTGCAGGACCTGAAGATCGACGTCGCCTTCATCGGCTCCTGCACCAACAGCCGGATCGAGGATATCCGCGCCGCCGCGGCGATCGCCCGCGGCCGCAAGGTCGCGGACGGTGTCCGGGCGCTGGTGGTGCCGGGCTCGGGCCTCGTGAAGAAGCAGGCGGAGGCCGAGGGGCTCGACCGCATCCTGACCGAAGCCGGCTTCGAGTGGCGCGAGGCGGGGTGCTCGATGTGCCTCGGCATGAACCCGGACAAGCTGACGCCGGGCCAGCGCAGCGCCAGCACCTCGAACCGCAACTTCGAGGGCCGCCAGGGCCCCGGCGGCCGCACCCACCTGCTGTCCCCCGCCATGGCGGCGGCGGCGGCGATCGCCGGCCACCTGGCCGATGTCCGGGACTACCAGCCGAACGAGGAGGGTGTGTGATGCAGGCCTTCACCACCCTGACGGGGATCGCCGCGCCGCTGCCCAAGGCGAACGTGGATACCGACCAGATCATCCCGGCGCGGTTCCTGAAGTCCATCGAGCGGACCGGCTTCGGCAAGAACCTCTTCGCCAATTTCCGCTACAACCCGGACGGGACGGAGAACCCCGACTTCGTCCTGAACCAGGAGCCCTACCGGCGCGCCGAGATCCTGGTGGCCTACGAGAATTTCGGCTGCGGCTCGTCGCGCGAGCACGCGCCCTGGGCGCTGCTGGACTTCGGCATCCGCTGCGTCATCGCGCCCGACTTCGCCGACATCTTCCACAACAACAGCTTCAAGAACGGCGTCCTGCCGGTGAAGCTGCCGCGCGCGGTCTGCGAGCAGCTGATCGAGGATGCGCGCATGGGCGAGAATGCCCGCATCACCGTGGACCTCGAGCGCGAGGTGGTGGTGCGGCCGAACGGCGAGGAGATCCCCTTCAAGATCGACCCGCTGCGCCGTCACCTGCTGCTGAACGGGCTCGACGACATCGGCCAGACCCTGCAGCACGCCCCCGCCATCGACGCCTACGAGGCGAAGCAGCGCGCCGCCCAGCCCTGGCTGACCCCCTGATCCTGCCGGCCACCAGCCGCCACGCCGAGCCTGGTGGCCGGCGGCAATAGGAAGAGACTGTCCATGCCCGCGAACAAGAAGCTTCTGGTCCTGCCGGGCGACGGCATCGGCCCGGAGGTGATGCACGAGGTCCGCCGCGTCATCGACTGGATGCAGCACCGCCGCAGCCTTTCCTTCGAGATCGACGAAGGCCTGGTCGGCGGCGCTGCCATCGACGCGGTCGGCTCGCCCTGCCCGGACGAGACGGTGGCCAAGGCCCGCGCGGCGGATGCGGTGCTGTTCGGCAGCGTCGGCGGCCCGAAATGGGACAGCCTGCCCTTCGACCAGCGGCCGGAACTCGGCATCCTCAGGCTGCGGAAGGATCTCGGCCTCTTCGCCAACCTGCGGCCCGCGGTGGTGCTGGAGCCGCTGGTGGATGCCTCCTCGCTGAAGCCCGAGATCGTCCGCGGCGTCGACATCATGGTGGTGCGCGAATCCACCGGCGGCGTCTATTTCGGCGAGCCCCGCGGCACCGAGACGCTGCCCGACGGCAAGCGCCGCGCCTTCGACACCGACGTCTACCACGAGGACGAGATCGCCCGCGTCGCCCGCGTCGCCTTCGACCTCGCGCGCAAGCGCCGGAACAAGGTGACCTCGGTCGAGAAGGCCAACGTGATGCAGTCCGGCCGGCTCTGGCGGGCCGTGGTCGGCGAGGTCCACAAGGCCGAGTTCGCCGATGTCGAGCTCGAGAACATGTATGCCGACAACTGCGCGATGCAGCTCTGCAGCCGTCCCCGGCAGTTCGACGTCATCCTTGGCTCCAACCTGTTCGGCGACGTGCTGTCCGACCTGGCGGCGGCGCTGACGGGCTCGCTCGGCATGCTGCCCTCCGCTACGCTCGGCGCGGTCGATGCCACGACGGGCAAGCGCTACGCGCTGTACGAGCCGATCCATGGCTCGGCGCCCGACATCGCCGGCCGCGGCATCGCCAATCCCTGCGCCCAGATGCTCTCCTTCGCCATGCTGCTGCGCTGGTCCTTCGGCCTCGAGGACGACGCGAAGCTGCTGGAGACGGCGATCGAGAAGGTGCTGGCCGGCGGCCTCCGCACCGCCGACATCATGCAGACGGGCCGCGCCCGCGTCGGCACCTCGGTGATGGGAGAGGCCGTGGTGCGGGAGCTGGAGAAGCTTTCCGCCTGAACTTCGGTTCCGGGCGAGAGAAGGGGGTTGCGCGGTACCGCCGCCTCCGCTATTTCGCCCGCCTCGCCGCAAGGCGGCCTGCGCGCCCGTAGCTCAGCTGGATAGAGCACCAGACTACGAATCTGGGGGTCAGGAGTTCGAATCTCTTCGGGCGCGCCACTTTTCCTTCTAACCTTTCCGGTCCGGGGCGCCCGTAGCTCAACCGGATAGAGCACCAGACTTCGGATCTGGGGGTTGGGAGTTCGAACCTCTCCGGGCGCGCCACCTTCCCGCTCAGGCCCTCGCCTGCTCCAGCACCGCGGCGAGGCTGATCGCCCCGCCGCCGGCCAGCGGCACCGCATCCGTCCCCCGTGCCAGCATCGCCGCCAGGGCGTCCCGCAGCGAGGCCTCGGCCGCCAGCGGCGCGCCTTCCGCCGCGGCGCCCGCTACCGGCGCCGCCGGGATCAGCGCCAGCCGCTGCAGCGCCCGGTCGCTGCCGAGGAACTCCGCGACAAAGCCATCCGCCGGCCGCGCCAGCAGCGCCGCGGCCGGGGCATGCTGCGCCAGCCGGCCGTCGCGCAGCACGGCGACGGCGTCGCCGAGCCGCACCGCCTCGTCCAGGTCGTGGGTCACGATCAGCACGGTCTTCCGCAGCGTCTTCAGCAGCCGCAGCACCTCCTCCTGCAGCCGGCCCCGCACCACCGGGTCGACCGCGCCGAAGGGCTCGTCCATCAGCAGCACCGGCGGGTCGCCGGCGAGCGCCCGGGCGACGCCGACCCGCTGGCGCTCGCCGCCCGAAAGCTGGTGCGGCCGGCGGCGGGCGAAGACGGCGGGGTCGAGCCCGGTCAGGGCCAGCACCTCCTCGACCCGGGCGGCAATCCGCGCCGCCGGCCAGCCGAGCAGCCTCGGCACGGTGGCGACGTTCTCGGCGATGCTCCAGTGCGGGAAGAGCCCGACCTCCTGGATGACGTAGCCGATGCTCCGGCGCAGGGTGACGGCATCCATCCGCAGCGCGTCCTGCCCGTCGATCCGCAGGGCGCCGCCGCTCGGCTCGATCAGCCGGTTGACCATGCGCAAGGTGGTGGTCTTGCCGGAGCCGGAGGGGCCGATCAGGGCGCAGCTCGTCCCCTCCGGCACCGTCAGCGTCAGGTCGTGCACCGCATCCGTGGCGGCGCCGGGCCAGCGCTTGGTCAGCCCATCCAGTTCGATCATGCGCCCTGCACCCTTGCGGCCGGCCTCGGCTTGCGCGGCGGAGTCACGCCTCCGGGCGCTCCCGCCCTCCGGCGATCCGCTGCTGGCGCCGCTCCAGCAGCCCGAACCCCGCCTCCGTCCCCAGCGCCAGCAGGGCGATGGCGACCGCGCCGACCAGCATCCGCCCGGTATCGAGCAGCGCCAGCCCCTGGGTCACCAGGTCGCCGAGGCCGCCGCCGCCGATGAAGGTCGCCAGCGCCGCGGCCGAGACCACCTGTACCGCCGCGATCCGCAGTCCGGCGAAGACCAGGGGGGCGGCCAGGGGAAGTTCCACCCGAAGCGCCCGCTGCAGCGGCGTCATGCCGAGGCCCCGCGCCGCCTCCAGCGCCGCCGGGTCGGCGCCGCGCAGCCCGGTCACCGTGTTCACCAGCACCGGCGGCAGCGCCAGCAAGGCCAGCGCGATGACCGAGGGCGTGAAGCCGACGCCGAGCAGCGGCAGCAGCGCCGCCAGCACGGCGAGGCTCGGGATGGTGCGCAGCGCGCCGGCCAGGGCGATCGCGGCCTCGGCCAGCCGCGGCCGCTGCGCGACGGCGATGCCGAGCGGCAGGGCGATGGCGATGCCGATGCCGAGCCCGACCAGCGAGAGCAGCAGGTGGTCGCCGACCGCGGCGAGGAATGTGCCGGGATGGGCGCCGAGCCAGGCGGCGGCGCCGGAGAGCGCCTCCATCAGGCCAGCGCCGGCAGGCGGCGCTGCACCGCGCCGATCCCGGCATCCAGCAGCAGCGCCATGGCGGTCACCAGCCCCGCGCCGACCAGGATCTTCTCGGTATGGCCCTGGTCGAGGCCGGTGAGGATCAGCGTGCCGAGCCCGCCGGCGCTGATATAGGCGGCAACGGTGGCCGCCGAGACCAGCGTGACCGAGGCGACCCGCAAGCCCCCCAGCAGCGCCGGCAGGGCGAGCGGCAGCTCCACCCGCCAGAGCCGCTGCAGCGGTGTCAGTCCCATGCCCGTGGCGGCCTCGAGCACCGCCGGCGGCAGGGCGGCGAGCCCGGCGACCAGCGCCCGCAGCAGGATCGGCACGGCATAGCTGACCAGCGCCAGCAGGGCCGGCCAGAAGCCCAGGCCGAGCACCGGCACCAGCAGGGCGAAGACCGCCAGCGTCGGCAGGCTGTAGAGCACCGAGGCGGTGCCCAGCACCGCGGCGCGGGCCGAGGGCCGCCGCGCCACCAGCAGGCCGAGCGGCAGCGCCACGACCAGCGCCAGGGCCAGGGCGGCGGCGACCAGTTCGAGATGCGTCCATGTCGCCGCGCCGATGGTGTCGAGGTTCCGCGCGGTCCAGCGCATCAGGCGAGACCGTGCTGCTCGAGGAAGCGGGCGGCCACCTCGCGCGGCTCCTCGCCGTCCTGGTCGACCTGGCGGTTCAGCTCCTGCATCACCGGGTTGTCGAGCTTCGCGCCGATCGCCAGCAGCGGCGCGGCGAGGCCGGGCCATGCCTCCAGCGCCTGGTTCCGCACCACGGCGGCGAGCTGGTAGGGCGGCCAGAGGTGCCGGTCGTCCTGCATCACCACGTAGCCGCCGACCGCGATCTGCCAGTCCGTCGCATAGGCGTTCACCACGTCGGCCTGGCCGTGCTGCAGGGCGGCGTAGCGCAGGCCGAGTGCCGCGAATTGCCGGAAGCGGCCGAACTCCATCCCATAGACCCGCCTGAGGCCCGGCAGCCCGTCCGCCCGGTCGGCGAATTCGTTGCCGGCCGCGAGCGTCAGCTGCGGCGCGGCGCGGGCCAGGTCGGACAGGGTGACGAGGCCGAGCCGCCGCGCGGTCTTCGGCAGCAGCAGCAGCGCATTGCCGTTGTCGACGCCGGAGGGGTCGAGCCAGGTCAGGTCGAACTGCACCCGGTAGCCGGCGCGGACCTTGGCCAGCACCTCGGCCGCGCCGCCCTCCGGCGCCTGCTTCAGCACCACGCCGAGGCCGGTGCCGGTATATTCGGGGTAGAGGTCGATCTCGCCGCCGACCAGCGCGGCCTGGGCGATGGCGGTGCCGCCGAGGTTGACCCGGCGCTCGACCCTGGCGCCGGCGCCTTCCAGCCCTTGGGCGAAGAGCTCGGCGACGACGAGCTGCTCGGTGAAGTTCTTCGAGCCGACGCGGATCAGGGGGGCGGCGCGGGCCGGGCGCGCGAGGAGGGCGGGCAGCGCCAGCACGGCGCGCCGTCCGATCGTCCTGCCGAGGCATGCCGCTGGCGTCATCGCGCGAGCCTAGCGCAGGAGGGGCGGGAAGGCGCAATCCGGCCACGCGATCGTGCCGCCCGGCTTCCACCCCGCCCAGCCCGGCTCTACCCTCGCCCGATGTGCGAACTCCTCGGCATGAGCGCCAATGTCCCGACCGACATCGTCTTCAGCTTCTCCGGGCTGATGCGCCGCGGCGGGGAGACCGGGCCGCATGCCGATGGCTGGGGCATCGCCTTCTACGAGGACAAGGGCTGCCGCGCCTTCCACGACCCGCGCCCCTCCGCCCGGTCCGAGGTCGCCCGCTTCGTCCGCGACACCCCGATCAAGTCGCGCATCGTCATCTGCCACATCCGCCGCGCCAACCGCGGCCGCATCGCGCTCGAGAACACCCACCCCTTCCAGCGCGAGCTCTGGGGCCGGCCCTGGTCCTTCGCGCATAACGGCCAGCTCAAGGGGGTGAAGCGCTGGCGGCTCGGCGCCTATTGCCCGATCGGCAGCACGGATTCCGAGCACGCCTTCTGCTGGCTGCTCGATGCGCTGCGCGCCCGCTTCGCCGCACCGCCCTCGGACCGCGAGCTGGCGGCGGCGGTCGAGGAGCTGGCGCGGCGGCTGGCGGCGCTCGGCGTCTTCAACATGCTGCTCTCGGACGGGCGGAGCCTGTTCTGCCACTGCTCCACGAAGCTCGCCTGGCTGACCCGGCGCGCGCCCTTCGGCCCGGCGACGCTGGTCGATGCCGACCTCGCCGCGGATTTCGAGCAGGAGACGACGCCGGACGACGTCGTCACCGTGGTGGCGACCCGGCCGCTGACCCGCGACGAGGCCTGGACGGTGATGGAACCCGGCAGCTGCGTGGTGTTCCGTCAGGGCAACCGGGTGACCCTGCCCAGGCGCCGGGCGGCGCCGGTGACGAGAAGGAAGGCGGCATGAGCGAGATCCTGGCGGGACGGCGGGTGATGGTGCCGGAAACGCGCGAGCTGGAGGTCCTGGCGAAGATGCTGGAACGCCACGGCGCCGAGGCGCTGCGCTGCCCGCTGGTCGCCATCGTCGACGCCGCCGACCCGGGCCCGGTCGAGGCCTGGCTGCGCCGCTTCATCGCAACGCCCCCCGACGACCTCATCCTGCTGACCGGGGAGGGGCTGTCCCGCCTGATCGGCGTCGCGGAGCGGGCGGGGATCGAGGCGGAGTTCAGGGCCGCGCTCGCCGGCGTCCGGCGGGTCGTCCGCGGCCCGAAGCCGCAGGCGCGGCTGCGCTCGATCGGGCTCTCGGCCGACATCTCGGCGGGGGAGCCGACCACGGCGGGGGTCATCGCCACGCTGTCCACGCAGGAGCTGAGGGGGCGCCGGGTCGGGGTGCAGCTCTACCCGGACAACCCGAACGACGCGCTGCTGGACTTCCTGCGCGGCGCCGGCGCCACGCCGGACGCCATCCTTCCCTACGCCTATGCGACGCGGGAGGACGATGCCCGGGTGGAGGCCATGCTCGGCGAGATGGAGGCGGGGCGGATCGACCTGGCGGTCTTCACCTCGACCCCGCAGGTCAAGCGCCTCGCCCAGCTGGCGGGGCCGGCGCGGCTGCGGGCGGCGCTGGCCCGCACCCGGATCGCCGCGGTCGGCCCCCTGGTCGGCCAGGCGCTGGAGACGGCGGGCGGCCGCGTCTCGGTCATGCCGGAGGACAGCTTCCACATGAAGCCCATGGTGAACGCCATCCTGGCGGCGATGGGAGCGGGCAGCGCGGCATAACCGCTTTGGTTCATCGTCCAATTCATTGACTTGCGCATTGGAGGCGTGAAATATCCGCCGGCGGGGAGGACCCGCCGACGGAGGCTTTGCGACATGCTCGCGCTCACCGCATCCCTGTCCCTGCCGCATTGGCTGGCCGCCCTGCCGGCCGAGGCGCTGCTGCCAATGGTGCCGGCGGCCTTCCTGGCCGCCCTGGCAAGCCTCGGCCCGGCCGAGCCGCCGCCGCCGGAGGAGGTCACCGCCGCGGCCATCTTCGCGCTGCACGGGCATGTCTGAGGCAGGCCGGGGAGGGGAAAGCATTCCCTCCCCGGACCCCACCCTTCCTTTTTGTGGGTCGGCACCCTCCGCGCCACGCGTCCCGACCCGGAAAAATGGATGGAGGCCCGGGGGAATGCCTTTCCCCGGCCCTGCCTTCCCCCGCCGCGCCCTCTTCCTCGCCGCGCTGGCCGGACCCGCCGGTGCGCAACCCTGGCCGGACCGCCCGGTCCGCTTCATCGTCCCGGTCTCGCCCGGCGGCAGCGTCGATCCCCTGGCCCGGCTGGTCGGCCGCCACCTGGGGGAGGCGCTGGGCCAGCCCGTGGTGGTGGAGAACCATGCCGGGGCCGGCGGCAACATCGCCTTCGAGATGGTGGCCCGCGCCAAGCCCGACGGGAACACGCTGCTGGTCGGCTGGGACAGCCTGGCGATCAACCCGGCGCTCTTCCCACGGGTGGACTACGACCCGCTGCGCGACTTCGCGCCGATCATCCAGACGGTGCGGACGGCGCAGCTGCTGGTGGTGCGGCCGGGGCTCCGGGTGGCGGACCTGGCCGGGTTCCTCGACCTGGCGCGGCGGCGGCGGCTGACGCTGGGATCGCCGGGCAACGGCAGCATCGGCCACCTGGCCGCGGCGATGCTGCAGGCGCGGGCGGGGGCCGAATGGACGCATGTGCCCTATCGCGGCGGCGGGCCGGCCATGGCGGACCTGATCGCCGGGCATATCGACGCGGTCAGCCTGACCCTGCCGGCGGCGACCGAGCATGTCCGGGCCGGCCGGCTGCGGGCGATCGCGGTCACCACCGCGGCCCGGTCGCCGGCGCTGCCGGCGGTGCCGACCCTGGCCGAGAGCGGCTTCCCCGGCTTCGAGGTGACCTCCTGGCAGGGGCTGCTGGCGCCGGCGGGGACGGACGCCGCGATCCTGCGGCGGCTGAACGCCGAGGTGGCGCGGATCCTGGCGCTGCCGGAGGTGGCGGCGCAGCTCGGCGCCCAGGGCTTCGAGCCGGTGGGCGGGGCGGCGGAGGTGCTGGCGGCGCGGCTGGCCGAGGACGTGCCGCGCTGGCCGGGGGTGGTGCGGCTGGCCGGAGCGCGGCTGGACTGAGCCGCGGCGCTTGCCTTCCGATGGGCGGCGTGCGATAGGAATATAATCAAGGCCCCGCCATGCCCCGGACGCGTCACCCCGGCCCGCGGGATTGCATCGCGGCGGTGCCGCCGCGGCCGGCCCGTGCCTGATGCCGGCGGCGGCACTTCAAATCCTCAAATCCAGAGATCCAAAAGCCCGCCCGGCGCGACGCCGGGCCGGGCGCGGCCTGGCGCCGAACCGGCCCGCTTCGGCCTCAACTTCCTTGAGGCGAATTGAGCCGAATTGTGGGTTTATATCCCTCAAGAACCCTGGTTCAGACGCCGCCATGCTTGTGGATCGGGTCGATCCAGAGGACCTGCTCCGGTTTCTCCACCGGCTCGATGTCGAGGTTCACCACGACCGCCTCGTTGTCCGAACGGACCAGGACGCAGGACAGCGTCTCCTCGGTCGAGGCGTTGATCTCCTGGTGCGGGACATAGGGCGGGATGAAGATGAAGTCGCCCGGGCCGGCCTCGGCGGTGAATTCCAGCCGCTCGCCCCAGCGCATGCGGGCGCGGCCGGAGACGATGTAGATCACGGACTCCAGCGCGCCGTGATGGTGGGCGCCGGTCTTGGCATCGGGGTGGATATGGACGGTGCCGGCCCAGATCTTCTGCGCGCCGACGCGGGCGGCGTTGATGGCGGCGGCCCGGTTCATGCCCGGCGTCTGCGCCGTATTGGTATCGAGGCTGTCCCCGGGGATGACCTTGACGCCCGAGGTCTTCCAGCCGTCCGGCGGGACGTCGTGGCTATGGTGCCCATCATGCGGCATGGCGAGGGTCCTTCTTCAATCGGAGACATGGGAGGTCCGGGCGGATGCGCCGCCCCGGCCCTGCTTCCCTACAACCCGGCAAAAAGCTCGGTGGACAGGTAGCGTTCCGCGAAGGACGGCGCGATCCCGACGATCAGGCCCCCCGGCATCCCGCGCGCCACCTGCAGCGCGGCGTGCAGCATGGCGCCGGAGGAGATGCCAACCGGCAGCCCCTCCGTCTGGGCGCAGCGGCGGGCGGCGGCGATCGCCTCCCGCTCGCCCACCCGGAGGACGTCGTCGATCAGGTCGAGGTCGAGCACCGCCGGCTTGAAGCCGGCGCCGATGCCCTGGATGCCGTGCGGGCCGGGTTCGTCGCCGGAAAGGACCGCGGATTCGGCGGGCTCCACGCCGATGACGCGGAGGCCCGGCTTGCGCGGCTTCAGCGCCCGGGCGATGCCGGTCAGCGTCCCGCCGGTGCCGACGCCGCCGATGACCACGTCGACCGCGCCGCCGGTATCGGCCCAGATCTCCTCGGCCGTGGTGGTGGCGTGGATATCGGGGTTGGCAGGGTTGTCGAACTGCTTCGGCATCCAGGCGCCGGGGGTGGCGGCGACGATCGCCTCGGCCCGGCCGATGGCGCCGGCCATGCCGCGGCGGGCGGGGGTGAGCTCGACCTCGCCGCCCATCAGCCGGATCATCTTGCGGCGCTCGATGCTGGCGCCGTCGGGCATCACGACGATCAGGCGGTAGCCCTTGGCCGCCGCGACGAAGGCGAGCGCGATGCCGGTATTGCCCGAGGTGGGCTCCACCAGGGTGGAGCGGCCGGGGGCGATGAGGCCATCGCGTTCCGCGGCCTCGACCATCGCCAGGCCGATGCGGTCCTTCACCGACCCCAGCGGGTTGAAGAATTCGAGCTTGACGGCAAGGTCGGCGGCCAGGTTGTCGGCCGCCCGCAGCCGCTGCAGGCGGACCAGCGGCGTCGAGCCGACGATGTCGAGCACGCTGTCATAGATGCGGCCATGCGCCGGCAGGGGTTCGGCCCCGTGCGGGTCGGGTTCCGGGCGGGGGGCGCGGCGGGGCAACTGGGCGATATCCGACATGCGACTGCAATATCACCGTTCCGGGCCGTAATTCAGGGGCAAGGCGCGGGAAAATGAAGCACTGCGGCGGAAAAAGCCGCCGGGGCTGGGCGGATGGTCTTTGCGCGTGCCAAGCTCGCCGTCGAGGGAACGACCAAAGCCATGCCAGAGACTCCGCCGAACCGGATTCCGCTCGCGCAGATCGTGAACCCGCGCTCGATCGCCGTGATCGGCGCGTCCGACGATGCCGGAAAATTCGGTGGGCGGGTAATCCACTACCTGATCCGCCATGGCTTCCCCGGCATGCTGCTGCCGATCAACCCGGTGCGGGCGACCATCCGCGGCCTGCCGGCCTGGCCGAGCGTCGCGGCGGCGCCGGGGCCGATCGACGTGGCGGTGCTGGCGGTGCCGGCCGCCGCCCTGCTGCGGGAGGTCGAGGCCTGCGCCGCGGCCGGGGTCGGCGCCTGCGTCGTCATCACCGGCAAGCTGGCCGATGCCGGGGAGGCGGGGGCGGCGCTGGAGTCCGAGGTAACGGCTGTCGCGCGGGCGGCGGGGATGCGGCTGGTCGGGCCGAACTGCCTCGGGCTCTTCAACGTCACCGACGCGGCGATGCTCTCCTCCTCCCTCGCGCTCGAGGTCGAGCGGGTGAAGCCGGGCGGGATCGGCATGGTCAGCCAGTCCGGCGCGCTGATGGGGGCACTGGTCTCGCTCGGGCACCGGCACGGGGCGGGGTTCAGCCGCTGCGTCTCGGTCGGCAACCAGGCGGACCTGGAACTTTGCGACTTCCTGGAATTCCTGATTGAGGACCCGGCGACCCGGGTCATCACCCTGTACGTCGAGGGGCTCAAGGAGCCTGCCCGCTTCGCCCCGCTGCTGCGCCGGGCGCGCACCGCGGGAAAGCCGGTGCTCTGCGTCAAGGCGGGGCGGAGCGAGGCGGGGGCGCAGGCGGCGCGCAGCCATACCGCGAGCCTCGCCGGCAGCCATGCCGCCTTCGCCGCGCTCTGCCGCGATGCCGGGGCGGTGCTGCTGGACGACCCGGCCGTGATGGTGCTGGCGGCCGACGTGCTGGACCGGCTGGGCGGGCTGCCGCGGGCCGGGATGGGGGTGGCGGTGGTCGCCTCCTCCGGCGGCAGCACGGTGACGACGACCGACATGCTGGCCGGGTTCGGGCTGCGGACGGCGACGATGTCGGATGCCACCCGGGCCGAGATGGCGCGCTGGATGCCGCCGAGCCACGTCCACCTGCCGCTCGATACCGGCAGCTTCCACGACAATACCAGCGAGGAGGCGCTGCGCGGGTGCCTGCGCGCCTTCATGGCCGACCCGGATATCGGTGCCGTGCTGGTGCCGATGACGACGCAGCCGGCGATGGCGAAGCGCGCCGCGATGCTGCCGCCGCTGGCGCGCGAGGGCGACCGGCCGCTGCTCTATGTGATGATGGCCGGCGAGGTGGGAGATGCGGCGCGCGATGCGATGCGCGCCGCCGACTTCCCCTGGTTCGACCATGTCGCCCAGGCGCTGGCGGTGCTGCGGGCGCTGGAGGCGGAAGCGGCGGGCCGCGACCGCGCCACCCTGGCCCCGCCGGCGCGTCCCGCCGGCCTGGCGCTGGCCGAAGGCCTGCCCTCGGGCGCGCTGACCGAGGCGGAGGCGAAGCGGCTGGCCGCCGGCTACGGCATCCCGGTGACGCGGGAGAGCTTCGCCGCAACCGAGGCCGAGGCGGCTGCCGCCGCGGAGGCGATTGGCTTCCCGGTGGTGCTGAAGGGCGTCAGCCGCGCGGTGGTGCACAAGAGCGACCTCGGCCTGGTGAAGCTGGGGCTGGGCGACACCGGTGCGGTGCGCGCCGCGCATGCCGCGCTGCGCGCCGCGCCGCTGCCGCTGGACGGCGTGCTGGTGCAGGAGATGGCGTGCGGCGAGGCGGAGCTGATCCTCGGCGCGCGGCACGAGCCCGGGCTCGGCGCCTTCGTCCTGGTCGGCACCGGCGGCGTGCTGGTGGAGGTGCTGCGCGACGTGCAGCTCGCCCCCGCGCCGCTGCGGCCGGCGGATGCGCGGGCGATGCTGCGACGGCTGGCGCTGTGGCCGGTGCTGGAGGGGGTGCGCGGCCGCCCGGCGCTCGACGTGGAGGCCGTCATCGATGCGCTGGTGCGGCTGTCCTGGCTCGCGACCGATCTCGGGGAAAGGCTGGTGGAGATGGACCTCAATCCGATCCTGCTGCGCGCGGCCGGCGAGGGCTGCATCGCCGTCGATGCGCGGGCGACGCTGCGGTGATCGCGCGGCGGGTCCTGCTGGGCGGGCTGGCGGCGCCCGCCCTCGCCCAAGCGCAGGGGGCCTGGCCGCAGCGGCCGGTCACCCTGATCGTGCCCTATCCGCCGGGCGGCAGCACCGACAACGTTTCCCGCCCCATCCAGCAGCCGCTCTCGGCGCTGCTCGGGCAGAACGTGCTGATCGAGAACCGCGGCGGCGCCGGCGGGTCGATCGGCGCCGCCGCGGTCGCCCAGGCCAAGCCCGACGGCTACACGCTGCTGGTCTTCCCGACCGCGATCATGACCATCAGCCCGCACATGATGCGGCTGCCCTACGACCCCGCGCAGGATTTCACGCCGGTCGCGCTGCTCGGCATCTCGGACGGCGCGGTGGCGATGCATCCCTCCGTCCCGGTGCGGACGATCCAGGACCTGGTCGCCTATGCGAAGGCCCACCCCGGCAAGCTCCGCTTCAGCAGCGCCGGCAACGGCACCATCACCCAGATGACCGGGGAGATCTTCGCCAGTTCCGTCGGCATCCGGCTGGAGCACGTGCCCTATCGCGGCTCGGCGCCGGCGCTGACCGCCGTCATGGCGGGCGACGTGGAACTGCAATTCGACCCGATCGCCATCCCCGCCATCAAGGACGGCCGGCTGATCGGCCTGGCGACCACCGGCGCGACGCGCAGCCCGGAGCTGCCGGACCTGCCGACCCTGCGCGAGCTCGGCATGTACGGCCCGGGCGGCCTGTCCTTCTTCGGCCTCGCCGGCCCGGCCGGGCTGCCGCCCGAGATCGTCGCGCGGCTGGCCGATGCGCTGGCCCGAGTGCTGGCGATGCCGGAGGTCGCGCGCGCCATGGCGCCGGTCGGCCTCCGCCCGCAATTCGAAACCGGCGAGGCCTTCGCCCGGCGCATCACGCAGGACCGCGCCATCTTCGCCGAGGCCGTGCGCAGGACGGGAGCAAGGGTCGAATGAGCTACGAGCACATCAAGGTCTGGGAGGACGGGCCGGTCACCGTCGTCGCGCTGAACCGGCCGGACAAGGGCAACGCCATCTCGAAGCGGATGGCGGAGGAGATCCAGGCGGCGATGACCGCCTTCGCGGCGTCGGAACAGAAATGCGCCGTGCTGACCGCGACGGGCACCAAGGCCTTCTCCTTCGGCGCCGACGTCACCGAGCCGCCGGAGCTCTGGCGCGCCGTGCCCAATGTCGGCTGGCAGTGCGACAAGCCGCTGATCGCGGCGCTGGAGGGCTGGTGCATCGGCGGCGCGCTGGTGCTGGCGATGATGGCCGACCTCGCGGTCTGCGGCGCCAAGGCGCGGCTCTACTACCCCGAGGCCAAGATCGGCCTCACGGGGGGAATGATCGCGGCGCTGCCGTCGCGGATCCCGCACAAGGTCGCCATGGAGCTGATGCTGCTCTGCCGCGTCTTCGACGCCGAGCGGTCGGAGCGCGTCGGCCTGGTGAACGAGGTGGTGCCGGAAGGCGAGGCGCTGGCGAAAGCAATCGAGTGGGGCAAGGAGATGGCCGGCTTCGCGCCGATGGTGCTGGGCGGCATCAAGCGCATGGTGCTGGACGACATCCTGCCGCGCGGCCCCTCCGAGCAATGGGCGCTGCAGGGCCAGCGCCTGGCGGCGATCCGCGAGTCGGAGGATTTCCGGGAGGGCGGCGCGGCCTTCCGCGAGAAGCGGCCGCCGGTCTTCAAGGGCCGCTGACGCGGATCGCCGTAGGGCCGAGCGGAGGCATGCAGCCGCTTCGCCGATGACGGGCCAGCCGCGGCACAAACGTGACCGCCGCGGCCGATTGCCCGCCGCCCGCCGCCGCGCCAGAAGGGGCGGGCAGCGAGGGGGCAGGGCATGGACGGCGATGCGGCGGTGCGGATGGCGGGGCTGGTCTTCGCGGCGCTGCGCGAGGCCTCGCTGGACCCGCCCGGCGTCAGCCGCGCCAGCTACGGCCCGGGCGAGCGGGCGGCGCATGCCATCCTGGGCGCGGCGGCCGAGGAGGTCGGGCTCGAGGTCGAGACCGATCCGGTCGGCACGCTGTCGATGACGCTGCCCGGCGTCGATCGCGGCGCCTCGCCCGTCGTCATCGGCTCGCACCTCGATGCCGTGCCGCATGGCGGCAACTTCGACGGCGCGGCAGGGGTGGTGATGGGCCTCGCGCTCGCGGCGCGGCTCAAGGCGGCGGGGCAGGTGCTGCGGCGCGACCTCGTCATCCTCGGCATCCGGGCGGAGGAGATGTGCTGGTTCCCGATGCTCTACCTCGGCAGCCGCGCCGCTTTCGGCCTGCTGGCGCCGGATGCGCCCGATACGCTGCGGCGGACCGACAGCGGCCGGACGCTGGCGGAGCACATGGCAGAGGAGGGCTTCGACGCGGACTTCATCCGCCAGGGCCGCAGCTCGCTCGACCCCGCCTATATCCACGCCTTCATCGAGCCGCATATCGAGCAGGGGCCGGTGCTGGTCGAGGCCGGGCTGCCGGCCGCCGTGGTCACCGGGATCCGGGGCAGCATCCGCTACCGCGCCTGCAGCGCCACGGGGGCCTGGGCGCATGCCGGCGCGGTGCCGCGGCAGGGCAGGCGGGATGCGGTGCTGGCGGTGGCGGCGCTGGCGCATGCGCTGGAGGAGTTCTGGAAGGTCGCCGAATCCGGCGGGCGCGACCTGGTGCTGACGATCGGCGAGTTCTCGACCGACCCGGCGATGCACGGGCCGACCAAGATCCCCGGCGCCGTCGGCTTCAGCCTCGACATCCGCAGCGAGGATCCGGCGGTGCTGCAGGCGGCCGAGGCGCTGCTGCGCGACCAGGCCGCGCGGATCGCGGCGGAGCGGGGCGTCGTGATCGACTACGGCACGCCGCTGCCGGTGCCGCCGGCCGCGATGGATGCGCGGCTGCGCGCGGCGCTGCTGCAGGGGGCCGAGGCGGCCGGCGTGTCGGTGCTGGAGATGGCCTCCGGCGCCGGGCATGACGCGCTGACCTTCGCCGGGCTCGGCGTGCCGACGGCGATGCTGTTCATCCGCAACGAGCACGGCAGCCACAACCCGGAGGAGGCGATGGACCTGGCCGATTTCGCCGCGGCGCTCGACGTGCTCTCGGCGGCGATCGGGGAGATCGCCGCCTGATGGCGCCTAGGGGATGGTGTAGCCGCGCGCCGCGCCGACCGTGCGGTTCCAGACCGCGGCGCATTCCGCCCAGATGCGGTTGCAGCCGTCGCGGAAGCTCGGCAGCACCACGCTGCTGACGGCCTCGCGCACCTTTGCGTCGTCCTCCGGCGGCACGGCGGAGATCACCGCGCCGAACTTCCGCCCCTCGCAATCCGGCTTGCCGGCGAGGCAGCCGAGCGACTGGGTGTCGCTCACTTGGGCGAAGTCCCACATCTGCCGCTCAAGCCCCTGATAGGCCCTGGTCAGCGCCGCCTGCTGGTCCGGGGTGAAGCGCCTCCAGGCCGCCATGCTCATGAAATGTCCCTGCACGCCGCCGGCGAGCGAGAGCGGCAGCACATGCGTCGTCACCTCGCCCCAGTTGCCGGCATAGGCGGAGACCGCCGAGGTGATGCCGCAGGTGACCAGGCCGCGCTGCAGCGCCGGATAGACTTCCGAGAATTGCAGCGTCACCGGGATCGCGCCGAGATGCTGGACCAGCGCGGTCATGGACGGCGTGTAGCTGCGGACCTTGAGGCCTTTGAGGTCGCCGACGCCCTTCACCGGCGCGTTGCAGAAGAAGTATTGCGGGCCGAATGGCCAGAGCGCCATGACCTTCGCGTTGAAGCGTTCCTGCAGCCGCTTGTCGAAGGCCCCCCGCCCCGCATCCACCGCCTTGGCCAAGTCGGTGACGTTGGTCGAGACTCCGATCAGGTCGAGCCCGTCGAAGAAGGGCTCGTCGCGCGCGACCTGGCCGATCAGCACCGCCATGACGTCGAAGGCGCCGGTGCGCAGGTGGCGCAGCGCATCGGCGGCCTGCAGGCCGATCTGGTCCATTGGGTTGAAGCTGACCTGGAAGTTGACCCCGGTCTGCGCCGGCAGGGCGGCGTAGAAGGCCCGCTCGATCTCGATCTGCTTGGTGTTCTGGCTGAAATGGCCGACGGCGCGCAGCGGCACCGGGGCCTGCTGGGCGAAGGCGGGCGCCGCGGCCAGCAGCAGGCCGGCGGCAAGGGCAAGCGGGCGGAACATGGCGTCTCCCGGGGGTTGGCGAAGGTGGCCAGGTCTTTGCAAGATCGGTGCCGATGAAAAGGGATGCCCCATGCGCCGCGACCTGATGGGCTATGGCCTGAACCCGCCCCGCATCGCCTGGCCCGGCGGCGCGAAGCTCGCCGTCTCCATCGTGGTGAACTACGAGGAGGGCGCCGAGATGGCGCTGGAAGCCGGCGACGCGGAGAACGAGCGGATCGGCGAGGTGATCAGCGTGGTCCCGCCGGGACGCCGCGATTTCGGGCAGGAGGGCATATTCTCCTACGGCACCCGCGCCGGGGTCGGGCGGTTCCTCGAGGCCTTCGACCGGCACGGGGTGAAGGTTACCTGGTTCATGTGCGGCCGGGCGGTGGAACGCACGCCGGACCTGGCGCGCGCCTGCATTGCCGCCGGGCACGAGGCGGCGAACCATGGCTGGGTCTGGCGGCCGCATGCCGACTTCGCCAGCCGGGAGGCGGAGGAGGCCTCCCTGCTGCGCGCCGGCGCGGCGATCGAGGCGGCGACCGGCGAGCGCCCGGTCGGCTTCTTCTGCCGCGGCAGCGAGAGCCCCTGGACCCGGGAGCTGCTGGCGCGGCACGGCTATCTTTACGACAGCAACGCCTTCGACGACGACCTGCCCTATTGGGACCGGGAGGTCGCGGGCGGGCCGCTGCTGGTGATGCCCTATGCCCTCGACTGCAACGACATGAAGTTCTTCCACCCCAACGGCTTCGTCGTGCCGCAGCATTTCGTGGACTATGCCGAGGCGGCGATCGACCAGCTGATCGAGGAGGGCGAGCGGGGGGTGCCGAAGCTGCTGAACATCGGCCTGCACCTGCGCATCTGCGGCCGGCCCGCGCGGTTCCGCGCGGTGGAGGGCATCCTGCGCGTGCTGGCCGCGCGCGGCGGCAAGGTCTGGGTGGCGCGGCGGAAGGATATCGCCGCGCATGCCGTCGCGGACCTACCCGTAGCTTAGCCGCGCCAGCCAGGTCGCCATGCCGGGGAAGGCGATCAGCAGCCCGGTCATCACCACCATGGCGACGAAGAAGGGAATCGTCCCGGCGAAGACCTGGGCGATCGTGCCTTCCCGCCGCACCGCCTGGATGACGTAGAGCGTCATCCCGACCGGCGGGCTGATCAGGGAGATCTCGCACATCATCACGATGAAGACGCCGAACCAGACCGGGTCGATGCCGGCGGCGACGATCACCGGGAAGACCACCGGCACGGTGCCGACCAGCATCGGCAGCGTCTCGAAGAACACGCCGAGCAGCAGGTAGAAGACCGTCAGCGCCAGGATCAGCATCAGCGGCGTCGCGCCGATGCCGGTGACGAAGGCGCCGAGCGCCGGGGTCACGCCGAGCAGGCCGAGCACGAAATTCAGGTAGAAGGCGATGGACAGGATCAGCAGGCTCATCGCCGTCAGGCTGGCCGTCGCCACGAAGCAGTCGTGCAGCATGCGGATGTTCAGCCGCCCGTACAGGGCGGCGATCGGCAGCGCGGCGACGCAGGCGAGTGCCGCGCTTTCCGTCACCGTCGCCCAGCCGCTGTAGATGCTGCCCATGATGATGGCGAAGATCACCAGCGGCGGCAGCAGGTCGACCAGCCGGCGCAGCCGGATGCCCAGGCGGTCCACCGCCTCCTGCTGGCGGACCCAGTCCGGCTTCAGCCAGGCCATCAGCACGATGGTCGCCATGAACAGCACCGTCATGACCACGCCCGGGATGACGGCCGCGGCGTAGAGCTGGCCGACCGAGGTATTGGTCATGGCACCGTAGACGATCAGCGCGATCCCCGGCGGGATGAGGTTGCCGAGCGAGGCGCCGGCGGCGATCGAGCCGAGCACCAGCCGGTCGTCGTACCTGCGGGTGCGGAAGCTCGGCAGCGCGACGGTCGCCACCGTCGCCGCGGTGGCGACCGAGGAGCCCGAGACGGCGGAGAAGATTGCCGAGGCCGCGATGTTGGTGTGCAGCAGCCCGCCCGGCAGGACGTTCAGCCAGTCCGCCAGGCTGCGGTAGAGCTTGTCCGTGCTGCCGCTGCGCACCAGGATCTCGCCCAGCAGGATGTAGAGCGGGATCGACAGCAGGACATAGTCCTCCATCGAGGCCCAGAGCTGGGTCCCCAGCGCGTCCACCAGCGCCGGCGAGAGGTAGAGCGAGGCGCCGAGCACGCTGACCAGGAACATCGCGGTCGCCACGTGCAGCCCGATGAAAAGCAGCGCGACCAGGATGCCGAAGCCGATCGCGGCCTCGCCGACGCCGATCACCGGAGGATCTCCTTGTCGGCGCCGCGGGCGAGGATGGCGCTGGCCTCGGTCGCCACCTCCTCCTCGAGCGTCATCGGCCCGTACCAGCGGTTGACCTTCCGCCAGTCGGTCAGCAGCAGCAGCAGCAGCGCATGCGCGCCGAACGTCCCGGCGGCGATGGCGAAGGCGACCAGCCCGGCCAGCCAGGCGGATTGCGGCAGCCACATCGGGGTGTTCAGGGGAGAGTTGGCATGCGCCTGGAACATGAGGCTTTCGTCGAGCACCGCCCAGCCGCGCCAGGCCGCGAAGATCGCCAGCACGGCCAGCAGCACGAAGGCGAGCGCGTTCAGCACCGCGCGCAGCGGCGGCGGCAGGTGGCCCAGCAGGAAGTCGACGCGGGTATGCGACTTCGCCACCAGCGCATGCGCGAAGCTCAGCGTGGAGAAGGCCGCCAGCGTATAGGCGCCGATCTCGTCGACGCCGAGCAGCGAGAAGCTGAAGAACTTCCGCCCGAAGATCTCGACGCAGGTGAGGAAGGCGAGGCCGAGCAGCCACCAGCCGCCGATGATCGCCACCGCCCGCGCCGGCCGCTCCAGCCAGCGCGCCACCGGGTTGTCCCGGCTCATGACGGCAGGCCCGAGATCGCCCGCCAATGCCGCGCGATGTCCATCCTGCGGGCGATCCAGACGCCGGGGTGGCGCGTGACGTGTTCCAGCAGCAGCTCCAGCCCGCGGATGCGGCCGGGCCGGCCGATGGTCCGCAGGTGCAGCCCGACCGACATCATCCTCGGGGCCGTCATCCCTTCGCGCACGAGGTGGTCGAAGGCGCCGATGCAGTAGCGGGAGAAATCCTCGGCCTGGACGAAGCCCTGGCCCGGGGCGAAGCGCATGTCGTTGGTGTCGAAGGCATAGGGCAGGATGACGTGCGGCGCGCCGCCCACCTGCACCAGGCGCGGCAGGTCGTCGTCATAGGCATCCGAATCATACAGAAATCCGCCTTCCTCCCGCAGCAGCCGCCGCGTGTTGACGGAGGGCGCCGACTTGGTGTGCCAGCCGACCGGCCGCGTGCCGGCGGCCTCGCCCAGCACGGCGACGGTGCGCGCGATCACCGCGCGCTCGACCGGCTCCGGCATCCCGGCGTGCATCTCCCAGCGCCAGCCATGCGCGCTGACCTCGTGGCCTGCGGCAGCCGGCGCCGCGGCGAGCGCCGGCGTCGCCGCGACGGCGCGGCCGCAGCAGGAAAACGTCGCCTTGACCCCGAAGCGGTCGAGCAGGTCGAGCACCCGCCACAGCGCGACGCGCGAGCCATAGGCGAAATGCGTCTCCATGCAGGGGTCGGGCGCGCCCTCGACCAGCTGCCTCGTTTCCGGCACCGCCTCGTTGCGCTCGTCGCCGCTGGCGATCGACAGCTCGGCGCCCTCCTCGACATTGACGACGAAGGACAGGGCCAGGCGCGCACCCCCCGGCCAGCGCGGATCGGGCGGGTTGCGGCCATAGCCCGCAAGGTCGCGGTCCGCGGGCGGCATGCCGCCGGGCAAAGAGGTCACGTGGCGTCTCCGCTGGCCTGTCGGTGCGGTCGATCCGCCGCAGGCGGCCAAAGGGCAGCAATCGCCATGCCAGGGGGGCGGGTCGCGCCCGCGCTCGCTATCGCCCCCGAGGCCGGCGCCGGCGCTGGCGCTTCCCTGCCCAGCCTGCATGGCCCGCGGGCAGAGGGGGGGGCCGAGGGGAATTTCAGCCGGCGACCGCCACCTCGGCCTCCGGCGGCTCGCCGGCCGGTACCTCCAGCGCCGCGATCGAGTCCGCGGCGATCTCCAGCAGCACGCCGCGCAGTTGCAGCATCGCTTCCGGCGGCAGCCGCCGCGCCTCGGCCTGGAATTGCCGCGCCGCGGCGGTCAGCCGCATCGCGCCGAGCGTCGCCGCGGCGCCGGCCAGGCGGTGCGCCGCCGGGATCATGTGATCGGGAAGGTCGGCCTCGGTCCCGGCCAGCTGCGCCGCCGCCTCGCGCATCTCGCGGACGAACTCGCCGGCCAGGCTGCGCGCCGCCTCGGGGTCGAGGCCCGGCACCACCAGCGCCGCGCCGGCGCGGCGGCTCAGCAGCGCGATGTGGTCGAAGCTCCCGGCGGCGGGGGGCGGCGGCGCCGCGTCCGGCGGCGGCGCATCGCCGGTCAGCCGGCCGAGCGCCGCGATCAGCGCCTCGCGCTCGATCGGCTTGGCGAGGTGCGCGTCCATCCCCGCCTCGCGGCAGGCGGCGATGTCCTCGGTGAAGGCGCTGGCGGTTACCGCCAGGATCGGCACGCGGGCGGCCGGGCCGGGCAGGGTGCGGATCAGGCGCGTTGCCTCCATGCCGTCGAGGTTCGGCATCATCACGTCCATCAGGACGACGTCGAAGGCCATGTCCTCCGGCGCCTCCTGGACGGCGCGGACCGCCAGCGCGCCGTCGGCGACGCAGTGCACCCGGTGGCCGGCCGATTCCAGCAGCGCCCGCGCCACCGCCAGGTTGGCAGGCACGTCGTCCGCCACCAGCACGTTCAGCGCCCGGCGCGGCCCGGCGGCCGGCGCCGGCCGCGCCGGCATGGCGGCCGCCGCCGGGCGCAGCGCCAGCTCGACCCAGAAGGTGGCGCCCTGGCCGCCGGGCGACCGGATATTGGCCTCGCAGCCGATGCGCCCGCCCATCTGCTCGGCGATGCCGGCGGCGATCGCCAGTCCCAGCCCGGTGCCGCCCGCCTTGCCGCGGTCAAGCTGGACGAAGTCGCCGAATATGGCGCGGCGCTGCGCCTCCGGCACGCCGGGGCCGGTATCCCGCACCTCGATCCGCAGCGGCACCGGCCCGTCGGCATCTGCCGCGCCGAGCGGCCCTGCCGCCAGTTCCACCCGGCCGCCGTCGGGGGTGAATTTCACCGCGTTGGACAGCAGGTTGAGCACCATCTGCCGCATCCGGGTCTGGTCGGTCTCGAGCGTCCGCGGCAGGTCCGCGGCAAGCTCGAGGGCGACCACCACCGACTTGTCGTCGGCCGCCGGGCGCACCAGGGTCGCGCAGTCGCGCAGCAGGGCCGCGAGATCCACCGGCGCGAGGCGCAGCTCCAGCCGCCCCGCCTCGACCTTGGCCAGGTCGAGCACGTCGTTGGCGACGGCGACCAGGTGCCGGCCGGCGGCTTCCAGCGTCTCCGCCTGCGACCGCTGCGCGCCGGACAGCGCGGGGTCCCGCGCCAGCACCTGGGCCAGGCCGAGCACGCCGTTCAGCGGCGTCCGCAACTCGTGGCTCATCCGCGCCAGGAAGCGCGACTTCGCCTCGGTCGTCGCGGCCGCGGCGTCGCGCGCCTGGGCCAGGTCGGCCATGGCGTGCTTCAGCGCGGTGATGTCGGTGCGGATGCCGACCGTGCCGCCGCCGGGCGTACTGCGCTCGGTCACCAGCACCCAGCGGCCATCCGGCAGCAGCCGCTCGATGCTGGGGTAGTCGCCGCGGTGCCAGGCCTTGATCTCGGCGACGAAGCCTTCGATGTCGTCGCCGGCCTGCGGATACTGGCCGCGGCGCGCGCCCTCGCGGATGATGTCCTCGAACCGCGCGCCGGGCACGATGAAGGGCGCGCTGACCGCGTAGAAGTCGCGGTAGCGCTGGTTGCAGATCACCAGCCGGTCCTCGGCGTCGAACATGACCAAGCCGTCGGGCAGGCTCTCGATCGCGCTCTCCAGCACGCTGCGGGCGGCGGCGCGCTCGGCCTCGATCCGCTCGCGCTGGCGCAGCGCGAGGTTCAGCGCCAGGCCCAATGCGCCGATCAGGCAGGCGGAGCCGAGCGCCACGATCAGCAGCCGGCGGCGATCCTGTTCATAGGTCGCGTAGGCGGCCCCGGTCTCGAGGCTGGCGACCACCAGGATGTCCCGGTAGAGCATCGGCCGCGCCGCGGCGAAGACCGGCACAGTGGCGATCCGGCCCGGGATCTCGGCCGCGGCGCCGTCCTGCGGCAGGCTCGCCGCGCTGCGCGACAGCGGCCGGCCGATCTGCGTCTCGTCATGCGGCAGGCTGGCCAGCAGCTGGGCATCCGCCCGCTCGACCGAGAGCCGCAGCCCGGGCACCTCGCCGAGCGGCGAGAGCATGGTGGCGAGAAGCGCGACCGGGACCTCTGCCGCCGTCACCAGCGGCTCGATGCCCGGCAGGTCCAGGCTGCGGAGGAAGAACAGCGTCCACTCGCCGGTCTGGGCATTGCGGACCGGCCCGCTGATCACCGCGGTGCCGGTGTTGCGCGCTTCCGCGAGCCGGGCGGGGTCGATCGGCGAGGTCCGGTTGCGCGACCCGGCCAGGGCGCTGGCCCAGGGCCGGCCATCTGCGCGCAGGATGATGAGGTCGCGGAAATTGAGGTTCTGGAAATTCAGGTCGCGCAGCATCCGGCTTGCGGCGCCGCGGTCGACCGTCCCGTCGCGGGCGATCTGCCCGAGCACCTGGGGCAGTCCGGCCAGCGTCCCGTCGATCGACAGGAAATGCCGGTTGACCGTGCCCTCGGCCACCCGGGCGGCGCGCTGGACCAGCTGGACCGCGGTGGTGCGGGCGGTGTCCCGCAGGCGGTCCAGCAGCAGGGTGGTGCCGCCGGCGATCGTCAGCAGGACCAGCCCGCAGGCGAGCGAGACGGCCAGGCGAAGCCGGCGAGCCTGCATGCGTCAGTCTGCCCTGGCCCAGATGCCCCGGGCCTGCGCCATGATCCCGTTCCAGGTCTCGGCGCAGTCGCTGCCGCAGCGCTGCACCCAGGCCGGCAGCACGGAGTCGGTGAACAATTGCTGGCGGCGGGCGCGGTCCTGCGGCCGGTCCTCGACGATCGTCATCCGCCCCCTGGCGCCGGCCGAGCAGTCCGGCCTGCCGGCATTGCAGCGCAGCCCGTCCTCGGTCTCCTGTTGGGCGCCGCGCCAGATATCCTCCTGTAGCTGGGCCAGGCCCCCGGTGATGGCGGTGCGGGCCTCCCCCGGCAGCGCCATCCAGGCGCGCTCGTTCGCGCCGAAGATGGCGACGCCCCAGCTGATCGCCACGCGGGAGACATGCGTCGTCACCTCGTGCAGCCCGATCGCATTGCCCGACAGCGTGCCGGTGACGGCGCATTGCACGACGTTGGCGCGCAACGCGGGGACGATCTCGGCGAAGGGGGTGACGACCGGGACGGCACCGAGCGCCTCGATCAGCTCCCCCTGGCCGACCGAGGAGACCCGCACCCGGCGGCCGGTCAGGTCGCTGAGGCCGGTGAAGGCCTGCTCGCAGAAGACCACCTGCGAGGGATAGGTATAGACCGCCAGCAGCCGGATGCCGTAGCGCTCGCGCAGCAGCGTCTCGATCCGCGGCCGCCAGAGCGACACGGTCTGCCGCAGGCTGGCGATGTCGGGGTTCAGCATCGGCAGGTCGATGGCGTTCAGCTCCGGCTCGTCCGCCGCGGCGAGCGCCAGCAGGACGGTCCCGAACGGGACCACGCCGAGCCGCATCAGCTGCAGCATCTCCTGGCCGCGGATGCCGCTGCGGTCGAAGGGGGCGATCTCGGCGCGGACCCGGCCATTGGTCAGGCCCGGGACCCTGTCGGTCCAGAAAGGCGCCTCGTAGCGGACATACTGGCTGATCGAGGCGAGGCCGCCGACCACCTTGATCTGGATCGGCGGCGGGCCCTCGGCCGCGGCCGGCGGGGCGCCGGGGAGGCCGGCAAGGAGGCCGGCCACCAGCAGCGGGCGGAGGCGCGCCGGGAGGCGACGGGCCAGTCGTTCCAGACGTTGAGCGAGCATGCCTGTCATCCGTTCCGGTCCGGCGCGCGGGAACCCGCGCATCCGACCGCAAAGAGCTTCGAGTAATTTGTAAACTTATAGTTTCTTTTTGCCGTCGCCGGAACAACACATACATGAAAAAGCATCCCGGTTGGCTAGGATCTTCCCCTTTCTCGAGTTTTGCCGCCGTCGCCATCCCGCGACGGCCCCGCGTCAGGCGCCCTGCAGCGCCACCCCCGCCGCCGCCTGGCCGCGCTGGCCGTAGTTCGCGCCGGAATACTCGCCCATGAACTCCGGATAGGTGAAGGGCGGGTAGCGTGGCGGGTTGTCCGGGGTGACGCAGGTCGGGATCGGCGCCATCACCGCGTCGTAGGAGCAGTCCATGAAGAAGGGGATGGCGTAGCGTTCCTGGCCCGAGCGGTTGGTCACCCGGTGCGGGGTCGCCAGGAAGGCATGGTTCGTCCAGCGCCGCAGCATCATGCCGCCATTCACCAGGAAGGCGCCCTCCGGCGCCGGCGCGTCGATCCAGCGCCCGTCCGGCAGCCGCAGCGACAGGCCCGGCACCTTGTTCTGCGCCAGGATGGTCATGAAGGAGGTGTCGGCATGCGGCGCCAGTCCCCATTCATCGGCCGGCGCGGTGGGTTCCTGCTGCGGGTAATGGGTCATCCGCAGGGTGAACATCGGCTCGCGGAACTTGTCATCGAACCAGTCGGCCGGCAGGCCGAGGGCGGCGGCATAGATCGGCACCAGACGGCGGCCGAGCGCCTCCATCGCCGCGGCATAGTCGAGCGCCGCCTCGCGGAAGCCCGGCAGGTCCGTGGGCCAGCGGTTAAGGCCGCGGAAGCGCTTGCCCGCCAGCACGTCCGGGTGGTCCGGCGGCAGCTCGCGCTTGAAGAAGACCGCCTCGTTGGCATTGGGCGGCTTGATGCCGTCGACCGCGTTCATCCGCGTGGTGTTGCCGCGGAAGGGCAGGTAGCCCTGGTTGTTCGAATCGAAGGGCAGCGCCAGCTTGGCCTCCAGCGGCTGGGCATGGAAGCGCGCGGCGGCGTCGAAGGCCGCCTGCACCAGCGCCTCCGGCACCCCGGTGTTGCGGACGAAATAGAAGCCCACCTCGGTGAAGGCGCGGCGCAGCCGGGCGCCGAGGTCGTCGAGCGCCCCGGGCGTGCCGCGCAACAGCGGGGCGAGGTCGAGGACGGGGATCTCGTCGGCCATGATCTGCTTCCCTGACGGCATGGCCGGGAAGCCTAGGCGGGGATCGCGCCCTGGCCAACCATCCCGTGGGGGGGCGGCGGTTGCCGTGCGGCCGGGGGCCGGTCCAGTGTGGCAGCGAAGCGGGCAGGGGGATCTGGGTGGCAGCGGCGAGGGAACAACACGACACGCCGCCCCGGATCACCGCGCTGCGCCGGCTGCTGCCCTACCTGGCGCCCTATCGCGGCCGGGTGCTGCTGGCCGCCGTGGCGCTGCTGCTGGCCTCCGGCCTGGTGCTCGGCCTCGGCCAGGGGGTGCGGCACCTGGTCGACGAGGGCTTCGCCGCCGGCAGCGCAGCGGCGCTCGACCGCACCGCGCTGGTGCTGTTCGGCGTGGTCGCGGCGCTGGCGACTGCCACCTGCGCGCGGTTCTGGCTGGTCTCCTGGCTCGGCGAGCGGGTGGCGGGCGACCTCAGGCGGCAGGTCTTCGACCATGTGCTCGGCCTGTCGCAATCCTGGTTCGAGACGGCGCGAACCGGCGACATCCTGTCGCGCCTGACCGCCGACGTGACCCTGCTGCAATCGCTGATCGGCTCCGCCGTCTCGATGGGCCTGCGCAACGTGCTGACCGGGATCGGCGCCTTCGGCATGCTGCTGGTGACCAGCCCGAAGCTGGCCGGCATCGTCGCCCTGGTGGTGCCGCTGGTGGTGGCGCCGCTGGTGCTGTTCGGCCGGCGGGAGAAGCGGCTGTCGCGCGCGGCGCAGGAACGCATCGCCGACCTCGGCGACCTGGCCGAGGAGACGCTGGCCGGGCTGCGGACCGTGCAGGCCTTCACGCACGAGCCGGTGGACCGCGCCCGCTTCGCCGCGCGGGTCGAGGGCTCGGTCGCCGCCGCGGTGCGGCGGATCAACAGCCGGTCGCTGCTGATCCTGATGGTGATCCTGCTGGGCTTCGGCGCCATCACCTTCAGCCTCTGGGTCGGCGGGCGGGACGTGGTAGCCGGGCGGATGACCGGCGGGGAACTGGCCGCCTTCGTGCTCTATGCGGTGATGCTGGCCTCCTCCGGCGCCTCGCTGTCCGAGGTCTGGGGCGAGATCCAGCGCGCCGCCGGCGCCGCCGAGCGGATCTTCGACCTGCTGGAGGTGCCGCCCGCGATCGCCGCGCCGGCCGCGCCCGCCCTGCTGCCGAGCCCCGCGCGCGGGCGGATCGCCTTCGAGGAGGTCCGCTTCGAATACCCGACGCGGCCGGGCCATGCGGCGCTCGATGGCTTCTCCCTGGTGGTGGAGCCGGGCGAGACGGTGGCGCTGGTCGGGCCCTCCGGCGCCGGCAAGACCACGGTGCTGCAATTGCTGCTGCGCTTCTACGACCCGCAATCGGGGCGGGTGACGCTGGACGGCGTCGATATCCGCACCGTCGATCCGGCCCAGCTGCGGGCGCGGCTCGGCCTGGTGCCGCAGGACCCGATCGTCTTCAGCGCCGACGCGGTCGAGAACATCCGCTTCGGCCGGCCGGAGGCGAGCGAGGCGGAGGTGCGCGCGGCGGCCGCGGCCGCGGCGGCGGACCGCTTTCTCGATGCCCTGCCGCTGGGCTTCTCGACCTTCCTCGGCAGCAAGGGGGTGATGCTGTCGGGCGGGCAGCGGCAGCGGCTGGCGATCGCCCGGGCCATCCTGCGCGATCCCGCGGTGCTGCTGCTGGACGAGGCGACCAGCGCGCTCGATGCCGAGAGCGAGCAGGCGGTGCAGCAGGCCCTGGCCGTGGCATCCTCAGGCCGGACCACGCTGGTGGTGGCGCATCGGCTGGCGACGGTGCGGCGGGCGGATCGCATCGTGGTGATGGAGGCCGGGCGGATCGTCGCCAGCGGCCGGCACGAGGCGCTGGTGCGGGAGGGCGGGCTCTACGGCCGGCTGGCGGCGCTGCAATTCGGCATCGAGGCCTGATTTGCCGGGCCGCCGCGGCCTCCGTTAGGCTGCGGCAAGTCCAGGACAAGCAACAGGCCAATGACCACAGACACGCTCGCCATGCAGGACCTCGATCCCGGCCGCATCACTGCCGATTGGCTCAGCCGCTTCGGCGCGGCGCTCGGAGCCCGCGACGCGGCACGGCTCGGCGCGCTGTTCCGCCCGGACGGGCATTGGCGCGACATCATCGGCCTGCGCTGGACCATCGCCACCACCAGCGGCCGCGAGGCGGTGGCGCCGGCCCTGCTGCAGGCCGCGCTCGGTGCCGGGCTGCGCGACCTCGCCATCGACCCCGACCGCTGCCCGCCGCGGCTGGTGGAGCGCGCCGGCGAGCCCTGCATCGAGGCGATCCTGATGTTCCGCACCGCGGCGGGGCAGGGCGCCGGGCTGTTGCGCATCCAGTGCGCCGACGCGGCGGAGGACCCGCCGCAGGCCTGGACGCTGCTGACCGCGCTGCAGTCGATCGCCGGGCACGACGAGGCGACGATCCGCGACGCACGGGAGGAGCCGGCCTTCGAGCGCGACTTCGAGGGTCCCAATTGGCTCGACCGGCGGCGCGAGTCCGCCCGCTATGCCGACCGCGACCCGGCGGCGCTGGTCGTCGGCGGCGGCCATGCCGGCGTCACCGCCGCGGCGGCGCTCGGTGCCCTCGGGGTGGAGGCGCTGGTGGTCGACCGCATGGCCCGCATCGGCGACAACTGGCGGCTGCGCTATCGCGGGCTGAAGCTGCACAACCAGGTGCACAGCAACCACTTCCCCTACCTGCCCTTCCCGAAGACCTGGCCGCACTACATCCCGAAGGACAAGATCGCCAACTGGATCGAGTTCTACGTCGAGGCCATGGAGATCGACTTCTGGACCCGGACCAGCTTCGAAGGCGCCAGCTGGGATGCCGCGGGCGGCTGCTGGAACGCGCGGCTGCGCCTGGCCGACGGCTCGGAACGCGTCATGCGCCCGCGCCACGTCGTCATGGCCACCAGCGTCAGCGGCACGCCGCACATCCCGGAGATCCCGACGCTCGACCGCTTCGCCGGGCAGGTGGTGCATTCCAGCGGCTTCAGGGACGGCGCCGCCTGGCGCGGCAAGCCGGTGCTGGTCTTCGGCACCGGCACCAGCGCGCACGACATCGCCCAGGACCTGCACGGCAACGGCGCGCAGGTCACCATGGTGCAGCGCAGCCCGACGCTGATCGTCAATGTCGAGCCGAGCGCGCAGCTCTATGACGGGGTCTATTACGGCCGCGGCCCGACGCTCGAGGACCGCGACCTGATCAACACCTCCTTCCCCGTGCCGGTGATGAAGCGGGCGCACCGGCTGCTGACGGACAAGGCGCGGGAATACGACGCGCCCCTGCTCTCGGCGCTGGAGCGGGTCGGCTTCCGGCTCGACTTCGGCGAGGACGGCACCGGCTGGCCGTTGAAGTACCGGACGCGCGGCGGCGGCTACTACTTCAACGTCGGCTGTTCCGACCTGGTCGCCAGCGGCGCCATCGGCCTGGCGCAGTACCAGGACATCGAGGAATTCACCCCGGCCGGCCCGCGGATGAAGGACGGCCGGGTGCTGGAGGCCGGGCTGGTGGTGCTGGCCACCGGCTACAAGGGCCAGGACCACCTGGTCGGCACGCTGTTCGGGCCGGAGGTCGCGGCGCGGGTCGGCAAGGTCTGGGGGTTCGATGCGGCGCAGGAGCTGCGCAACATGTGGATGCGCACGCCGCAGCCCGGCCTCTGGTTCACCGGCGGGTCCTTCGCGCAGTGCCGGATGTACTCGAAATACCTGGCGATGCAGGTCAAGGCGACGGAGCTGGGCCTGGTCCAGGCATAGCCGCGGCGCGGGCGAGGGCGTTGTTCTGGTAGCGCCCGTCGCCGGTGACCTCCTGCCCTGCCCAGCCGGGCCGGGCGAAGGGCTGGTCGGCCGAGGCCAGCTCGACCTCGGCCAGCACCAGCCCGGCGAGGTGGCCGGCGAAGACGTCGACCTCCCAGACCAGCCCGCCATGGGCGACCCGGGTGCGGGTCTTTTCCAGCACCGGCGGGATGCAGAGCGCGGCCAGCATCGCCTCGGCATCCTCGGCCGGGATGGGATATTCGAACTCGGCCCGGCTCAGCAGGCCGGGACCCTTGATGGTCAGAAAGCCATCCTTCCCGGCCAGCCGCACCCGCACCACGGGTGCCTCCGGCGCCCCGCCATTCGGCAGGTAGCCCTGGCGCAGCCGCAGCCCGGGGCCGAGCGCTGTGGCGCGCCAGCCATCCCCGGCGACCAGGAATTTCCGTTCGATCTCGGTCGGCATGGCGTGAGGCGTCCCGGTCAGGCGCGGATCCAGGTCTCGGAGAAGGCCAGCATCGCCGTGCTGATCCGCTGCCCCACGACCTCCCGCGGCACCGGCCTGCCGGGCAGGACGCGGCCGTCGAGCTCGATCGTGGCGCTGTCGCAGCCGACGAAGACGCTCGGCATGGAGTGCCGGCCGGTGGAGGACCGCTCCGGCGGATGCGCGAAGCAGAAGGGCTTGCCGAGGCCGCTCCAGCCCAGCCGCACGGTGGTGCCGCCGGCGCGAATCACCTCGGCATAGGCGGTGATCGCGTCGCCCTCGGTCGTGACGCTGTCGATCGCTCGGAAGCGCAGCCCTTCCAGCCCCGGCAGGCCGCGCCAGGCGGCGAAGTGGGCGACGTATCCGGCGATCAGCCAGCGGGCCAGGGGTTCGTTGTCGGTCAGGCAGACATTGCCCGGCGCGCCCGCCTGCTGCGGCGATTCCAGCAGCACCAGCGCATGGCCGCGGCCATGCGGGGAGAGCACGACACGGAAGAAGCTGGCCAGCGCGGTGAAGGGGCCGTCGGGGTCGGCCTTCAGCGAGATGCCCGGATTCTCGCCGGACCATTCCACCACTCCGGGAAACAGCATCGTCTCGGCCATGGAAAGCCTCCTCCTGCCCTGCAGCGGGCTATCCTGCCACGAAAGCCAGGATCTCGCCGAACAGCCGCTCCGGCGCGTCCACCCGCATGGAATGGCTCGACTCCGCCACGATCACCAGGCGGGAGCCGGGCATGAGCGCATGGATCTCCTCGGAGAACTCGGGCGGGCAGATCCAGTCGAGCGCCCCGGCCAGGATCAGCGTCGGCGCGGCGATCCGCGCCAGTTCCGGCCGCAGGTCGAAACGCCGCAGGAAGCCGTCCGGTTTGAAGGCGCGGTTCAGCGCTTCCGGGCTGTGGATGGCCCGCGCCAGGCCGTCCTCCGACTTCGCCGGGTCGTGCTTCGCGGCGTAGAGCGGGCCCATGACGCGGTAGTATCGCTTGAGCTCCGCCTCGTCCTCGAAGCCGCCCGACCAGACCTTGGCGCAGATCGCCTGCTGCGCGGGGGTGCCGCGCTCCGCCAGGATCTGCTGCGCGCGCGGGATGAAGCCGCCATGCGCGGCGGTGACCACCAGCACGAGATGGGAGACCGCCTCCGGGTAGCGCGCCGCATGCGCCATGGCGACCATGCCGCCATAGCTGGTGCCGATGGAGACGATCGGCGCGCCGCCGAGATGCCGGCGCAGCGCCTCCATGTCCTCGACATTCTCATCGAGGGTCCAGCGGTCCGGATCGCCGCGGGCCGAGCGCCCCTGGCCGCGATGGTCGAAATAGACCACCTGCATCGCCTGCGTCAGCGCCGCATAGCCCGGCTTGAACCCGGTATGGTCGCCGCCGGGCCCGCCATGGATGGCGAAGGCGACGGGCCTCTCGCGCATCGCCGGCCCGTCGGGGACGAGGCCGGGGCCGTCGATGTCGAAATAGATCTCGGTGTCGCGGATCGCGGCGCGCATGGGTCCTGGCCCTCCGCCCGCATGGTTCACGCGCCGCCCCGGCTGGGCAAGACTGGCCGGAGCGCAGGGAAGGAATTGTCATGGACCAGGTGGTGGGCGTCATCGGCCTCGGCATCATGGGCGGCGCCATGGCGCGCAACCTGAAGGAGGCCGGCTGGCGCGTGGTGGGCTATGACACCGATGCCGGCCGCTGCGACGCGTTGGCCGGGGCGGGGATCGACATCGCGGCGGATGCCGCCGCGGTGGCCCGGGCGGCGCCGCTGCTGCTCTGCAGCCTGCCGAAACCGGCGGCGCTGGCCACGACCGCCGCGGCGATCGCCGCTTCCGGCCTGCCGCCCCGCACGCTGGTCGAGACCAGCACCTTCACGCTCGAGGACAAGCAGGCGGCGGAGGCGGTGCTGCGCGCCGCCGGCCACACGATGCTCGACTGCCCGCTCTCGGGCACCGGGGCGCAGGCGGTGACCCGCGACATCGTGGTCTATGCCAGCGGCGAGGCCTCGGCGATCGAGGCGCTCGGGCCCTGCTTCGCCGGCTTCGCCCGCGCCGCGCACAATCTCGGCGCCTTCGGCAACGGCACGCGGATGAAGTTCGTCGCCAACCTGCTGGTCGCCATCCACAACCTGGCCGCGGCCGAGGCGATGGTGCTGGCGGAGAAGGCCGGGCTCGACCCGGCGCAGGTGGTGGGGCTGGTCGCCAGCGGCGTCGGCACCTCCCGCGTCTTCGAATTGCGGGCGCCGATGATGGCGGCGAAGCACTACGCGCCGCCGACCATGCGGAACGCCATGTGGTCGAAGGACCTGGCCGTCATCGGCGAATTTGCTGCCGCGCTGGAATGCCCGGTGCCGCTGTTCAGCGCGGTGCTGCCGCTGCATGCGGCGACGCTCGCCGCGGGGCATGGCGGGGAGGATACCGCGGCGATCCATGCGGTGCTCGCGCGGATGGCCGGGTTGGCGGAGAAGTAGGCAAGGCCGGGGAGAAGGTATTCTCCCCCGGACCCCCTCATCTATTTCTGTAAGTCCGGCATCCTCCGCGTGACGAGTGCCGACTCACAAAAAGGAAGGGTGGGGTTTGGGAAGGGAATGCTTTTCCTCCCCAACCTTCCTTCGTCACACGTGGATCCCGTCGAGATCCTTGCCCGCATTCTCCGGGCTCCAGATCCACACCACCGCCGCCTGGAACAGCATCACCACCGGGATCAGCAGGAAGGCGAGGTGGAAGCTGCCGGTCGCCTCGCGGATCCAGACCGACACGAAAGGCCACAGCACGTAGCCGATGAAGAAGCCGATGGCCCAGGAGAAGCCATTGCCGACGCCACGGATGCGGGTCGGATACATCTCGGCCGTGTAGGTCGTCGCCGGCCCCCAGACTCCGAGGAAGCCGATGCTCCAGAGCAGGCCGTAGACCCAGAGCGCGGTATGGCTTTCGGCATAGATCCACAGCGTCAGGAAGAGCGCGCCCTGCGCCAGCATCAGCACGAAGCCGAGCCGCCGTCCCAGCAAGTCGGCGATCCAGCCGGCGCCGGCGATGCCGACCACGCCGATCAGCCCCCAGGCGACGTAGAAGCTGCCGTACTCCGCCGCCGACCAGCCATGCGCCTCCTTCAGGAACAACGGCATCCAGAGCCCGACGGTGGAGAAGGCGATCAGGTTGGTCACCGCGACGAAGGTGGCGAGGATGGTGTTGCGCCGCATGTCCGGCAGGAAGAGCTGCCGCACGCCGACCTTGTCGGCCTTGCTGAACCAGGCGCGGTCCTCGGCGCTCAGCGCCTGGCCCGCGGCGAGCTCCGCCCGGATGCGCCGCTTGCGGTCGGTGGTGCGCACCCAGTAGGGCGATTCGGGACACAGGAAGCGCACGTAGACCGCCAGCAGCGCAACCACCGCCGGCATCACGAAGGCGGCGCGCCAGCCCCAGTTCTGCACGACGACCGCGGTGATGGTGCCGGCCAGCGCGGCACCGACGCCCCAGGCGGCGCGGTCCGAGCAGACGATGCGGGCGCGCAGCCGGGCCGGCCAGGTCTCGGCGACCAGCATCGAGCCGATCGCCCATTCGCCGTTCAGCGCGAAGCGGACGATGGCATAGGCGGCGACGAAGAAGCCCCAGGTCGGGGCGAGCGCCACCAGCGGCATCATCAGCGAGAACATGGCGATGTTGATCGCCAGCAGCGTCCGCCGGCCGTATTTGTCGGCCAGCCAGGGCCAGAGATAGAGCCCGACGATGCCGACCAGCATGGCGATCTGCACGCCGGTGCGGTACTCGGGCAACGACACCGCGAACTCCGCCATCACCATCGGCGCGACGAGCGAGAAGATCGCCCCGTCCATGCCGTCGAACCCCCAACCGAGGCCATTGGCCCAGGCGATGTGCCAGTGCGTGCTGGTCAGCTTCTCCTGCTGCGCGGCGTTGCGGTAGGCGGCGGAGCGGAGGTGCTTTTCCTCCAACGGGCCGCCGGAGGTCAGCGGCGGTGCATCGCCTGCGTATAATTCGCCAGCTAACGGTTGGGCCGGACGGCCCCCGATCGCGGTCGAGCTCATGGACCTTTTCCCTCCTTGGTTCCGGCTTGCGTGTTCACGCTTGGCCGCGGGGCATGGCCCCGCGGTTCGGTTCCAGTCGTTCAGGGCGGTCTACCGCCGCCCTGGGGTCATGCTGCGCCGGGAGGCGAGCCGGCCGCAAGAATGCAGTTGTCAGTCCACCGAGGCGCCCGAGGCCCGGATGATGGGTATCCACAGCGCCAGTTGCTGGTCCCAGAAGCCGCCAAGCGCTGCACTCCCATCCGGCCGCGGCTCCACCCCGGCGGCCTCGAGCCGCGCCGCCTGCGCCTTCACCGCGGCGATCGTCGCCGCTTCCAGCCGGGCCAGCACCGGCGCCGGCGTCGCCGCATGGGCGAAGACGCCGTGCCAATTGTAGGTCTCGTAGCCCGGCAGCCCGGCCTCGGCGGCGGTCGGGATCTCCGGCAAGGCGGCGCTGCGGCTGGCGGTGGTGACCGCGAGCGCGCGGACCTGGCCGCCGCGGATCGCCGGGATCACGCTGGCCATGGTGTCCACCATCATGTCCACCGTGCCGGCCAGCAGGTCGGCGAAGGCGGGGCCGGAGCCGCGATAGGGCACGTGCGTTGCCTCCGCTCCCGCCATGCTGGCCAGCAGGTGGGCCGAGAGATGGGTGATCGTCCCGGTGCCGGAGGAGGCATAGGTGATCCGCCCCGGCCGCTGCCGCATCAGCGCCAGCAGCTCCGGCAGGGTCTGCGCCGGAACCCTCGGGTTCACCATGACGACGTTCGGCAGAGTGCCGACCAGCGCCACCGGGGCGAAGGCGCGGCGCACATCGAAGGACAGGGTGCGGTAGAGCCCGGCATTCAGCACGGCCGAGGAGAGCGTGTGGAAGGCGATGGTCGCGCCGTCCGGCGGCGCCGCCAGCACGGCCTCCGAGCCGATTACCCCGCCGGAGCCGCCGCGGTTGTCCACCACCACCGTCTGGCCCAGCGCCTCCTGCAGGCCCTGCGCGGTGATCCGGGCGACCACGTCGGCCGAGCCACCCGGGGCAAAGGGAACCACCATGCGGATCGGCCGCCCGGGCTCGCCCTGGGCCAGGGCCGGCCGCGCGGCCAGCAGGGAGGGGACGGCGCCCAGCAGGACACGGCGCGGCAGGGCTGGCATGAGGGGTCTCCGGTTCGTTGCTAACAGGCTAGGCGGCACTGGCGGCGAAAGGAACCGCGGCGGCTGGCTCCTCCAGGGGGTACCGGCCGCCCCCGCAGTCCTGCGCGGACCATCCGCAACGGTTCCCTTGGGATCGCCGCAACCCACGCTGCAACCTTGATATTCCGGCCTGCCGGACTGTCACGCGGAGGCCACGGAGGCGAGGATTGCACCGCCCGCACCGGCCGCCGGGACGCCCGGCATTTGGCCCCGGCGGCGCCGGATGTATGATGGCCCCTTGAGTCAGGAGACCCGTATGGGAGAGGGGCGGGCCCAGCCCGGCGGTACAGGTGGGGACACCACGGCACAGCGCCCGCTGGCCGGCATGTCCTTCGAGGACGCGCTGCAGGAACTGGAAGAGATCGTGCGGTCGCTGGAAGGGGGCAAAGGCAGCCTTGCCCAGGCCATCGCCGACTACGAACGCGGCGCCGCCCTGCGGCAGCATTGCGAGCGCAAGCTGGCCGAGGCCGAGGCGAAGGTGCAGGCCATCGTCGAAGGGCCCGGCGGCCCGACCCTGCGCGATGTCGAATGAGGTTTCCTGAGCGATGACGACGATGACCGACGCGCCCCCGCTGGCGCGCGCCATGGCGGAGGCTGCCGCCGAGATCGACCAGGCGCTCGACATCCTGCTGCCGGCCGCCGAGGGGCCGGAGGCGCCCCTTTTCGCGGCCATGCGCTACGCCGTGATCGGCGGGGGCAAGCGGCTGCGCGGCTTCCTGGTGCTGGAAGGGGCGCGGCAGTTCAGCGTCTCCCGCCAGGCGGCGCTCAGGGTCGCGGCGGCGGTCGAGATGGTGCACGCCTATTCCCTGGTGCATGACGACCTGCCGGCGATGGACGACGACGACCTGCGCCGCGGCAAGCCCACCGTGCACAAGGCCTGGGACGAGGCGACCGCGATCCTTGCAGGCGACGCGCTGCAGTCCCACGCCTTCACCGTGCTGGCCGAGGAGGCCACCCATCCGGATCCGGCGGTGCGGGTCGAGCTGGTGCGCTGCCTGTCGAAGGCGGCGGGTCCCCGCGGCATGTGCGGCGGCCAGATGATCGACATGCTGGCCGAGCAGTCCGGCGGCCAGATGGACGAGATGGCGGTCGGCCGGCTGCAGACGCTGAAGACCGGCAAGCTGATCGAGTTCTCCGCCGAGGCCGGCGCGGTGCTCGGCAAGGCGCCGACGCCGCAGCGGCATGCGCTGCTGGCTTATGGCCGCGACCTCGGCGCCGCCTTCCAGATCGCCGACGACCTGCTGGATGCGACGGCCTCCGCCGAGGAAACCGGCAAGGCGACCGGCAAGGATGCCGCCGCCGGCAAGGCCACGCTGGTCAGCCTGCTGGGCCTGGAACGGGCCCGGCTGCAGGCGGAGCGCCTGGTCGCCCAGGCCAAGGATCACCTTGACGGCTTCGGCGAGAGGGGCGACCTCTTGCGGATGCTAGCAGATTTCACGATCGAGCGGAGGAGCTGAATGTCCGTCCCCCCCTCCACTCCGCTCCTCGACCGGGTGCGCATCCCCGCCGAGATGCGCAATTTCTCGACCGACCAGCTCAAGCAGCTGGCCGATGAGCTGCGGGCCGAGACGATCCATGCGGTCAGCCAGACCGGCGGGCATCTCGGCGCCTCGCTCGGCGTGGTCGAGCTCACGGTCGCCGTCCATGCGGTCTTCGAGACGCCGCGCGACCGGCTGATCTGGGATGTCGGCCACCAGGCCTATCCGCACAAGATCCTGACCGGACGGCGCGACCGCATCCGCACGCTGCGGACCGGCGGCGGTCTGTCCGGCTTCACCCGGCGGTCCGAGAGCGAGTACGATCCCTTCGGCGCGGCGCATTCCTCCACCTCGATCTCTTCCGGGCTCGGCATGGCGGTGGCCAGCGACCTGCAGGGCGATCCGCGCAACGTCATCGCCGTGATCGGCGACGGGGCGATGAGCGCGGGCATGGCCTACGAGGCCATGAACAATGCCGGCGCCAACAAGTCGCGCCTCATCGTGGTGCTGAACGACAACGACATGTCGATCGCGCCGCCGGTGGGCGCGATGAGCGCCTACCTGTCGAAGGTCGTCTCCTCCCGCCCCTTCATCTCGGTGCGCGAGATGATGGCGAAGCTGGCGCGGCACTTCCCCGGGCCGCTCGAGCGCGCCGCCAAGCGGGCGGACGAATATGCCCGCGGCCTGCTGACCGGCGGGACCTTGTTCGAGGAGCTGGGCTTCTACTACGTCGGCCCGATCGACGGGCACGACCTCGAGCATCTGCTGCCGGTGCTGCGCAACCTGCGCGACACGGAAATGCAGGGGCCGATGCTGCTGCACGTGGTGACCAAGAAGGGCAAGGGCTATGCCCCGGCCGAGGCCAGCGCCGACAAGTACCACGGCGTGGTCAAGTTCAACGTCATCACCGGCGAGCAGGTGAAGGCCCCGCCCGGCCCGCCGAGCTACACCAAGGTCTTCTCCAACGCGCTGATCGCCGAGGCCGAGGCCGACGAGCGGATCGTGGCGATCAACGCGGCGATGCCCTCGGGCACCGGGCTCGACGCCTTCGCCAAGAAGTTCCCGCGCCGCAGTTTCGACGTCGGCATCGCCGAGCAGCATGCGGTGACCTTCGCCGCCGGTATGGCGACCGAGGGCATGAAGCCCTTCTGCGCGATCTACTCGACCTTTCTGCAGCGCGGCTACGACCAGGTCGTGCACGACGTGGTGCTGCAGAAGCTGCCCGTGCGTTTCGCCATCGACCGCGCCGGCCTGGTCGGCGCCGATGGCGCGACCCATGCCGGCAGCTTCGACATCGCCTATCTCGGCTGCCTGCCGGACATCGTGCTGATGGCCGCAAGCGACGAGCTCGAGCTGATGCACATGGTGGCGACCTCGGCGGCCATCGACGACCGTCCCAGCGCCTTCCGCTACCCGCGCGGCGAGGGGCTCGGGCTCGAGCTGCCGAAGCGCGGCACGCCGCTCGAGATCGGGAAGGGGCGGATCATCAAGGAAGGCACTTCGGTCGCCATCCTGTCCTATGGCACGCGCCTGCAGGAATGCCTGAAGGCGGCCGAGGAGCTGGGCGCGCGCGGCCTGTCCACCACCGTCGCCGATGCCCGCTTCGCCAAGCCGCTGGATACGGATCTGGTCGAGCGCCTGGCGCGCGAGCACGAGGTGCTGATCACCATCGAGGAAGGCTCGGTCGGTGGCTTCGGCAGCTTCGTGCTGCATCACCTGGCGCTGCGCGGCATGCTGGATGCCGGGCTGAAGGTGCGGCCGATGTGCCTGCCGGACCGCTTCCTCGACCACGACAACCCGAAGAAGCAGTACGACGAGGCCGGGCTGAACGCGGCGCAGATCGTCGCCATGGCGGTCGGGGCGCTGGGCTCCTCCTCCGCAGCGGCGCCGGCACGGGCGTAGCAAGGCCGGGGAGAAGGTAGTCTCCCCGGACCCCTCATCTATTTCTCTGAGTCTCGCACTCGCCGCGTGGCGGGTCCCGACTCACAAAGGGGAAGGGTAGGGCTTGGGGAGGGAACGCCTGTTTCCCTCCCCGATCTTTTTTACGGCTGCACCAGCTCCGCCCGCAGCGTGCGCGCCGCCTGCACCAGGTTGGCGATGGCCGGCCTCACCTCCGCCCAGGCCCGCGTCTTGCAGCCGCAATCCGGGTTCAGCCAGAGCCGCTCCGCCGGCAGGTGCCGCATCGCGCGGCGGAACAGCCCGGCCATCTCCTCGGCCGGCGGCACGCGAGGGCTGTGGATGTCCCAGACCCCCGGTCCGATCCCGTTCGGATAGGCGAAGCCCTCGAAGGCCGCCAGCAGCTCCATACGGCTCCGCGTCGTCTCGATCGAGATGACATCGGCATCCATGGCGGCGATCGCCGCCATGATGTCGCCGAACTCCGCGTAGCACATGTGGGTATGGACCTGCGTTTCGTCCCGCACCCCGGCGGCGGCGAGACGGAAGCAGCCCACCGCCCAGTGCAGGTAGTCCGCATGCTCCGCGCGGCGCAGTGGCAGGCCCTCGCGGAAGGCTGGCTCGTCGATCTGGACGATGGCGATCCCCGCCGCCTCCAACTCCAGGACCTCGTCGCGGATCGCCAGGGCGATCTGCCGGCAGGCCGTCTCGCGCGCGATGTCCTCCCGCACGAAGGACCATTGCAGCATGGTGACCGGCCCGGTCAGCATGCCCTTCACCGGGCGCGCGGTGAGCGACTGGGCATGGGTGGTCCAGTCCAGCGTCATCGGCGCGGGGCGGGAGACGTCGCCCCAGAGGATGGGCGGTGCGACGCAGCGGCTGCCATAGGACTGCACCCAGCCATGCCGGGTGAAGGCATAGCCCGCCATCTGCTCGGCGAAGTACTTGACCATGTCGTTGCGCTCGAACTCGCCATGCACCGGCACGTCGACCCCGGCCTCCTCCTGCCAGCGCACCGCCTCGGCGATCAGCCGGCGCATCGTCGCGGCATACTCCGTGGCGCTGGTCTCGCCGCGGGCGAGGCGGGCGCGCGCCTGCCGCACCTCCGCGGTCTGCGGCAGCGAGCCGATGGTGGTGACGGGCAGCGGCGGCAGGCCGAGCCGCGCCTGCTGCCGCGCGGCCCGCTGCGGGTAGGGGCTGGCGCGCTGCTCCATCGCCGGCGTCGCCGCGGCGAGACGTGCGGAGACCGCCGGGTCGGCGGCGCCGGCGCGGAGGGCGGCCAGGGCCGCGGCGCTCTCGGCGAAGGCGGTGCGCGCGACGCCCTCGCCCTCGTCCACGGCGCGGGCCAGCAGCGCCACCTCGGCCAGCTTCTCCTCGGCGAAGGCCAGCGCGTTGCGCAGCACCGGCGGCAGCGCGGTTTCGCCGCGCAGGCTGTGCGGCACGTGCAGCAGCGAGCACGAGGGCGCGACCATCAGCCGCCGCGTGCCGCCCGGCCGGGCTGCCGCCTGCTGCGCCAGGGCGAAGGCGGCGCGCAGGTCGCGGCGCCAGACGTTGCGGCCGTCGATCAGGCCGAGCGAGAGCCATTGCTCCGGCCGCAGCGCCTCCAGCGCCGGCGCCAGCTGCTCCGGCGCGCGGACCAGGTCGACATGCAGGCCATCCAGCGGCAGCCCGCAGGCCAGGCCGAGGTTGTCGCCGAGCCCGCCGAAATAGCTGGCGAGCAGCAGGCGCAGCCCCGGCGCGGCCTCGGCCAGGTGGCGGTAGGCGAGGGCGAAGGCCGCGGCGCCGCCGGCGGGCAGGTCGGTGACCAGGCAGGGCTCGTCGAGCTGCACCCAGCAGGCGCCGGCCTCGGCGATGCCGCGCAGCGCCGCGGCATAGGCGGGCAGCAGGGCCGGCAGCAGGGCGAGCGGATCGCTGCCATCCGTGGGCTTGGCCAGCAGCAGGAAGGAGACCGGCCCGAGCAGCACCGGCCGAGTGCGGCAGCCCGCCGCCAGGCCTTCCCGCACCGCCTCAGCCCAGGGGTTCTCGGCCAGGTGGAAGCGCGCGCCGGGCGCGATCGGCGGGACGAGGTAGTGGTAGTTGGTGTCGAACCACTTCGTCATCTCGAGCGCCGGGGCGTCGGGCGCGATCCCGGCGGCCTGCTCGGCCGCGCTGCCGCGGGCGCCGCGCGCCAGGGCGAAGCGGGTGGCGAGCGAGGCCGGGCCCTCACCGGACCAGCCATAGCCCGGCGGGATGGCGCCGAAGGCGCAGGCGGTGTCGAGCACATGGTCGTAGAGCGCGAACTCGCCGGACGGGATGTGCGAGATGCCGGCGCCCTGCTGCGAACGGCGGCTGGCGGCGCGCAGCGCCCCGGCGGCGCGGCGGAGGTCGTCCTCCGTGCTGCGCCCGGCCCAGAAGGCTTCGAGGGCGGTCTTGAGCTCGCGGCGGGGCCCGATCCGGGGGAAGCCGAGATTGGCGGCGATGGTCATGCGTCATGCACTCCGCCCCCGGTGCACCCAGCCCGGCGGTAGGGTTGCGGCGCCCCTCTGGGGTCGCCGATGCCGGCAGGTCTCCTGGCTCGCGGGTCGCCGCCGCCGGCCCGGCCTTCCCGCGCGGTCGCCCGCGCAGTGGCCTGCCCCCGAAAGGGCGTGGGACCGGCGGCTCACCGCCGACAGTTGCTGGGGCAGCCACCGACTGGGCGGAGCGCGCCGCACGGTGTTCCCTTTTCACCCGCTCGCGCGGGACCGACATGACATAAAGATATGTGCATACTAGAGGGAGGGCAATCTTCATCGGGTCACGCTGCCGGGAAGTTGGCCGCCCAGGCGCGGCGATTTTCATGGCCAGCGCGATTCCCCACTTGGCTTCCCCGCGCTAGAAGCGCGGCCATGCCGGATCAAAAGGAACCGCGTGCCGCGGGCAAGGCCCGTGCCGACCAGTTGCTGGTCGATCGCGGCCTCGTCGAAAGCCGGACCCGCGCGCAGGCGCTGATCATGGCCGGCAAGGTCTTTTCCGATACGCGGCGGATCGACAAGGCGGGGCAGGTGCTGGAAGCCGGCGCGCCGCTGGAGGTGCGCGGCCAGGACCACCCCTGGGTATCCCGCGGCGGGGTGAAGCTGGCGCATGCGATCGCGCATTTCGGCCTTTCGCCCGAGGACTTGGTCTGCATCGATGTCGGCGCCTCGACCGGCGGCTTCACCGACGTGCTGCTGCACCACGGCGCGGCCAGGGTCTTCGCGGTCGATGTCGGGCATGGCCAGCTGGCCTGGAAGCTGCGCAACGACCCGCGGGTGGTGGTGATGGAACGGGTGAATGCCCGCTACCTCGACACCCTGCCGGAGCCGCCGGCGGTGCTGGTCTGCGATGCCAGCTTCATCGGCCTCGGCACGGTGCTGCCGGCGCCGCTCGGGCTGGTGGTGCCGGGCGGCTGGGCGGTGGCGCTGATCAAGCCGCAATTCGAGGTCGGTCCGGCCATCGCCAAGGGCGGCGTGGTGCGCGACGCGAACGTCCACCGCCAAGTCTGCCACCGCGTCTCGGACTGGTGGGCCGGGCTGCCGGGTTGGCAGGTGCTGGGGGTGGAGCCCAGTCCGCTGCTGGGGCCGGAGGGCAACCGCGAGTTCCTGATCGCCGCGCGGAAGGCCGCCTGATACCGTCTCCGGGTGATTGGCTCGCGGTGAGGGCGCTTCCCACTGGCACGGTCGTGGGTGGTAGCCTGCTCTGCCCTGTCAGGGAGCGGTGCCATGGCGCGGATCGTCGA
>NZ_SMSJ01000110.1 GCF_004355005.1 Dankookia rubra
CGCCGGTGCCAGGCCGCGGGCCAGCACCGCCGCGCCGGCCGGCAGCCGCGCCGCGGCGGCGCGCGGGTCCGGCAGCCGCTGCGGGTCGCCGAGCAGGTAGAGCCGGGGCAGGCGCCGGCCGGAAGCCCCGCATCCCGAAACCCATGGGCGTGGCTTGAGCCGTCGGGCCGCGGCCTCTAGCGTCCGCACCGCATGACCAGTCCCGATGACATCGCCCATAACCTCGCCCGCATCCGCGCCAGGATCGCCGAGGCCACCGCCCGCGCCAACCGCCCGGCGAAGGCGGTGACGCTGGTCGCCGTCTCGAAGACCCATCCGGCGGCGGCGGTCGAGGCGGCGCTCGCCGCCGGCCAGCTGGTGTTCGGGGAGAACCGGGTGCAGGAGGCGGCGGGGAAATTCCCCGCGCTGCGCCCGGCCTGGCCCGCGCTCCGGCTGCATGTCATCGGCGCGCTGCAGACCAACAAGGCGCGCGACGCGGTGCGGCTGGCCGACGTGATCGAAAGCCTGGACCGGCCGAAGCTGGCGCATGCCCTCGCCGAGGCCATGACGAAGGAGGGTCGCCGGCCCGACTGCCTGGTGCAGGTCAACGTGGGGGAAGAGCCGCAGAAGGCCGGCATCCTGCCTGCCGAGACCGACGCCTTCCTGCGCACCTGCCTGGAGGAGCTCGGCCTGCCGGTGCGCGGCCTGATGTGCATCCCGCCGGCCGAGGGCGACCCGCGACCGCATTTCGACTGGCTGGCGGCGCGTGCGGCGCAGCACGGCCTGCCGGTGGTCTCGATGGGCATGAGCGGCGATTTCGAGGCGGCGATCGGCTGCGGCGCGACGCATGTCCGTGTCGGCTCGGCGATCTTCGGGGCGCGTGCCTAACCGGCGATCGTCCTGAGTAACAACACCCGGTGCTTCAATCGCTGGCTGAACGGGGGCTGGACCGGTGTTCTCCTGACGCGGTCAGGGCAGTCGGTCCAGCCGGTGCCCGCCCCGGGCAGCGGCGCCAAAGGGCGGGGTGCCGGAGTGGGACGTCTGGGCGGTCAGGCCCGGTGGGCGGGAGACCGGCCCGACTTCACGATGAGCAGCATGCCGCTGGCGAGGAAGGCCACAACCGCCGGCTCGTCCAGCCCGATGGCGGCCAGCCCGCCCCCGGCCAGCGCCAGCAGGGCGGCGACGATCAGGGCATTGTCGAGGATGCGCGCGAAGAAAGGTTGCATGACCCGGGTTTCTCCACCTTGCGTGGTTGTTGCTTGGACGTGACCGGGGCGTAACCCGACCACGCGCAACCTGCCGCCGGAGCAGTCGCCGGGTCCAGGAAAAATGCGGTGCTTTCGGAGGCCGTCCGGCTTGGGCGGTTCAGCCCGGCCGCACCTCGATCGCGGTCAGCCCAGCGGCCAGCGCCGCGCGAAGGTCGCGCTCGGGCAGCGCCACGCAGCCTTCGGTCGGCGCCAAGTCGGGCCGTGCCAGGTGCAGGAAAATGGCGCTGCCGCGGCCGCGGACCACCGGCTGGTCATTCCAGCCGAGCACGCCGACGATGTCGTAGAGCCCGTCCTCGCGCCAGAGATGCTCGTGCCGGGCCGCGTAGGGCAGCCGGACCCGCTGGTTGTAGGCGCGGTCGGCCGGGTCGTCGCACCAGCCATCGCCCGGCGAGAGCGGTTCGACCGGCACCCGGCAAACGGGCGTCGCGGTGCGGTCGGCGCGATAAAGGACCCGGCGCAGCGGCAGCAGCCCGACCGGGGTGGCGCCGTCGCCCTCCCGCTTGTCGGCACGGATCCCGCCCTTGCCCAGCGCGCAGCGCCAGGAGAGCGGACCGAGCCGGAGGATCCCCTCCGGCCCTACCACCGCCAGGCCGGGCTCGGGCCGCATCAGGCCAGCAGGTGGCCGAAGCGGCGGGCCTTGGTCTCCAGGTAGCCGTCATTCACCCCGTTCGGGGCGAAGGAGTGCTGCACCCGCCCCTCCACCGCGATGCCGCAGGCCGCCAGGGCGGCCAGCTTGTCGGGGTTGTTGGTCAGCAGCCGCACCCGCTCAATCCCCAGTTGCTGCAGCATGGTGGCGGCGACCAGGAAGTTGCGCTCGTCGGCGCCCCAGCCGAGGGCGCGGTTGGCGTCGAGCGTGTCCAGCCCGCCATCCTGCAGCGCATAGGCGCGAAGCTTGTTGACCAGGCCGATCCCCCGGCCTTCCTGCGCCAGGTAGATCAGCACCCCGGCGCCCTCGGCCGCCATGCGGCGGATCGAGCCCTGCAGCTGCGGCCCGCAATCGCAACGGAGCGAGCCGAGCAGGTCGCCGGTGAAGCACTCGGAATGCATGCGGGCGAGCGGCGCGGCGCCGCCGGCCAGCGCATCCTCGGGCCGGCCGACCAGGATGGCCAGGTGCTCGATCCCGCCATCGGCGGCGCGGAACGCGACGATGCGGGCATCCGGCGCGGCTTCCAGCGGCACCGCGGCCTCGGCCACCTTGCGCAGGCTGGCCGCGGCGCTGGCGGGATAGGCGAGGACCTGCGCCGCCTCGACCGACAGCAGGTCATGCCGCAGCAGGCCGGGCGCGTCGCGGACCGGGGCGGCGACCAGAGCGGGCAGCAGCCGGCCGAGCTTGGCGAGCGCCAGCGCGGCGCCGGCGAGCGCCGGGGGCGCCAGCCGGTCCGGCCGCGTGCCCTCGGGCAGCAGGCCTTCGGCGGTCGGGTCGGCCAGGCCGCGCAGCGCCGTGGGCTCGAACAGCGGGGGCGGCAGGCGGAAGGCGACCGCGGCTTCCTCCGCCACCGGGCGAAGGCCATGGAGCGGCGTGACCACGGGCGCGAAGGCCGCGGCGCGGGCCGGGGCCAGCAGCAGCACCGGTGCGCTGCGTCCGAGCGCGGCGAGGGTCGAGAGCCCGGCCGCGCCTACCGTTTCCGCCGCGGCGACCAGCATCGTCTCCCCGCCGCCGCGCAGCAGGACCGGCGTGCCGCGGCGCAGCTCGGAGGCGGCGCGATGCACCGCGCGCAGGCCGAGCGCGACGCTGTCCGGCCCGGTCGCTGCCGCAACCGGGTCTGTATCCAATGGGGCTGGGATGGTCATGCTCACGACTGTAGGTCCAAGGCCTTCGCATGGCGCCTGTCGAATGTGGCACCGAAACGGCGGCTGACAGGAGGGTGAACGAAATATTCCATGTGTCCCGACCGCTTGCGCCCGGGGGGATAGGCGCGCCATCTAAAACTTGACAAGGACGCCACGGCTTCGTCATCGACCCTGCCTAGGTGCGTCCGATTGAACCACGAGCAACTGGGAGAAGGAATGGCTGGTCCCCGCCCCGTGCTGATCGTCGACGATGACGCCGCGCTGCGTGCTACGCTCTGCGAGCAATTGGCCCTGGAAGGCGAATTCGCGCCGGAGGAAGCTGGCACCGCCTCCGAAGCCGAGCAGATCCTGACGGGGGCGAACAGCCGGTTCGACGCCGTGCTGCTGGATATCGGCCTGCCCGACGGCGATGGTCGGGAGCTTTGCGTCCGGCTGCGCCGCCAAGGGCTGAAGATCCCGATCATCATGCTGACCGGCGCGGATGCCGAGCAGGACGTGGTGCGTGGCCTCGACGCCGGCGCCAACGACTATATCGCCAAGCCCTTCCGGCTAAACGAGTTGCTGGCCCGGCTGCGTGCCCAGCTTCGGGTCTTCGACAATTCGGAGGACGCGATCTTCCTGATCGGCCCCTATTCCTTCCGCCCTTCGGCAAAGCTGCTGATGGAGGCCGCCCGCAACCGGAAAATCCGGCTGACGGAGAAGGAGAGCGCGATCCTGAAATACCTTTATCGCGCCGGCGGCCGGCCGGTCGGCCGGCAGGTCCTGCTGAACGAGGTCTGGGGCTACAACAGCGCGGTCACCACCCATACGCTCGAGACCCATATCTACCGGCTCCGGCAGAAGATCGAGCCCGATCCCGGCAATGCCCGGCTGTTGCTGACCGAGGGCGGCGGCTACCGGCTGGACGCGATGGCGGGCCAAGCGGCGGCGTGACCGCGGCCTGATCCCGCGTGCCCGGCCGGCTATTCCAGCCGGCACGCCTCGTCGAACTGCAGCCGCGGCGCCCGGGGCTGGTTCCCGGCCGGGTCGGCGTGGCCGAGGTTGACCAGGAAGTTCGACTTCCAATTGGTTCCGGACAGGAAGGCCTCATCCACTCTCCAGTTGTCGAAGCCGCTCATCGGCCCGGCATCGAGGCCGATCGCCCGCGCCGCCAGAATCAGGTAGGCGCCCTGCAGCGTGGCGTTGCGCGTCGCGGTCTGGTCGGCGAGCGACCAGTTGTCGGCAAACCATGATTTCGCATCCGCATGCGGGGAGAGCTTCGGCAACTCGTCGTAGAAGCGGCCGTCCTGGGCAACGATGACGGTCACCGGCGCGCTCATCGTCCGCTCGACATTGCCGGCCGAGAGCGCCGGCCGCAGCTTCTCCTTGCCCTCCCGGGTGCGGATGAAGACGAAGCGGGCGGGGGAGCTGTTGGCGCTGGTCGGCGCCCATTTCAGCAGGTCGTAGAGCTCCTGCAGCTTGGTATCCGGCACCGGCCGGTCCTGCCAGGCATAAGCGGTGTGCGCGGTGCGGAAGAGCTGGTCGAGCGCCATGGCGTCAAGCGCCGTGCGCGCGGGGGTCGTCTGCGTCGCGGGGTCGGTGGTCATGCGGGCCTCCTCGGTCCCGGGCGGATAGCCTGCCCGGGCCGGTTGGCGCCAGCGGAGGACGTCAGCGGGAACGCCGCCCCAAAGGCGTGGTCAGACGGGCGCCTGGTTCAGGCGTCCACCTGCTCCACCGCCACCACTTCCGGCACGTAGTGCTTCAGCATGTTCTCGACGCCATGCTTCAGCGTGGCGCGGGAGGAGGGGCAGCCGGAACAGGCACCCTGCAGATGCAGCTTCACCACGCCCTCGCGGAAGCCGCGGAAGACGATGTCGCCGCCATCGCCGGCCACCGCCGGGCGGACGCGGGTGTCGAGCAAGTCCTTGATCTGCTCCACCACCTCGGCATCGGCGGGGTCGAAATCGTCCTCGCCGTCCTCGCCCGCGCCGTCCAGCACCGGCAGGCCGGCGACGAAATGGTCCATGATGGCCGAGAGCACCTGGGCGCGCAGGCTGGCCCAGCCGTTCGCGCCATCCTCGGTCACGGTGACGAAGTCGCTGCCGAGGAAAACCCGGGCGACGCCGGGCAGGGCGAAGATCCGGGCGGCCAGCGGGCTGCGGGCAGCCGTCTCGGCGCTGGCGAAGTCGGCGGTGCCGCGGTCGCCCATGACCTCGCGGCCCGGCAGGAACTTCAGGGTGGCGGGGTTCGGGGTGCCTTCGGTTTCGATAAACATGGCTCGGGTCCTGACTGTGTTCGCTGCAATCCGGACCAATCTGGTCGGCTTCAGGGCCCGGTGCAACCGGCAGGCCCGCAGGCCGGGCCTGCGGTGTCCGGATGGCTCGTGCGGGTGGGCTTCAGGTGACCCGCTCCAGCTCCCGGTCGTCCAGGCCGCCCGGCACGATGGTCATCGGCACCCGCACCCGGCTGGCATAGCGCCCGGTCAGCGCCGAGATCAGCGGCCCCGGGCCGCTGCCGGTCGAGGAGGCCAGCACCAGAATCGAGATCCGCGGATCCTCCTCCAGCAGCGCCAGCAGTTGATCACGCGGCTCGCCCTCGCGGATCTCGACGATCGGCAGGCTGCCGGTGATCTCCTGCACCTGGGCACCGAGGCCGGAGAGCAGCTTCTCCGCCTCCTCCCGCCGCTCCTCGGCCATCAGCACGCCGACGCCGGCCCACTCGATCATGCCGACGGGCTCCAGCACCCGCAGCAGCGCCACCCTTCCGCCGCCGTTGCGGGCGCGCAGGCAGGCATACCTCAGGGCGACGTCGCGCTCCGCGCTGTCGTCCACCACCACCAGGAAGACGCGGTCCCGCTTGGCCGTCGCCGCCTTCTCCGCCGCGGTCTCGCCCATCAACCCCTCCGGAACAGGACGCTGCCGAGCCACCCCGCCAATGCGGCGGCGATGATGCAGGCCAGACCGTAGAGCAAGGGCTGCGCCTGCGCGACGGTTGCGATGCGATCCGCGGTGCCGACCCGGTCGACCCGGAAGCTCAGTTCTTCCCGCGCGACGATCCGGCGGGACCGTACCAGCAGCACCTCGACCCGGTAGTCGCCGGTCGGCACCGCCGCCGGCAGCGGCAGACGCACGTAGAACAGCCGCGAGCCGGCGATCTCGACCGGCTCGGAATCCTCCAGCCAGAGGCCGGAATTGCGCTCGAGTTCCAGCAGCGCGGCGCGAAAGGCCGGCGACCGGGCGCCGGTGCTGGTCAGCGGCAGGCTGTCGAGCCCGAGCGCGTTCCGCTGCCGCTCCTCTTCCGGCAGGATCTGCCAGGCCGGGCGGCTGCCGGAGATCACGTAGTAGCCCGGCACTTGGTCGAAGCGGGCGGAGGGGCCGTTCACCCAGATCAGCCCGGCGACCGAGACCTTGCGCCGCACCACCACCGGCCGGGTCGGGCCGCGGGCGATCACCAGCACCTCGTCCGCGCCCGGGCCGATCGGCTGTTCGGTGCTGCCGAAGACCACGAGCGAGGCGCCGGTGAAGCCGGTGGTGACCTCGATGTCGGTCCGCGACAGCGCGGCAACCAGCGGCGCCTCCTGCGCCCGGGCCGCGGCCGGCGAGACCAGCAGCAGGGCGAGCAGCCACCACCGGGACATCAGAGCGCCGGCCCGGCGCTGAACAGGTTCCCCGGCGGCCGCAGCAGGCCCCACAACAGGCTCAGCGCCACGCCGAGCACCAGCAGGCCGAGCAGCGCCCGGGTCTCCTCCCCTTTCAGCTTGGTCCCCATCGCAGCGCCGAACTGCGCCCCGGCGACCCCGCCGACCAGCAGCAGCAGGGTCAGCAGGATGTCGACGGTGCCGAGCTGCACCGCCTGCAGCAGGGTCACGTTGGCGGCAACGAACACCACCTGGAACAGCGAGGTACCGATCACGACCGAGGTCGGCATGCCCAGCAGGTAGATCATGGCGGGCACCAGCATGAAGCCGCCGCCGACGCCCATGACCGCCGAGAGCACGCCGATCCCGAAGCCGACCAGCGCCGGCGGGATAATGGATATATAGAGCCGCGACTTGCGGAACCGCATCTTCAGCGGCAGGCCATGCGCCCAGGTATGCTCGTGCAGCTTGCGACGGACCGCCCCGCGGCGGCGCAGGATGGCGCGCGCGCTCTCCATCACCATCAGCGCGCCCACGGTGCCGAGCACAACCACGTAGAAGAGCGACACCGCCAAGTCGACCTGGCCGATCCTCCGCAGCAGGGCAAATAATTGCACCCCTGCGAAGGACCCCAGGAAGCCCCCGGCCAGCAGCACTCCGCCCATCTTGGCGTCGACGTTGCCCCGCCGCCACTGCGCAATCAGCCCGGAGACCGAGGCGCCGAGGGTCTGGTTGGCGCCCGAGGCGACCGCGACCGGGGAGGGGATGCCGATCAGGATCAGCAGCGGGGTCAGCAGGAAGCCACCGCCAACGCCGAACAGGCCGGAGAGCCAGCCCACGCCGAAGCCGATGCCCATCAGCAGGAAGGCATCTACCGACATCTCGGCGATCGGCAGATAGACCTGCATCGCATGTTCCGGATCAGGAGCGGGCGGGGGGAGACCCCGCATGTGGACCCCGTCCGTGGCACGAGCAAGGCAGATTCGGCGGCGGTCTGGCGGGAAGGCAACAGCGTTGCACGCTTGCCATGCCGCGCCCCCAGCCAGTGTTCAGTTCATGCGGAGGCATAGAACTGTATCCCGCGCCTCGCGTTCACCGGTGGCATTAGAACCGGGACCAGATCACATGCAAAGTCAGACCACCGGCGCCACTTACGGCTCCGCCGCCCCCGAAGGCGCACCTTCCCTGCCGCCCCGCATCTCCTGGGGGGCAGTCCTCGCCGGCGGCGTGGTCGCTGTCGCGGTCGGGACCATGCTGAACATCCTCGGTGTCGCCATCGGCGCCAGCACGGTGGATGCCAGCGCCGGCAGCACCCCCGGCGCGTCGAGCTTCGGCATCGGCGCCGGGATCTGGCTGCTGGTCGCCAACCTGATCGGCCTGGCGGTGGGTGGCTATGTCGCGGCGCGGCTGTCGGGCACCGCCGACAGCACCGACAGCGTGCTGCACGGGCTCTCGGTCTGGGCGATCGGCTTCCTGCTCTCGGCCGTGCTGCTCGGCAACGTCATTGCCGGCACCGCCAGCACCGCGGCGCAGGGCGGTGCCTCCCTGCTGGGTGGCTTGGCGCAGGGCGCCGGCAATGCCGCCTCGGCCGCCGCCGGCCCGGCGGGCCAAGCGATGCAGCAGGTGGACCCGAAGGCGCTGGTGGACCGCGCACAGGCCGCGCTGCGCACCGGCGGCGACCCGGCGCAGATGGGCAGCGACCAGCGCAACGCGGAGATAGCGCGGCTGCTGACCCGCCGCGTCACCGACGGTAACCTGCCGCAGGGCGACCGCGACCGGCTGAACCAGCTGGTGGCCGCCGAATACAACATCGCGCCTGAGGAGGCGCAGCGCCGCCTGCAGCAGGTGGAGCAGCAGGCCACCCAGACGGCGCAGGAAGCCGAGCGGCGCGCCCGCGAGGCGGCCGATGCGACGGCAACGGCCGGCGCGGTCGCGGCCTACTGGGTCTTTGCCGCGATGCTGCTCGGCGCCGTTGCCGCGGTGCTCGGCGCCCGGATAGGCACCCGGAGCGCGGTGGCGGTCCGGAGCTATGCCTGAACCGGAATGCTCCACAGGCGTTGGGAACGGCAGAATAAAAGGGAGAATGCAGCCATGCGCCGATTGTCCGCCCTTGCCGTCCTGACCCTGCTGGCCGGGGCCGCCGGCCCCGCCCTCGCGGAGGAAGGCGGCTGCCTGAAGTACGGCGCCGCCGGCGCTGTCGCCGGGCACATGGTCGGCAGTGGCCATGGCGTGGCCGGCGCCGCGGCTGGCTGCGCGCTCGGCGCACATGAGCGCAACAAGGCGGAGAAGAAGGACGCGGCGCAGCAGAAGGCGACCGCGCAGCAGCAGCAGTCGCCGGCCCAGCCCAAATCGAACTGAGCCGCGGCCGGACACACGGGCGCCGCCCGGGCCATTCGGCCCTGGGCGACGCTTCGCGTTTCAGCCCTCGCCGGTCAGTCTTTCCGGGCCGGCTGATAGGCCGCCAGCATCGGCCGCCCGGGCTTGCGGCGGACCGCCAGCTTGCGGTGATGGCGCAGCGCCGCGGGCCGCGCCACCTGCTGCGGGCGCGCCGCGACGGCGGGGACGGCCGCAGCAAGCGGCACCCCAGCGACCGGGGCATCGGCGCCCGGGTCGTCCAGCACGTCGGGCTCGCCCACCGTGGTCCGGCCGAGCTCGGCATCGCGGTGCTGGCGCCAGAGGCTGCGCAGCCGGGCGTAGACGTCGATCGAGCCGGTCCGCAGCTCCTCGATCGTCTCGATGTTCCGCTCCCGCTCGTCGATGCCCTCCGCCACGCCGCGGCCGATGGCGGTCAGGAAGGGGCTCGGGTAGCCGAGCGGGTTGAGGAAGCCGTTGCCGACCATCCCGCCGAGCTCGCGCGGGTTGGATGGACCGACTACGGGCAACATCAGGTAGGGGCCATCCCCCATACCCCAGACCGCCAGGGTCTGGCCGAGATCGGCCACTTGCTTCGGCGGTCCACCGATCGGCGCCAGGTCGAACATCCCGCCGAGCCCGAGGGTGGTGTTGATGACGAAGCGCATGATGGAGGTGCCCGCCTCGACCGGCTTGCCCTGCAGCAGGCGGTTGGCGGCGACGGCCGGTTCGTTGATGTTGTCCAGCACGTTGCGGATGCGCTGCCGGGGCCAGGGGCCGAGCACCGCCCGATAGGCCTTGGCGACCGGCTTGAACACCGCGTCGTCCAGCTTGAAGTTGAGGTCGAGGATGCGGCGGTTGGTGGCTTCGAAGGGATCGGTCGGGTCGGTCGGCTTTCCGGTGATGACGACCGGCGGCAGGGTGCCGTTCTGCGCGACCTGCCTCGGCTTCGCCGCGTCCTGCGCGCAGGCCCCCAGCGTTAGGGACAGGCAGAAAAGGGCGGCGGGCGAAGGCTTCATGCGCGGGGAGACCATGCTGGGGTTTTCCCTTCTAGCGCCGATCCACACGGGCGCGCGACGCACGAAGCCGCTGCCGTTCCGTGGTTGAGGCCGTTCTCGGCGCCCTGGCCGGCCTGGCGGCGCTGGCCGGCAGCGTGACGGCCGTGCTGGCGGCCCGCGCGCTCGGCCGGCTGGCGGCTGCGCTACCCGCCGGCAATCCGCCGCTCGCCGCCAGCATCCTGAAGCCGCTGCATGGGACGGAGCCGGGGCTGGCCGAGGCGCTCGCCTCCACCCTGGCCCAGGCGCATTTGGCGCCCTTCGAGGTGCTTTTCGCCGTGCGCGATCCGGCCGACCCGGCCGCGGGGGTGGCGGAGGCCGCGATGGCCGCGGCCCCTGCGGTGCCCGCCCGCCTGGTGCGCGACCCGCGGCTGCATGGGCCGAACCGCAAGGTGTCCCAGCTGATGAACCTGGAGGGGCTGGCCCGGCACCCCGTGCTGGTGGTGGCCGATGCCGACATGGCCGTGCCGCCGCACTGGCTGACCGCGGTGACAGCGCCGCTGGCCGACCCGGATATCGGCCTGGTGACCTGCCTCTACCGGGGGGAGCCAGGCGATGCGGGGCTCTGGTCCCGCCTCGCCGCGCTCTGGATCGACTGGCAGTTCCTGCCCAATGCCGCGCTGGGGGAGGTGATGGGCCGGGCCAACGGCTGCTACGGCGCCACCATGGCGCTGCGGGCGGAAACCCTGGCGCGGCTCGGTGGCTTCGCCGCGCTGTCCGACCTGCTGGCGGACGACCATGCGCTCGGCGTCGCGGTGCGGCGGCTCGGGCTGCGGGTGGTGGTGGCGCCCGTCCTGCCGGCGCATGTGATGGCCGAGGACAGTTTGCCGGCGCTGGTCCGGCACGAGCTGCGCTGGGCCAGGACGCTGCGATTGCTTGATCTTCCGGGTTATGCGGGCATGGGCGTGACCTTCCCGCTGGCCTGGGGGGCGCTGGCGGCCGTGCTGGTTCCCTGGGGCTGGCCGGCGCTGGTCCTGGCCCTTGCGGCGCGTGTCTTCCTGGCCATCCAGGCTGACCGGGCGTTGCGCCGCGGCCTCAATCCCGGGAGGTTGGCCCTGTTGCCCCTGCGCGATGCCTTGTCATTCGCTATATGGGGGCTCGGGCTGGCCCGCGGCACGGTGACGTGGCAGGGACGGCGCTTCCGGATGCGCCCCGACGGCACCATGGTCGAGGCAGGATGATGAAGGGCGATAGCCAGTGACGATGCGGACCTTGTTCCTCCAGGCGCCCTCCTTCGACGGGTTCGACGGCGGCGCCGGCTCGCGCTACCAGGCGAAGCGGGAGATCAAGAGCTTCTGGTTCCCGACCTGGCTGGCCCAGCCGGCCGCCCTGGTAGAGAAGTCGAAGCTGGTGGACGCCCCGCCGCACAAGCAGACGCTGGCCGACGTGCTGCCGATGGCGAAGCAGCACGACATGGTGGTGCTGCACACCTCGACCCCCTCCTTCGCCTCCGACGTGAAGGTGGCCGAGGCGCTGAAGGCGGAAAACCCTTCGCTGAAGGTCGGGCTTATCGGCGCTAAGGTGGCGGTGCAGGCGATGGAGAGCCTGCGCGACGCGCCGGTCATCGACTTCGTTGCCCGCAACGAGTTCGACTTCACCGTGAAGGATGTCGCCGACGGCATGGACTGGTCGGCCATCAAGGGCCTGTCCTACCGCAACAAGGACGGCGTCATCGTCCACAACGCCGAGCGGCCGATCCTCGAGGACATGGACAGCCTGCCCTTCGTCTCGCCGATCTACCGGCGCGACCTGGAGTACCAGAAGTACTTCATCGGCTATCTGAAGCACCCCTATGTCTCGATCTACACGGGACGCGGCTGCAAGAGCCGCTGCACCTTCTGCCTTTGGCCGCAGACGGTGGGCGGGCATCGCTACCGCACCCGCTCGGTCGGCAACGTCATCGAGGAGATCCGCTATATTAAAGGCAATTTCCCCGGGCTGAAGGAGATCTTCTTCGACGACGACACCTTCACGGATGATCTTCCTCGCGCCGAGGCGATCGCACGCGAGATGGGCAAGCTCGGCGTCACCTGGTCCTGCAACGCCAAGGCCAACGTGCCGCGGGAGACGCTGAAGGTCCTGAAGGATGGCGGCCTCAGGCTGCTGCTGGTCGGCTACGAGAGCGGCAACCAGCAGATCCTGCACAACATCAAGAAGGGCATGCGGATCGAGGTCGCCAAGAAGTTCAGCAAGGACTGCGCCGAGCTGGGCATCGCCATCCACGGCACCTTCATCCTCGGCCTGCCCGGCGAGACCAAGGAGACGATCGAGGAGACGATCAGGTTCGCCATCGAGACCAACCCGCACACGCTGCAGGTCTCGCTCGCCGCGCCCTATCCCGGCACCTTTCTGTTCGACCAGGCGGCGCGGGAGGGCTGGCTGGACACGGCGAACACCGAATACGTGGATGCGCACGGCGTGCAGATCGCGCCCCTGGCCTATCCGCATCTCTCGCACACCGAGATCTTCGACAGCGTCGAGACTTTCTATCGGAAGTTCTATTTCCGGGCGCCGAAGATCGCCTCGATCTGCGGCGAGATGATCCGCGACCGGCAGATGCTGGTGCGGCGGCTGCGCGAGGGTGTGGAGTTCTTCGGCTTCCTGCGCGAGCGGGCGAAGGCGAGCGCGCAGCAGAAGGCAGCCTGAGCCAGGCTCGGCCGGGCGCGGCGCAGGACTGCTGCCGCGCCCGTCGGATAGGCCGTCCAGCGCCATCGAACCACCAGCCAGGACCGGCCGGACCCGCGTGACCTCGCGTCTCATCGTCAATGCCGATGACCTCGGCCTCGCCGCCCCGGTCAATGCCGCTATCGAGCGCGCCCACCGCGATGGCGTCCTCAACGCCGCCAGCCTCATGGTCGGCGAGCCCGCCAGGGCGGAGGGCGTCGACCTCGCCCGTCGCAACCCGGGTCTTGCGGTCGGCCTGCACCTGACCCTGACCGACGGCACGCCGACGCTGCCGCCGAAGCGCATCCCCGCCCTGGTCCAGCCGAACGGCCGCTTCCGCGACGACATGGCCGGGCTCGGCCTGGCGCTGGCGACCAGCCGGGCCGCTCGCGCCCAGCTCCGTGCCGAGATCGCCGCGCAATTCGCCGCCTTTCGCGCGACGGGTCTGGCCTGCGACCACCTCAACGCCCACAAGCACTACCACCTGCACCCGGTGATCGCCGCCATCGCCTTCCGGGAGGCGGCCCGCCACGGCATCCGCGCCGTCCGCATCCCTTGGGAGCCGCCCGCGCTGGTCCCAGGCGCCGGTCGCGCGCTGCTGCCGATGATCCTGCTGCTCCGCCGCCTCGCCGCGCATCACGGCCTGCGCGCGCCCGACCGCGTCGTCGGCCTGCGCTGGTCCGGCGCCTTCACCGCCGACCGCCTGGCCGAGGTGCTGCCGCGCCTGCCCGCCGGCGTCACCGAGGTCTACCTGCACCCTGCCACCGCAGGCGGCTTCCCCGGCGCCGCCCCCGGCTATCGCTACGCCGAGGAGCTCGCCGCCCTGCTTGACCCGCGCGTCCGCGCCGCCGCCGCCCGCCACCCTTCCGGCGGCTACACCGCGATGGTCGGCGCATGAGCCGCCTCGGCCCCCTCCTCGCCCTCGGCGGATTGGCCCTGGCGCTGCTGCTGCTGGCGCAGCAGGACTTCTCCGAGGTCGGCACCCTGCTCGCTGCCGCCGGCTTCGGCCTCGTGCTGGCGGGCCTCGCCCATATTCCCTCGATGGCGCTGAACGGCCATGCCTGGCGCCTGCTGCTGCCGCGGGCAAGCCGCCCGACGCTCCTCGCCATGACCGCCAATGTCTGGATCCGGGAATCGGTGAACGGCCTTCTGCCGGTCGCCCGCGTCGGCGGCGAGATCGCATCCTACCGCCTGCTGCGCGGCGAGGGCGTGGCGGTCGCCCCCGCCGCAGCCAGCCTGATGGTGGACATGGCGATCTCCATCCTCAGCCAGCTCGTCTTCGCCCTGCTCGGCCTCGCCCTGCTGGCCTGGACCGGCGCGGGGATCGGCTGGGGCGGCATCGCGCTGGCCATGCTCTGTGGCCTCTCGCTCGCGGCCGGCTTCATCCTGGCGCAGCGGGCCGAGATCCTCTCCCGCCTTGCCCGGCTGCTGAACGGCGTCGCCGCCGGCCGCTTCCCGACGATGGAGGCACATTCCGCCAGCGTCGACCGTATGACCCGCCGGCTCTGGCGGGTCCGTGGTGCCATCCTTGCCTGCTTCCTCTGGCAGCTCGCGGGCTGGGCGGCTGGCGCACTTGAGATCTGGCTGGCGCTCTACTTCCTTAGCCACCCCGTGGGCCTCACTGAGGCGCTGGCGATCGAGGCGCTGATTCAGGCCGTCTCATCCGCAGCCTTCCTGGTGCCCGGGGCGCTCGGTTTGCAGGAGGCCGGTTTCCTCGGCCTCGGTCTGTTGCTAGGCCTGCCGGCCGAGGTGGCAGCGGCGCTGGCTATTGCCCGACGTATCCGTGACACTATCGTCTTCCTGCCAGGCCTCCTTGCCTGGGTTTGGGCGGAGCGGCGGATCGCGCGGGCAGCGGCCGGCCCAGCCTGACGCCGCGCGCGGCGGAAACTCGCCGACCGCGGCGCTGGGCCGCGCGAAATGCAGGCTTAGTGGTTCATCCGGCAAGTTGCTTGAGGCTTTTTGGCCATCAGCGCGGCGCGGGTACGGCTCGGGTTGCTGCTGGACGCCTTCGTGCCGGCGGGGCCGGTGCTGTTGGGCCTCGACGACACGATCGAGCGGCGGCGCGGCAAGCGCATCAGCGCCAAGATCCTATGGGGCGATGAGTGGCGGCAAGCTGTCTGGCAGAATGCACCCGCTCACCAGCAATCAAGAGGCGACGATGCCGACATCTGCACCTTGCTCTGCTCCGGCCGCGATCGACGTCACTCTTGCCGCCATCTTCGTGTCCCTTGAGCTGTCCCGCTCGACTTGGCTGGTCACTTCGCTCTCGCCAGGCAGCGGAGAGAAGATGTCCAAGCACTCCATGCGAAGCGGCGATGTCTCGGCAC
>NZ_SMSJ01000111.1 GCF_004355005.1 Dankookia rubra
TGGTCGACACCGCCCGCCTCGCGCCGAACACCAGCGTCTTTGGCACCATCCTGACGACTGTCACGGCCTGACCGCTACGCCGCAGAAGTCAGAGGGGGTGGGTAATTACCACGCTCCACCAGATTGTTGGTGAAGGGTACCCGTGGGTCGGTAAGGAAGCGGAGCACGTCCTGCTTGCGGGTGCGGAGGCGTAGCAGCAGGTTGTGGCCAACCCGTCGCGCCGGACGGCCACGGTGCTGAGCGGCGACTGCGGCGGCGACCAACGCGGGCTGTGCTGCATGGAATGCCAGACCCTCGGCGAGGATCGCATCGTAACATCGCTCGATGCCGGCGATCAGGGGCGGCTTGAGCGGTACGCCCCGGTCGCGCGCCAGATTGGTGGCGTGGCAGGCGCGGCGCAGCAGGCGTTGCATCCGACGCGCCCAATCCTCCTTCTCGATCTCGACCAAGGCCTTGAGTTCCCGCAGGTGGTGCGCATTGCACAGCGCATGCAGCACGCCTGCCAGCGTGTAGTAAGGCTTCCAATGATCATGCACGATGATGCCAGTGACATTCGCCAGCAGGCTGCCGCGCTTCGGTGAGATGCGGTAGAAGGTGAGCAGGACAGTGGAAGCGATATGCAGCCACTGCGTCTTGCCGCCGATCCGGAAGCCGATCTCATCCAGGTGCTTGAGCGGTGCCGCGGCCACGTGATCGCGCACGGCATCGGTGAAGCCCTGATAGCGCTGGGCAGCCTCTTGGCTGATCCGGGCGATGGTCGCGGTGACCAACGTCACCCCGAAGAGATCCGCCATGGCCTCGGCCAGGCGTTTCTCGGGTAACAACTGGTAGTGCAGCAGATAGAGCACAAAAGCGGCGACCCGCGTGCCGTACTGCACTGGCGCGGTGACCCCGGCCGGAAAATCCGCCCGCGTCTGCCTGCCGCAGGCCGCACATCGGCAGGCGTGCGCCCGGTGTTCGGTGACGGCCAACGGCTGCGGCTCAGGAAGGTCGAACACCTGCCGGGCAACATGGCCAGTTGCCATCGTCGCGGTCAACGCCGTGCCGCACGCCGTGCAGGCCTGCGGGTAGTGGTCGACGGTGGCGTCGGGAGTTTCGGTGCGACGCAGGGTCTTGCCCGAATGGCCGGGCTGCCCACCGCTTGGCTTGCCGGAGGGTGGTCGCAGGTTGCCGACCCGCGGCGGCTTCTTCAGACCATCGCTGGACGGTGACTTGCCGCTGTTGCTGCTGTTCAGCCCGATCTGCCGCTCCAACTCGGCGATCCGCTGCTGCAACGCCGCCATCTCCGCTGCATGACGCGCCTCCAGAGCCAGCACCAGCTCAATCAGGCCATCTTTCGTGAGCTTGTCGAGGGCGGCGCGATCCATCGATTCTTTGAATCGACTACCCCGTCCCGCGTCAAACAAAATCTAGGCCGGCCTCACCGCCACTCGCTCATCGGTCGTGCTTTGCCCTGAGTTGGCCGGGACGCCACTCGCCGTCACCTACCTGGGCAGTAACTTCTATACGTTGTCGGCCTGGCAAGACGGTCATGCGGACCCGCTCGGCGTCAGCGGCGAGCGCTCGCTACCATCAGCATTGCGAATACGCGCGCCCTTGCCGGGAGCGCCCTCGACGAGGAACTCGCCGCCACCGTAGCCCGCTTCGACAGGGATGCAGAGCACGCGGCGTTGCTCCACCATGCGCACCTCCGGCCGGACCGTGACGACGGGCGCGGCGCGCGCCGCCGCCAGCGCTTCGGCAACACTCCGGTGCCGTCCAGCCTTCTCGAGGTTCATCCGGGTCGGGAACAGGATTGTCCGCGCCGTAGCATCGGCATCCTCGCAGGCACTACGCGGCATGATCCAAACGGAGTCGACTGCTTCCTGTCCGTCATGCGCCAGGATGTGGCCGAGCGGCGTGGGCGCTAGGAAGAAGTGCGTGTCAAACCGCTTGGGCATGTGGGATGGGGTGACCCAATGTGCGAAATGTACAAGCTGGTCAAAAGCTGCGACCAAGCCCTCCTTCTCCATCATCTCGGAAAAATCCAGCATCTCCTTCTCGATCGATTGTCGGTAGGCCGCGCCGAGCGCCGCAGCGCGACGGCCGTCCACAAGCGGCCCGCCCCGCTGCGTCCGGGCGAATAACACGCCACATTCCTCAAACGCCTCGCGCGCCGCTGCTGCCATCAGTGCCAGCATGGCGTCGTCGACACCCTCAACGCCGTCCGCGAGCTTGCGCCATCGCGGATCTGAATCACCACCATGCACCGAGCCTCCAGGAAAGACGAGAGCCCCAGAGGCGAACTCGATCTCGTGGTGCCGCACCACCATAAACAGCTCCAGTCCCTCGGACCCGTCGCGGGCCAACATAAGAGTTGCAGCAAGCCGTGGCTTCACTGGCTCAGTCACCTGTAAAACTCCTGTGCGATGGTGCGGCACTGCGGGGTCGGGTGGCGTCTCTATACACCTGGGCGTCGAGGCGGAGGCTGGCCGGTAGTCGACTAATCTGCGAGCGTCGCAGACAGCCGTTCAACAGCCTCGTAAAAGTCCTTCTTAAACTCGTAGACAACCGAACGTGTGGATTGTTCCTCATTCATCAGTCCAACGCACTGGCCGACGAAGTAGGAGGAAATCGCCTTCGCACCTTCATGACCGCCCACGGCGAGCTTATCCACCTTGAGCATCGGAGGGCGGGAGAGCAGGCCCTGCAGTGGCATTGGCAACGGAGCCGGCGCTCCCTCCGCCTGCCAAGCATCGGTCCAGGCGGATTGCAGCTGACGGGTCGGCTTTCCCGTGCGGCTGCGGGAGCGGACGGTGTTGGCCGAGGTAGCCTTCAGCATCTTCTCCTTCACCGTGGGTGTCGTCTCCGCCTCGGTGGTGGTGAGCCAGACCGACCCGCACCAGGCGCCGGCTGCGCCCATCGCCATGCAGGCCGCCATCTGCCGCCCCGTGGCGATACCGCCCGCTGCTAGCACATCGATGTTGACGTGGCCCTCGATGGCCTGCAGCACCTCGGGCACCAGCACGATAGTCGCGATCTCGCCGCAATGGCCTCCCGCCTCGCCGCCCGCCGCAACGAGCACGTCCACTCCGGCCTGGGCGTGCTTGATGGCGTGGCGCGGCGATCCGGTAAGCGCGCCCACCAGGATGCCGCGTTCATGCGCATTGGCGATGATCGAAGCCGGAGGCACGCCGAGCGCATTGACGAACATCTTGATCGGATACTTGAAGGCGATCTGGAGCATCCTTGCCGCGCCGGCCTCGCGCATGATCGACGAATCCCGATCGTTGGGATCGTCGTCCCAGAGGCCGGAGGTGTCGATCTGATGCCGCCGCAGCAGACCTTCCACATACGCCTTGTGCCCCGCCGGAATGCGGGCCCGGAGCTCGGCATCGGTGGTGTCCTCCTCCTTGCCGAGCATCTTCTCGGGAATCAACAGGTCGATGCCGAAGGGCTTGCCGTTGACCCGGTCGGTGATCCACCGCAGCTCGACATCGAGCTTCTCGGGTGTAAGCCCGACGGCGCCAAGCACGCCGAACCCGCCGGCGTTGGTCACTTCCGCCACCACGTCGCGGCAATGCGAGAAGCCGAACAGCGGAAACTCGATCCCGAGCCGTTTGCAAAGTCTCGTATTCATGTCCTCCCCTCCATCTCGGGCGCGGCGCAGCCGGTCACTCCCCGTTTCAGTCCAGCTCGAGCTCTCGATAGCCGCCCGCTGCCACGGCGTCAGCCTTGGCGCGGAACTCCGGGGCGCTACCGCTGTAGCGGGCGATGATCCGGGTCTGCTTGCCCTCGACATTCTGGTTAATGCCGGTCATCCAGCTATCCACCTCGCTCGAGAGCAAGCCCTCGGCGGCCTTCATCACCGACTCCGTCCAGGCATCGACGCCCGCCTGCGTAGGGTTGGCGTAGGTATGGCCGAGCGCGAGCATGTAGGCGAGTAGGTCTGTAATCCAAAGGACGTTGTATTCGATCGAGCGCGGCACGTTGCCAAGCGCGGCGTGCGGCCCGAGCACCATAAACAGGTTTGGGAAGCCCTTGACCAGCATGCCGAAGAACGTCTCGAGTGAGCCGCGCCACTTGTCTTTCAGCTTCTCGCCACCGATGCCGCGGATGTCGATCCGGTCAAGGCTACCGGTCACCGCGTCGAAACCGGTGGCATAGACGATCATGTCAAACTCGATGCTGCTGTCAGCGAGCTCAATACCGGTCCGCGTGATGCGTTTGATCGGATCGTCGAAGATGCTGACCAGCTTAACATTGGGCTGGTTAAACACTTCGTAGTAGCCGGATTCCTGCGGCACACGGCGCGTACCGAAGCCATGATCTTTCGGAACCAGCAGCTCCGCGACCTTCGGATCGCGCACCCGCTCGCGGATCTTGCGGGCGACGAAGCGCGAGACCTCGTCGTTGGCCGCGCGGTCGGTCATCATGTCCTGGAAGCCGCCGACCCACATGGAAAACCCGGGCGTCTGATACTGCTTCTCCCAGAACGCTTCGCGCTCCTCGGGCGTGAGGTCGAAGGTCTTGCGGGTATCCGGCGTGTGAAGGAAGCAAGAAGAGGTGCTGCTACAGATTCGGAACATCTCCGGATACCAGGCACGCAGTTCCTTCATCTCCTTCTTGGAGATAGGGCGGTTGTGCAGTGGCTTGCACCAGTTTGGGCGGCGCTGGAATACGGTAAGAGTCTTCGCTGTCTTGGCGATCTCGGTGATCGCCTGCACACCGCTCGCACCAGTGCCGATCACCGCGACGCGCTTCCCATCGAACGTCACAGCGTGCTTCGGCCAAAGTCCGGTATGATAGGCCTCACCGCCGAAGCTATCGATACCTTCTACCCGCGGGTAAGTGGGCGCCGAGAGTGGGCCGACCGCGGTGACAAGGAACCGGCAGCTGTGTTGTGAGCCATTCTCAAGCGTGATAGTCCAGGACCGCGTTGCCTCTCGCCAGTGCGCCGACTTTACCCGGCTTGAGAAACTGATGCTGCGGCGCAGGTCGAACTTGTCAGCGACGTGGTTGAGATAGCGTTCCGTCTCCGGCTGACCGGCGAAATGCTCGCTCCAGTCCCACTCATCGAGCAACTCCTGGCTGAACGAATAGGCGTAGGAATAGCTCTCGCTGTCGAACCGGGCACCGGGGTAGCGGTTCCAGTACCAAGTGCCGCCGACGCCGGTGCCGGCCTCGAACACACGCACGTTCATGCCGAGCCGGTCGCGCAAGCAGTGCAGCTGGAACAGGCCGGAGATCCCCGCGCCGATGACGATCGCGTCGAAGTTGACGTCTCGGGAAGCCGGCGGGCGGGATCCAGTCTGTGGGTCGGTGGCATTCATGGGATGGTCTCACTGGCTGAAAATCGGAGCGCGGTGAGCCGCAACAACTTGGGTGGCGGCATGCCGTTGGATCAGCGGTTGAGTCGCACTAAGGCACGCCCGGGGACGGTGACCTCCCCGCTCTCCTTGCGCACGAAGAGCGACAACTCAGCCTCCGACGTCTCCGGCCGTATCGCCTCGATCCTGCCGCCCGAAACCAGCGTTTCACCGAGGTAGCCGGTGCGACGGTTCGAGTATTCCAGTTCAACGAGCACGCCGTCCTCGCCGAGCCAGTTCAGCACCGTTTGAGTTAGCCAGTCGCCCTGCAGCGGTCCGTCCACGACAATCGCCGGATGCCTCTCCACCTCTTTGGTGTAGACCTCGTCATAGTGGATGCGGTGCGCATTCCAGATTGCGGCATTGTAGAGGAACAGAGAGACGTTCGTCGGCGTGTGCCGGCGCTTGGGCAAGGCGTCGCCGGTGTTGAGTTCGGAAAGGCGTGGCATAGGGGTCCTCCTATCGGACGATCCGCGTTTGCAGTTCCTCAACCACTGGCTCGCCCGTCTCGGTCCGCACGTCGAGCTTGTAGACGAGAAAGATTAGCGGACCTTGCGAGCCGCTCTTTTCGTAGATCTCGGCAAGCGAACGGGAAGCGATCAGCACGTCACCAGGCCTCACAGCGCGAAAGTAGCGGGTCTTGGTGCCGCCGGCCATTACGCGTTTGAGCGGCAGGTTCGGCAACAACGAGCCCGCCGGGATTCCGTCCGGACCCAAGTCCTCAATTGGCCCAATCTGGCGCAGCGCCCCAAACAAAAACATTGGCGGCGCCTCATCACCGTCCAAAAACTTGCGCTGACGCTGCTCAGTAGCCATTGAGTATTTTCTGATGTCTTGGCGGCTGATCTCGACCCGGATCGGAGGGTCCGAAGCGCCGACCATGGCGCGTGCGGCATCCGGTATCAGCGACATGGCGTCACCTCGTTCGACAGTCATGGTCTTCTCTCCCACGTGGCAGGAGCATCTCCAGCAATGTCTCTGAAGTAGTTACTGGTATCGATCTTCCGGCGCGCGGCGGCCAACGAACGCGTTTTCTCGTCAGCCGCGATATCACACCGTGTCCTGTTCCGCGGCGAGTGCGCAACCCACCAGAACCAAGACTCTCTTGATACGCCATCAACAGCAAGGAGCATCAATGTTATTGAGGTGGCATCCCTTCGCTGCGGGCGAATGCCGAATGCGACTCCCCCGAAGGCAATGGCCATGCCGCACACGAGCGCCCTGCTAGTCCCGTCCGTCCCGTTCACTCCCATAGTGCTGGGTCGAGTTTTGAGCTTGGCCTTCATGCCGGTTCTTCCGGGATCAGGTAGGGCAGTGTTAGGCCTTCCTTCACCGTCTCGAAGGCGACGCGCACAGGCAGGCCGATGCATAGCGTCTTCGCCGGTACTCCGCGGAGCTGCGCGTTCATGCGCACGCCGTCCTCGAGGACCACGGTGGCAAGGATATAGGGCAGATCCTGGCGCACCCCGGGATGGAAGGCATGATGCGTGATGGTCCAGCTGTAAATTGTGCCCCGTCCGCTGGCCTCGACCCATCCGACCTCCATTGAATGGCAGGCGGCGCACATTGGCTGTGGGTAGTGACGGATCTTGCCACAGCCCTGGCATTTCTGCAGCAGCAGCTTGCGCTGGTTCAGCCCCTCCCAGTAGGGGGCACTGTGCGGTGTCGGCTCGGGTACGAGCTTGTTGTAGATTCCAGTCGCGCTCATCATCCCCTCCGCATAATGGCGACGGAGCCGTCACCCATGTCACCGTAGCCTGTCACGAGGCCGATCTCCGCGTCCGCCACCTGGGCCTTCCCGGCCTCCCCACGCAGCTGGCGCACCAGCTCGGCAATGTGGTTCATCCCCACCATATGCGCTTGACTGAGCAGTCCACCGTGGGTGTTGATCGGCAGCTTGCCGCCAAGGCGAATGGCGCCGCTCTCGACGAATGGGCCACCCTCGCCCTTCTTGCAAAAGCCGAGGTCCTCGAGCTGGCACATCACGATGTAGGTGAAGCAGTCGTAAATCTCGGCTACATCAATGTCATCATGCGAGACGCCTGCCATAGCGAAGGCCCGCGGTGCCGCCTTGGCAACCCCGAGGCGCGTCAGGTCCGGGCGCTGAGTGATCACGCTCGGCGAATCCGGGTGACCCTCGGCGACGCCCATTACAACGACAGGAGGCCTCCGGAGGTCGCGCGCGCGGTCCGCGCCGCTGACCACGATGGCGCAAGCGCCGTCGCTCTCCAGGCTGCAGTCGAACAGCCGGAACGGGTCCGAGATCATGCGCGAGGCCTGATGGTCCTCGATCGACATCGGCTTTGTCATCACGGCGTTGCCGTTGAGGATGGCATTGGCCCGGGTCGAGACCGCAATTTCGCCGAGCTGCTGGCTGGTGGTGCCGTAGAGCTCCATATGCCGTCGTGCCATCGGCGCGTAGAGCTGCGCCGGCGCGATTGCACCAAGCGGCATCTCGAACTCACCTACCACCCGGAACTGCGGCATATACTGCACCCGCGTTCCGATTCGTCCCTGCGAAGCGCCGTTGCGCCCGACCGGGATTAGCACATGGTTGCAGATGCCCGAGGCGATCGCCGCGACAGCGCACTGCACCGCGGCCACGCAGCTTGCTCCACCTAGCGGCGTTACTGCCGAAAAGCGCAGGTCAGGTAGGCCGAGGTTGGTGATGAAATCCTCGGCGACGACCCCGCTGGCGTAAGGGATCACGCCGTCGATGTCCGTAGGCTTTAGCCCGGCATCCTCGATCGCTTTCAGTGATGCCTCGAGTTGCAGCGACAGTACGCTGCGCCCTGATTCCTTAGAATAGGCAGTCTCGCCCACCCCGGTGATCGCCCCCTTCTCGCGCAAGGACATATCCATTCTCTCCTGCTTATTCCGCTGTCTCAGCTCAGGCCGCGATCCAGCCCTGCGCCACCGCCGCGTCGTGCCGGCAGCGCTCGGGTCCACCGAGCACTTGCCGGTCGAAGGTGATGCGCTTGAACTGGTAGTGCAGGCCCAGCAGGTCGGTGAATCCCATGCCGCCATGCACCTCGGTCGCCAGCCGGGCGACCTCGCGCCCGACCTCGGCCAAATGTGCTTTGGCATGCGCAGCCACGGCCGAGGCCTCCTCCGGCAGCGCGTCTTGCGCATAAGCGGCATACCAAACCATGGCGCGGCAAGGCTCCAGCATGGTCGCCATGTCGGCGCACATGTACTTTACGCCCTGGAAACTGCCGATTACCCGGCCGAACTGCACCCGCTCATTGGCATAGGCGACGGCGCGGTCCAGCATGTTCCGCGCTGCGCCAAGCGTATCGGCCGCCAGCATCACCCGCCCCGCATCGCACACCCGCCGCGCAGCAGCAAGTGGATCGTTCGAGGATTGGAGCAGCGCGACTGGTGCCACCCCTGCGAGGTCGAGATCCGCTAAAGCGCGAGTACGGTCCACGCTGCGGCGCAGGGTGACAGTAGTCCCTACGCTGCCGGCCTCCAGCAGGGCGGCGCGGCCGTCCGGCAGGTAGGCTAGAAAATGCGTCGCCTCTCCGCCGTCCATCAGCCCATCAAGCGCGCCCGAGAGGCGTCCACCGTCGAGGCGCAGTGCTGCCCGCCCAGTCTGCCCTGCCAGCCCTGCGAAGCCGAGGCTGATCCGTACCTCGCCGGCGGCGATCCGCGGCAGCCATTCGTTCTGCTGACCTGCATCGCCTGCACTGTGGAAAGCCTGCACAGCCATGACCAGCGCCGCGGCAAAGGGCGCCGGCGCAGCGTAGTAGCCGAGCGCCTCCGCCGCCAGCGCCGCGTCCAGCATGCTGAGCCCAGAGCCGCCGTGCTCTTCCGGCACCAACAGTCCGTGCAGGCCAATCCCCCCCAGGCCCCGCCACAGATCCGCGTCGAAGCCAGTGCCTGGCTCAGCTAAACGCCGCAGTGTCTCGAGCGAGAGCCGGTCACTCAGGAAGGCGCGAAGCGAGCGGTCGAATAGTCCCTGATCTTCGGTCAGACCAAACCGCATATCAGTTCCCTCCCGCTGGCACTGCCGCCTTGGGCTCACGCGGCAGGCCAAGACCGCGCTCACCGATGATGTTTTTCTGGATGTTTGAGGACCCGCCGCCAATGATCAGGCCAATGTCGTACATGTAGTCGATCTGCCAGGTGGTCGCGGTATCGTCCTCACCGGTTTCGCCTTGGGGCTCGTAGTGCAGCCCGGCGCTGCCGAGCACGTCGAGAGCTAGCGAGGCTAACCGGTGCCCCAGCATTGTACCGTGATACTTCACGATCAAGCGGCCAAGTCCGGAATCTACGCCCTCCGCTTGTTCGCTAAGGAGGCGCAGATTGTGGTGACGGCCTGCCATCACCTCACCCTGCAACTGCAGCAGGCGATCGCGCCACTCGGCGCGGTCGAGCAACCGCGAGCCGTCTGGCCCCGGCTGCGTCATCATGCGACGGATCGCCTCCAGGCGCTGCTGCAGCTTGTTGGGATCACCAAGCAGCAGCCGTTCGTACTTCAGCGTGATGTTGGCGACATGCCAGCCCTGGCCGCGACTCATTACAATCTGATCAACCGGCACACGCACGTCGGTAAAGAAGGTCTCGTTGAACTCGGCCCTGCCGGTCATGGTGCGCAGGGGGCGAACCTCAATGCCGGGCGTGTTCATCGGCACAAGAAGGTAAGAAAGGCCAGCGTGCTTCGACTGCTCGGGTTCAGTACGACAGAGCAGGAACATCATGTCGGCGTAGTGCGCCGAACTGGTCCAGATCTTCTGACCATTAATGACAAAATGCCCGTCGTCGACAGCCGCCCGAGTCTTCGCCGCCGCTAGATCGGAGCCGGAGCCTGGCTCGGAATAGCCCTGGCACCAGATGATGTCGCCGCGGATGGTCGGGCCGACCCAGCGACGCTTCTGCTCCTCTGTACCGACCTCGAGCAACGTCGGCACCAGCATGCTGATGCCTTGGTTGTGGATGCCTGGCGAGACGCCAGCGCGGCTGAAGGCATCAGCGATGATGGCCTGCTCGATGAGATCCTGCGGCGCGCCGAAACCACCGTACTCGCGCGCGATGCTGCGGGCGAAGTAACCGTGCTCGAGCAGCAGTTTCTGCCATTCCAACACCTTTGCGTCCGGCCGCTTCCGCCCGCCACCAGGGCTCGGCGCCACGCCTCGGTACTTCTCGATGAATGCCAGCACCTCATCGCGCAAAGCGCGGTGCTTCTCCGTAAGTGTCAAATCCATGAATGTTCCTCCCAACCTTCTAAAAGCGGGGGCTAGGGATAGGTCGTCCATCGCCCCGCCTGCCCTGAGGCGAATTGTCGCAGTCTGGGTTGCTTTTCCTCCGTGGCATCTGGTGCTGGCGAAGCGGAAGATGTCGCCCGTGCGGGCCCGCGCCCGGCGAGCGGTTGTTGCAGTGCGCCGCTGGCGACGCATGCGCTGCCGACCAATCGTCCCGTTCTCTCAGCGGCCACGACATCCGGCTACATGATTTCGGTGTCACGTCGGCTCCACGGGCAGGGCGGCAGGAGCATGAGGCTTGTGCGGCAGACTGGTCATGTCCGGCCGCCTCAGTGCGGACCGATGTGAGCGATACGTCACGCCATCGATGCGCGCACGGCAGCATGACCGAATTGTTCTCCTGACGTGCTTTAACTCGATTCTCGCTATTTTGCCTTCTCCGGCAGAACCGCGAGCTTGGAGAAGTCGGCCTCGTCTTCGTGTTTGATCCGGGCGACCTCTGTCTCTGTCGTCATGTCCGGCCTCAGCGCCGCGGCCAACTTCACCCGCAAGCCCGCACGCTACCGGAGGCGAACGAGGTTCCATGGGTTTGCGTGCTCTCATTTGGCCTCGCTTCGGGTGAAGTTTCCAACGTGTCTCAAAGGGTGAAACGCTCAGAAGAAAGTTGCAATCAAATTGTTCGCCTGCTACTTAATAGGGAGCGATGAAAATACAGGCTGACCGTCCAGGTCAACAGGAATATTTCGGTGTGCTCCTCGGGCAGATTGCCCGCCGCTGGCGGCTCCGCCTTGACCGGCGGCTGCAGGCCTTCGGGCTGACAGAGGCTCGCTGGCTCACGTTGCTGCAGCTGGCACGGGGCGGCGGTGGCTTGGTCCAGAAGGAGCTCGCGGCGCGCGTCGGCGTGGAAGGGCCCACGTTGGTCCGCACCCTCGACCGCCTTGAGCAGGAAGGCCTAGTCGTTCGGCACGAAGCGGTTCAGGACAGACGGGCGAAGACCGTGCACCTCACGGACAAAGCCACGCCCACTCTCCGACTGATCGAGGATACCGCCACTGAGGTCCGCGCCGAGCTGCTGGCAGGCGTGGCAGATGCGGAGCTCGATGCCTGCAAGGCGGTGCTGGAGCGCATTGCGGGCAATCTTGCCCCCGATCCGCAGCTGGATGCGACCGGAGCGAAGAATGGACATCGGGCAGCCTAGCGCCGGCGCGACGCGCGCAGCCGGCGAGGCGGGGCCGCGGCTGCGGCCCGCTTTCCGCCGCGCCCTCGCCCGCATGGCGCTCCTCGCGGTGGGTGCGGCGCTGGCGCTCGGCGCGGGCGTCTGGCTCTATCACCGCTTCACCCACGTGCTGGTGGAGGATGCGCGCGTCGCCGCGGACATGGTGGTGCTCAGCAGCCGCGTCCCTGGCTGGATCAGCACCATCACGGTGACGGAGGGCGAGACAGTGGCCCGCGACGCCTTGCTGGTGGTCATCGACGAACGGGTGGCGTCTCTCCAACTGCTCGAGCTCGACGCCCAGCTTGACGCCGCGGCCGCGCGGCGGGCCGAGACCGAAGCACGAATCGTGGTGATTGATCAACAGACTGCGAGCCAGCGTGAGGCTCGGGAAGCCCGGGTCACGGTCGCGGAGGCGGCGCTCGCCGAAGCTGAGGCGCAGCTCGACCTCGCGCGGGCCGAGTTCGCGCGGGCGCGCCGGCTAATGGAAACCGGCGCCGGCACCCAGGCACGGTTCGACCAGACGCGCGCTGCCTTCGATGCCGGCTCGCAAAAGGTGCTGGGCCGCCGCGCCGAGGTGGCGGATGCTCGCGCCGCCCTCGCCGAGGTAGTCGCAGCGCGCGGGCAGCTCACGGTACTTCGACGTCAGCTCGACACCCTCGCCGCTGAGGAGCGCGGGCTGCGGTTGCAGCGCGACCGCGCCGCACTCGACCTAAAAGACCGTACCATCGTTATGCCTTTCGATGGTGTGGTAGATCGAACTTTCGTGGACGCGCGCGAGTACGTCACGCCCGGCCAGCGCCTGCTGATGGTGCATGATCCCGCCGCGGTGCGCGTGGACGCCAACGTGAAGGAGACGGACATCCGCTACTTCCGTCCCGGCGCCAGAGTGAGCATCGCCGTGGATGCCTATCCCGGGCTTGTGATGGAGGGCGTGGTTGAGCGGGTCGGCCAAGCCGCGACAAGCGAGTTCGCCCTGTTACCGAACCCGAACCCAAGCGGCAACTTCACGAAGATCGCCCAGCGATTGCCGGTGCGCATCCGGGTACCGCAGAGCGAGGGACGGCTGAGCCCGGGCATGATGGTAGAGGTGGAGGCCCGCACCCGTGAGTGATGCGCCCGCCCTCCCCGCCCCCCTGCAAGAGATGTTCGCGCGCTGGGGACCGAACTACCGCTGGTACGTCACGGTCACGGCCATGATGGGCACCATCAGCACGGTGCTCAGCTCCACCATCGTGAACGTGGCCCTGCCGGACATGATGGGCGCCTTCGGCATGGGCCAGGACAAGGCGCAGCTGATCTCCACCGGCTTCCTGGCGGCGATGACTGGGACCATGCTGCTGAACGCCTGGCTGCTCGACAGCTTCGGCCAGCGCGCCACCTTCTCCGTCACGCTGCTGCTGTTCATTGCCGCCTCGATCATGGGCGGCCTCGCCCCGGCCGAGCCGGTGCTGGTGTTGGCGCGCGTGCTGCAGGGCGCGGCCGCCGGGATCCTACAGCCGCTTGCCATGGTGGTGATCTTCCAAGTATTCCCGCCGGCGCAGCGCGGCTCGGCTATGGGCATCTACGGCATTGGCGTTGTGCTCGCACCCGCGCTCGGCCCGACCATCGGCGGCCTTATGGTGGACAACCTGAGCTGGCGCTACGTGTTCTTCCTCGTGGTGCCCTTCTGCGCTGCTGGCGTCGTCCTCGCCACCCTGTTCATGCCGGGCCGGACGGCCACCGGCCCGCGCCGGCCCTTTGACTGGATCGGCTTCGGACTGATGCTGGCCTTCCTTTTCACCCTACTGACCGCGCTCTCCAACGGCCAGCGCTACGGCTGGCTGTCGCACTTCGTGCTCACCGACCTAACCTTGGCCGCTCTGACAGGCGTCGGCTTTCTGTGGTGGGAGGTGCGGACCGAAGCGCCGATGCTAAATCTCGCGCTCTTTCGCATCCCGAGCTTTGCCGGCGCCTCGCTCGTTGCGGTCGTGTTCGGCGCCGGCATCTACGGCTCAACCTACCTCGTCCCGCTCTTCGTACAGACCATCCAGGGCTACACCCCGACACGCTCCGGCCTTGTGCTCATGCCAGCCGGGCTCCTGCTAACACTGGTCTTTCCCATCGCCGGCCGTCTGACCGACCGGCTGCCGGCCCACGCCATGATCGCGGTCGGACTCGCAGTCTTCGCATATTCCGCCTGGCTCATGGCCAGCCTGGACACCAACACGCCGTTCTGGACCCTGGCCATCTGGATCATGCTGGGCCGCGTCGGCCTCGCCCTCATCATGCCGAGCCTGAACGCAGGCGCGCTCAGGGCGCTGCCGACGCCCCTGCTCGGCCAGGGATCGGGAGCAGTGAACTTCGTCCGGCAGCTCGGCGGGGCGCTGGGGACGAACCTTCTTGCCGTAGTGGTCGAGCGGCGGACGCAGCTCTACGCAAACACCTTCGCAATCTCGCAGGACACCTCCAATCCCGCCACCGTTGACCTGCTACGCCAAGTGCTTGGATACACCCTGGCTGAGGGAGGCTTGGCAGAGGGTGGGATCGCCCCCGGATTCGGGCCAGAAAGTATCGGCATGGCAGAGGGACCGCGGCTCGCCTACGCGCTCGACTATCTTGGCCGCATGCTGGCGGCGCAGGCAGGCATGATGGGCTATCGCGATGGCTTCCTGCTGACCGCGTTGGGCTTCATGCTGGCCATCCCGCCCACCTTCCTCATGCGGCGCCGGGCCGCAGCAGCCGCATGAGGCCCCTGGCACGCTACATAGGGGTCAAGAGCATACAGCTCTGTGGAGCTTGGATCGGTTGGGGTAGGATCCTGGCTCACGGGGGAGGCGGGTAGTGGTGACAACTGGTGTACGTCAGCGGCGGCCGGCCATTCCGAGCATCGACGACCCGCGCGTCGTCACCTATGCAGGCTTCGACCAGGCATAGCCGCCGCAATCAGCCATACGCTTATACGGATTGCCGTATTGCCGTCTAGGCAAGGCCTTTACAGCACGTCATTATTGGTAGCTGCTCAACCCGGGGCGAGGATGGACTGGCCTTGGAGCGTGGCACGAATAGCCTGATAGGCGTCGGTGCTGCGCCGCGTCGCGGTGCCGATGACAGAGCGCACCGC
>NZ_SMSJ01000112.1 GCF_004355005.1 Dankookia rubra
CGCCAGGATCTTGGTGATCGCCGCCGTCAGCGACGTCTTGCCATGGTCAACGTGACCAATCGTCCCGATGTTGCAGTGCGGCTTCGTCCGCTCGAATTTCGCCTTCGCCATCGTCGTCGTCCTTCGATCCGGTTACCAGCGGTAATGGCTGAAGGCCTTGTTCGCCTCCGCCATCCGGTGCGTGTCTTCGCGCTTCTTGACGGCCGTGCCGCGGTTGTTCGCCGCGTCCATCAGCTCGCCGGAAAGGCGCTCTTCCATCGTGTTCTCGCCGCGCTTGCGCGAGGCCTCGATCAGCCAGCGGATCGCCAGCGCCTGGCGGCGCTCGGGGCGAACCTCCACCGGCACCTGGTAGGTCGCGCCACCGACACGGCGGCTGCGGACCTCGACGGCCGGCTTCACGTTGTCCATGGCTTCATGGAACAGCCGCAGCGGATCGCCCTGCGGGCCGACGCGGCGCTTCAGCGTATCCATGGCGGCATAGACGATCCGCTCGGCGGTGCTCTTCTTGCCGTCGTACATCAGCACGTTCATGAAACGGCTGAGCACCAGATCACCGAACTTGGGGTCCGGCAGGACTTCGCGCTTCTGCGCGCTATGGCGGCGAGACATCCGGGCCTCTCCTTACTTCGGCCGCTTCGCGCCGTACAGCGACCGGCGCTGACGACGCTTGGCGATGCCCTGGGTGTCGAGCACGCCGCGAAGGATGTGGTAGCGCACGCCGGGAAGGTCCTTCACGCGACCGCCCCGGATCAGCACCACCGAGTGCTCCTGCAGGTTGTGCCCCTCGCCGGGAATGTAGCTCACCACTTCATAGCCATTCGTCAGGCGCACCTTGGCAACCTTACGGAGGGCCGAGTTCGGCTTCTTCGGCGTGGTCGTATAGACGCGCGTGCAGACGCCGCGCTTCTGCGGGCATGCCTGCAGCGCAGGAACCTTGTTCCGCTTCGCGTTCGGCTCGCGCCCCTGGGCGATGAGCTGGTTGATCGTCGGCATGACGCCCCTTCGAATCCCGTCCGTCCGTCCCGCAGCCGCAAAAGGACAACTTGCCCGCAGGATGAGCGTCACGCTCCCCTGCAGGCGCCCTGACCTGCCCCCGACCTGGTGCAACCCCAACGAGGGGCCGCGGTGCCGAACGCGCAGCGTTGTGGACCAAACACCTGGCATCCCGAGCGCCGCTGCGCCCGGCCGTGCCAAGGGACGGCTAACTACAAGCGCCCTGGCACCGAGTCAAGCGATGCGGCGCCTTGTTAAGAAAAAGGCCGGGTTCCTTGCGGAACCCGGCCGAACTCGATGCAGTAACGGCAGAATTACTCCGCCGCCTGTTGCCCCGCCGGTTCCGGCAATGCCGGGGAATTCGGCAGGCGCGTGCGGTCGCGCTGCGCCGCCAGCGCCCGCAGGCGGTTCATCACGGAGCCCGTGCCCGCCGGGATCAGCCGGCCGACGATGACGTTCTCCTTGAGGCCGGCCAGCGTATCCACCTTGCCCGCCGTGGCGGCCTCGGTGAGCACCCGCGTCGTCTCCTGGAAGGAGGCGGCGCTGATGAAGCTGGTGGTCTGCAGCGAAGCCTTGGTGATGCCCTGCAGCACCGGCTCGGCCCGGGCGGGCCGCTCCTTCGCCGCCAGGCGCTTGTCGTTCTCGGCCTCGAACTCCAGCCGGTCGACCTGTTCGCCGATCAGGAAGGTGGTGTCCCCGGCGTCGAGGATCTCCACCTTCTGCAGCATCTGCCGGACGATGACCTCGATGTGCTTGTCGTTGATCTTCACGCCCTGCAGCCGGTAGACGTCCTGGATCTCGTTGACCAGGTAGTTCGCCAGCGCCTCGACACCCAGCACGCGCAGGATGTCGTGCGGCACGCGGGGGCCGTCGACCAGCGGGTCGCCCGCCTTGACGTAGTCGCCCTCCTGCACCGAGACGTGCTTGCCCTTCGGCACCAGGTATTCGCGCGGCACCGGCGGCTCGTCGCCGACCTGGTCGGGAACGACCAGGATGCGGCGCTTCGCCTTGTAGTCCTTGCCGAACTCGACCCGGCCGTCGATGTCCGAGATGATCGCGTGGTCCTTCGGGCGCCGCGCCTCGAACAGCTCCGCCACCCGCGGCAGGCCGCCGGTGATGTCGCGCGTCTTCGAGGATTCGCGCGGCAGCCGGGCCAGGATGTCGCCAGCCTTCACCACGCCGGCATTCTCGACGTTCAGCACCGAGGCCGGCTGCAGGAAGTACTGCTGCACCTGCCCGTCCTCCGAGCGCAGCAGCAGCCGCGGCCGGAGGTTGGCGTTGCGCGCCTTGTCGACCGGCTCGCGCACCACCTTCGAGGACAGGCCGGTGACGACGTCGGTCTCCTCGTAGAGGGTGACGCCCTCGATCAGGTCGGCGAACTCCAGCGTGCCCGCGCGCTCGGTGATGATCGGCAGGGTGAAGGGGTCCCACTCCGCCAGCTTCTGGCCGCGCGTCACCGCCGCGCCCTCGTCCGTCAGCAGCCGGGCGCCGTAGGGCACGCGGTAGCGCGCCCGCTCGCGCCCCTGGGCGTCGCTCAGGATGATCTCGCAGTTGCGGCTCATCACGATCGGCGCGCCGGAGCTGTTGGCGACGACGTTGCGGTTGGCGATCTTTACCGTGCCGTCCGAGGTCGCCTCGACCGCCGACTGCTCGGCCCCGCGCTGCGCCGCACCGCCGATGTGGAAGGTGCGCATCGTCAGCTGAGTGCCGGGCTCGCCGATCGACTGCGCGGCGATGACGCCGACCGCCTCGCCGACATTCACCGGCGTGCCGCGCGCGAGGTCGCGGCCATAGCAATGGCCGCAGACGCCCGAGCCCGCATCGCAGGTGAGGACGGAGCGGATGTACATCTCCTCCACGCCCGCGGCCTCGATGCGCTCGGCGTCCGGCTCCTCGATCAGCGTGTTGCGCGGCAGCAGCAGCTCGCCCGTTACTGGGTCGTGCACGTCGCGCTGCGAGGTCCGGCCGAGGATCCGCTCGGACAGCGAGGAGATGACCTCGCCGCCATCCATCACGGCCCGCACGGTGATGCCGCGCTCCGTGCCGCAATCCGGCACCACGATGATGCAGTCCTGCGCCACGTCGACCAGGCGCCGCGTCAGGTAGCCCGAGTTCGCCGTCTTCAGGGCGGTGTCGGCCAGGCCCTTGCGGGCGCCGTGGGTGGAGTTGAAGTACTCCAGCACGGTCAGGCCTTCCTTGAAGCAGTTGATGATCGGCTGCTCGATGATCTCGCCCGACGGCTTGGCCATCAGGCCGCGCATGCCGGCCAGCTGGCGCATCTGCGCCGGCGAGCCGCGCGCGCCGGAATGGGACATCATCCAGACCGAGTTGGTCGGCTTGCCCGCCTCCTGCTTCGAGATCTCCTTCATCATCGCCTGCGCCACCTCCTCGGTGCAGCGCGACCAGGCGTCCACCACCTTGTTGTAGCGCTCACCGGCGGTGATCAGGCCGTCGAGGTACTGCTGCTCGAACTCCTTCACCTCGGCCTTGGTCTTGCCGATCATCTCCGGCTTGCTGTCCGGGATGACCATGTCGTCCTTGCCAAAGGAGATGCCGGCCTTGGCCGCCTGGCGGAAGCCGAGCCCCATCAGCCGGTCGGCGAAGATCACGCTCTCCTTCTGGCCGCAATGCCGGTAGACCGTGTCGATGACGTCGGAGATCGACTTCTTCGTCAGCTGCCGGTTGATCAGGCCATAGGGCGTGCGCGGGTCGACCGGCAGCAGGGCGCCCATCATCAGGCGGCCCGCGGTGGTCATCACCGTGGTCATGGTCTTGTCGCCCGGCTCGACCGGAGCCGGGACGCGGGCATGGATCGCGGTGTGCAGGCTGATGGCGCCGGCGGCCAGCGCCTGCTCCACCTCGCCCAGGCCGCGATAGACCTGCGGGCGGAAGTTCAGCGCCTCCAGCTCCTCGGCCGTCAGGTCCTTGCCCTGCTTGGCATCGGCGCTGGCGATCAGCGCGCGGACCGCCTCGGTCCGGGCGCCGGCGGCGCGGTATTCCGGCGTCTCCAGGCTGAGGTAGTAGAGCCCGAGCACGATGTCCTGGCTCGGCACGATGATCGGCTTGCCGTTGGCCGGGCTGAGGATGTTGTTGGTCGACATCATCAGCACGCGGGCTTCGAGCTGCGCTTCCAGCGACAGCGGCACGTGCACCGCCATCTGGTCGCCGTCGAAGTCGGCGTTGAAGGCGGTGCAGACCAGCGGGTGCAGCTGGATCGCCTTGCCCTCGACCAGGATCGGCTCGAAGGCCTGGATGCCCAGGCGGTGCAGCGTCGGCGCCCGGTTCAGCATGACCGGGTGCTCGCGGATCACCTCCTCGAGGATGTCCCACACCTCCGGCCGCTCCTTCTCCACCATCCGCTTGGCGGCCTTGATGGTGGTGGCGTGGCCGTACTTCTCGAGCTTCGAGTAGATGAAGGGCTTGAACAGCTCGAGCGCCATCTTCTTCGGCAGGCCGCACTGGTGCAGCTTGAGCTCGGGCCCGACCACGATGACCGAGCGGCCGGAATAGTCGACGCGCTTGCCCAGCAGGTTCTGCCGGAAGCGGCCCTGCTTGCCCTTCAGCATGTCGGACAGCGACTTCAGCGGGCGCTTGTTGGCACCCGTGATGGCGCGGCCGCGGCGGCCGTTGTCGAACAGCGCGTCCACCGCCTCCTGCAGCATGCGCTTCTCGTTCCGGACGATGATGTCCGGCGCGCGCAGCTCGATCAGCCGCTTCAGCCGGTTGTTCCGGTTGATGACGCGGCGATACAGGTCGTTCAGGTCGGAGGTCGCGAAGCGGCCGCCGTCCAGCGGCACCAGCGGGCGCAGCTCGGGCGGGATCACCGGGATCACGCCCAGGATCATCCAATCCGGGCGCGCGCCGGACTCGGCGAAGGCCTCGATCAGCTTCAGCCGCTTGACCAGCTTCTTGCGCTTGGCCTCGGAGGTCGTCTCCTTCAGCTCGACGCGCAGCCGGGTCGCCTCCTTGTTGGAGTCGATGCCGGTCAGCATCTGCTTCACTGCCTCGGCGCCGATGCCGACGGTGAAGGCATCCTCGCCGAACTCGTCCATCTTGGTCTGGTACTGGTCCTCGGTCAGAAGCTGGTGCAGCTTCAGGTCCGTCAGGCCAGGCTCGAGGACGACGTAGCTCTCGAAGTAGAGGACCTTCTCAAGCTCCTTCAGCGACATGTCGACCATCAGGCCGACGCGCGAGGGCAGCGACTTCATGAACCAGATATGCGCGACGGGGCTGGCCAGCTCGATATGGCCCATGCGCTCGCGCCGGACCTTGGCCAGCGTGACTTCCACGCCGCACTTCTCACAGATGATGCCGCGGAACTTCATCCGCTTGTACTTGCCGCATAGGCACTCGTAGTCCTTGATGGGCCCGAAGATCCGGGCGCAGAACAGCCCGTCCCGCTCCGGCTTGAAGGTGCGGTAGTTGATCGTCTCGGGCTTCTTGATCTCGCCGTAGCTCCAGGAGCGGATCTGCTCCGGGCTGGCAATGGAGATCTTGATCTGGTCGAAGGTCATCGCCTGGCCGGTCTGGCCCAGGATCTTCATCAGCTCGTTCATGCGGCCTTCCTTGTGGTCCAGCCTGCCGCCCGCGAAAGGGGGCGGCCGCGCATCCGATAGGGGGCTGCCCCGGCACCGGGGTGCCGGGGCGTCGCGGTCAGTTGCCGCGGGTCTCGAGATCGACGTTGAGGCCGAGCGACTTCAGCTCCTTGACCAGGACGTTGAAGCTCTCGGGGATGCCGGCCTCGAAGTTGTCCTGGTCGCGGACGATGGCCTCGTAGACCTTGGTACGGCCCGAGACGTCGTCCGACTTCACCGTAAGCATCTCCTGCAGGGTATAGGCGGCGCCATAGGCTTCCAGCGCCCAGACCTCCATCTCGCCGAAGCGCTGGCCACCGAACTGCGCCTTGCCGCCCAGCGGCTGCTGGGTGACCAGCGAGTAGGGGCCGATCGAGCGGGCGTGGATCTTGTCGTCCACCAGGTGGTGCAGCTTCAGCATGTAGATGATGCCGACGGTCACCTTGCGCTCGAAGACCTCGCCGGTGCGGCCATCGGTCAGCCAGACCTGGCCGGAGGTATCGAGCCCCGCCCGGGTCAACATGCCCTCGATGTCCGCCATCCGGGCACCGTCGAAGACCGGCGTCGCGATGGGGATGCCCTTCTTCAGGTTCTCCGCCAGCTCGATCAGCTGGTCGTCGTCCATCGGCGCGATGTCGCGCTGGAAGACCTCCTCGCCATAGGTGGTGCGGAGATGCTCCATCAGCTCGTCGCGCATGGCGCCGCTGCGGCGGTATTCCTCGACCAGTTCGCCGACCTGGCGGCCGAGCGTCGCGCAGGCCCAGCCGAGATGGGTCTCGAGGATCTGCCCGACATTCATCCGCGACGGCACGCCGAGCGGGTTCAGCACGATGTCGACCGAGGTGCCGTTCTCGAGGAAGGGCATGTCCTCCACCGGCACGACGCGGCTGACCACGCCCTTGTTGCCGTGGCGTCCCGCCATCTTGTCGCCCGGCTGCAGCTTCCGCTTCACCGCGACGAAGACCTTGACCATCTTCATCACGCCGGGCGGCAGCTCGTCGCCGCGCTGCAGCTTCTCGACCTTGCTCTCGAAGCGCTTCTGCAGGCGCTCGACGGCGGCGTCGAACTCGCGCTTCAGCGCCTCGATCTCGACCATCGCCGCGTCGTCCTGCACGCCGATCTGGCGCCAGGTCGCCTTGGCGAACTGCTCGAGCACCTCGTCGGTGATGACGGTGCCGGCCTTCACGCCGCGGAAGCCGCCGGAGGCCTTCCGGTTCAGCAGGCGCTCGCGCATCCGGCTGTGGAAGCTGCGCTCCTGGATCGCCTTCTCGTCGTCGCGGTCCTTGGCGAGCCGCTCGATCTCGGCGCGCTCGATCGCCATCGCGCGCTCGTCCTTGTCGACGCCGCGGCGGCTGAAGACGCGGACGTCGACGATGGTGCCGGCGACACCGGGGGGGAGCTTCAGCGAGGTGTCGCGGACGTCGGAGGCCTTCTCGCCGAAGATGGCGCGGAGCAGCTTCTCCTCCGGCGTCATCGGCGATTCACCTTTCGGCGTCACCTTGCCGACCAGGATGTCACCCGGCTGCACCTCGGCGCCGATATAGACGATGCCCGCCTCGTCGAGGTTGCGCAGCGCCTCCTCACCCACGTTCGGGATGTCGCGGGTGATCTCCTCCTGGCCCAGCTTGGTGTCCCGGGCCATGACCTCGAACTCCTCGATATGGATCGAGGTGAAGACGTCGTCGCGCGCGATCCGCTCGGAGATCAGGATGCTGTCTTCGAAGTTGTAGCCGTTCCAGGGCATGAACGCGACGAGCACGTTCCTCCCCAGCGCCAGCTCGCCCAGCTCGGTCGACGGGCCGTCGGCGATGATCTCGCCGGTGCGGACGCCGTCGCCCACCTTCACCAGCGGGCGCTGGTTGATGCAGGTGGACTGGTTGGAGCGCTGGAACTTGCGGAGCCGGTAGATGTCGACGCCGCGCGTCGTGCCGTCGTCGCCCGTCGCCCGCACCACGATGCGCGCGCCGTCGATGCTGTCGACCACGCCGTCGCGCTTGGCGACGATGGTCGCGCCCGAATCCCGCGCCACCGCGGATTCCATGCCGGTGCCGACCAGCGGCGCGTCGGCGCGCACCAGCGGCACCGCCTGGCGCTGCATGTTCGAGCCCATCAGCGCGCGGTTGGCGTCGTCGTTCTCGAGAAACGGGATCAGCGCCGCGGCGACCGAAACCAGCTGCTTCGGCGAGACGTCGATCGCCGTCACCTCCTCCGGCTTCACCAGGCGGAAGTCGCCGCCCTGGCGGACCGAGACGAGCTCCGACTTGAACTCGCCGGTATCGGCGTCGACCTCGGCATCCGCCTGGGCGACGACGAGGCGCTCCTCCTCCATCGCCGAGAGGTAGCGCGGGTCGCCGACGATCTTGCCGTCCCGCACCAGCCGGTAGGGCGTCTCGATGAAGCCGTACTTGTTCACCTTGGCGAAGGTGGCGAGCGAGTTGATCAGGCCGATGTTCGGGCCTTCCGGCGTCTCGATCGGGCAGATGCGGCCGTAATGCGTCGGATGCACGTCGCGCACCTCGAAGCCGGCGCGCTCGCGGGTCAGGCCGCCCGGGCCAAGCGCCGAGAGGCGGCGCTTGTGCGTCACCTCGGAGAGCGGGTTGGTCTGGTCCATGAACTGGCTGAGCTGCGAAGAGCCAAAGAACTCCCGCACGGCGGCAGCCGCCGGCTTCGCGTTGATCAGGTCGTGCGGCATGACGGTGTCGATGTCGACCGACCCCATGCGCTCCTTGATCGCGCGCTCCATGCGCAGCAGGCCGACGCGGTACTGGTTCTCCATCAGCTCGCCGACCGAGCGCACCCGGCGGTTGCCGAGATTGTCGATGTCGTCGATCTGGCCGCGGCCATCCTTCAGGTCCAGCAGCACGCGGACCGTGGCGATGATGTCCTGCTTGCGCAGCGTGCGGATGGTGTCCGGCACCTCCTCGGCGGAGAAGCCGAGGCGCATGTTCATCTTCACCCGCCCGACCGAGGAGAGGTCGTATCGCTCGCCGTCGAAGAACAGGCCGCGGAACAGCGTCTCGGCGGTCTCCGGCGTCGGCGGCTCGCCCGGGCGCATGACCCGGTAGATGTCCATCAGCGCTTCGTCGCGGTTGGTGTTCTTGTCGACCGTCAGGGTGTTGCGGATCCAGGGGCCGACCGACTGGTCGATCGCCAGGGTCGGCAGCCGCTCGACGCCGGCATTCTCGATCACCGCGAGCTTCGCCTCGGTCAGCTCCTCGCCGGCCTCGGCCCAGATCTCGCCGGTGTTCATGTCCACCAGGTCCTCGGCGACGAAGCGGCCGAGCAGGTCGCCGCGGCCGACCAGCACTTCCGTGGTGCCGCCCTCGGCGATCTTGCGCGCCGCGCGCGGCGTCAGCTTGGCGTCCTTCTCGGCCACCACCTCGCCGGTGCGGGCGTCGATCAGCGGCTCCTGCAGCTTGATGCCGCGGAAGGCGTCCGGATCGAAGGGGCGAGACCAGCCCTTGGCGCCGCGGGTGAAGGCGACCTGGCCGTAGAACTCGTTCAGGATCTCCTCGGCATCCATGCCGCGGATCTCGTTCGGCTCGAGCGCCGCAGCACCCTTCTCGATTCGCTTCGCCTCGGTCGCGGCGCTGTCGAGCGCGAGCAGCAGGGTGCTGGCCGGCAGCTTCCGCTTGCGGTCGATGCGGACGTAGCAGATGTCCTTGGCGTCGAACTCGAAGTCGAGCCAGGAGCCGCGATAGGGGATGACCCGCGCGGCGAACAGGTACTTGCCGCTGCTGTGGGTCTTGCCCTTGTCGTGGTCGAAGAAGACGCCCGGGCTGCGGTGCATCTGGGAAACGATGACGCGCTCGGTGCCGTTAATAATAAAGGTGCCGTTGTCCGTCATCAGGGGCATGTCGCCCATGTAGACGTCCTGCTCCTTGATGTCGCGAACGGAACGAGAGCCCGTGTCCTCATCCACGTCCCAGACGATCAGCCGGAGGCGAACCTTCAGCGGCGCGGCGAAGGTCAGCCCGCGCTGGATGCATTCCTCGACGTCGTATTTCGGCTCCTCGAGCTCGTACTGGACGAATTCCAGCCGGCCCCGGCCCGCAAAGTCGTCGATCGGGAAGACGGACTTGAACACTTCCTGCAACCCGGCATGCAGCCGCGCGTCGGGGTTCACTTCCATCTGGAGGAAGGCCTCGTAGGAAGCCCTCTGCACATCGATGAGGTTCGGCATCGGCGCCACCTCGGGCAGCCGGCCAAAGCTCTTGCGGATGCGCTTGCGCCCGGTGAACGACTTCGTGATAGCGTTCATGCCTGTCCCGTATCCCTTCCGCCCGTCGCAGCGCCAAACCGGCCGCGCTGCCCGGCGCCCACCAAAATCCTGTCCGCCCCGTGTCCCGCACTCGCGGCGGGGGCCGCGGAGCGCAGAAACGGAAGCGCGGACGGCAACCCGAGGGGTTCCCGCCCGTACCTCCGCAGTCTGGATCCCAGGGGCGGCGACGGACTGCCGCCCCCGGGGGATAGCCTGAAGGCGACCTTACTTGACTTCGACGGTCGCCCCGTTCTCTTCCAGCACCTTCTTGATCTTCGCCGCGTCTTCCTTGGAGGCGCTCTCCTTGACGACCTTCGGCGCACCCTCGACCAGATCCTTGGCTTCCTTCAGCCCGAGCCCGGTGATGGTGCGGATCTCCTTGATCACGTTGATCTTCTTGTCGCCCGCCGCGGTCAGGGTGACGGTGAATTCCGTCTGCTCCTCGGCCGGCGCGGCGGCGGCACCGCCGCCAGCAGCCGGCGCCGCCGCCACCGCGACCGGAGCCGCGGCGGAGACGCCCCACTTCTCTTCCAGCATCTTGGAGAGCTCGGCGGCCTCCAGGACGGTCAGGGCAGAGAGCTCCTCGACGAGCTTTGCGAGTTCGGCCATGTCTGTGTACCTCTTGATCTAATGGCTTGGCTTGGTGTTTGCAACACCCAGGACCACGCTTGGTCTTTCGAAGCGCCCCATCCTGGTTACATATTAGGTCCGGCGGACTTGCGTCCTCAGGCGGCCTCAGCCTCGTCCTTCTTCGCGAAGGCACTGAACACCCGCGCCAGCTGCGACCCAGGGGCCTGCAGCACGCCCGCGATGCGCGTCGCCGGGGTCTGGATCAGACCCAGGAGCTGCGCGCGCAGGGCATCGAGCGAGGGCAGCTCGGACAGCGCCTTCACCCCGTCGGGGGTGAGGGTCTGCACGCCGAGCGCCCCGCCCAGGATCACGAACTTGTCGTTCACCTTGGCGAACTCCACGGCGGTCTTCGCCACGGCCACCGGGTCCCGGGCCCACGCAAGCGCGGTCGGTCCCTTCAGCAGCGGCGAGACGCCCTGGAAGCGGGTGCCGTCGAGGGCGAGGGTGGCCAGCCGGTTCTTCGCGACCTTGTACGTCGCACCAGCACTCCGCATGCGCCGACGCAGCTCGCTCACGTCCGCAACCGTCAGACCCTTGTTCTGGGCGACGAGCACGAAGGAGGTATCCGCGAAGACGGCAGAGAGCTGGGCGATGAACTCGCGCTTTTCCGTGCGGTCCAAATCCCGTCTCCAACGATGACCGGCACCTTGTGGAGGGGCCCCGGCCGGTTCACACGCGGGCCCGCCGCGGCACCATGCCGCGACGCGCCCTGGTTCGCCTGTCTGAGCCGGACCACCAAGCCATGCATGCCGTCCGGGGCGGGCCCGGTGCGGCACGAATTCCTCGGCACCCCGTCTACCGCTGGCGGAGCAGGCTCCATCAAAGCCCCCAAGGGAGGTCCCCGGGGGCTACGCGCGGTCTCGGACAGGTTTCGGGGAGGGACCAGCCCTCCCCTGCCCGCCCGCCTTGCGGCGGGCGTATCTTCATCAGGCTGCCAGCCTCGCGGCCGGCGGACCCGTTCAGGCGGAGGCGAGGGTCGCCACGTCCACCTTCACGCCGGGCCCCATCGAGGAGCTCACGGCCACCTTCTTCACATAGGTGCCCTTGGCGCCGGTCGGCTTGGCGCGCTGGATCGCCTCGATGAAGGCGCGCGCGTTCTCGAGCAGCTGGCCCTCCTCGAAGGAGGCCTTGCCGATGCCGGCATGCACGATGCCGGCCTTCTCCGCCCGGAACTCGACCTGCCCGGCCTTGGCCGCGGTCACCGCGCCGCGGACGTCCATGGTGACGGTGCCGAGCCGGGGGTTCGGCATCAGCCCGCGCGGGCCGAGGATCTTACCGAGCCGGCCCACCAGGCCCATCATGTCGGGCGTGGCGATGCAGCGGTCGAAGTCGATCTTGCCTTCCTGCACCGCGGCGGCCAGCTCATCCGCGCCGACCACGTCGGCGCCGGCGGCCAGCGCCTCCTCGGCCTTGGCGCCGCGGGCGAAGACGCCCACGCGCACCGTCTTGCCGGTGCCGTTCGGCAGGCCGACCACGCCGCGGACCATCTGGTCGGCATGGCGCGGGTCGATGCCGAGGTTCATCGAGATCTCGATCGTCTCGTCGAACTTTGCCTTGGCATTGGCCTTGGCCAAGCCGATGGCCTGGACCAGCGGCACCACCGCATCGCGGTCGAAGCCGGCGTAGATCGCCTTCAGGCGCTTGCCCTGCTTGGCCATGCCTCAGCCCTCCACCACGGTGAGGCCCATCGCGCGGGCCGAGCCGGCGAGCATGCGCACCGCGGCCTCCACGTCGTTGGCGTTCATGTCCTTCATCTTCACCGCCGCGATCTCGCGCAGCTGGGTCTTGGTCACCCGGCCGACATTCGGGCCCTTGCCCGGCGTCGTGCTGCCCTTCTCGATCTTCGCCGCCTTCAGCAGGAAGTAAGTGTTGGGCGGCGTCTTGGTGACGAAGGAAAAGGTGCGGTCGGAGAAGGCCGTGATCACCACCGGGGTCGGGGTGCCGGGCTCCATCTGCTGCGTCGCCGCGTTGAATTCCTTCACGAACTGCATGATGTTCAGGCCGCGCTGGCCCAGCGCCGGGCCGACCGGCGGCGAGGGATTCGCCTTGCCTGCAGGGATCTGCAGCTTGATGTAGCCTACGATCTTCTTCGCCATAATAATCCCTGGAGCCAGGGAGCCGCGGTGCCTGCGGCGCCGGTTCCCATGCCCAGGACAGGCGAGGAACCGGGCGCCTCCCGCGTCCCGATCAAGTGAGCGGGCGCGTATGGGCGCCCCGGCCGGCGGAGTCAAGCGGAAACCGGTCCGCCGCCGCGGCGGCCCGGGACGGGTACCCTGCCCTCGTCCAGCCGCGATGCATCCTTTCCCCGTCCCGAAGCGTCAACGCCGCGGCCGCCCTGCGCGGCGGAGGCTCTGCTGCGTGCTTGCGACCCTACCCGGCTGGCGGGACTGGCTGTTTTCCGTCCGCTCCTTCGCGGCCGCCATGCTGGCGCTCTGGCTCGCGCTCTGGCTCGACCTGCCGCGCCCTTACTGGGCGGTCGGCACGGTCTACATCGTCATCCAGCCGCTCTCGGGCGCGCTGCGGGCCAAGGGCTTGGCCCGCTTCCTCGGCACCCTGGCCGGCGGCGCCTTCGCGGTCGCCACCGTTCCCAACCTCGTGGATACGCCGTCGCTGCTGGTGGCGGTGCTGGCGCTCTGGGTCGCCGGCTGCACCATGGGCTCGCTCTATGACCCGACGCCGCGGAGCTATGCCTTCCGCCTGGCCGGCTTCACCGCCGCGCTGATCGCCTTCCCGAGCGTCGATGCGCCGGGCGCGGTCTTCGACACCGCCCTGGCGCGGGTCGAGGAGATCGGCCTCGGCATCGCCTGCGCCACGCTGGCCGACCAGGTCTTCCCCCGCCCCGCCACGCCCGTCCTGCTGGCCCGGCTGGAGACCTGGATCGGCGGCATGGCCCGGTTCGGCGCCGATGCGCTGACCGGCCGCATGGAGGAGAGCCGCTTCATCGCCGACCGCCGCCGCGTCGCCCGCGACGGCGCCGCGCTCGACGTGCTGTTCGAGGAGACCCGCTACGAGGCGGCGCAGCACCGCGCCGGCCTTGCCTGGGTGCGGGCGCTCAGGGCCCGGGCGCGGACGGTGCCGGCGATGATCTCGGCGGTGGCCGACCGCGCCCGGGCGCTGCGGCAGGACGCGCCGGCGGCGCGGGCAGCACTCGCCCCGCTGCTGCAGGAGACCGCGGCCTGGCTGACGGCGACCGCCGATCCCGACAGCCGCGCCGCCGCCCGGGCCGCGGCGCCGGCGCTGCTCGCCCGGCTGCGGGCCGCCGGGCGCGAGGCCGCCGCGGCCGGCGGCGATTGGCCCGGCCTGCTGCGGGAGGGCCTGCTGGCCCGGCTGGACGAGCTGGTCGAGACCTGGTCCCAGGCCCTCGCCCTCGAGCCCGGCGCCGGGGCACTGGCCGCCGCGCCACGCGAGGCCGCGGCGCCGGTCACCAGCGGGCATACCGACCCGCTGCTGGTCGGGCTGACCGGCCTGGCCTCGGTGCTGGCGATCCTCGCCTGCGACCTGGCCTGGGTGGCGACCGGCTGGCCGGAGGGCGGCACCGCGACGATGATGGCCGCCGTTTCCACCGCGATGTTCGCCCAGCTCGACGACCCGGCCCCGGCGATCGCCAAGTTCCTCGGCTGGACCAGCTTCGCCGCCGTGCTGGCGGCGGCCTACTTGTTCGCCGTGCTGCCGGCGATCGACGGCTTCCCGCTGCTCGCCTTCGCCCTGGCCGTCCTGTACCTGCCCTTTGGGGCGCTGCACGCGCAGCCCGCGCGGATCGGCATGGCGCTGCCGGTCATGGTCAACACCGTCGCGCTGATCTCGCTGCAGGAGGTCTATGCGGCCGAGTTCGCAGCCTACGTGAACGGCGCGCTGGCGCTGCTGGCAGGCTTCGCCGCGGGGCTGGTCAGCACGCGGCTGGTCCGCGCCTTCGGCATCGAATGGCGGCTGCGCCGGCTGGTCGCCGCCGACCGGCGCGACCTGGCGCGGCTGACCGAGGGCCGCCAGGCCGACCTCCGCCGCAGCGTCGCGGCCATGCTGGACCGCTTCGAATTCCTCGCCGGCCGGATCGGCTCGGCCGATGCCGAGACGCTCGACGTGACCGAGCTGGCCGAGCTGCGCGCCGCGGTGAACGTGGTGCGCCTGCGGGAGGCGGCGCCGCGCCTGCCGCCGAGGGCGCGCGAGGCGGTGGAGGCGGCGCTGGCCGCGGTCGCCGCCCGGGCGCGGGACCAGGCGGCGCCAGGGGCGGTGCTGGCCCGGCTGGAC
>NZ_SMSJ01000113.1 GCF_004355005.1 Dankookia rubra
CCGCCGGGCCGCTGGCGCGGCACAACCTGCCGGCGCCGCTCGCCGCCCGGCTCGCCTCCGGCCCGCTCGACCGGGCGCTGGCCGCGGCGCTCGGCTTCGCCGCCCTGCCGGATGCGGTGGCCGCCCCCCTGCTGCTGGTCGGCCCGCCCGGCGCCGGCAAGACGCTGAGCTGCGTCAAGCTGGCGACCCGCGCCGTGCTGGACGGCGGCGCGCCGCTCGTCGTCACCACCGACGGCGCCCGGGCAGGGGCGGCGGAGCAGCTCGCGGCCTTCACCCGGGTGCTCGGCCTGACGCTCTCGGTCGCGCCGCAGCCCGCGGCGCTGGCCAAGGCGGTGTCGCGGCGGTCGCCCGGCCAGGCGGTGCTGATCGACAGCGCGGGGTGCGACCCCTTCGACCCGGCCCAGGCGGGCGCCCTGCTCGAGCTCGCCCGGGTGGCGGGGGCGACCCTGCTGCTGGTGCTGCCGGCCGGACTCGACCCGGCCGAGGCGGCGGAAACGGCGCAGGCCTTCCGGGCGCTCGGCGCGCGGCACCTGCTGCCGACCCGGCTGGATGCGGCGCGGCGGCTCGGCGGGGTGCTGGCCGCGGCAGCCGCGGGGCTGGCCCTGACCGAGGCGGGGCTCGGCCAGGATCCGGCCGGCGACCTCGCGCCGGTCGACCCCGCCTGGCTGGCGGCACGGCTGCTGCGCGCAGCGAAGGGGGATGCATGACCACCACGGCAACCGATGGCGCCGGGGGCCATCTGCTCGCCATCGCCTCGGGCAAGGGCGGCGTCGGCAAGACGGTGCTCGCCATCGGCTTGGCCCAGGCCCTGGCCCGGGAAGGGCAGCGGGTGCTGCTGGTCGATGCCGATCTCGGCCTGGCCAATGTCGATGTCCAGCTCGGCCTCGACCCGCGGCACGATGTCGCGGATGTGCTCGCGGGCAGGTTGAGCGCCGCTGCCGCTGCCATGCCGCACGAGGCGGGCTTAGGCATCCTGCCGGGCCGCTCCGGCTCGGGCGCCCTGGCCGCCCTGGATGGCGCGGCGGTCGGCCGGCTGGAGGCGGCGCTGCGCGCGGCCACCACGGAATTCGACACCGTGCTGCTCGACCTCGGCGCCGGCCTCGACGCCGCGGTGCGCCGCCTGGCCGCGGCCGCCGACCTGCTGCTGGTGGTGGCGACCGAGGAGCCGACCAGCCTGACCGACGCCTATGCCGTGGTGAAGCTGCACCGCCGCGACCGGCCGGGCGCCGCGGCGCGGCTGGTGGTCAACCAGGCCGGCGACCGGACGCGGGGCGAGCGCACCTGGCGCACCCTGGACCAGGCCTGCAGCCGCTTCCTCGGCGCCGGGCTGCCGCTGGCCGGGATCGTCGCGCGCGACGCGCGGGTGGCCGACTCGATCCGCCACCAGGCGCCGCTGCTGACCCGCCATCCCGGCTGCCCGGCGGCGCGCGACATCGCCTCGTTGGCGAAATCTTTGTCCAGATGAACACACTTTTGCGCGCTTCGCAGCCGCGAAAGGATTTGCGTTTCCATCCCCGGCCGGCGCCGGGCTATGTAGTCACACCCCCCTTCTGGGCCGTCTTCCCCGGCGGCCCGTCCTGGAGCTTCCGATGCCGTTCCGCCGCCTTCTCCTGGCCGCAACCCTGCTTGCGGCGCCGCTTGCCGCGCAGGCGCAGCCGGTCGAAGGGCTTTATCTCGGGGCCGGTGCCGGCCTCAATTTCGTCCCGGACCTCAACGACCAGGGCGTCCGCCTGCGTACCCGCGACCCCGGCGTCGCCGGCGTGCTCTCGCTCGGCTGGGGCTTCGGCAATGGCTGGCGGGCGGAGGTCGAGGGCAATTACCGCACCGACGAGGTCGACCGCCTCTCGCTGAACGGCGCCCGGGTCGGCAGCTCGGGCTACTACGACCGCTACGGGGCGATGGCGAACCTGCTGTTCGACTTCGACCTCTCGAGCTTCGGCATCGCGCCCTCGACCTACCAGCCCTATCTCGGCATCGGCGGCGGCTATGTCTGGAACGAGATCCGCAAGGCCCGCTTCGCGGCCGGCGGCAGCGGCTACCGGATCGAGGACACCGACCCGCAATTCGCCTACCAGGCCATCCTCGGCTCGGCCTTCGGCCTGGGCAACCTGGCGCCGGGCCTGTCGGTGACGGCGGAATACCGCTTCCTCGGCACGCTCGACCCGAAATTCACCATCAACCGCACCAGCGGCCCGGCCGTCCCCGGCGTGCCCGGCAGCTTCGAGCCGACCAACTACAACCACTCGGTCCTGCTCGGCCTGCGCTATGCCTTCAACCCGCCGCCGGTCGCCGCCACGCCTGTCCCGGCGCCGGCCGCGGCACCGGAAGTGGCGCGGACCTACCTCGTGTTCTTCGACTGGGACCGGGCCGACCTGACCGACCGCGCCCGGCAGATCATCGCCGATGCCGCCGGCGCCGCCCGCCGGGTGCAGACCACGCGGATCGAGGTCGCCGGCCATGCCGACCGCTCCGGCACGCCGCAGTACAACCAGCGCCTGTCGCAGCGCCGCGCCGACGTGGTGGCGAGCGAGCTGGTGAAGCAGGGCGTCGCCAGGGAGGAGATCAGCGTCACCGCCTTCGGCGAGACCAAGCCGCTGGTGCCGACCGCGGACGGGGTGCGGGAGCCGCAGAACCGGCGGGTCGAGATCGTCCTGCGATAGCCGGACGATCGAGGGGAAAGGGAACCCTCCCCCTAACCCCCCTCGCCCATCCCTCGGGGTCAACCCAGCAGGCGGCCGGCGACCGCGTCGAGCTTCGCCAGCAGCGCGGGGTCGCGCATCTCGGGCGCCGTGATGATGGCGTGGTCGAGGGCGCGGTCGCAGCCGGCCGGGCACAGGCCGCGCGGCTGGCCCAGCACCGGGACCACGGCCTTCACCAGGGCGCGGGCCTTGTCGGCATTGCCGAACAGCACCTTCACCACCTGGTCGACCGTGACGTGGTCGTGGTCGGGGTGCCAGCAGTCGAAATCCGTCACCATGGCGACCGTCGCGTAGCAGAGCTCGGCCTCCCGGGCGAGCTTGGCCTCCGGCATGTTGGTCATGCCGATCACGCTGCAGCCCCAGGACCGGTAGAGCTCGCTCTCGGCCTTGGTCGAGAATTGCGGGCCCTCCATCACCAGGTAGGTGCCGCCGCGGGTCACCGGCAGCGCCAGCTCGCGCGCCGCCGCCTCCACCGCGTCGCCGATCCGCGGGCAGACCGGATGGGCGACCGAGACATGCGCCACGCAGCCGCTGCCGAAGAAGCTCTTCACCCGGGCGAAGCTGCGGTCGATGAACTGGTCGACGATGACGAAATGGCCCGGCGGCAAATCCTCCCGCAGCGAGCCGACGGCCGAGAGCGAAATCACGTCGGTGACGCCCGAGCGCTTCAGCGCGTCGATATTGGCGCGGTAGTTCAGCTCGGAGGGCGGGGTCGGGTGGCCCCGGCCGTGCCGCGGCAGGAAGACGCAGCGCACCCCGGCGAGCCGGCCGAAGAGCAGCAGGTCGGAAGGCTCGCCCCAGGGCGTCTCGACCTTGCGCCACTCGCGGTCCTCAAGCCCGTCGATGTCATAAAGGCCGGAGCCGCCGATCAGGCCGATGACGGGGGTAATGCTGTCGGACATGGGGGCTCTCCGGCTTCCAGGCCGCGGTTCTAGGGACAGCGCGGCGGAATGCCCAGGGGTGCATGGCCCGGCGTGTCGGTTCGGCGCGACCGCCCCCGCCGCGCATGCGATGATCGCCGCCGAGTCGCGCTCCGGCGGGACCGACCAACCCCGAGGAGAGGCCGCCCTTGACCCGTGTCCTGACCATGGCGGCGCTGCTGCTGCCCCTGCTCGCCGCCTGCAACCGCCCGCCGGCGCCGGTGGTGGACCGCTCGATCGAGCGCGGCACAGCGCTGCCGCCGCCCGGCCTGGCGGAGGCGCCGAGGCGCTGACCCCGCGCCCCGCCGGCATGTCGCCGACCCCGCACCCCGCCGGCATGTCGCCGACCCCGCGCCCCGCCGGCATGTCGCCGACCCCGCGCGCCGCCGGCATGTCGCTGACCCCGCGCGCCGCCGGCATGTCGCTGACCCCGCGCGCCGCCGGCATGTCGCTAACCCCGCGCGCCGCCGGCATGTCGTTGACCCCGCGCGCCGCCGGCGCGACGCCGAGGCCCGGCCGCTGATGTGGATCGCCCAGCTCTCGGACCCGCATGTCCGGCCCGCCGGCACGCTCTACCAGGGCGTGGTGGATGCGAATGCCGCGCTGGCCGCGGCGGTGGCGCAGCTCAACGCGCTCGACCCGCAGCCCGACCTGGTGCTGCTGACCGGCGACGTGGCCGAGGCGGGAACCGCCGCCGACTATGCCGCGGCGCGAACCATCCTGGCGCCGCTGCGCGCCCCGCTGCGCGTCATCCCCGGCAACCACGACGAGCGGGAAGCCTTCCGCCTGGCCTTCCGCGACCACGGATACCTGCCGGCCGCGGGCCCCTTGCACTACGCGGACGCGGCCTCCGGCCCGGTGCGGGTCATCGCGCTCGACGTCACCATCCCCGGGCTGCACCATGGCGAGGCCGATGCCGCGGCGCTCGCCTGGCTGGAGGCGGCGCTGGCCGAGGCGCCCGGGCGGCCGACGGTCGTCATGCTGCACCAGCCGCCGATCGAATGCGGCGTCCCCTATCTCGACCTCTACCGCTGCCATGGCGGGGCGGCGCTGGCGGCGGTGATCGCCCGCCACCCCGCGGTGGAGCGGGTGCTCTGCGGCCATGTCCACCGGACCATGCTGCGGCGCTTCGGCGGCACGCTGCTCTGCACCGCGCCGAGCACCGCGACGGCGATCGCGCTGCAGCCGCGGGGCGATGCCCGGCCGGCCTCCTTCCTCGAGCCGCCGGGTTTCCTGCTGCACCAGTGGCGGCCGGAGGGGATGCTGACGCATCACGTTCCGCTCGGCCGTTTCCCCGGCCCCTATCCCTTCGCCTGATCGCGGCGGGGCGGCCGGCGCGGGCCGGATCCCTCAGGCGGCCCGGGCGCCGTGCTGCCGGGCCGGGTGATGGCCGTGGCCGCCGGGCCGGTGCTCCGGGTGCCGGTGCTCCGGGTGGTGCCTGCCGCCATGGTGCCCCGGCGGGTGGTGCCCATCCGTCCCGCCGCCGCCCTCCGCGGCCAGGACCGGGTCCGGCACCGTCGGCGTCACCGCCGGCAGGTCGCCGAGGAAGCCGGCGGCATTGCCGCTGGTCGGGTGCGGCGCGACCGTCCCGGCACGCGCGCCGGGCGCCGTGGTGCCGAGGCGCAGGCTCAGGGCCGCCAACGCGTCCCCGGCCGCCAGCCCGGCGAAGGGCTCCGCCCCTTCCACCGGGACGCCGTCGCCGGCGGCGTCGAGGCTGCCGCCGGAGCCCGTCGGCCGGGAATGGTCCGGGTCGCAGATGCGGATGTTGGGCTGATCGAAGGTCCCGGCCATCACCGTCCCGGTGCCGCTGAAGCCGGCGGCCGGGGCGAAGTCGTTGCCGGCCCCCGAGTCGCCGTTCTGGAACACCCCGGCCCTGAGGTTGTTGGCCCCGAGCACGACATGGCCGCCGCCGGCGCCATCGCCCGGGCCGAGCAGGGTGAAGCTCCCGGCCTCGACCGAGAGGGGTCCCGGCGGCGAGCCGGGAAAGATCTCGAAGGAGGCGGCAGCGCCGAGATCCAGCACCGCGTCGTGCCCGATGGTGGGCGTGTTGGCCAAGAGCAGGACGGATTGCAGCACCAGCCGGCTGCCGATCCCCTCGCTCGGCGTGGACGCGCCGAGCCGCTCGGTCCCGGTGCCGGCCACCGTGAGGCTTGCAGCATCCTCGATCAGCAGGGTGCCGACTTGGCCGCCGCCGGTGGCGCTCCACTCGCCCGGGCCGAACACCGCGGTGTCGCCGGGGCCGGGGGCGCGGGTCGCCGGGGCGTCCAGCGCGGCGTCGAACCAGCTCGCCGCGTCGTCAGCGGGCGGCCGGCGCGCCGGCCCGGTCGAAGCTATCCGCCATCCCGGCATGTCCTCCCCGGCCCGGCAGGAGGAGCAAAGCCCCGATGGGCCCGGCCTTGGAAGCTCAGACATGAGAAAGCACTAATGTTCGCCCATCAAGGTTGGGCGACGCCCCGGAATTGCAAAAGGCCGCCCGGCGGGGCGGCCTTTTCGGGATCGAAGGCGGCCACTGCCCCGCACTCGCCGGTGCAGGGCGGGTTGGCGTGGCGGCCGCCCGCGCCGGCCGCGGCCAGGGCGGTTGCCGTCCGCCCTGGCTCATGGCTGCCGCTTGCTTCCGCGAGCATCCTTTCCCGATCCGGCGACTCCGCCACACCGGGATCTGCTCTAGTGCACGTCGGCCCAGACCTTGCGCTTCACCGCGTAGGCGAGGCCGCCGAGGACGGTCAGGAACAGCACCATCTTCACGCCGAGCGACTTGCGCTGCTCGAGCTCCGGCTCGGCCGCCCAGGTCAGGAATTGCGAGACGTCCTCCACCATCTGCTCGACGGTCGGCTTGGTGCCATCGGTGTACTCGACCTGGCCCTCGCTGCTCAGCGGCTGGGCCATGGCGATCTGGTGGCCGGCGAAGTACTTGTTGTAGTTCATGCCCGGCATCAGGGTAACGCCGGCCGGCGGGTCCTCGTAGCCCATCAGCAGCGCGTGGATGTACTCCGCGCCGCCTTCCCGGGCCTTGGTGATCACCGACAGGTCGGGCGGCAGGGCGCCGTTGTTGGCCGCGCGCGCCGCCTTCTCGTTGGCGAAGGGGCTGCGGAAGCGGTCGGAGGGACGCGCTGGCCGCTCGAACATCTGGCCCTCGTCGTTCGGCCCGTCCTGCACCTGGACCGTCGCCGCGATCGCCCGGACCTCGGCATCCGAGAGGCCGAGCTCGCTCAGGTTGCGGTAGGACAGCAGGTGCATCGAATGGCAGTTCGAGCAGACCTCCTTGTAGACCTGGAAGCCGCGCTGCGCCGAAGCGCGGTCGAAATGGCCGAACAGCCCGTCGAAGGAGAAGCGGACCTCCGGGTAGTGCATCGCCCCCTCGGCCGCCCGGGCCGGGGTGGCGACGGTGGCGAGACCGGCGCCGGCGACCAGGCCGGCCGCCAGCGAGAAGGCCCGGAGGCTGTGGAACACGCGCATCACGCCTTCTCCATCGGCTTGCTCATGGCGCCGGCCATGACCGGGCCGCCGCCGCGCAGCACCGGCCGGGCGATGCTCTCGGGCAGCGGCAGCGGCCGCTCCAGCCGGCCGAGCAGCGGCAGGATCACCAGGAAGTACAGGAAGTAGTAGGCCGCCGCGACGCGGCTGATGGTCACGTAGGGCTCCTCCGGCGGCTTGCCGCCGCAGTAGAGCAGCACGAAGAACGAGACCAGCCAGGTGAACAGGAAGGGCCGCGCCAGCGGGCGGAAGCGCATGGAGCGGACCGGGCTGGTGTCGAGCCAGGGCAGCACGAAGAGGATGGCGATCGAGGCGAACATCATGATGACGCCGCCGAGCTTGTCCGGCACCGCGCGCAGGATCGCGTAGAAGGGCAGGAAGTACCACTCCGGCACGATGTGCGGCGGGGTCACCAGCGGGTTGGCCGGGATGTAGTTGTCCGGATGGCCGAGCGCGTTGGGGAAGAAGAAGACCAGGATGGCGAAGACCGCGAAATAGGCGACCAGGCCGACGCTGTCCTTGGCGGTGTAGTAGGGGTGGAAGGGCAGCGTGTCCTGCGGGCCCTTCGGGTCGATGCCGAGCGGGTTGTTGGATCCGGTGATGTGCAGCGCCGCGACGTGCAGGAAGACCACGCCGAAGATCACGAAGGGCATCAGGTAGTGCAGGCTGAAGAAGCGGTTCAGCGTCGGGTTGTCGACGGAGAAGCCGCCCCAGAGGAAGGTCACGATGTCCGGCCCGATCAGCGGCAGGGCGCTGAACAGGTTGGTGATCACGGTCGCGCCCCAGAAGGACATCTGGCCCCAGGGCAGCACGTAGCCCATGAAGGCGGTGGCCATCATCAGCAGGAAGATGACGACGCCCAGCATCCACAGCAGCTCGCGCGGCGCCTTGTAGGACCCGTAGTACAGGCCGCGCCAGATATGCGTGTAGACGACGATGAAGAACATCGACGCGCCGTTGGCATGCGCGTAGCGCAGCAGCCAGCCGTAGTTCACGTCGCGCATGATGCGCTCGACGCTGTCGAAGGCCATGCTGGTATGCGCGGTGTAGTGCATCGACAGGAAGATGCCGGTCGCGATCATGATCAGCAGGTTGACCATGGCGAGGGCGCCGAAGTTCCAGAAATAGTTGAAGTTCCGGGGCGTCGGAAACGTCCCGTACTCCTTCTGCATCATGGTGATGACGGGAAGCCGCGCGTCGATCCAGTTGAGGACCGGGTTGGCGACGTCGCTCTTGTGCAGTCCGCTTGCCATTGCCTGCTCCTCAGCCGACCGTGATCTTGGCATCGCCGTTGAAGGCGTAGTCGGGCACCGCGAGATTCAGCGGGGCCGGGCCCTTCCGGATGCGGCCGGCGGTGTCGTAGTGGCTGCCGTGGCAGGGGCAGAACCATCCGCCGTAGTCGCCGCGCGGGTCGGTCGGCTTCTGGCCGAGCGGCACGCAGCCGAGATGGGTGCAGACCCCGACCAGCACCAGCCAGTTGTCCTTCTTCACCCGCGCCTGGTCGGTCTGCGGGTCGCGCAGCTCGGAGAGCGGCACCGCGCGGGCCTCCTTGATCTCCTCGGGCGTGCGGTTGCGGACGAAGACCGGCTTGCCGCGCCACATCACCGTCACCGCCGAGCCGGCGGCGATCGGGGTGAGGTCGACCTCGGTGGTCGAGAGCGCGAGCACGTCGCGCGCGGGGTTCATCGAGCTGATGAAGGGCCAGGCCATCGCGCCGACACCCACGGCAGCGAAGGATGCCGTCACCAGTTGCAGGAAGTCGCGCCGGGTCCCGCCGTCCTGCGGCGCCGCCTGCGCCATACTATCGGCCATGCCTCATCGTCCCTGGTCGCGGCCACGCTTGCGTCCCGGGGCGGGACCGGCGGGGGCCGAATGCGATTGACGCCGCGTGGGGGGTCCGGGGGCGGGCATGGCCCGGCCTGCGCTACCCTCACGCGCCGCGCCGCATATAAAGGGACGGGATGCAGGGTGGCAATCCACCGGAAGCGCAATAGAACCCCTGCGGAGCGAGAGGAAACCCGATGCCGGAGCGCAGGCGCCAATGACCGATGCCACCGGACCCGCGGCCGGCCCCGCGGATCACCCCTTCGCCGGCCGGGCGCGGGGCTGGTTCGAGGCGCTGCGCGACAGCATCTGCGCCAGCTTCGAAGCGATCGAGGACGAGCTGGCCTCCGGCCCGCATGCCGGGCTGCCCGCCGGCCGCTTCACCCTGACCCCCTGGCAGCGGCCGGAGGGCGGCGGCGGCGTGATGGGGCTCATGCGCGGCCGGGTCTTCGAGAAGGTCGGGGTCAACGTCTCGACCGTGCATGGCGAGTTCTCCCCCGAATTCCGCAAGCAGATCTCGGGCGCCGAGGCGGACCCGCGCTTCTTCGCGACCGGGATCTCCCTGGTGGCGCACATGCGCAGCCCGCGGGTGCCTGCGGCGCATTTCAACACCCGCTTCCTGGTGACGACGAAGCCCTGGTTCGGCGGCGGCGGCGACATCACCCCGATGCCGATGGAGGCGCCGGAGTCGCTGGCCGACGCGGCGCGCTTCCACGCCGCCTTCCAGGCCGCCTGCGACCGGCACGACCCGGAGTATTACCCAAAATTCAAGAAATGGTGCGACGAATACTTCTACCTGCCGCATCGCGGGGAAACCCGCGGCCTCGGCGGCATCTTCTTCGACTACCTCGGCGACCGCACGCCGGGACGCGGAATCGAGGCCGATTTCGGCTTCGTCCAGGATGTCGGCCGCGCCTTCCGCGACGGCTATTCCGCCATCATCCGCGACCGGATGCACGAGGCGTGGACGCCCGCCGAGCGGGAGCACCAGCTGGTCCGCCGCGGGCGCTATGTCGAGTTCAACCTGCTGCACGACCGGGGCACGCTCTTCGGCCTGCGGACGGGCGGGAATGTCGAGGCGATCCTGATGTCGCTGCCGCCCGAGGCGAAGTGGCCCTGAGCGGCCCGGCCCTGCCCCGGGCTTGACCCGGGGACCCGCCGCCGCCATCCGGGCAGCCAACGGAGGAGAATGACCGATGAAAGCCGTCTGGTACGACCGCAACGGCGGGTCCGAGGTGCTGACCTTCGGCGAGCTGCCCACCCCCTCCCCCGGCCCGGGCGAGGTGCTGGTCCGCCTCGCCACGTCAGGCGTGAACCCTTCGGACTGGAAGACCCGGCGCGGCTCCCGGCCCATGGCCTATCCCCGCGTCGTCCCGCACAGCGACGGCGCCGGGACGGTCGAGGCGGTGGGCGAGGGCGTCGACCGCGCCCGGATCGGCCAGCGGGTCTGGATCTGGAACGGCCAGTGGAAGCGGCCCTCCGGCACGGCCGCCGAATACATCGCGCTGCCGGCCATCCAGGCGGTGCCGCTGCCGGACAATACCCCCTTCGACGCCGCCGCCTGCCTCGGCATCCCGGCGCTGACCGCGCTGCACGGCGTGCTGACCGATGGCGGCGTCACCGGCCGGACGGTGCTGGTCACCGGCGGGGCGGGCTCGGTCGGCCATTATGCCATCCAGTTCGCCCGGCTGCTCGGCGCCCGCCGCGTCCTGGCGACCGTCAGCTCCGAGGCCAAGGCGGCGCATGCGCTCGCCGCCGGGGCGGACGCCACCATCGACTACAAGCGGGAGGACGTGGCCGAGCGGGTGCCGGCGCTGAACGGCGGCGCCGGGGTCGATAGGGTGGTCGACATCGACCTTTCCACCACCGCGCCGCTGCTGCCGGGCATCCTGGCGCCGGGCGGGCTCTGCGCCGCCTATGGCTCGAACGGCCCGGCGGCGACGCTGCAGTTCGGCCCCGCCATCATGCGCGGCATCGCGGTGCGCTGGTTCATCGTCTACGAGCTGGATGCGGCGCAGCGCGCCACCGCGGTCGGCACGCTGGATGCCTGGCTGCGGGCGGGGCTGGTGCGGCATGCGGTGGCCGCCCGGGTGCCACTAGCCGATTGCGCCGCGGCGCATGACGCGGTGGAGGCCGGGAAATACATGGGCAACCTGGTGCTGGACTGCTGACCTGCGGCACCGCAAGCCAGACCACGACCGCAACCACAAAGGAAGGCGACGACCATGAGCGACGAGACGATCGGCACGGGTGCCACGGCCACCGCGGGCCAGCTTGTCACGGTGCACTACACCGGCTGGCTCTTCGATGCCGCGGCGCCGGAGACCAAGGGGAAGAAGTTCGACAGCTCGCGCGACCGCAACGACCCCTTCCAGTTCGAGCTGGGCGCCGGCCATGTCATCCAGGGCTGGGACCAGGGCGTCGCCGGCATGAAGGTCGGCGGCAGGCGCCGCCTGACCATCCCGCCGGAGCTCGGCTACGGCGCCCGCGGCGCCGGCGGCGTGATCCCGCCGAATGCCACGCTGGTCTTCGACGTGGAGCTGCTCGGGGTCGGCTGAGCCCCCGGCGGGCGGGACCTCATCCCGCCCGCAGCGCCTTGATCCGCGGGTCGGCCGACAGTTCCAGCAGGTCGATCTCCTCCTCGACCGCATGGAAGGCATCGTCGCCGATGGTGCCCGCCGAGCGCAGCGCGCCGAGCCGGGCGCGCTGCGCCGCCACCGCCCGCCGCTGCAGCGCCGCGATCGCCTCCCCCGTGCCCTCGGCCGGGGCGAGGCGCGTCGCGTATTCCTCCCGCAGCAGCGTCGCGGCGCGGTCCGCCGGCGCGTCCTCCAGCACCGCGAGCGCCGCCCGCGCGGTCTCGGCCCGCGCCAGCGCCGCTTCCCGCTCCACCGCGCCGTCGTCGGGCAGCGACAGCCGCTCCATCAGCCAGCGCAGCGTCAGCCCCTGCGCCGCCAGGGTCACCACCGTGACGGCGAAGGCGGTCAGCAGGATCAGGTCGCGCCAGGGAAAGCCCTCCGGCAGGGCCAGCGCCGCCGCGAGCGTCACGATCCCCCGCATGCCGCACCAGGAGACGATGACGCCGCCCTGCCAGCTCGGCGCCTGCAGCGGCCGGCGCGTCCACATCCCCCAATGCCGGATCTTCCAGCGGATGACGGTATTGTAGCCCATCACCCAGAAGACCCGGACCAGGATCACGGTGGCGCAGGCCGCCGCGGCGAAGGCCAGGTCCCGCCAGGCGCCGCCGTCGAGCCGCGTCAGGATCCCCCGCAGCTGCAGCCCGATCAGGATGAAGGCCAGCACGTTGAGCACGAAGACGGCCACCTCCCAGACCGCATAGGAGCCGATGCGGTGCCGCGCATCCGACCGGGACGGGGCGATGCGGGCGATGGTGATGGCATAGGCCACCATGGTGATGATGGCGGAGACGCCGAGGCGTTCCGCGACCAGCCAGGCGGCGAAGGTGCCGAGGAACTGGAAAAGCACGGAGAGCGCCAGCTCCTCCACCCGGCAGGTCAGGAAGAAGTACAGCCGCGCCAGCGCGACGCCGAGCACGACGCCGCCGCCGCAGGTCAGCAGCAGCATCGGCAGCAGGCCCCAGCCGCTGACCGCCCCGCCCATCGCCGCCCCGACCGCGACCCGGTAGACCAGCAGCGCCGAGGCATCGTTCAGCAGGCTCTCGCCCTCGAGGATCACCAGCACCCGGTGCGGCGGGCGAAGCTGGCGCAGCACCGCTGTCGCGGCCGAGGCATCCGGCGGGGCGACGATGGCGCCGAGCGCGATCGCCGCCGCCCAGGGAATGCCCGGCTCCACCCAGCGCGCGACCGCGGCGACCGCGAAGGTGGTGCAGAGCACGCAGACCACGACGAGGCCGGTCACCGGCAGCCAGTTGTCGCGCAGGTCGCGCGGCGAGGCGTCGTAGGCGGCGTCGAGCAGCACCGGCGCGACGAAGAGCGCGAGCGCCAGTTCCGGGTCGAGGGTGACCTCCGGCAGGCCGGGCACCACCGCGCCGAGCGTGCCGGCCAGGGCCAGCAGCGCCGGATAGGGCGCCCGCAGCCGCCGCGCCCAGTGCGCCAGCGCGGCGCCGGCCAGCAGCAGGCCGATGACGATCTCGAAGACGAGCATGCAGGGTTCCGGCCGTTGCGCCGCGCTACCGGTCCGGCGGCGGCGGATGCTATGGAGGAGGCCAACGAACCACGGGAAGGACCTCCATGCTGCACCGCCGGGCCATGCTCGCGACACCGTTCCTCGCCGCCCTGCCGCTGGAGGGCCGCGCCCAGGCAGCCTGGCCGGACCGGCCGGTGCGGGTGCTGGTGGGCTTCCCGCCCGGCGGCTCGCTGGATGTCATGACCCGGCTGGCCTGCGACCAGATGTCCCGGCGGCTCGGCCAGCCCTTCGTGGTCGAGACGCGCACCGGCGCTTCCGGCAACATCGCGGTGGAGGCGATCGCCCGGGCCGCGCCGGACGGCACCACCATCGGCACGGTCAGCATGCACAACCTGCTGATCAACCCGCTGCTGTTCAAGAAGCTGCCCTACGACCCCGGCAACGACTTCGCCTGGATCAGCGCCATGTGGGACCTGCCGAACGTGGCGGTGGTGCCGGCCGAGCATGTCCCGGCGCGGTCCATCGCCGAGTTCGCCGCCTGGGCCCGCGCGCGGCCGGGCGGGGTGAGCTACGGCTCCTCCGGCGTCGGCACCACCATCCACCTTTCCGGCTCCTACCTCGCCAGCCGGGCGGGGTTCGAGGCGCAGCACGTCAGCTTCCGCGGCGGCGCGCAGACCATCACGGCGATGCTGTCGGGCGACATCCAGTATGCCGTCGACAACCTGGCCACCTATGTCGGCGTCATCCAGGAAGGCCGCATGCGGGCGCTGGCCGTCACCCTGCCCGAGCGCTGGCCGGCGCTGCCGGACGTGCCCACCATGGCGGAGGCCGGGCTGGCGGATTTCGAGGTCTCGCCCTGGCACATGTGGGCGGCGCCGCGCGGCACGCCGCGGGCCATCGTCGACCGGCTCTCGGCCGAGGTGCGTGCCGCCTGGGCCGACCCGGCGCTGCAGCAGCGCTCGATCGGCATGGGTGCGCGGCTCACCGGCTCGACGCCCGAGGCGCTGGCGGCGCGGCTGGCGAAGGAGCGGCCGATCTGGGCCGAGATGGTGAGGATCAGCGGCGCGCAGCCGGAATAGTCGCGCGCGATGGTGATCGGCCCGGCGCTTTCCCCGCGCGCCGCGGCCGGGCAGAAGCGCCGCCCCGCAGCATGGGCCGCCCGATGCCGAAGCCGTTCCTGCCCTGCCTCCTGCTGGCCGCGCTCGGCCTCGCGGCCTGCGACGACCCGCCCAAGGAGGCGCCGCGCGCGGATGCCGCCGCCGGCGCCGTGCCGGCCGCCGAGGCCGCCGAGGCGCGCCGCGCCGCCGGGGAACAGCTCCGCGCCCGGCTGCGCATGGCCGGCGGGATGCCGCTCCGCGCGGTGCAGGTCTGGCGGCAGCAGCTTGCCGGCACCCTCGCGGTCTGCGGCCAGGTGAACCCGACCGGGGATGCCAACGATCCCTTCATCCCCTGGGTCGCCACCGTGTCCCTGGCGGAGGGTCGCGCCCAGCGCACCGAGCTCGTGCTCGGCGCCTCCAATGCGGAGGCCTCCCGGGTCTTCGCCGAGATGGTCGACCGCTGCTTCGACGGCGGTGGCCCCCGCACCGCGCAGGCCGGCCGCGACGGCGCCCGGCCGCTGCCGCCGCTGCCGCTGGACGGGGCGCTCGCCGCCGCC
>NZ_SMSJ01000114.1 GCF_004355005.1 Dankookia rubra
AGCCCGGCCGCGGCGGCCTCGCGCGCCGTCGCCTCGCCGGCGGCGAAGCCGGCCTCCCGCGCCGCGTCCAGCCCCGCCTGCAGCGCGGCGGCGGCGAGCTCGCCGGGTTCCGGGCCGGGCGCGGGGGGTGGCGCATCGAAATTCGGCACGTCGAAGGCCATGACCCGCAGCGCGGCCTGGCCGGGCCGGCGCGGCACCGGCAGCACCGGCTCGAAGGGCAGGGCGGCGGGGGGCGTATCCCGGGCGGGGCGGAAGGCCTCGCTCACGGGATGATCTCCTCCTCACGCCCGTCCTGCAGCTGGATCTGGCCCTGCGCCGCCATGTCCTTGGCCTGCAGCACGATGGCGGCCTGCGCCTCGTCCACGTCGCGCAGCCGCACCGGGCCGAGCCCGGCGATGTCGTCGCGCAGCAGCTTCGCCGCGCGCTCGGTCAGGTTCTTCATGAACATCTCGCGCAGCTGCTCGGAGGCGCCCTTCAGCGCCAGGGCCAGCTTGTCCTTCTCGACCGAGCGCAGCAGCGCCTGCATCCCGGCGCCGTCGACCCGCTGCAGGTCCTCGAAGGTGAACATCAGGCCGCGGATGCGCTCGGCGGACTCGCGGTTGCGCTCCTCGAGCGCCGTGAGGATGCGGCCCTCGGCCTGGCGGTCGAGGTTGTTGAAGATCTCCGCCATCATCTCGTGCGCGTCGCGCCGCTGGGCGCGCGCCAGGTTCGACATGAACTCGGCCTTGAGCGTCCGCTCGACGCCGTCCAGCGCCTCCTTCTGGATGGTCTCCATGCGCAGCATGCGCATCACGACCTCCATGGCGAAGCCTTCCGGCAGCAGCGAGAGGACACGGGCGGCGTGGTCGGGGCGGACCTTGGTGAGGACCACGGCGACGGTTTGCGGGTATTCGTTCTTCAGGTAGTTGGCGAGCACCGCCTCGTTCACGTTGCCCAGCTTGTCCCACATGGTGCGGCCGGCGGGGCCGCGGATCTCCTCCATGATCTGGCTGACCCGGTCGCGCGGCAGGGTCTTCGAGAGCAGGCGCTCGGTGCTCTCGTAGGTGCCGACCAGGTTGCCGGCCTGGCCGAGCTGGTCGCCGAATTCGCGGCAGAGCTCCTCGATCACCGGGGCCGGCACGGCGCCGAGCGAGGCCATGGCAGCCGAAAGGTCGCGGATCTCGTCCTCGTGCATGCGGGAGAAGAGCGCGGCGGCATGCTCCTCGCCCATCGCCAGCATCAGCGCCGCGGCCTTCTGCGGCCCGCTCATGCCCGCCAGCATGCCGCGCGTGCCGCTCACAGCCGGTCCTCCGGGTTCAGCCAGCGGCGCAGCACGGCCAGGCTCTCATCCGGGTGGCGCTGCACCATCTGCGACAGGGCGTTGAGCGAGGAGGCGCGCATCTGGCCCTGCACATGCGCCAGGCTGACCATGGCCTCCTCGGCCGCCGCCAGCGCCGCGGCATCGCTGCCCGGGGACAGGGCGGCGGCACCCTCCGGCCCGCCGCCCGGCAGCGCGGCGGTGCCTCCGCCGGCGAGCGCGGCATGACCCATGGCCCCGCCCACCGATCCCGGCAGCGCGGCGCCCGCGGCGCCGGCGGGTCCGGCCAGCGCCGCGGCCGGCGCCAGGCTGGCGCTGATCCGCCCGACCATGGGCCGGCCGACCAGCAGGATGCCGGCCAGCGCCACCAGGGCCAGCAGGGCGCTTTCCGCCAGCCGGGCGCCCAGCGCCGGCGAGAGCGGCAGGCCGAGGAAGCCGGGCGCGGCCTCGGCCGCCGGCGCCTCCTCGACGAAGCGCATGGAAACGACCTCGACCTTGTCGCCGCGCTTCTCGTCGAAGCCGACGGCGCTGCGGACCAGGGCGGCGATGCGGGACAGCTCCTCCGGCCCGCGCTCGCGCCAGCGCGGCGGCTCGCCCTCCATCAGCCCGTCGACCAGCACGGCGACCGAAAGGCGCTTGACCACCGGGTGCTCGCGCAGCGTGTTCCGGGTGGAGCGGCCGATCTCGTAATTCGTCGTCTCCTCCTGCCGGTTCTCGGAGGTGCCGGCGCCGCCCGCCGCCTCGGCGCCCGGCAGGTTGCCGGCGACGGTGGTGGGCGGCGGCTCGGCGCCGCGGTTCTGCTCGGTCGTGCTCTGCTGGCTGCGGGCGACCTGGTTGTCCGGGTCGAAGCGCTCCTCCCGCGTCTCGACGCGCTCGAAATCCATCTCGACCGTGGCTTCCGCCCGGACCCGGCCGGGGCCGAGGCTGCGCTCGAGCAATTCCTCGACCGCCCGTCCCAGCCGCAGCTCCTGGCCGCGGCGGATCTCCTCCTGGCTCTGCGCCATGCCCGGCCCGGCGAGCGCCTGGCCGCCGCGCGCCAGCAGGGCGCCGCGGCTGTCGACGATGGAGATCGCCTGCGGCTTGAGGCCGGGCACCGCGGTGGCGACGAGGTGCAGCACCGCCTGCACGCCGTCCGGGTCCAGCCGCTGGGCGCCCTGCATGGCGAGCACCACGCTGGCCTGCGCCTCGCCCCGCTCGCGCGAGAAGGCCTCCCGCCGCGGCAGGGCCAGGTGGACCCGGGCGGCGCGGACGCCCGCGAGGCCGCGGATGGTGCGGGCCAGCTCGCCCTCCAGCGCCCGCAGCCGGTTCACGTCCTGTTGAAAGGGCGTGGTGGTGAGGCTTTCGCCGCGATCGAAGATTTCCCAGCCGACGCCGCCGCCGGCCGGCAGGCCTTCCTTGGCCAGCAGCAGCCGCAGCCGGGGCGCCTGGTCGGCCGGGGCGAGCACCTGGGTGCCGCCGCCGGCGATGCGGTAAGGGATGCGCTGGCGCTCGAGGCTGGCGACCACCGCGGCGGCGTCGCGCGGTTCCAGCTCGCCGAACAGCGGCGCCATCGGCGGGTCGCCGGCCCGCAGCGCCAGGACGGCGAGCAGGCCGAGCAGCGCCAGGCCCACCGCGCCCAGGGCAAGCAGTTGCTTCGTCCCCAGCGCCTTCAGCCCGGCGAGAACCCCGCCCATCCCATCCCCTTCCCCGGTCCAGGCAGGGCCCCGCGCCGTGGCGGGCCGGCCCGTCGCGGCAGGCGTCCCGGTGATGGGGCGCCGCGCGGCCGGACACCGCCGGCAGGCAGGAATTGCCGGATCGCGGTTGAGAAGCGGTTAAGTCGCCCGCCCCGCGGGACACAGCTTTGCTTGAGGCGCGATTTACACGGTTTCGTCAGCTTGATATTTCCGCCGCGCCGTGCGGAAAGCGGTGCATCGGCGGCGCTCGGGTCGCATGGAGAAGGGGTCCGGCGGGTCATGAAGATCGTCGCCTGCAACAGCAATCGTCCGCTCGCGGAAGCCGTGGCCGCCTCGCTCGGCCTGCCGCTGACCAGCGCTTCCATCCGGCGCTTCGCCGACATGGAGGTTTTCGTCGAGATCAACGAGAACGTCCGCGGCCAGGACGTCTTCGTGGTGCAGTCCACCAGCTACCCGGCCAACGACAACCTGATGGAGCTGCTGATCACGCTGGATGCGCTGAAGCGCGCCTCCGCCCGGCGGGTCACCGCGGTCATCCCCTATTTCGGCTATGCCCGGCAGGACCGGAAGTCGGGCTCGCGGACGCCGATCTCGGCCAAGCTGGTGGCCAACCTGATCACCGCCGCCGGCGCCCACCGGGTGCTGACGATGGATCTGCACGCGGCGCAGATCCAGGGCTTCTTCGACATCCCGGTCGACAACCTGTTCTCGGCGCCGCTGTTCTCCCGGGATATCCAGGAACGCTACAAGGGCCGCGACCTGATGGTCGTGTCGCCGGATGTCGGCGGCGTGGTGCGGGCCCGGGCGCTGGCCTCCCGCCTGCACACGGAACTCGCCATCATCGACAAGCGGCGGCCGCGCGCCGGCGTCTCCGAGGTGATGAACGTGATCGGCGAGGTCGAGGGGCGGCACTGCATCCTGGTCGACGACATCGTCGATTCCGGCGGCACGCTGGTGAATGCCGCCGAGGCGCTGATCAAGCACGGCGCCTCCGGCGTCTCGGTCTACGTCACCCACGGCGTCTTCTCGGGCGGCGCGGTGGCCCGCGTCGGCGCCTCGCCGATCGAGAACATGACGGTGACCGACAGCATCATGGCGACCGAGGCGGTGCGGATCTCCTCCAACATCCGCCAGGCGACGATCGCCCCGCTGCTGGCCGAGGCGATGCGGCGGATCTCGGACGAAAGCTCGGTCTCCTCGCTCTTCAACTGAGGCGGGGGCGCGGCGGCGGCGGTGCGCTGGGCGAGCCGCGCGGCCGGCCCTGGCGGACCCTCCGGGATCCGCGCCGGAGCGAAGGGGCCTCGGGCCAGGGCGGGGGACAGCGTGGCGCCGGCGGTCCTTCGGAGGCTGTTGGTTCCGTCCGGAAGGCCCCGTGAATGCGTTCGGCCGGAAGTACGGTGACCGGCCGGCGCCACGTCGTATCGGTATTCGTTGCGCCGCTTCGCCGCCCCGCAACCCTGCGCGATGCCGCCGAGGAGCAGACACGACGCCGGGGGCCAGCCGAGTTTGTTGGTTCCCGCCCGCCCGCAGCTTTCCTGAAGTCAAGTCAAGTCAAGAAGCCCGGCGCCGCGCTAAACTATTATCAATGATTTGTTTAAATGTCCAGCGCCAATCCTCGCAGCACGATGGCGGCGGGCACCGGTGCCCATCCCGGGGGCTGCGGCTTGGCGGGGCTGGGCGGTTGGCACGCCGCCCGATACTCTGCCGCACCGGCAACTCCAGGAAGGACCCCAGCATGAAGCTCTTCTACGCGCCCGGCGCCTGCTCCATCGGCATCCATGTCCTGCTCGAGGAGATCGGCAAGCCCTATGAGGCCGAGGCGGTGAACCTGCGCGAGGGCGCCCAGTTCAAGCCGGACTTCACCGCGGTGAACCCGAAGTCGAAGGTGCCGACGCTGCGGCGCGACGACGGCACGGTGCTGACCGAATACCCCGCCATCGCGGTCTGGCTGTCGAGCGCCTTCCCGGAGGCGAAGCTGCTGCCGAAGGAGGCCGATAGCCTCGCGCGCGCGCTGGAATACACCGACTTCGCGGTGGCCACGCTGCACATGCAGGGCTTCTCCCGCATCTTCCGCCCGTCCAACTACGCGCCCACCGAGTCGGACCACGAGGCGGTGAAGGCGAAGGGCGAGGAGATCTTCGCCAAGGGCCTCGGCATCTTCGACAAGGCGCTGGAGGGCAAGGACTGGCTGGTCGGCGACTTCTCCTTCGCCGACAGCGCGCTGTTCTATGTCTGCTTCTGGTGGGCCGGCCGGCTGGGCAAGACCCTGCCGAAGAACGTCGCGGCGCATTACGCCCGGATGAACGCCCGCCCCTCGGTGCAGCGGGTGCTGAAGGCCGAAGGCCTGGCCTGAGACGATGGGCATCGCCATGGCGGAGACGCTGAACCCGGTCCCCTTCTGGTTTCTCCGCCATGGCGAGACCGACTGGAACGCCCAAGGGCTGTCGCAGGGCCGCACCGACATCGCGCTGAACTCGATCGGCGTGGCGCAGGCGCGGCGGGCCGCGAGGACCCTGGCCGGCCTCGGCGGGATCGCCACCGTCGTCGCCTCCCCGCTGGTGCGGGCGCGGGTGACGGCGGAGATCGCCGCCGAGGCGCTCGGCCTGCCGGTCGGCTTCGACGAGGGGCTGCAGGAGGTCAATTTCGGCGAGCAGGAAGGCCGGCCGATGGGCGACTGGTACGACGACTGGATCGCCGGGACCTACACGCCGGAGGGCGCCGAGACCTTCCAGGGGCTGCTGGCGCGCGCGGTGGCGGCGGTGAACCGGGCCACGGCGAAGCCGGGGCCGGTGCTGGTCGTCGCCCATGGCGCGCTGTTCCGCGCGCTGCGGCTGGCCTTCGGGCATGAGCCGAACGTGCGGACGCCGAATGCGCTGCCGATCCATTGCGCGCCGTCGGCGGGCGGTGGCGCGGTCTGGGACGTGGTGCCGGCGGCGCTCGCGGCGGAAGGGTGAGGGCGGGGCGGGCGCTGCCGGCCGCCGCCCGCCGGAATGCGTTGAATTCGCCGGCGCTGGCGGCTATAGGAATAATGTCAACAGCATTCCTGCGTCCGGCCGGCCTCGGCGATGGGCGCGAAACCGCGCTTCAATTGTTCAATTCCTCAAATGCTGAAGCGGGTCGGGCGGAATGCCGCGGCATGTCTTGGCTTCGCTCCTTGCCGCCCGCGCGCGGCTTGAGGCGAATTCAAGCGGATTGAGGGGAATTTCAGGGTTTAGGCGGTTTATTTCCCTTAATTCCTAAGCCTGGCCCATGCCGGTGCTCAACCCTCCGCCGCCGCCCGCATGGCCTGCCACAGGGCCGCGACATCCGCCCATTCCGTCGCCTCGGCCCCGACCGAGACCCGCACCATCCAGCGCCCGTCCAGCACCGCGGGGGTGAGATAGGCGGCGCCCGAGCGGTTGATCCGCTCCGCCCAGGCCTGGGTATGCGCATCGAGCGCGGCGCCTTCGAGCCCCGGCGGCTCGTGCCGGACGCACAAGGTTTGCAGCGGCACCGGCGCCAGCACCCGCCAGCCCGGCGCCGCGGCGACCTGCCCCGCCAGCCAGCCTGCATTGGCGATGTCCCGGCGCAGCCGGGCCCGCAGCGCCCCGACGCCCTGCTCGCGGATGACGAACCAGAGCTTCAGCGCGCGGAACCGCCGCCCCAGCGGGATGCCCCAGTCGCGCAGGTTCTTCACCTGCCCGTCGGCGGCGCTCTGCAGGTAGGAAGGGTTGGTCGACATCACCCGCACCAGGTGCTGCGGGTCGCGCACGTAATAGAGCGAGGAATCGAAGGGCACGCCGAGCCACTTGTGCGGGTTCAGCACCAGGCTGTCGGCGGCCTCGACGCCCTCCCACAGCGGCCGGCATTCCGGCAGGATCATCGCGCTGCCGGCCATGGCGGCATCGACGTGCAGCCAGAGGCCGTGCCGCGAGGCGACCGCGGCCAGGGCGCCCACGGGGTCGATGGCGGTGACCGCGGTGGTGCCGGTGGTCGCCACCACCGCGCAGGGGCGGCGGCCCGCGGCGAGGTCCGCCTCGACCATCGCGGTGAAGGCGTCCGGGCGCATGGCGTGCTGTCCGTCGCAGGGCACGAGGCGCAGGTGGTCGCGGCCGAAGCCGGCCAGCAGCGCCGCCTTCTCGACCGAGCTGTGGCTCTGCGCCGAGGCGTAGACCAGCAGCCGCGCCTCGCCCTGCCGCATCCCGCCGCGCGCCATGGCGTAGCCGCTGGCGCGTTCCCGGGCGCAGAGCAGCGCGACCAGGCTGGAGGTGGAGGCGGTGTCCTGGATCACCCCGCTCCAGGCCGCGGAAAGGCCGACCATCTGCCGCACCCAGTCGGTGACCACCTCCTCCAGCTCGGTGATCGCCGGGCCGGACTGCCAGGACAGGCCGATCACGCCGAGCCCGGTCGAGACCAGGTCGCCGAGCACGCCGGCCAGCGGGGCATTGGCCGGGAAGTAGCCGAAGAAGCGCGGCGACTGCCAATGGGTGATCCCCGGCATGACCACGCGGTCGAGGTCGGCCAGCACCGCCGCCATCGGCTCCGGCGCTTCCGGCGGAGCTTGCGGCAGCATGGCGCGGACCTCGCCGGGCGCGACCTGCGCCATCACCGGGCGGTCGGCGATGTGCTGGCGGTAATCGGCGATCCAGTCGATCAGCCGGTGGCCCTCGCGGCGGAATTCGTCCGGTGTCATCGGCGTTCTCTTCATCCCCTGCTGGCAGTCTGGCCCCGCGGCGCCGCCGCGGCGACCCCCTTTGCCGACGCCGCGTTCGGTGCCATGGAGCCCGCAAGTCCAAGCAATCCCGCCGGGAGAGAAAAGATGCTCGATCGCCGCACCCTGCTGCTGGGTGCCACCGCCCTGCCACTCGCCGCGCCCGCCCTGGCGCAGACCTCGGATTGGCCGAACCGCCCGGTCCGCGTGATCATTCCCTGGCCGCCGGGCGGCTCGACCGACGTGCTGGCGCGCATCGTCGCCGACCAGCTCTCGCAGAAGCTCGGCCAGCCCTTCGTCCTGGAGAACCGGCCGGGCGCGTCCGGCAACATCGGGATGGAGGCGATCGCGAAGTCGGCGCCGGACGGCTATACCCAGGGGCCCGCGACCATCGCCAACCTGTCGATCGCGCAGTTCCTCTACGCCAAGCTGCCCTTCAACCCGGAGACCGACTTCTCCGTCATCTCGATGCACTGGGAGCTGCCGAACGTGGTGGTGGCGCCCGCGCAGTTCACCCCGCCGAACACGCTGCGGGAGTTCATCGACTGGGCCAAGGCGCAGCCGAAGGGCGTCAGCTACGGCAGCCCCGGCGTCGGCACCACGGCGCATCTTTCGGGCAGCGGCTTCTGCGACCGGCTGAAGATCGACGGCCAGCACGTGCCCTTCCGCGGCGCGGCGCAGATCATCCCGGCCATGCTCTCGGGCGACCTGACCTTCGCCATCGACAACCTGGCGAGCTACATCCCGGTGATCCAGGAAGGCCGGATGAAGGCTTATGCGGTGACCAGTCCGGAGCGCTGGACCACGCTGCCGAACATCCCGACCATGGCGGAGGCGGGCGTGCCCGACTTCGTCATCACGTCGTGGTGCGCCTGGGTCGGGCCGGCCGGCATGCCGCGGCCGATCGTCGACAAGGTGAACGCGGCGATGAAGGAGATCGCCGCCGACCCGGCGGTGCAGCAGCGCTTCCTGCAGACCGGGGCGAAATGCGTCTGGTCGACGCCGGAGGACGCGCTGGCGCATGCCGCGAAGCAGCGGCCGATGCTGGCGCAGATGGTGAAGGTCAGCGGCGCGCGCATGGAGTGACGATCGGGGGAGAAGGTATTCTCCCCCGAACCCCCTCATCTACTTCCGTGAGTCTTGCATTCGCCGCGCGGCGAGCGCCAGGCCCACGAAAAGGAAGGAAAGGGCTTGGGGAGGGAATATGTTTCCCTTCCCAAGCTTGCCTCAGAAGCGCAGCGGCGTCGCCTGCACCACCAGCGGCAGCGCCCGCACCTCGGCCAGCACCGGCTCCGGGATCGGCCCGTCGAGCGACACCAGGCAGATCGCGTCCCCGCCCTGGCCCGAGCGGCCGAGGTGGAAGGTGGCGATGTTGATGCCGGCATTCGCCAGCACCATCCCGAACCGGCCGATGAAGCCGGGGCGGTCCTGGTTGGTGACGTAGAGCATGTCCGGCGCGAAATCGGCCTCGACCGCGATGCCCTTGATCTCGACCAGCCGCGGCCGGCTGTCGCCGACCAGCGTGCCGGCGATGCTCTTCTCCGCCCGGTCGGTGACGATGGTGACGCGCAGGAGGGAGGCATAGTCGCCGCGGCGCTCGTGCACCGTCTCGGCGACCTCGATCCCGCGCTCCTTCGCCACGACGGGGGCATTGACCATGTTCACCGCGCCCATCAGCGGCGCCAGCACGCCGGCGAGCGCCGCCGCCGTCAGCGGCCGGCGGTTCAGCTCGGCGACATGGCCCTCGTACTCCACGCGGATCGCCTTGATCTCGGCGCCCTGCGCCGCGGTCAGCTGCCCGGCCATGCCGCCGAGAAGCTGGGCCAGCGCCATGTAGGGCTTGAGCCGCGGCGCCTCCTCGGCGGTGACCGAGGGCATGTTGATGGCGTTGGAGACGGCCCCCGTGAGCAGGTAGTCGGCCATCTGGTCGGCCACCTGCAGCGCCACGTTCTCCTGCGCCTCGGCCGTCGCGGCACCCAGATGCGGGGTGCAGACGACGTTCTCGAGGGCGAAGAGCGGGCTCTCGGTCGCCGGCTCGGTCTCGAAGACGTCGAGCGCGGCGCCGGCGACGTGGCCCGCCTTCAGCGCGTCGTAGAGCGCCGCCTCGTCCACCAGCCCGCCGCGGGCGCAGTTGATGATGCGCACGCCCTTCCGCAGCCGGGCGATGTTCTCGCGCGAGAGGATGTTGCGGGTCTGCTCGGTCAGCGGCGTGTGCAGCGTGACGAAGTCGGCCCGCTCCAGCAGCTCGTTCAGCTCGACCTTCTCGACCCCGAGCTCGACGGCGCGCTGCGCCGAGAGGAAGGGATCGAAGGCGACGACCTTCATGTGCAGCCCGACCGCGCGGTCGGCGACGATGGAGCCGATATTGCCGCAGCCGATCAGCCCGAGCGTCTTGCCGAAGAGCTCGACGCCCATGAAGCGGTTCTTCTCCCAACGGCCGGCCTTGGTGGAGGCGGAGGCCTCCGGCAGCTGCCGGGCGAGGGCGAACATCATGGCGATGGCATGCTCGGCCGTGGTGATGGCGTTGCCGTAGGGCGTGTTCATCACCACGACGCCGCGCGCGGTCGCGCTGGTGACGTCGACGTTGTCGACGCCGATGCCGGCGCGTCCCACCACCTTCAGGTTCGGCGCGGCCTCCATCAGCTCGCGCGTCACCTTCGACGCGCTGCGCACCGCGAGCCCGTCATAGGGCGCGATGATGGCGCGCAACTCGGCCGGGCTGAGGCCCGGCCGGAAATCCACCTCGATCCCGCGCCGCTTGAAGATCTCGATCGCGGCGGGGGAGAGCTTGTCGGAGATGAGGACGCGCGGCATCAGGCGGCCACCTTCTCATGCTCGGCCGCCACCTGGGCGAAGGCCCAGTCGATCCAGGGCAGCAGCGCCTCGATGTCGCTGGTCTCGACCGTGGCGCCGCCCCAGATGCGCAGGCCAGGCGGCGCGTCGCGGTAGTTGGCGGCATCGAGCGCCGCGCCCTCCTTCTCCAGCAGGCCCGACAGCTTCTTCGCCGCCGCCGCCTGCGCCTCGGCATCGAGCGCGGTGAACCAGGGTGCCACGATCTTCAGGCAGATCGAGGTGCAGGACCGCGTCGCCGGGTCCTCGGCCAGGAAATCGACCCACGGCGTCTTCGCCACCCAGCCGGCGATAACGGCGAGATTCGCCTCGGACCGCGCGATGAGGCCCTTCAGCCCGCCGACCGACTCGGCCCAGCGCAGGCCATCCACCGCGTCCTCGACCGCGAGCATCGAGGGCGTGTTGATCGTCTCGCCCTTGAAGATGCCCTCGTTGAGGCGGCCAGCCTTGGTCATGCGGAAGATCTTCGGCATCGGCCAGGGCGGAGTGTAGCTCTCGAGCCGGGCGACCGCGCGGGGGCTCAGCGCCAGCATGCCGTGCGCGGCCTCGCCGCCGAGCACCTTCTGCCAGGACCAGGTGACCACATCGAGCTTGTCGTAGGGGAGGTCCATGGCGAAGGCGGCGCTGGTGGCGTCGCAGATCACCAGGCCCTCGCGCCCGGCCGGGATGAAACCGGCATCGGCCAGGCGGACGCCGGAGGTGGTGCCGTTCCAGACCATGACCAGGTCGCGGGTGCCGTCGATGCCGGCGAGGTCGGGCAGGCGGCCATAGGGCGCGTCGATGACGCGGGCGTCCTTCAGCTTGAGCTGCTTCAGCACGTCGGTCGCCCAGTCCTTCGAGAAGCTTTCCCAGGCGAGGACGTCGACGCCGCGGGCGCCGAGCAGCGACCAGAGCGCCATCTCCACCGCGCCGGTGTCGGAGGCCGGGACGATGCCGAGCCGCCAGCCCTCGGGCAGGCCGAGGATCGCCTTCGAGCGCTCGATCACCTCGGCGAGGCGGGCCTTGGGGTCCTTGGCGCGGTGGCTGCGGCCGAGGAAGGCGCCCGAGAGCGCGTCCAGCGTCCAGCCGGGACGCTTGGCGCAGGGACCTGAGGAAAATCTTGGATTGGCCGGCCTTGCGGCCGGACGGGGATTCTGCGGACGCAGGTCCGGCTTGGTGGCGATCGCCATGATGCGGCTCCCTTCCAGAAGCGAATGCGCCCCGGTGGGGGGGCGTGGCCCGGTGGGAGAGGTAGGACAGCCGGCGCGGCGATGCAACGCCGGCGTGAGGTCAGCCGAACAGCGAGAGCAGGCTGCCCGTGCTGCCGGTGCCGGAGGCGGTCCCGGATGCGGTCCCGGCCTGGGCCATGACGTAGCGCTGCGCCAGGGCCTGCACCTTCTTCGGGTCCTGCAGGTCGGCGACCTTCATGCGGGAGGTGATGGCCCGCGCCTGGGTCTCGACCGACTGCACCGCGATCTGCGCCGGCAGCCCGAGCGCCCCGGTCACCACCCGCCGCATCACCGCATTGCCGAGGATGCCGTAGACATCGGTCTTGGCCGCGGCGTTCCGGATGAAGTAGAGCGCGTCCGACATGCCGGCATTCCTGTCGTCCAGCCCCTGCTGGTACTGGTACTGGACGTAGCCGGTCTCGAGGTTCTTCAGCAGCGCCGGGTCGCGCAGCCCGTCCAGGCCCTTGTTCTTCAGGTCCAGCGTGGCGGCCGCCGCCTTGAACCGGCTGTCGAGGCTGGCGAGCAGCCCCTTGGTGTCCTCCGGGTCGGCCAGCAGCGCCCGCTGCACCAGGCCGGGATAGGCGGCCTGGTCGGCCAGGCCGAGCGAGGGCAGCAGCACCGCCAGCACCCGCGGGTCCTGCAGTGCCGATTTCACGTCCTTTGCCTTGGCCACCGCCGATTCGAACTGCTTGAGCGCGGTGATGGTGACGGGATCCTGCCGTTCCGCCGCCACGCCCTTGGCCTCGGCCCCCTTCGCCTGGGCGGCCTTCAGCGCGACGATCGCCGAGGCGGGGCCGCCGGAGGAGGTGGCGCTGGACGCCGCCACGCCGAACAGCGAGGCAGCCAGCGAGGCGCTGAGCGAGAGCATGGGCCGGCGCAGCCTCGCACCCGCCGGATGAAGCGGCGGTTAAGGCAGGCCGCCGGAGCGCGCCGCCGCGGCGAGGGCGATGCGCCGCGGCTCAATGCCAGGCGGAGCCGCCATCGACGCCGAGCGCCGAGCCGGTGACGTAGGCCGCCTCGGCGCTGGTGAGGTAGAGCACGGCGCCGGCCACCTCCTCGGCGGTGCCGAAGCGGCCGAGCGCGTAGCGGGCGAGGAAGGCGCGCTGCGCCGAAGCCGGGTCGGGCTGGGCGGCCATGGTCTCCTCGACCATCGGGGTCAGGATGGCGCCGGGGCAGACCGCGTTGACCCGGATCCCCTCGGGCGCGAGGTCGAGCGCCAGGCAGCGAGTCAGCATCAGCAGCCCGCCCTTGGAGGCGCCATAGGCGCCGTAGTTCGGGCGGGGAACCAGGCCGGCGGCGGAGGCGAGGTTGACGATGCTTGCCCCGCCCGCCGGAGGCGGGACGCCGCCCCCCCGCCCGGCGGAGATGCGGCAGCGCGGCCCGGCAGACATGGAAGGGCCCGTCGAGGTTCACCGCCATCACCTCGCGCCAGAGCGCCGGCGTGGTCTCGGCCGGGGAGGCGACGCGGCTGATGCCGGCGGCATTCACCACGGCGTCCAGCGCGCCGAGCGCGGCGGCGGCCGCCTCGACCGCGGCGGCGACCGACTCGGGGTCGGCGACGTCGACCGGGAAGCCGGGCGCGCCGAGTTCCGCCGCGGCCCGCGCCAGCGCCGCCGCGTCGCGGTCGAGCAGCGCGACCCTGGCGCCCTCGGCCAGGAAGCGCCGCGCCGTGGCGAGGCCGATGCCGGAGGCGGCGCCGGTGACCAGCGCGTGGCGGTTGGCGAGACGCATGGCGGTCCTCGGAATCAAGATGGCCGGCACGGGGCCGGCCATCGTGGGAAGCAGGTGCTGGCGGCCGGGCTCAGTCGTCGCGGTGGACGCGCTCCATGCGCTCGTGGCGCTCCTGCGCCTCGATCGACAGGGTGGCGATCGGCCGGGCCTCGAGGCGGCGCAGGCCGATCGGCTCGCCGGTCTCCTCGCAATAGCCGTAGGTGCCGTTCTCGATCCGCTCGAGCGCCTGGTCGATCTTTGAGATCAGCTTGCGGGCGCGGTCGCGGGTACGGAGCTCGAGCGCGCGGTCGGTCTCGACGCTGGCGCGGTCGGTCAGGTCGGCCTCGGCGATGCCGCCGACGGAGAGGCTGGCGAGGGTATCCCCGGCCTCGCGCAGCAGGTCCTGGCGCCAGCGCAGCAGCTTCTGGCGGAAATAGGCCAGTTGCTGGCCATTCATGAATTCTTCGTTGTCGGTCGGGCGGTAGTCGGGCGGGAGGGTGATGAGCATTGTTTGGACGACCCCATTCCGGCCGGGGCCCGGGCCTTGGCGCCCAACCCCGAAGTTGGCCGGACCATACAAGCGCCCCGCGGCGAAAGCCAAGGGTTCCCTCCGCGCAAATTGCTGATAGTCGCGGCTTTTCACTTCTTCGACACGGAAGCGTTCCAGCCCCGCCGCGCCAGTTCCACCCGGGCGCGCAGGACAACGGATTGGACCGCATCCCTCAGGGAGGGGTCCGCGCCGTCCTCCCCCGTTTCGAGGGCGGCGAGCCGTTCCAGCCGGTTCATGTCGGGACCGTCATGCAGCAGTTCGCGCTGCAGGGATTGCAACTCTTGCAGGATCGACTCGGCGCGGCGGCGCGCCGCCTGGTCCCGCGCCGCCCGGTCGCCGCTGTCCTGCAAGCCGAGCAGCCCGAGCCCGACCGGCGCCGCCGCCCCGGCCGCGGCGCTTTCCGCCGCCGCCTCGGCCCCCGGCGGGCCCGGGGCGGGACCGAGG
>NZ_SMSJ01000115.1 GCF_004355005.1 Dankookia rubra
GGCCGGGCCGGCGATCTGGGCGGCGCTGGCCAGCGCGGTCGCCGGGCCGCCGGCCGAGCTCGCGCGCGCCGCGCTCGGCGCGGTGGCGCCGGCCGGGCCGGGCCCGCTCTCGGCCACGCTGGCGACGCTGCTGCAGCGGGCGAGCGAGCCGGGCGCCCTGGCGCAACTGGCGGCCGGGCTGGATCCGGCGGCACGGGCGGTCGCGTTGCAGGCGGTGGACCAGGTGCTGGCGGCGCCGCCGCCGCCCTTCGCCACGCTCGACCCGCAGGCCGCGGCCGAGATGGCGCTGCTGACCGCGCACCGGCTGGAGGACCTCGAGAATTGCGCGCTGCTCGGCAGCGACCGGCAGCGCCAGGTGCAGGCTTGCCGCCGCGCCGCGGACGAGGCCTGCCGGGCCGGTTTCCTGGCGGCGGCCGAGCGGCAGCTGGTGGCGCCGGCGCTGCGGCTGGCCGAGGCGCCGGCGGTGACCGATGCCGAGGTCGAGGACATGGAGCAGGGGGCGCGGCGGCTGCGGGCGCTGGAAGGCGCCGGGCGGAGGCTCGGCGGCGCGCCGGCCTATGACCAGGCGCTGCGCGACCTCACCGCCAGCCTCGGCGCGCTCGGCGGCCGGGCGCGGCGGCCGGACGGGCTGCGGCCGGTCGACCTGGCCCGCAGCATCGAGATCCTGGCCGGGCCCGCGGCGGCGGCGGCGCTGCTGCGGACCTAGACCGATGTTGCCTTGACGGTATCAGGACAACATCGGTCCGGGCTTTGTTGAGCCAGCGCTTCACGTCCTGCGGGTTTCCGCTCAGGACGATCGCGGCCTAGCCCTCGATGGGCACGCCCCGCGGATCGCCGCTGCCGGCGCGGTATCGGTGGGTGGAGGCGCCGAAGGCGACCAGCCGGCCCTCGGCGTCGAACACCTCGGTCCGGCAGAAGAAGATGTTGCGGCCGGCGGTGACGACCCGGCCCTCCGCGGTCAGCCGGCCGCCGATCGCGGCCTGGCCGGTGAAGCGGCAGTCGAGGTCGAGCGTGACCGCGCGCCGCACCCGCGCCGGGTCCGGGCAGTACAGGCCGGCGAAGGCCGCGGCCTGGTCGATCATCGCCAGCACGACGCCGCCGTGGACGATGCCGGAGCGGTTGGCGTGGTGCGCCTCCGTATCGCAGACCAACTTCGCATGGCCGTCGCGCCATTCGGCGACCTGCACGCCGAGATGCGCGTGGAAGGGTGAGTGGGAATGCGGGAAGTCGGGGTGGTCCATGCCGGTTGCCTGCCCCCGCGCCCGCCTTCCGTCAAGCGACCTGCAGGTCCTGCAGCGCCGCCTCCAGCTCCTGGAAGCTCGGCATCAGGGCGGTGGGGGCCATCTTGCGGCCGGTCTCGACCGCCACCTGCGGCGCATTGCCGTGCAGGTGGGCGACGAGCACGGCGCGGATGACCTCGTAGTACTTCGCCTCCTCCTCCACCACGCCCTTCAGCCGGGCGGCCATCGGCCCGACCATGCCATAGGCCAGCAGCACGCCCATGAAGGTGCCGACCAGCGCGCCGCCGATCATGCCGCCGAGGATCGCCGGCGGCTGGTCGATGCTGGCCATGGTCTTGATGACGCCGAGCACCGCGGCGACGATGCCGAGCGCCGGCAGCGCATCGGCCACCGACTGCAGGGCGTGGCTCGGGTGCAGCTCCTCGACCAGGATCTTCTTCAGCTCGCGCGCCATCACGTCCTCGATCTGGTGCGGGTCGTCGGCGTTCATGCCGACCATGCGCAGGTAGTCGCAGATCAGCGCGACGCCGTGGTGGTCCTTCTGGATCTTCGGGAACTTGCCGAAGGCGCTGCTTTCCTCCGGCTTCTCGATATGCGGCTCGAGCGCCATGGCGCCCTTGGTCTGGGCGAGGCGCACGAAGAAGTACAGCAGGCTCAGCATCTCGACGTAGTCAGCCTTCTTGTAGCGCGCGCCCTTCAGAATCTTGCCGAAGCCGCCGGCGACATGCTTGATATCGCCGATGCTGTTGGCCATGACGAAGGCGCCGATGGCGGCGCCGCCGATGGTCAGCATCTCGTGCGGCAGGGCATGCAGGATGATGTCGAACTTGCCGCCCGCCAGCACGTAGCCGCCGAAGACGCAGGCCAGCAGGAAGACCAGGCCGCCGATCGTCGTCATGGTGCGGCATTGGGCGCGGCAGGAACCGCGCGCAGCAGGGTGATGGCGACGCGGCGGTTGCCGGCGGCCAGCGGATCCTGCGGCAGCAGCGGCATGCGGTCGGCATGGCCGGCGACGCTCTGCAGCCGCGCTTCGGCGATCCCGGCATCGAGCAGCAGGCGGCGCACCGCATTGGCCCGCTCGGCCGAGAGCTCCCAGTTGGAGCGGTCGGCGCCGCGGAAGGGTGTCGCATCGGTATGGCCGGCGATGGCGAGCCCGTTCGGCAGCCGCGCCGCGACGGCCGCCACCTTGGCCAGCAGGGCGCGGGCGCGGTCGTTCGGCGCCGCGCCGCCGACCGGGAACATCGCCTGCCGCTCGGCGTCGAGGATCTGGATGCGCAGCCCCTCCGGCACCTGCTCGACCACCAGCTGCCGGGCGAGGTCGGCGAGCGCCGGGTCGTCCTGCACCGCGGCGCGGATCTCGGCGGCCGCCTGCTCGAAGGCGCTGGCCTCGCGCCTCGCCAGTTCGGCGCGCAGCGCGGCCTCGCCCAGCGCGGCGGCCTCGGCCGCTCCGGCGGCCGCGGTGGTGCCGGGGGCGGCGGTGCCTTCGGCGACGACGGCGCCGGAGGCCTGCGGCGCCGCATCCCCCGGCGGCTGCGGCGGCTGCGGCGCGGCGGTCTCGGGCGGGGCATCGGACTGGCCGTCATCCTCGATGTCGAGCCGGACCGGGGCGCGGCCCTGCTCGATCCGGATGGCGCCGTTGTCGGAAACCATGGTGCCGTCGGAGTTCGGGCTGCTGCCGCCGAAGGGCTCGCCCGAGCCGGTGGCGCTGCGGCCGAGCGCGTTGGAGGGCGCGAAATAGTCGGCCAGGCCGCGGCGCTGGTCGTCCGAGGTGGCGTTCAGCAGCCACATCAGCAGGAAGAAGGCCATCATTGCCGTGACGAAATCGGCATAGGCGACCTTCCAGGCGCCGCCATGGTGCCCGTCCCCGCCGCCCTCTTCCCACCTGATGACGATGGTCGCGCCCGCGTTGCGACCGCCCTTGCCCTTGCCTGCCATCGCCCCCGCGCCGCCGCTGTCGGGCGCAGAGTGCCGCAGTGGGGCTTAAGGGCGCTCTAATGGAGCCGCCGTTCGGTAGGCGCCGCCGGGGCAGGCAGTCTGCCGCCGGCTTGGGCATCGGGGCGCCGGCGCCGTCCGGGCGGCCTGCGCTTCGGGCTGGCACAGGGCTTGCGATGCCGCAGCCCGGTGCCCCGAGCACCCGCACAAGACCCGACCGGGAGACGCCTTCCATGACCCTTCGGCGACTGCTCATGGCCGCCACCCTCGCCGTGCTGCCGGGCCTCACGCCCGGTCCGGGCCAGGCGCAGGGGACCATCCGCATCGGCATGACCGCGGCCGACATCCCGCTGACCCATGGCCAGCCCGACCAGGGCTTCGAGGGCAACCGCTTCACCGGGATCCCGCTGTTCGATGCGCTGACCGCCTGGGACCTCTCGCGCGGCGACCGGCCGACGCCGCTGGTGGCCAACCTGGCGACCTCCTGGGAGGTCGATGCGGCGGACAAGACCCGCTGGATCTTCAGGCTGCGGCCGGGGGTGAAATTCCACGACGGCTCGGACTTCAACGCCGATGCGGTGGTCTGGAACGTCCGCAAGGTGCTGGACCGGGAGGCGCCGCAGTTCGACCCGCGCCAGGTCGGCCTGACCGCGACGCGCATGCCGGCGCTGCGCCGGGCGGAGAAGGTCGACGACCTGACGGTCGCGCTGATCACGAGCGAGCCCGACAGCTTCCTGCCGATCAACCTGACCAACCTCTTCATGGCCAGCCCGGCGCAATGGGAGAGGCTGCGCGCCGCGGCGCCGAGCGCCGAGGCCGCCTGGAACGCCTTCGCCGCCGCGCCGTCCGGCACCGGCGCCTTCCGCCTGACCCGCCTCGTGCCGCGCGAGCGGGCCGAATACGCCCGCAACGAGGCCTATTGGGGCGAGAAGGCGAAGGCGGAGAAGATCGTCCTGCTGCCGATCCCGGAGGCGAATGCCCGCACCGCCGCGCTGCTCTCCGGCCAGGTCGACTGGATCGAGGCGCCGGCGCCCGACAGCGTGCCGCAGTTGAAGGCGCGCGGCATGGTCATCCAGCAGAACCTGCAGCCGCATTTCTGGCCCTGGCAGCCCTGCTTCGCCGGCGAGAGCCCGCTGAAGGACGTGCGGGTGCGCCGGGCGCTGAACCTGGCGATCGACCGCGACGGCCTGAAGCAGCTGCTCGGCGGCTTCATGGAGCCCTCGGTCGGCACTGTCGGGCCGGGCCATCCCTGGTGGGGCAATCCCGACTTCCGCATCCGCACCGACAAGGCCGAGGCCAAGCGCCTGCTGGCCGAGGCCGGCTATGGCCCGGGCAAGCCGCTCAACCTCAAGGTGCAGATCAGCCCCAGCGGATCTGGCCAGATGCAGCCGCTGCCGATGAACGAGTTCCTGCAGCAGGACCTGAAGACCATTGGCGTCAATGTCGAGTTCGACGTGGTGGACTGGAACACGCTGTTCACCAACTGGCGCCAGGGCTGCGCCGCGCCCTCGGCGCGCGGGGCGCATGCGATCAACGTCTCGATCTCCACCATGGACCCCTTCTTCGCCCTGGTGCGGTTCTACGACAGCAAGATGGCCGCCCCGGTGTCGAACAACTGGGGCCTCTTCAACGACCCGCGCTTCGACGCGATGATCCGCGAGGCCCGCAACACCTTCGAGCCCGCGGCGCGCGACGCGGCGCTGGCCAAGCTGCATGCGGCAGGGGTCGAGGAGGCGCTGTTCATCTGGATCGCGCACGACGTCTCGCCGCGCGCCATGTCGCCCCGCGTCAAGGGCTTCGTCCAGCCGCAGAGCTGGTTCGTCGATCTCCGCTTGCCTTCCATCCAGTAACACCCAAGGGGTCCCCCGATGCTTCTCTACCTGCTGCGCCGGGTCTTCTATGCGGTGCCGATCGCGCTGGCGGTCGGCTTCGTCTGCTTCATGCTGGTGCAGATCGCCCCGGGCGACCCGATCAACGCCATCGTCCCGCCGGATGCGCCGGCCGACGTGGTGGATCAGGTCCGCCGCGACTACGGGCTCGACAAGCCGCTGCTCGTGCAGTTCGGGCTCTGGCTGTCGAAGGTCGCGGTCGGCGACCTCGGCCGCTCGCTGGCGACGGGGCGGCCGGTCTGGGCCGACCTGCACTCGGCGATCGGCAATACGCTGATGCTGGCCTTCGCCGCGTCGTCGCTCGGCTTCGTGCTGGGCTGCGTGCTGGGCGGGCTGGCCGGCACCTTCCGCGGCTCGGTGCTCGACCGCACCGCCGTCGGCGTCGCGGTCGCCGGCGTCTCGGTGCCGCATTACTGGCTCGGCATGGTGATGGTGGTGATCTTCTCGGTGCAGCTCAACTGGCTGCCGGCCATGGGGGCGGGGCCGGGCGGATCATCGGACTGGGGCTGGGACTGGGACCATGTGAAGCACCTGGTGCTGCCGACGGTGACGCTCTCGGTCATCCCGATGGGCATCGTCACGCGCACCGTGCGCGGCATCGTCGCCGAGATCATGAACCAGGAATTCGTCGTGGCCCTGCGCGGCAAGGGGCTGACCCGCTGGGGCGTCTTCCTGCACGTGGTGAAGAACGCGGCGCCGAACGCGCTGGCGGTCATGGGCCTGCAGCTCGGCTACCTCATGGGCGGGTCGATCCTGGTGGAGACGGTCTTCTCCTGGCCGGGCACGGGCCTGCTGCTGAACAGCGCCATCTTCCAGCGTGACCTGCCGGTGCTGCAGGGCACGATCCTGGTCCTGGCGATGTTCTTCGTCGCGCTGAACCTCTGCGTCGACCTGGTGCAGACGGCACTCGACCCCCGGATCAAGCGTGGCTGATGCGGCCCGATGAACGCCGGGCCGCCAAGCCCGAAAGTCTGAACCGGTCCGCCCTTTTTTCCAGGAGGCCAAATCGATGAGCACGGCCACCACCCCCACCGCCGCCGAAGCGGAACTCGCGGTCCAGGCCAGGCAGGTCCAGGCGAAGTCCGAGGGCTATTGGGCCGGCGTCTGGAAACGCGTCCGGCGCGACCCGGTCACCATCGTCTGTGGCTCCATCCTGCTGCTGATGCTGCTGGCGATCGTCTTCGCCCCGCTGATCGCGCCGCACGATCCCTACCAGGGCAGCATGATCCGCCGGCTGAAGCCGATCGGCACGCCCAACTACCTGCTCGGCACGGACGAGCTGGGGCGGGACATCCTGACCCGGCTGCTCTACGGCGGGCGGCTCTCCTGGTTCATGGGCATCGCGCCGGTGGTCATCGCCTTCGTCGTCGGCACCACGCTCGGCGTCATCGCCGGCTTCGTCGGCGGCCGGATGAACATGGCGATCATGCGCACGACCGATGTCTTCTACGCCTTCCCCTCCGTGCTGCTGGCGGTCGCCATCTCGGGCGCGCTCGGGGCCGGCATCTTCAACGCCATCCTGGCGCTGACGCTGGTTTTCATCCCGCAGATCATCCGGGTGGCGGAAAGCGTGACGCAGGGGGTGCGCAACCTCGACTTCGTCGACGCGGCGCGGGCCTCGGGCGCGTCCGGCTTCACCATCGTGCGGGTCCATGTGCTGGGCAACGTGCTGGGGCCGATCTTCGTCTATGCGACCTCGCTGATCTCGGTCTGCATGATCATCGCCTCCGGCCTCAGCTTCCTCGGCCTCGGCACCAAGCCGCCGGAGCCGGAATGGGGCCTGATGCTGAACACGCTGCGCACCGCGATCTACGTGCAGCCCTGGGTGGCGGTGCTGCCGGGCGCCTGCATCTTCGTGACGAGCATCTGCTTCAACCTGCTGGCGGACGGGCTGCGCCAGGCGATGGACGTGAAGGGGTAGGCCGGCGCGCGGCTCGGTCGGGCCGGGCCGGAAACGCCCCGCCGCGGCGGCGCCTTCACCTCCGGCGGCAAACCGCGATAGGCTCCTCCGCCATCCCCGGCCGCATCACGGCATGCGGCCGGGGCAACCGGGCGCCGGGGGCGGGTTCGCGCCATCGGCACCCCCATGGAGGTTCCCGATGCAGACCCCCACCCGTCGGCAGGTGTCCCGCCTCGCATTGCTCGCCGGTGCGCTGGCCGCGCCCGGCCTCGCCCCGTCGCCCGCCCGCGCCGCCACGCGGCGCGAGATCGACGCCGATGTCGCCGCCGCCCTTCTCCGCCTGCGCGAACTGCCGAATACCGAGCCGCTGCTGCGCGAGGCGCGCGCGACGCTGGTCTTTCCGCGCATCGTCAGCGGCGGCTTCATCGTCGGCGGCCAGTACGGCGAGGGCGCCTTGCTGCGCGGCGGCCGGACCGATGGCTACTATTCCATCGCCGGCCTCTCGCTCGGCCTGCTGGCCGGCGCCCAGGCGGCCGGACTGGCGATGTTCTTCATGCAGGAATCCGCTCTGGTCGCGCTGCAGAAGGCGGATGGCTGGGAGATCGGCACCGGGCCGAGCGTCGTCGCGCTCGACAAGGGGCTGCAGGCCAATGCGTCGATCACCACGCTGACCGAGCCGGTCTATGCCATCACCTTCGGCCAGCAGGGGTTGATGGCGGCGCTCGCCCTGAACGGCACCAAGATCACCCGGATCCACCCCGGCGCCTGATGTTGCGCGGGCGGCGCGGCGGGGCGTAAACGGCATACCGTTCCGGGGGGAGGACCCATGCCGATTGCCCGTCGCCGCCTTGCGGCGCTCGCCCTGCCGCTGCTGCCATTGCTCGCCCGGCCCGGCACCGCCCGCGCCGCGACGAAGCGGGAGATCGACGCGGCCGTGGCGCCCGCCCTGGCCCGGCTGCGGGAACAGGACGGCACCCGCATCCTGGCCGAGAACGCCGAGGCCATCCTGGTCTTCCCGCACATCATCCGCGGCGGCTTTGTCTTCGGCGGCCAGTACGGCAACGGCGCCATGGTCGAGGGCGCCGAGACCACCGGCTACTACAACATCGCAGGCGCCAGCTTCGGCCTGCAGATCGGCGCGCAGAGCTACGGCCTGGCGATGTTCATCATGACCGAGGAGGCGCTCGACTTCTTCCGCCGGAGCCAGGGCTGGGAGATCGGCACCGGGCCGAGCGTGGTGGCGCTGGATGCCGGCCTGGCCGGCAGCCTGACCTCCACGACAATGAGCCAGGACGTCTATGCCGTGACCTTCGGCCAGCAAGGGCTGATGGCGGCGCTAACGCTGGACGGGCAGAAGATCTCGCGGATCACGCCGGAGTAAGGCGCTTCCTCGGCGGCTCGAACCGGTAGGGCGCGTCGCTCGCCACCATGGGGTCGAGCGAGAGCCGGTGCTCGAGCGGCGGGAAGGCGCGGCTGCGGCAATCCATCCGGTCGCACAGCCGGCAGGACAGGCCGATGCCGACCATCGCCTTGTCGAGGTCGAGCCCGTCGCCGTAGACGACCTCGGAGGCGCGGGCGAGGTCGCAGCCCATGGCGACGACATAGACCGGCGCCGGCTCCCCCCAATGCGCCGCCACGCCGTGCACGGTACGCGCGAAACACAGGAAGCTGCCGCCGTCCGGCAGCTGCGCCAGCTGCACCCGCATGCTGCCCGGCGTGGCGAAGGCCTGGTGCACGATCCATTTGGGGCAGGAGCCGCCGAAGCGGGCGAAGGGGAAGCCGGCCGCGGCCAGGCGCTTGCCGACATTGCCGGCGGGATCGACCCGCAGGAAGAAGAAGGGCACGCCGCGCTGCGCCGCCTCGCCCGGGCGCTGCATGGTGGTGAGGCGGTGGCAGGCCTGCTCGAAGGAGACGCCGAAGCGCGCCGCCAGCGCCTCCAGGTCGTGCCGCAGCTCCCGCGCCGCCGCCAGGAAGGGGCCATAGGGCATCAGCAGCGCCGCCGCGGCATAGTTCAGCAGGCCGATGCGGATGAGCTGCGCCGCCTCGGTCGAGGAGGCCTCGAACCCCGCCATCGCCGCCTGCACCGCCTCTCCGGCCTCGAGCAGCATCAGTTGGAAGGCCAGGTGGAAGCCGCGGCTCTCGCGCGGCAGCGTCTCCGACAGGTCGAGCCGGCGGCCGACCGGGTCGTAGCGCCGCAGCGCGCCGGGCAGGGCGGTGACGCTGACCGAGAGCCCGTGCTTCTGCCGCAGCCGCTGCGCCACGGCGTGGTTCATCTCGGACGGCGCGGTGACGCCCATCTCGGCGGCGATCGCCTCCGCCGCCGCTTCCAGCTCGGCGAAGTGGTTGCTGCGGTCGTGGAAGAAGTCGCGCGCCTCCTCGGTCGGCAGCAGGATGCGCCGGCCGGTCGGCAGGGCGATGCCGCCGGAATCCTCCCGCGCCACGCGCCAGGCGCGGTAGAGCGCCAGCATGGCGCGGGCCGCGTTGGGCGCGCTGCCGGCCAGCGTCGAGACCTCCTCCTCCGGCACCTGGTCGAGGCCGAGCAGCGGGTCGGCCATGACCTCGCGCAGCCCGGTCTCGATCGCCTTCTCCCGCATGCCCGACAGCGCGGCGATGTCGACCTGCAGTGCCTCGGTCAGCTTGATCAGCAGGGTGGCGGTGACCGCCCGCTGGTCGTGCTCGATCAGGTTGAGGTAGCTGGCCGAGATGCCGAGCCGGGCGGCCAGGGCCTGCTGCGCCAACCCCTTTTCCTGCCGCAGCCGGCGGACGGTCCGGCCGATCAGCGCACGCGCCATGCTTCACTGCCTTTACGAAATTCACAAGTGCATTGTTAAAACGGCAACCGCTTTGCCGCTTTTCACAGCAATAGGAGCTCAACTTCGGCGCCGCAATGTGAATTATTGACCCTGCCAGCCGGGACCGCCGGCCTCAGGAGAATACGCGATGCGCCAGACACCCGCCCCCACCCATGCGCCCGACGGCAGCTTCGGCGGGGGCCGCCCCGAGCCCGGCCGCTTCGACGGCATCCGCCGCGACTATACCCCGGCCGACGTGGCGAAGCTGTCCGGCAGCTTCCGGATCGAGCACACCCTGGCCGACATGGGCGCCCGCCGGCTCTGGCAGCTGCTGAAGACCGAGCCGCAGGTGACCACGCTCGGCGCGCTGACGGGGATGCAGGCGCTGCAGCAGGTGAAGGCCGGGCTGAAGGCGATCTACCTGTCGGGGTGGCAGGTGGCGGCGGATGCCAACACCGCCGGCACCATGTACCCGGACCAGTCGCTCTACCCCGTGGATAGCGTGCCGAACGTGGTGCGGCGGATCAACAACTCGCTCCGCCGGGCCGACCAGATCGCGGTGCAGGAGGGCAAGGGCGACACCACGCATTGGATGGCGCCGATCGTGGCGGACGCGGAAGCCGGCTTCGGCGGCGCGCTGAACGCCTACGAGCTGATGCGGGCGATGATCGATGCCGGCGCCGCGGGCGTCCATTTCGAGGACCAGCTCGCGTCCGAGAAGAAGTGCGGCCATCTCGGCGGCAAGGTGCTGGTGCCGATCGCCCAGCATATCCGCACCCTGAACGCGGCGCGCCTCGCGGCCGACGTGGAGGGCGTGCCGACCGTGCTGCTCTGCCGCACGGATGCCGAGAGCGCCCAGCTGCTCACCTCCGACGTCGACGAGCGCGACCGCCCGTTCATCGGCAACGACCGCACGCCGGAAGGCTTCTTCCGCATCAGGCCGGGTTGCGGCAAGGACTACGCCATCGCCCGCAGCCTGGCCTATGCGCCTTACGCCGACCTGCTGTGGTGGGAGACCTCGGACCCCGACCTGAACGACGCGCGGATGTTCGCGGAAGCCATCCAGCGCGAGTTCCCGGGCAAGATGCTGGCCTACAACTGCAGCCCCAGCTTCAACTGGCAGCGCAAGATGGGCGTCGAGGCGGCGACCAAGTTCCAGCGCGAGCTCGGCGCCATGGGCTACAAGTTCCAGTTCGTGACCCTGGCCGGCTTCCACAGCCTGAACCTGTCCATGTTCAAGCTGGCGCGCGGCTACAAGGACCGCGGCATGGGCGCCTACAGCGAGCTGCAGCAGGCCGAATTCGCGGCGGAGTCCGAGGGCTTCACCGCAGTGCGCCACCAGCGCGAGGTCGGCGTCGGCTACTTCGATGCCGTCGCCACCGCCGCTGGCGGCGGCCAGTCCAGCACCACCGCGCTGGCGACCAGCACCGAGGCGGCGCAGTTCCACGACGAGCACGCCCCGGCGCACTGACCACCACCCCCGCGCCGGTGCGCCGGCGCGGGATCTCCCCACGGCTCCCAAGCACAAGGAAACGGTCCCATGTCCAACGACGATTACGACGACGGCCTGGTGCATTCCCACGGCTGGGCCACCGAGCCGCCGCCCCCGGCCGGGCCGATGGCCGGCGCGGAGATCGCCGCCGCCATGTCGGCGCATCCGGAGGAGGAGCCCTACGACGACGGCCTGGTCCATTCGCATGGCTGGGCCTGCGCCGAGCGCGGCCAGCCGGCCGCGCGCTGACCGACCGCCGCGGCGGCACGCAGGGAGGATCGACGGATGATGCCCTGGAATCCCCGCCTGCCGCTGCGGCGCCACCGCCATGCCGCGGGCCGCTCGGTGCGCGACGTCGTCGCCGCGCTGCTGGACGGCGTGGAGCCCCGGCGCCGCTCCGGCGGCGGCGCAGCCTGCTGGCCGGCGGGGTCCGAGCCCCCGGCCGCGGCGCCCTTTGCGCATGGGGCATGGTCGCGCCTGCGCTCGGGCATGGCGGCCGGCGGCTGACGGCAATCGCCGAAGGCCGGGATCATCCGACGGCGGGATCCTGCCCTGCAGGGAAGGGACCGGGCGGGCGTGCCGCACCGAAGGGTGGGCACGCCGACCCGGCCCGCTTGCGGTTCCAGGCTTGGGCACGGGGCCGCAGGGACCGCCGCCGCTGGCGCGGTGGATCGGCACCTCGGCACGGCCCCCGCGGCATGGCGACCTGCGCAGGCAGCGACCGGCAAGGCCATGGCGGCTCTGCCTAGGGGATCGCCTTCAGCCGACCAGCCCCGCCGTCACGTTCACCGCCGCCGCCAGGATGACGACGTTGAACAGGAAGGACACCAGCGCATGCACCAGCGTGAGCTGGCGCAGCAGCCGCTTGGAGACGGCGACGTCCGAGGTCTGGAAGGTCATGCCGATGGTGAAGGCGAAATAGAGGAACTCGCCGAATTCCGGGTCCTCGTCGCCGGGGAAGTCCAACCCGCCACCGGCCTGCCAGTATTCATGCGCGTAGCGCACCGCGAACAGCAGGTGGACGAAGACCCAGGATAGGGCGATCGAGACCAGCGCCAGCGAGACTTCGGCCGGCCCCATGCTGCCGGTCTTCGAGGCCAGGAACCAGGCGACGGCGGCGATGGAGGCGATCGCCGCGGCGAGGCTGGCGGTCAGGATCGCCGCCTCGCCCTCGTCCAGCAAGTCGGCCCTGCGCCGCATCTGCGCCGGCGTCGCATGCCGCATGAACCGCAGGGTCCCGCCGCCATAGGAGAGGGTGCCGACGCACCAGCCGACCAGCAGCGCGGTCTGCAGCGGCAGTCCGAGCGCCGTGCCCAGCGCCATCACCAGTGCCCCGAGCCCCGCCGCGGCCAGGAGGATCGGCCGGTGGCGAAGGCCGAGGCGCATCACGCCGCGGTCAGCGCCTGCGCGAAGACCGCCGGGTCCACATTGCCGCCGCTGACGACCACGCCGATGGTGCGCCCGCCGGTGTCCAGCCGTCCCGCCAGCAACGCGGCCAGGGCTACCGCGCCGCCGGGCTCGGCCACGATCTTCAGGTGGTCGAAGGCGAAGCGCATGGCGCGCAGCACCTCGGCCCGCGACACCGCGAGGCCGCCCGCGAGGCGCGGGTGGTTGATGGCGAAGGTGAGGGCGCCCGGCTGCCGCGACAGCAGCGCGTCGCAGAAGCCGTCGCCCTTTCCATCGGCTGCAATCCGGCGGCCGGCCTCGAGGCTGGCGCGGGTGTCGTCCCAGCCCTCCGGCTCCACCGCCCAGACCTCGGCCTCGGGCGCCAGCGCCTCGGCCGCTAGGGCGCAGCCGGCGATCAGCCCGCCGCCGCCGGTGCAGACCGCCAGCGCATCGAGCGAGAGGCCGAGCGCCTTCGCATCCTCGATCAGTTCCAGCGCCACGGTGCCCTGGCCGGCGATGACGTGCGGATGGTCGAAGGGCGGGATCAGCGTCGCGCCGCGCGCTTCCGCCAGTTGCCGCGCCAGCGCGTCGCGGTCGACGCCATGGCGGTCGAAGGGATGGATCTCAGCGCCCCAACGGCGCGTGCTTTCGACCTTGATGCCCGGCGCATCGGCCGGCATGGCGATCAGCGCCGGCATCCCGAGCATGCGCGCCGCACAGGCCAGCGCCTGGCCATGATTGCCGGAGGAATGCGTGACGACGCCGGCGCGGCGCGCCGCGGGGTCCAGCAGCAGCGCCGCATTGGTCGCGCCCCGCAGCTTGAAGCTGCCGGTCCGTTGCAGCGGCTCCGGCTTCACCAGCACGGTGCCGCCGGTCAGTTCGTCCAGGATGCGGTGGCGCAGCACCGGCGTCCGCACCACCTTGCCGCGCAGCCGCGCCGCAGCCGCCTCGACATCGGCAAAGCCCACGCTGTCGCTCATGCTGCCTGTCCCCCGATGCACCGCGTCGACCCGGCCGGCATCGCATCGGCGGCGCCGGCATGGCCGGCGCCGCGACGGGACGGGTCCCCATCGGGCCATCGTCCCTCCCGCCGGGGCGGCGGGCAAGACCGGGCGGGGTGCTAGCGGATCGGATCGCGGCCCGGGGAAGTCGACTGGGGCGAGGTGGCGCGGCCGCGCTCGTCCTCGACCTCCACCTCGGTGTGCCGGACGGTGTCGCGGACGGTCTCGGTGCGCTCCTCGGCGGTCTTCCGCAGCACCACCTCCTCGCGCACCCGCGCCTCCTTGTCGACTACCGCCTCCTCGGCGGATTCGGTCGCCTCGACGACGCGGTCCTGGAACCCGTTGCGATCGGCCTCGCCGAGCGGCCGGTCGACCGGGCGGCGATTCACCTCGACATGGTCCTGGCGCAGGGTCACCTGCGCCTCCGCAGGCGTCTCGACCACGTAGCTGCGGACCCGAACGCTGCCATGGCTGACGTCGCGCTTGCCGACCTGCAGCCGCTCCTCGACCAGCGGGATCGTCCCGCCCGTGGTGGCGGTCCCGGGCGCGCGCGTGGTGGCGGGCGTCGGGCTGCCTGCCATCGCCGCCGCGGTGCCCGTCGCGGCGCCGGCCGGCGGCGTGTCGCGGCCCGGCATCGGCGCCTGCCCGGCC
>NZ_SMSJ01000116.1 GCF_004355005.1 Dankookia rubra
GGCCATGGCCAAGGCTCAGTTCGCCGTCCTGTTCGGCCAGCGCTTCACCAAAGCCCTGGCCTGACCGTGTCGTTCAACCGACCGGACGCACACGGAATTCCTGACACTCCCTCGAGCACGGCTTCCGGGGCCACGTCCTTCTTGATCTCCTCAATCTCGGGGTCGGCGTTCGCCCTCACCCCGGCCCGCTCCGCCACAGCGGTGACGAGTTCCACCAGCTTCGTCAGTTCGTGCTCGGTGAGCAGGCTGACGTGCAGGTCGAGGTCGGCGCGTTTGTCCGCGGCTGCCGCCATGCGGTTCTGGCTGATCAGCACGAAGGTGGACAGGAAGATCGCCTCCACCGACGCCACCATCGCCAGGATGACGAAGGACGGGTCGAACTTGGGCACGCCCGGCACTATGCCGAGGTTCACCACGATCCAGGCGCCGTAGAGCGCAAGGTGCAAGTAGACGAACCGCATGCTGCCGGTGAAGCGGGTGATCACCTCGGCGACCCGCGCCTCCATCGGGGCAGCGGCAGCCTCCTGCCTGCGGCGCTCTTCTAACACTTCGATGTTCCGCCTCAGTGCGCTGCTCAGGCTGTCGGGTCTTGGCGGCGGGATGGTCGGCATTGCTTCTTCCATGAGGAACTATTCTCGCCTTCGGGAGGCGTGTGCGCATCGTTCGTTCCAACGCAGCAGACGGCCGATGTGGCGTCGTTTCCTACTCCGGACGGTGGCGCAGGGCCGTTGCAGGCTTTACAGCATCACGCAGGGAGAACGCAGGAAGGCGAGCGCCTTCACCTGTGTCGGTCAGTGTGGGGTGCCGCGCAGTTCCGGCAGAGAGATCGTGCAGCGCAGGCCCTCCGGCTCAAAGCGCAGGTCTGCTGCCATGCCCGCCTGCAACGTCAGCCCGCGCCCTAGCAGCCGTAGCCCGAAGCCACGCCGCGCAGGCGGCCCCGTAATCGGCGGCCCGCCTCGCTCCACCCACTCCACGCTATTCCGTCGTACCTCGTCGCCGTTGCCAACCGGGGCAAGGCACGCCACCCGCACGCGACCACCCGGCGCCAATAGCGCGCCGTGCCGGAGCGCATTGGTGGCAAGTTCATGCACCGCCATGGCCAGGGTGAGCGCCACGCCGGGCGGCAGGAAAACGTTCGAAGCTTCGCAGTCGGAGAGGTCCACCCGAGCGGCGTCTATCGCCAGCGGTGCGAGGCCAGCGCGCACCACCCCGGCAAGCGGCGCCCCAGTCCAGTCCTGGCGGGTGAGCACATCGTGCGCGCGGGCCAGGGAGAGGATACGCCGCTGAAAGGTGGCCGCGAAGGCCGAGAGGTCGGGCGATCCGTCCCGTGTCGCCAGCAAGGTGAGCGACTGCACCACCACGAGGGTGTTCTGCACGCGATGGTTAAGCTCGTTCGCCAGCAGCGCCCGCCGTTCCTCAGCCTGCCGCCGCTCGGTGTGGTCGCGCATAACCGTCAATAGTCCAAGCGGCGGTGCGTCCGGACCGGCCTGTGGGTCACGGAGCGGCATCGCCAACCCACTGCCCCAAAAACGTGTGCCATCCTTGCGCAGGTGCCAGCGCTCGTTCTCGGCCCGCCCCTCCGCGAGAGCGATTGCAGCTTCCCGCTCCGGCCGCCCGGCGGCCCGGTCCTCGGGGGTGAAGATGATGTCGGCTGGCTGGCCGACGATCTCGTCCTCGGCCCAACCCAGCACTCGCTCAGCGCCTACATTCCACGAAGTAACGCGCCGGTTTAGGTCGGCGGTGAAGATCGCGTAGTCGGCGGCGCTGTCGAGGATGAGGTGCAGTCGCTCGTCGCGCTCACGCAAGGCAGCATGGCTCTCCGCCAAGGCGGCGCTGGCGGTCCGCAGCGCCTCGCTGTCCGCCTTCGATGCGGCAAGATCAGCCCGGCCCGCTGCCATCTCCCGCCCGTGCCGCGCCTCGGCACTGGCTGCCACCAACCGCGCCGACGCGTCGTCTGCCGCGTGGTCGGTGCCCTCCCTGGTGAGTTCGCTGGCATCCAGCCCAGCGACCTGATCGGCCGCAACGCCCAGGCGGGCGAGTGCCCCACGCAGGATAGAGACTTCCGCCTCTAGCTCCGCAACTCGGGTGCGGGCGCCTGATCCGTCCTGAAGTGCCGGGACAGCGGCGAGGCTTGTTGATGCGTTGTCGAAGCCGTTCATGAGCACACACAAAGGAAAAGCGGGTATTCAAGATGTAAACCCGGTTGTCCTGAATGCGTTCCCATCAACCAGTTGTTGAAGAATAGCGTACAACGGCAGTTTCAACGCGTGATGGGTTGCCGACTGCCTCTGGGGTGGAGTGATCGGCCCAGTCAGCCCGGCGCGGCGTCCGGGTCTGGGAAGGTGACCACAACGGCGGTGCCCTGGCCGCCACGCCCGGCCTCCATCACGGCCCGGCCCTTCACCTGCTTGGCGAACATCTCAATGAGCCGCAGCCCGAAGGAGCCGGCGCGCCGCTCGGCCGACATGCCTGCTCCGTCATCCTCGATCAGCAGCCGCATCGTCCCGTCACCGTTGGCGTGCAACTCGACCCGGACCTGCCCCTCGCGGCCGTCGGGAAAGGCATACTTGAGCGCGTTGGTTACCGCCTCGCCGACGATCAGGCCGAGGGGGAGAACGAGGTCGGGGCTCCACACCGCCTCCTCCTCGGTCTCCACCTCGACCGTCACCCGCCCGCCCAAGGGCGACAGACCCTCCTCCATTTCCCGGCAGAGGCGGCGGAGGTAGTCGGGGCAGTCAACCGCATTCGGGCTGCCGGTCTGGTAGGTCAGGAGCGCATGCACCCCACCGACGCGCCTGAGCCGGCCCATCGCGGCTTCCAAAGCGTCGCGGCAATGTGGGTCTTGAACGTGGCGCGCCTGTACCCCAAGCAGGGAAGCCGCGAGTTGCAGCGCATTCTTGGTCCGGTGATTAACCTCCCGGATCAGGAAGTCGCGGTAGCGGATGTCTTCCTCTCCCTGAGCTAGTGCATCACGCAGGGCAGCCTCGGTCCTTTGCCGCCGCTCGACCTCCTCTTGCAGCCGCGCGTTGACCTCCTGGAGGCGGCGCGTCCGGGTGGCCACGCGCCGGTCCAGCGTCTCTTTGGCCGCGCGCAGGTCCCACTCGCGCGCCACTCGCTCGCTGATGTCGAGAAAGGAGGCGAAGTGCTGGACGACCCGGTCACCCTCGGAGACCGGGCTGACGAACATGGAAACCCAGACCTCACGGCCGTCCTTGGTTCGGAATGGCACGTCCTCGATGAAGTTCAGACCGGCTGCAATCGCCGCTTCCACGCGCCCCGCCACCTCCGGGCTGGCGTGCTCGCCGAGAAGGAAGAAATAGTCCTGCCCGAGCACGTCGGCCTGCTTGTAGCCGCACATCCGTACAAAGGCGTCGTTCGCGTAGATGATCGGATTGCCGGCAATCCGCGGATCAGTAACCACCATCGGCACACGGGTGGCCTGGACCGCTGCCACGAAAGGGCCGTTCCGCGCCTCGATGTCGCAGAGAACCCGTTCCGCGGCGGCCTGACCTTCGCGGTTCCGGGGTTGGCTGCTGACGGGCATCAGTGTCCTTCACCGTGCTTCCGCCCCTGTCCCGGCAGGCGCAATCCCCGGCACCGGCTCCGCGCCGGAGCGCGCCGGGCAACGTAAGTTGACGCATGGATGCCCGGCCAGCAACCCCGTCGCGCGAGCGGTCGCCCACTTTTGCACTGTTGGTGATGGGTCAATGCGAACAATGCCGGCGGTCGTGCCCCAATCACGTTGATGCGGCAGATGGCGCTCTCACGAAACCAAACGCGCCTTGCTCATCCGGAGCACGACCACGACGCCCCTGGCCTGCCAGTCGTAGATGATGGAGCCACCGAGTTGCTGGCGCAGGCTCAGGTCGAGCAGCTTGCTGCCAAAGCCCCCCGGCCCGGCGGGCGCAGTGACCCGCGGCCCGCCCCGCTCCGTCCAGACCACCGCAATCTCGCCATCGGCCTCCGTGCAGATCACGTCGAGCGTGCCGCTCGCGCGGGACAGGGACCCGTACTTGATCGAGTTGGTGGCAAGCTCGTGGATGATCAGCGCAAGCGCCGTGGCCGAGGCTTCGCCCACCGGCACCTTCGGCACCGACACCCGGATGCGGTCGCCGATGCTGCCCTTGCTGTCGTAGGGTGCGAGAAGGACGGTGAACAGGTCGCCGAGTGACGCAGCCATCATTCGGCCCCCAGACATCGGCCGAATCAGATCGTGCGCCCGACCCAGCGTGGCCAACCGTTGCCTCAGGTCACGCTCCATCTCCGTCGTTGTTGCCGCGGAGCGCGCGGCGATCGAGGTAAGGCTGGCGGCGATGGCGAACAGGTTCTTGACCCGGTGGCTTATCTCGCCCGCGAGCATCTCGCGGGCCTCCTCGGCCTCCTTCCGTGCCGTACTGTCGAGAAACACGCCGAACATGAGCCGGCCGACGATGCCCTCATCGGCGCCGCGCCCGCGCGCTGACACCCAGCGGGTGCCGTCCGGGCGAAGAATGCGGAAGTCGATTTGATAGGGTCCCGGTGTCGTTCGGGTCACCTGGAACGCGGTTTTCACCCAGTCGAGGTTGGGTGGGACAATGTGCGCCGACAAGTCGGCGAAGGTGAACGGACCGTCCCGCGGCACACCCCAGAGGGCGTGGGCGCGCTCGTCCATGGCGATCTCGTCGGTATCGACATTCCAAGACCATAGGCCGATGCCAGCGGCGTTGGTTGCGATCCGCAGGTGCTCCGCGTCCCAGACCAGGGCATCGGACCCCTCCCACGACATTGCCCGGCTCCTCCTGCGTTCGACCAGGATAGGCGGCACGCCGTGTATGGCCGACTGCGTATCCTGGCACGTCCTCATTCTACGAGCGCGGCCGTCTCCGCCCATCATGGCGGGCACACGCGGTCGCAAAAAAGCTTCTTCCGCTTCCTTTTTTCGTCATCGACTTACGATTGACATGCCTCGCGGAACTCGCCATTTGCGGCCCCGTTTCCATTCCGCAGCAAAGGGTGGCCAGCAGGATGATGCGCCGCCAACCGGGCCTGGAAGACCGGACATACCGCCTGCTGGTCGAGGCGGTGGTGGACTATGCCATTTTCCTGCTCGACCCCGAGGGCCGCGTCAGCAGTTGGAACGCGGGCGCGCAGCGCATCAAAGGCTACGCCGCCGAGGAGGTCATCGGACGGCCCTTCTCCATCTTTTTCACCGAGGAGGACCGCCGCGCTCACCTGCCCGAGGCGGCAGTCGAGACCGCACGCCAAGATGGTCGGTTCGAGACCGAGGGCTGGCGCGTGCGAAAGGATGGGTCGCGCTTCTGGGCGCTCGCCGTGCTCGACGCTGTCCGCGACGACGCCGGCCACCTTATCGGCTTTGCCAAGATCACCCGTGACATCACCCCCCGCTACGAGGCGGAGCAGGCGCTCCGGGTGAGCGAGCGCCGCTTCCGTTTGCTGGTCCAGGGCGTTACCGACTACGCCATCTTCATGCTCGACCCCGAAGGTCGGGTCGCCGAGTGGAACACCGGGGCCAAGCGGATCAAGGGCTATGAGGCCGAGGAGATCGTCGGCCAGCACTTCTCCCGCTTCTACACCGCCGAGGACCGCGCGGCCGGCGTGCCGGAGGCTATCCTGGAGCAAGCCAGGAGGACGGGGCGGTTCGAGGCCGAGGGCTGGCGGGTGCGCAAGGATGGCAGCCGGTTCTGGGCCAGCGTGGTTATCGATGCCGTCCATGATGAGGACGGCGCTCTGGTTGGCTTCGCCAAGGTAACCCGCGACATCACCGAGCGCCGTGAGGCGCAGCGGTCGATGGAGGAGATGCGGGAGCAGATGGCCCAGATGCAAAGGCTGGAGGCCATCGGCGAACTCGTCGGCGGCATCGCCCATAACTTTAGCAATCTCATCCAGATCGTCTTGAGCGGCATCAGGCTGGCAAGTGCGGCCGCTGGCAGCAACAGAAAGCTCAGGCACATCCTCGCCGACATACGCGCCGCCGCAGAGAAGCGCGCCAGCTTGACCGAACACCTGCTCGCCTTCTCGCGTGACTTTCCGACCAGCCCGAAGGTCATCGACACGTCCGAGGCTTTGCGCGACGTGGCGGACCTGCTCGGTCGATCACTCCCCAGCACCATTCGGGTCACCATCCGCTTGGAAGACGACCTCTGGCCGGTCCGGGTGGACGCGACACAGTTCGAACTTGCGCTGCTCAATGTCGGGCTGAACGCCCGCGACGCCATGCCGGACGGCGGTGTGCTGGAGATCGAAGCGCAGAAACTGACGCTACACGGCGGCGCGGTGGCGGTGACGGGCCGCGTCGTAGCGGTCCACCTGCGCGATACCGGCAGGGGCATTCCCAAGGAGGTGCTGGGGCGTGTGTTCGAACCGTTCTTTACTACCAAACCTCGGGGCGAAGGCACCGGATTGGGACTCAGCCAAGCCTACGGCTTTGCGGAGCAGGCAGGTGGGACGGTCAGGATTCGTAGCGAGCCCGGACGGGGAACTGAAGTGACCTTCCTTCTGCCTGCCGCGGTGGAGGGCGCCGTCGAACACGACGATCCGGTGCAGATGCCGCGCTGAGAGCCGGGAAGCCTGCGACAACGCTTTACAGGGCAACGCCGCGGGATTGCAGGCCACCCCCACATCGCTGCATCGATGCCTTCACCGCCATCTACTAATCAACGCTTCAGGTTTGGATGTCTGCTCCACATTCGTAGACCGACTTCGCAAGTTGCTGACCGGTACACCCGGCTACGGACATTGCAAGATTGTCCCTGAAGCCATCATCCGGCACCGGGATACGAGGAAGGTTCTCCGGCAAGGTCGGCAGCCATTCAGGCCTCTTACTGGAGGGCGCTTTGAGGCTGTGGCGCCGGTCTGGCAGGAACGACCTTCAGGGGCCATGCTCAGCAGACTGCGGGGTGAATATAGCCGCGGTATAGTTGAGCCCTCGGCGGAGGAGCCAGTCCTGTGCGGCTCCCCGGCAGTACACCCCACCAGCAACACGGCGAGGGCGACGACCCCGCCGCGATGATGGCGACATTCGAGCCGGCATTTGCCCGAGTGGTCGTCCTTCACGTCGTGCTGAAAGGCGCGGAGGTGTCCGACATTCCTCTGCCAGAAAAAACAGCGGCATTCATGGACGGCCACTCAGCCCGCCTGCCACGGCTCACGTGCAGCACGGGAAAGCGCTGGTCGTCCTGCCAAGCGCCATAATCGCCGTCTCTGCATCTGCGGATAATAGTTGCGACGTTGGGGTAGGCGATGGTGCCATCCGTTGTGATGGATTTGGCGAACTCTTCGGCGACGGTAAGGTCCGAAAAGATTCGCTCACGCGGCAAGTCACCCCAATCGACGATGTAGTGAACGACGAAGCGCTCCTGCACTGGCCTGCTCCGGTTTGGGACACCCTCAATTCATTACCATTCCAAGGCAATGTATTTGCACACACGTATTAATTATTGGCGACACGAGTTCCGGCGCGAGGTCGAAGCGTCGGACCATCCGGCACCCAGCCCGAGGCCATTGTCACATTGCGAGAGAGGCAGTCGACGGCGCGTGTGTTGGCGAAGGTCGGTACATCAGTCCTTCGCCTACATCTGAGAAGCAGCCGATCTGCACGTCATAATCCGGCGCCCGGCGGAGCGGCGGCCCGTGATGCTCTCGCTCACCGCCTCGCCGGTTGAGCGATTGATAATGAAGTACGCTTGGACACTCTGGCCTTGCTCATTGATGGCAGCATACTCTGCCCGGTAGGTTTGGGGTGTGACAGTCAGTTTGTACGGCTGAGCGTGACTGACAAACGTTCGTTCATTCTCCTGTGCGACTGTCAGAGTACCTGAGTTGGAGACCTCCTCCCACTTGAGCGTGAGAGTCATCCTGTTGCCGCAGCCGAGGACAGCGGTGGTGATCATCTGTTGTTTGAGACCTTCAGACCCAGCCGGTGGCAAGAAGCCACCCTGTGCCGCCACCCAGCTTGGCGCAAGCGCGGCAACAGCGAACAGCAGTTCGCGCATTACCGCGCTCGCGGCCGTAGCAGCACGACGTTACTCACTGCGCCCTGTCCCGCGTCGGCTCCCATCTCGGCTCGGTCGCGAGCATGCCGCATCGACTTCATCCACCAATGTGGTGAGAAGGCCCAGTAATCACCGAGGTGAGAAATGGCGTCCCCGCGCCAGCTTCCCAGGAACTCGATCTCTAGGCGATCTCCGTAGAGGAGCCATCCCATCTGTCGGATCGGCAGGGTTTCGCTGAACTTAGCCTCGGTCAGCAGACCGACTTCTCTACCCCCGCATTCGTCCACCGCTTCGGTGGCGAAGACCGTGCCGGGCGGCAGCAGCTTGACCCAGGCCCAGTAAAAAATCCCATCAAACACGTCGGCCACGGCTGGTTCCCACTTTGTAGGACCGACACTGCACGAGACATTTGGCGACGCAAATTCAAAACGAAGTAGCTACGAATTTGCCGCGAGAGTTCCCGACGAGTGGGGTGCGGCCGAGCGCGTTCTCAGGCGGGCGGACCCCTTTGTCGGTCTCGTCGATGCGCCGGACGACTGCGCGGTCAGTCTGGGTCGTAAGCGCCACGGCAAGATCGGCTGCCCCGGATGGCGCTAATAATGCTTGCACGACTGCCTCGCCGTCGCGCCACCAGCCCAACACAGCCGCGCCGAGCCCGGAGAGAGGCACTATTATTACCGTATTCACACCGGCACGGAGAACGTTGGCGGGCCGCGACTGAGCTTCTTTGAGGCCGCCGAGATGGAGACCACTCTGCGGCAAGCCTGATTTTCCTCGGTCGTGCATTTCGGCTCGACGAGGCATCCAATCGGTACTTGCGCAATCGCACTGATGGCCTGCCTTGGTCGCCATCACGCTACTGCAAATTACACGACCCAAATCGCTCCACCACGATAGCTACGCTGACAGGAACGGCTTTCGGAAGATCGTGAGGTAAGTCCTTTGCGAGACCTTGTGCCGGGGGTTGGCGAGCCGTTCGCCCAGGCGTGAAGCGATTGCCCGCACGATTTCAGGCGCGACGGTAGCGATGCAGCCGGAACCAGTGCCGGCGCTCCATTCTCATCCAGCCAGTAGAACGATGGCTGTTTTCCCGGTCCAACGCTGACGACATAGGTGATGGCATTCATGGTAGAGGGCGGCTCGGACTTGCCTGTTTCAGCACGAGCTTCGGCGCCCGTTCACTGCTGCGGCAGCGGCAGAAGCTTGGGTTGCTGCATTGTCGATGGGGTACGATGCTTCAGTTGAAGTTGGTGTGCAGTTCGCCGTTGGACCGTTTCGACGCAACCAAACATCAGCGAGTTTGTTGCCGTCGCACGCCGCGTCGGCCGCTGGGCCACATACGGTCAGCAACATCGCAATGTAATCCCTAGAGCCGTCCCGGCACCGGGATGCGTGGCAAGTTCTCCGGTAAGGTCAGCAGCCACGCGGGCCTGTTGCTGGAGTGCGCTTTAAGATTGTGGCGGCAGTCTGGCAGGAATGACCGCCAAGGGCCGCACTCCGAAGGCTGTGGGATGTAGGATGTAGGTATTCCGGGTACAGCCGAGCCTTCGCTCGACGGGCCGGCTTTCGGTGACTCCCTCACGGTACATGCCACCACCAACACGGCCATCGCAGTAGCCGTGCCGCGCTGCCGGCACCATTCGGGCCGGTAGATGCCCAAGAAGACGTCCTTCAGGTCGCGCTGAAAATGGCGGAGGCGTCCGACATCGCTTTGCCAGAAAAGACACCGGGATTCACCGACGACCACTCCGCCCGCCTGCCACGGCTTACATGCAGCATGGGAAAGCGCTGGTCGTCTTCCCAAACGCCGTAATCGCCGTCTTTGCACCTGCGGATGATGGTCGCAACATTGGGGTAGGCGGTGGTGCCATCTGTGGTAATGGCTCTGGCGAACTCTTCCGCGACAGTGAGGTCCGAGAAGAATCGCTCACGAGGCATGTCACCCCAATCGACGATGTAGTGAACGACGAAGCGCTGCTGCACTGCCCTGCTCCGGTTTGATACGCGCTCTCTTAAATACCGGACAACAGCACTTAAGTTCTGCGCACGGATCGATTACCTACAACACGAGTTCTGGCGGGAGGTCGCAGCATTTGGCGTCAGGAACGGTCAGTCAAAGGCGTTACCATGCCCGAGAGAGGCAACTCGTGCCGGAAGAAGAAGCGCGGTCGCTGCGGCTGAGGCGCACGAGCGTCTGTGGTGGAACGCTAATGGTCTACATGAACTCCTCCGCCTCGTCGCCGAAAACGACGTCGCTTGCTGCTGGCCGCTCCTACTTCCACGGCATCCATGGCGTGACCCATGCGGCGACGCTGCTTGGGCGACATTGTTGGGTGATAGGAGGATCGAGCTTCGAGTAGATATCCAGGCGCGCGGCTTCCCGGTGGTATGCATCATCTACATCTTGCCACTGCATAGCGGTTGAGATGGCCGGAAACGTTATTTTTTGTAACTATTTTCGGGAATCATTCTGTGTCAGAGTTGCTATGAACCAAATTACGAGAGCCCACGCCTTGCCGCCCGAAAGCACAGAACGCCTCGCCGTCTTCATCGATGGGGCCAACCTTTACGCCGCAAGCCGAAACCTAGGCTTCGACGTTGACTACAAGAACCTTCTGGCTTACTTCCGGCAGCGCTCACAACTTGTCCGCGCCTACTATTACACGGCGCTCCTGGAGACGGAGGAGTATTCTTCGCTTCGGCCCCTGATTGATTGGCTCGGCTACAACGGCTTCTCGGTGGTCACCAAGCCGGCCAAGGAATTCACCGACGTTAACGGCCGCCGCCGGGTCAAGGGCAGCGTGGACATCGAGATGACAGTCGATATCCTCGACCTCACATCGCATCTCGACCACGTGGTGATCTTCTCGGGCGACGGCGACCTGCGTCGACTGATCGAGGCGGTGCAGCGGCGCGGCGTCCGAGTGACGGTGATCTCGACCCTCCGCACCCAGCCGGCGAGCATCGCTGATGAACTTCGACGACAGGCAGATGCCTTTATCGACTTGGCCGATCTCGCCGAGCACATCAGCCGCCAGCAGGTCGAACCACGTCGGCGCGCGATCTCATCCGGTGCTCGACACACACCGTTGCGCGCCACACCTGTCGAACCGTTTCGAATTGCGCCGCAAGATATCACCGACGAGGATGTACTGTAGGCAGAGTGGCTCCGCCACCTGAGAGCCGTCCGCCGCACATCTGATGCAGCGCCCCAAGGCTTAGTGCCAGGGACTGGGTTTTGGAACGCGCTGCAACTTGCCGCGCTGCAGACATGGGCGCCAATCGAGAAGGATGGTTGACCAGTCCCAACCCCGGTTGTCGCAGGTGCCGCACCCAAGCTGAGGGGTAACTCTCTGGATTGGCAGTTCAACTCACGCAACCGGGCTGCGATCGAAGCGAAAGCGGCCGCTCGACACGCCGATGCCGTCGTGGAGGTCGTGCCACGGCCCCGGCCAGCATCGGCGCTCGTGACGAAGGCAGCCGAGTTTTGGCGGCAAGAGCCCGTTCGGGCTTAGGCTCCTGGGCGCAAAGGTGCCGAAGGTCCGGACATCGAGGAGGGCGTCATGCAGGTTCTGGTGGTTGGTGCCGGCGCACTGGGCGGCTATTTCGGCGGCAGGCTGGTCGAAGCCGGACCCGACGTGACATTTCTGGTTCGGCAGCCCCGCGCCGAGTAGATCGCGCGCCACGGATTGCGCATCGACAGCCTTCGCGGCGACGCTGACCTCCGGCCTCCCACAGTTCAGGCAGGCGACCTCGGCGGCCCCTACGACCTCATCCTGTTCGCCGTAAAGGCATATTCGCTCGACGCCGCGATGGAGGACAACAAGCCCGATCGGCGCCGAGACTGTCATTCTCCCGGTTCTGAACGGCATGCGACATCTCGAACTGCTCGCCGCGCGCTTCGGGTTGGATCGGGGGCTTGGCGGCGTGGCCCAGATACCCGCCACGCTCGGCCCGGAGGGACAGATTGCCCATCGGATGGGGCCTGACCACCAACTGATCTTCGGCGAGGTTCAAGGCAGCATTTCCAACCGCACCAGCGCCTTCCTGGCAGTCTTCGACGGCGCGAAATTCCTTCCTCGGGCCAGTGATCATATTGTTCAAGAGATGTGGGAGAAATGGGTTGGGCTGGCCACGCTGGCCGGCGCGACCTGTACGATGCGCGGGAGCGTCGGCGATATCCTAACCGCTCCCGGTGGCCGCGACGCCCTGCGGGCCCTGTTCGCCGAATGTCGGGAGGTGGCAGCAAAATCCGGTCACGAGTCGCGCCCGGCCGTGGTCGAAACCGTCACCGGCTTTCTCACAAAGGAGGGCTCGCCGCTGGCCGCTTCGTTGTTCTGCAATATCGAACGGCGTGGGGGAACGGAGGGCGAGCATGTCCTGGGCGACATGGTAGAGCGGGCAAAGATGCTTCGAACCGACACGCCGCTCCTCTGGCTGGCACGGTGCCACGCCGCCACCCATGAGGTGGGACGTGGACGAGAAGCCGCGGCGGCTTAGCGCCCATGGCGGGTCACCGGCTCAATGGGCAAAACCCCTCCAGCCAGATGCGTTCTGCCTCAGTCCAGAGATCGGCCTTGCCGCGATCGCAGTCAGCATCAATTAAGCCTGTATGCTGGGCATCGGGATGGACCAGGACCGAGTACGGTCGCCGGCCCATGACGACGGCGCGCTCAGCCACGCCGGTGACCGTCACCTGCCGCACGACGATATTGCCCTACCGTGCCTCGATGTCGGCGAGGTCCAGCACGAGGCGTTCCGCCTCAAAATCACGGCGAGGGAGGTCAGGGCTTCCAGGTGATTCCCGGCGGGGGTGCTACGATCGGGCTCCAGTGCGACAAGGCGGCGGATTCTGCTTAGCGCCTGCTCATATGCGGCTTCGTTGACGACCTCGGCAATCTGCATGGCAGTCCATCCATCGGAAAAGCAATGGCTTACAAAGCTAAACTCAATCAAAAGTAGAAAATAGACGCTCTGATTTTCTGCAGTGCGTCATTGCTGCGGCGTCTCATTTGCCTTCGGCACAGCACCGCGCAGGGCTGAGCCAAGATGTCCATTACGCCGTCAATTCGCCCCGGTTCTAACCTGTGCAAGCGATCGCGCCGTGGTCGCCAGCGAATGCCGGGCCTGTCCATCTTGCCGAGCGCCTGTCGGGCCGCTGCTGAGGATGTCGTAGATGCGGCGCCAACAAAGCTCTTTGCCCCGATTCGCCAAGGCGAGCCTGTGCAGCGCCGCGCGAACCCCACTGACTCCGACCGGCAGTTCGTCGAGATACCTCTCACGTGGCCAGCACCGCGCAGGTAGGAGTGCAGTTCGCGCTGCATGACCTTTGCTGCTTGGTAGGTCGTCATCCCCGCGTAATGCTTGTACGCAGCATGAATGGCTGCGTCGCGTACAACGCGTGATTGACCAATGGGCCTCTCATTTTCTGAAGCAAGGCTGTTTCTGCTGCCCGGCGCGAAACCTTGATCAGCGAACGCTCCGTCACCCCGATCCTGTAGCGGCATCTGACACCCGCCCAATCTCCACCGACTCAGAACAGACTTCACACGCTCTGGTTGCCGCACCGCCGCTTCTATCAGGGCAAATGTCTTCGGGTCCCGTCCTGATCGATGCCGAAGCCGATAGGCACTTAGGGCCGTCCGGGAGCAGCAATCATCGTTCTTCCTAGACTGGTTACAACCGACATGGCTCCGGGATACAGAGACCACCTTGATCCGATCGGCCTACACCTACAGCAACCCACGGCTAACTTAACGGAGTGGAAACTATATTGCAGGGATAATAATGCGAGCGAATGTCGGCTGCCCTCCCCCAGGGCTGCCAGTTCGTGGCTTGGACCTCCCCCCAGTCCAAAACCTAAATTATGCCCCTCGATGCCCCTCTCCCAGGGCTCCGCCGCCGACACCCCCCTACCGCGATGCCGAGTCTTGATCAGGCCGAACGGGATGCTGCGTTCCATTTTGCTCCCCTGCTGCGTCAGCAGTTGGCGAACCAGCCAACGACTGACTATGCCGTGGTACTAGGGCCTGTCAGGCCTTAAGTTCTGTGTGTCTACTTGATCCAGTCTATCGTGGCGGCCATGCAGAGCACGCCCATGAAGGAACACGCGGTTTTCTCGTAGCGGGTGGCG
>NZ_SMSJ01000117.1 GCF_004355005.1 Dankookia rubra
CGACGTTCCTCTTGCGCCGCCGCCGGCAGCTTGCGCATGTCCACATGCTTCATGCCCCCAACCTGGACGGATCCTACTCGCCTTCAAGACCGCCCAGGCCGGATCAATAAAATGGACGCTCCATCGCTGGGGCTACCGGAATCAGGGCCGCGCAAGGTGGCGCTCGGGCCTGGCGCGGCGCTGCTGCGCGGTTTCGCGGTAGCGGTGGAGGTGGAACTGCTGGCGGGGCTTGATAGGGTGCTTAGCTCTTCGCCCTTCCGTCACATGGTGACGCCGGGCGGCTTCCCGATGTCGGTGGCGATGAGCAATTGCGGTATCGCGGGCTGGGTGTCAGACCGCACCGGCTACCGCTACGACCGGAGCGACCCGGAAACCGGGCGACCCTGGCCAGACATGCCGTACGCGTTCGGCAGGCTCGCGGCCGACGCCGCCGAACAGGCCGGCTTTCCCGGCTTCGCACCGGATGCCTGCCTCATCAAACGCTACGTGCCCGGCGCCCGGCTGACGCTGCATCAGGACAAGAACGAGAGGGACTTCGGCCAGCCCATCGTGTCCGTGTCGCTGGGACTGCCCGCCATTTTCCTGTGGGGTGGCGAGATCCGGGCCGAGCGGCCACGCCGCGTGCCGTTGTTGCACGGGGACGTGGTCGTGTAGGGCGGTCCGGCCCGCAAGACCTTCCACAGGGTGCTTGACCTGGCACCCGGGGAGCACCGGCTGACAGGCCCAGTCCGCTACAATCTCACCGTCCGCAAAGCGCTCTGAGCTTTCAGTCTGAAAGCCAGAACCGGAGTTTGCCCCACCCCACCCCGGCCTACGCATGATCCAAACCGAGTGTAAACGACCGCAAGCAGGAGCGATGGATCATGTGCAAGGAAGACGACAACAAGGCTCTCGTCGACCGCTGGTTCAGGGATTTCTGGAGTGCGCCATCCTATCTCACTGTTGTCGATGAGCTGGCCGCACCGGACATACCTTTCAATACTCGCCCGGCACGCCACGGCGCGGCCGTACGCATTCCGGGCCAGCCTTCAGTGAATTTCTCATCGGACCGCTGCCGGCGGCAACCGGCCGGAAGATGCACTTCACCGGAACGACCGTGCTTCGCCTTCAAAATGGCAAGATCGCAGAGGAGATCGGACTGGATGATGGCGTGACCGCGCTTCAGCAGCTTGGTCTCATGCGCACTGCCTGAGCAGAAGATGCGGCCGCTGCTGGTGCTGAGCGGCGGCCGCATTAGGCCTGACGTGTATGCATGATGTTCCACCTTAGCGTTGTCTATAGTCTGCTTTCAGGAAGTCGGACATACTCAGCAGACGACCGGGAAGGGCGCAGTGCCGCCACCATCTGGCCGAAAGCAAAAGGGCCGCTAGAGACAGCGTAGCCCGGCTTACAGGGCTAGCGCTCAGTCGAGTTGCGCACCGGACAGCCTAACAATGTCTCGCCACCGCGGAATCTCGGCAGCGATGAAGGCGCCGAAAGCGGTCCCGCGTATTGGCATTGGCTCGGCCCCTATGGCGCGCAGCCGTTGATGCAGTTCCCCACACTCAGCAAGACGATCTCTGCCTCGCGCCCCAGCCGCTCGGTCGCTGCCGCGGGCGTGCCGCGCGGGGCCACGATGCCGAACCAGCCCGCGGTTTCAAAGCCGCTGACCCCCGCCTCGGCCATGGTCGGAACGTCTGGCAGCGCCGCAGAGCGCGCCGTAGTGGCAATTGCCAGCGCGCGGAGCTGACCAGCACGGACCTGCTCGATCACATTGGGCACCAGCTGAAAGCTGGCATCGAGACGGCCTCCGGTCATGTCCACCAGCAAAGGTGGCACTGCCCGGTAGGGTACGTGGGTCAGTCGTACGCCGGTCAGCTGTTGGAACTGCGTGCCCGCCAGATGCTGGCTGCTGCCATTGCCGATCGAGCCGTAGGTCAGCTCGCCCGGCCTGGCCTGAGCGAGGCTCACGAACTCGACGAGGCTGCTGGCGGTCAGACTGTCTCGCACGACAAGTATATTGGGCACCCGCACCAGCCCGACCACTGGATCGAAATCCCGCATCGGATCGAAGCCAATGTTCTGGTAGAGTGCCAAGTTCGCGGCATGGGTGCCTGAAGAAGCAAGGCCGAAGGTGTATCCGTCCGCCTCCGACCGGGCGACATGCTCAGTGCCGAGGTTGCCCGCGGCGCCGCTTCGGTTGTCGATGACCAGCCGCTGGCCGAGCGATCCAGCGATGCGGTCCGCCACCATGCGGGCGATAGCGTCGCTGATGCTGCCGGGTGGGAATGGCACCACCAGCCGGGGTGGCCGCGCTGGCCACGCCTCCTGCGTGGCGGCCGTGCCGGTGCCAACGGCCAGCAACAGGGCAAGTACGGCCAGTATTCGCAACATGGATCTACCCCAGTTTGCGGCTAGCCGAGCCGCAGCAACCCCGCCGCGTTCTGCCAAGAGAGCTTCGCCATATCTGTCGGCGACAAGGCAATGCGATCGAGGAATGCCCTGCCTTTGCCATTCGCAGCGTAGGGAAAATCAACCGAGAAGATGATGCGGTCGATGCCGAAGGTCAGCAGCGCCGTCAGGAAGGGCGGCTCGCTGAAAATGCCGCTGGTCGTGATCCAGACCTGGTCCAGGATGGTCTGGCCAATCGGGCGCTGCAGATGACCGATGTCGCTGGCGAAGACCTCGTCGGCACGCGCCAGCATCATTGGCAGCATCTCGCCCATATGTCCGATGATCAGCTTCAGCTTGGGATGCTTATCGAGCGTTCCGGCCAGCACCAAGCGTAGCACATGAAGGGCAGTTTCCGAGTGCCAGCCCCAGCCCGCGGCTTCCAGCACCCGCCCGGCGCCAAGCTCAAGGCCTCCGTAATACGCGTCGCGCACCGCCTCCGGCGCCAGATGCGGATGGATATAAATCGGCACATCCAGGGCAACCGCCTGCGCCAGCAGGCCGTCATAGGCCGGATGGTCCAGAAAGCGCCCATCGGTGGTCCCGTTGATCAGCGCGCCTTTGAAGCCGAGTGTCCGCACGGCGCGTGTCAGCTCCGCGGCGCAGCTTTCTGGGCTGGCCATGGGCAGCACGGCAAATCCGGCAAACCGGTCGGGCGCGCGCGCCACGCACTCGGCCAGGTAGTCGTTCATGGCGGCGGCCAGCGCTACGCCCTCCGGCCCCGGCAGCAGGTCCGGCCCGGGCCCAGTATTCGACAGCACCTGCATGGTGATCCCGGCCTCGTCCATCAGGCCCAGGCGCCGCTTGCCGATCTCAGCCGCCAACTCCATAGGGTTGGTCGCGCCCGCGGCGACCCGGCGTGGCTGGTAGCCGCGCCGGCGGGTCAATTCGCCATCAATGCGGGCGACGAGATGTGGTGCGGTGAAGTGTTCCTCGATCGCGACGGTCCGCATGCCTCGCACTCCTCTTCCGCCCGCACGGTGAACCGCTGTGGCGCTCGGATGCCCGATCGCGCGGCATGGTCGCCGGTTGACTGGCCGCCGTCCAGCGGCGCTACGGCATGCTTGCCTCGAAATTCCTGGTGGACGAACTCTACAACTTCGCGGCGGCCGGCGTCAGTTAGCCCTGGGCCCAGCGAGCGGCACTGTACCACGATACCGCGGTGCGGGTTTGCTGGCTCGACCCGCCGCCGCTCCGGCGGTTCGCCTAATCGGCATTCGCCTGGGCGATGCCGCCCGGTCGCGCCGCCATAGCGAGCTGCCGCGCATAAATCTCTTGCCAGTCGCTCACCTCGTTGCTGACGAAGAAGCCGCTCCGTGCGCCTCGATAGACGCCAGAATCTTCCGCGCCGGGCGGCGGTATGCCCTTCTCGCCTAGCGCCCGCGCCGCCATCAGCAGGCGGCGGCGAGTGCGAGCGATCATGTGGTCCGATGGCGCGAGATGCTCGAAGCTGTGCTCGACGATCGGCTCCATGCTTTCGGTGATCGCCTGGTCCTGCAGGTGGATTCCATTGATGCCGCTGTAGATTTTCCCCGCCTGCTGCGCGGTGCGGTCCAGGCCCCAATCGTTGCTCGAATTCGCGGCCATCCGAAAACGCCCGAGCCAATCTGTGGTGTTGGGCAGCAGCGCGTTGCCGCGGGTGGTGCCTCCAACTGGCGTACCGTCCTTATGTCGCGGTTGCGGCTCCGTCATGGCCGAGACGCCACGCTTCCACCACAGGAAGACGAACATCGTGTGCTCGTCATCCAGCGGTACCCAGGCGCGCGCGTTCGCATTGCCGCTAAAAGGGCTGGAGGGCTGCTGCGTCCAGAATGGAAACATGAAGGTGCCGAAGCGCCAGTAGGTGCCACCCTGGTCAGCTGGACGATAGGCTGCGTATTGCGTGCCCCAGGCGGAGTCGATGAACTGATACTCCGGTGCGCGCGAGGTGATGGTGTGGCGTAGCGGCTCATCCTCCGGCATCCGCTCTGGGTCCACATGGCCCATATGCAGGAAGCCGAAATGCGAGGTGTCGATGTCGCCCTCCAGCGCCTGCAGCCAATTGCAGTCGCGCTGAATGAAGCTGACGCCGAGCTCCTCTTCGGGGATGTCGAGGGCATCAAGCGCCGGCAGGGGTGGCGCCCCGGCGCCCGCGCCCATATGCACCCAGACGATGCCGCAGCGCTCGACGGCCTGATAGGCTTTCGCCCGGACCTTGGCGCGGAAATCCTGGTGCGGCGGCACGCTCGGCATCTCCATGCAGGCGCCGGTGACGTCGAATTTCCAGCCGTGATAGACGCACCGGATCCCGCCCTCCTCGTTGCGGCCGAGGAAGAGCGAGGCACAGCGATGCGGACAGCGATGATCCATGACGCCGACCCGCCCGGCGCTATCGCGGAGCGCGATCAGCTTCTCACCGAGCAGCTTCAGCCGCACCGGTGCGCCGTCGCGTTCCAGCTCTGAGGAGAGCGCCGCGGGGATCCAGTAGCGGCGCATGAGGTCGCCCATCGGCGTTCCCGGCCCGACCTGCGTGAGCAATGCGCCCTCGGCTGCCGTCGTCATCGTTCCCCCCGTCGCCGGTTAGGCAGGCAATCAATTTTTTCCGAAGTTAGCGGCCCCGTTGTCCGCTCGGCAATGGACTTGCCAGCCGCGACGTGCCGACCCGGCTGCTGGAATTGGAGGATGGCAAAGTAGGCACTTACGGGCGAGCGCGCAGCGGCCATCCCAAATGATTTGGGACGCCCGGCCGGACACTTGGGCCGGACAGGGAACCATCTCCGCTTCCGGGAAGGTGGGCAGCGACCTTGAGCGTCCGCCATGGGCGCGAAGCCGCTAGGATCGAAGCTGGCCAAAACCCATTATTTCGCGTCCGGCCAGTATCGTTCTCTGCGATACGGCGAACTGATCGGCGGAGGGCGGAGAAGCGTGGCATTTTCCGGAGCCTGACCGGCCCCTGGGAAGTCCGGGCGACGTGCCCACATCAGCGTGGATGGCCGCCCTCCCGCTCGACATCTCCCGTATCTACCTTGAGCCCGCCATCGAGCAGCATGCCCGCGGGCGAGAGATCCTTGCCCGCTTTCCGCAAGCCGAGCGCATCCCGATCGCGTCCCATTGGCGCATCCCCGAGCCGCGGGAGGGCGATCCCGGCGACTATCTGACTACCAAGCGGCAGGCGCTTGTGCTCGGCGTGAAGAAGGGCCTGGCCTTCCGGCCCAACGGGCGCAGCGCAGACTTCATCGCGCCCTCCTCATCCAATGGCTGCGCCATGGCCTGCGCCTACTGCTACGTCGCCAGGCGGAAGGGATATGCGAACCCGATCAGCGTCTTCGTCAACATCGAGGCGATCCTGGCCGCCACGGCCCGCCATGCCGCCCGTCAAGGTCCGAAGACGGTGCCGAACCAGGTGGACCCACAGTCCTGGGTCTACGACCTCGGCGAGAACGGGGACCTTTCCGTGGATGCCGCCATCTAGGGAAATGTGGGGGACCTCGTCGCGCTCTTCCGCACCTTGCCGAATGCGAAGGGCAGCTTCGCCACGAAATGGGTGAACCCGGATCTGCTGGGCTACGAGCCGCAGGGCCGCACGCGCATCCGCATGTCCCTCATGCCGCCTGCCCTGGCGAAGCTGTTGGATGTACGTACCTCCCCTGTGGCGGAGCGCATCGCCGCCATCCCGGACCTCCACCGCGCCGGCTACGAGGTTCACCTGAACTTCTCCCCCGTCGTGCTGCATGAGGGATGGGAGGCGGAATGGGGCGCGCTGTTCGAGGAGCTGGACGATCTGCTGCCCGCCGCCGTGAAGGACCAGCTGGCGGCCGAGATCATCATGCTCACCTACAACCGGGACCTGCACGAGATCAACCTCGCCTGGCATCCGAAAGCCGAGGATCTGCTCTGGCGGCCGGACATCCAGGAGGAAAAGGTGTCTGAGAGCGGCGGCGTGAACCTGCGCTACCGCACTCGCTGGAAAGGCCGCTGGCTGCAGCGCTTCAAGGACCTGCTGGCTTCCCGCATGCCCTACTGCCGGGTGCGCTATGCCTTCTGAGGCACTGGAGGTCCCCGCCCGCGCCCACCCGCTCTGGCGGCCGAAGCGCCTGCTCGTCACCCCCGCCGCCCTCTCCTGGCCGCAGGGCGCGGCCATGGCGGAGCGGGCCGCGGCGCTCGGGGCCGAGGTGGTGCGGCTGAAGGCCGACCGCCTGACCGGCCTGCCCGACACCTACCGCGACGCCAAGACGACCATGGCGGTCGTCGTAGCCTCCCCCAGCCGCCGCAAGCCTCAGCCCATTCCGCCCAGCGCCGACTGGCGCTTCGACCTGGCCGAGGGCTGCCCGGCCCATTGCGCCTATTGCTACCTCGCGGGGTCGCTGACCGGCCCGCCGATCATCCGCGCCTATGCCAACCTGCCGGAGATCCTGGGCGCCCTGCCCCCCGTACTGGGCCAGGGCCAGGTCACCTCCCGCAACGCCGCCCGGGCGGCGGAGGGCACGACCTTCGAGGGCTCCTGCTACACTGACCCCCTGGGCATCGAGCACATCACCGGCAGCCTGGCCGAGACGATCCGCTTCTTCGGCGCCTGGGAGGCAGAGGCGCAGCTTCGCTTCACCACCAAGTACGATGCTATCGGTTCCCTGTTGAACCTGCCGCACAACCGCCGCACACGCATCCGCTTCTCCGTCAATGCGCGCGGGGCGGAGCGCTTCGAGGGTGGGGCGCCACGCGTGCGAAACCGGCTGCATGCCATGCGACAGGCCGCCATGGCTGGCTATCGCATCGGCCTCACCGTCGCGCCCATCCTGAACCTGCCGGACTGGCGGGAAGCCTATGACATCCTGCTGGCTGACTGCGCCGCTGCGCTGGTCGGCGCGCCGGACCCGGACCTGACGGTGGAGCTCATCACCCACCGCTTCACCGAGAGCTCGCGGGAGGTGCTCCAGGGCTGGTACCCCGGCAGCGGGCTGGAGATGGACCCGGCGCAGCGCAGCCGGAAGCTCACCAAATTCGGCTCGGCCAAGTACGTCTTCCCCAAGGCGCTGATGGCCGAGTTGCGCGCAGGCCTGGAGGCGAGCGTCTCCCGCCACCTGCCGCACGCGCGGGTGCTCTACTTCACCTGACGCCGGGCAAAGGGCCGCGGGATCGGCGCCGCCGCGCATGCCCGCCCGGCCATCGCCGGTCCCGGCGGGCCGGATGCGCGGCCGGCCTCGTCATCGCCCGAGGCCCTACGGGCCGAAACTCGCCTGACCGAAAGGCCTTGTTGTCGCTGATGCGCCGGTGACGCGGCAGCAGCTGGCAGCAGGAGGAACCGGCGCATGCCGGATGCGATCATCGAGCCTTGCCATCCGACCGCCGCCTGGGTGGCCGACGGCCGACACGCGTTCTGCGACGCGGTGGCGGCCTTCGCCGCAAGGCCAGTCCTGATCCTCGGCCACCACGATGCGGACGGGCTTTCCTCGGCGGCCATCCTGTTCCGGGCGCTCGAGCGCAGCGGGCGACGCGCCAGGGTCCGGCTCCTTGGCCGCGGCGAGAATGCATGGTCCCCGGAGATGGCGTCGGAGCTCCGCGCGCAGGACATCGGCGGCCTGATCCTGGCCGATCTCGGAACCCGCGCCGAACCGCTGATTCCCGGCGTGGCCACCGTGATCCTGGACCACCACGTGCAGACCGGCGTCCCGCAGGCGGCGTTGCTGGTCAGCGGCCACGGCCTGCGCCCGACGCCCACCACCTCCCTGCTGGCCTGGTGGTGCGCCGGTGCGTTGGCGGAAGTGGACGACCTGCTCTGGCTCGCAGCGCTCGGCATCATCGGCGACATGGAGGAGGCAGCGGGCTTCCCGGAGCTTGCAGCGGCCCGCGAACGCTGGGGCATCACCGCGCTGCGGCGTGCCGTCTCCTTCCTGAACGCCCCGCGGCGGGCGAGTGCCGGCGATGCCGCCCTGGCGCTCGCGCTGCTGCTGAAGGCGGACGGGCCCAAGGCCGTGCTGTCGGGCGAGTACCCGGAAACCGCGTTGCTGCAGGCGGCCAAGGCCGAGGTGCAAGAGGCCCTGGCCGAGGGCCGTCGTGTCGCCCCGCAGATCCGTGGCGACGTGGCGCTGATCCCCCTCCACTCCGCCTGCCAGATCCACCCGCTGATTGCGCAGCAGTGGAAGGGGCGATTGAAGGGCAAGGTCGTGATTGCCGCCAATACGGGCTACCGCTCGGGCTGGGTGCACTTCGCCGCACGCGCCGGGCAAGGCACCGATCTGATCGCCTTTCTTCGCCGGCATCGGCCGGAAGGCGCCGACCCCGTGCAATATGGCAATGGCCATCCCCAGGCCTCGGGCGGCGCGCTGCCGCCCGCGGCCTGGAACCGCTTCGTGGCCGGGCTCGGCTTCGGCGTCGAAGGGCAGGTTCCGGCATGAGCGCGCGCCGCCGGCTAGCCTCGCCCGCCACCGCGGCGAGGCCACTTCGCCTGGGCTTTCCGGTCAAGCTGATGGGCGACGCGGGGATCAAGAGCAACGACACCAGGCGCTGGCAGCAGAGCCCCCATCTGAAGGTCTCGCTGGAGCACATGGACCGGGCGCTGGATTACCTCGACCGCCACGATATCCGCATGTACCGCATGTCCTCCGACCTGGCGCCCTATGCCACGCATCCCGACATGCCCCAGTTCCACTCCATGGTGCGCGACAGCGATGCCGAGTTACGGGCCCTGGGCACCAAAGCGAAGGCGCTGGATACCCGCCTGAGCTTTCATCCCTCGCAATTCGTGGTGCTGAACAGCCCCGACCCGGCGCTGGTGGAGAAGAGCATCTGGGACCTGAGCTCCCAGGCGGAGATGCTGGACCGCATGGAGCTCGGGCCCGAGGCCGTCATGGTGATCCATGTCGGCGGTACCTATGGCGACCGCGAAGCCGCCAATGCACGCTGGGTGGAAACCTGGAAGAACAAGCTGCCGGAGCACGTGCGGCGCCGCCTGGTGCTGGAGCATGACGACCTTCGCTTCTCCGTCTCGGACATCCTGTGGATCCATGAACGGACGGGCGTGCGGCTCATCTTCGACCACCAGCACTTCTGGTGCCTGAACCCGGCTGGGCTCGACATGCGGGATGCGCTCGGGAAGGTGCTGCGGACCTGGCCCGAGGGCCAGCGGCCGAAGGTGCATTTCTCCTCGCCGCGCACGGAAATGCGGGAGATCAAGCGGAAGGAGAAGGGGACGCGCAAGCTGAAGACCGTGCTGGTCGCGCCGGTGAACACGGGGCACGCCGATTTCTGCAATCCGTTCGAGTTCATCACCTTCATGCGGATCGCGGAGGGGCTCGACTTCGACGTCATGCTGGAGGCGAAGGTGAAGGATCTGGCGCTGATCCGCCTGCGCCCGGACCTGCTGCGCTACGCTCCGGACGTGGCGCGGCGCTTCGGGTTGGAGGCGTTCGAGGCGCCGGCGCTGGAAACGGAGGAGCAGGAATTCCTTGCGGGGGAAGAGAGCGACGAAGTGGCAGGCCACAGCGAACGTTAGCGACGCTTGACGGAGTGGACCATCATAGGCCGGCGGCCGGAGCAGTGCATGGCGAGCAGACATCCGGTTTCGGGAGAGACGCTAAGCACCAAGAACACCGAGGGTAAGCGTCATGCTACCGTGGCAAGAGTTGGCCGGGAGTGGACTGTCCGGTTCAGGGGCTTGGTAGGGCAGAAGCGGCCACAGCCCAGTAGGATCATCCTGATGAGCAGCTGCAGCATTCGGGCTTTCCGTCATAGGAGGTAGGCGGCGCTGCCATGCCGCGGTTCGCGCCTTCCTGAACGCTGCCCAGTCGCACTGGTGGAACGAGCGCCTGCTGTCTTCGTTCCGCTCTGCGACGGGCGCGGGGCACCGCCGGCCCGCATCAGGACACAGGAGCTGGCGGCATGGGCATCTCCCGCGACAGCATCAGCGACATCTGGGGCCCGCGCACGCCCTACCACGGCGAGGCCCAATGGCCGGTGCGGGTGGACGAACGCACGCTGGCGGAGCCGGAGCGCTGGGTGCAGTCGGCCTGCGTGCTCTGCTCCAACGGCTGCGGGCTGGACATCGGGGTGAAGGACGGCCGCATCGTCGGGGTGCGCGGCCGGGCGGTGGACGCCAGCAGCCGCGGCCGCCTCGGCCCCAAGGGCCTGCACGGCTGGGAAGCCAACCATAGCCCGGACCGGCTGACCCGCCCGCTGATCCGCGAGGCTGGGCGGATGCGCGAGGCCAGCTGGGACGAGGCGATGGAGTTGCTGGTCCGCCGCTCGAAGGAGACCCGTGACCGCTACACCAGCGGCGCCATCGGCTTCTATACCTCGGGCCAACTGATGCTGGAGGAGTATTACACCCTCGCCCTCATTGGCAAGGCGGGGCTTGGCACCTCGCACATGGACGGCAACACCCGGCTCTGCACCGCCACCGCCGCAGCAGCGATGAAGGAGACCTTCGGGGCGGACGGCCAGCCGGGCTGCTACTACGATATCGACGTCACCGACTGCATCCTGATGGTCGGCCACAACATGGCAGCGACCGACACGGTGCTCTGGAGCCGCGTGCTGGATCGCCGCCGCGGGCCGAACCCGCCGAAGCTGGTGGCGGTGGATCCGCGCCGCACCATGGTGGCGGCTGAGGCCGATATCTGGCTCGCCCCGCGCGTTGGCACCAATGTCGCCCTGCTGAACGGCCTGCTGCACCTGCTGATCGCCGGTGGCCAGCTGGACCGCGAATTCCTGGCGCGGCACACCCTCGGCTTCGAGCAGCTGGAGGCCACAGTCGCCGACTACCCGCCGGAGCGAGTAGAGACGATCACCGGCGTGCCGGCGGCGAGGCTGCGGCAGGCGGCGCAGCTGATCGGCACCGCGCCGACCCTGCTCTCCACCTGCCTGCAAGGGGTGTACCAGAGCCACCAGGCTACTGCAGCGGCCTGCCAGGTGAACAACATCAACCTTGTCCGTGGCCTGATCGGCCGGCCCGGCTGCGGCATCCTGCAGATGAACGGGCAGCCGACCTCGCAGAACACCCGCGAATGCGGCGCCGATGGCGACCTGCCCGGCTTCCGGAACTGGGACAACCCGGCGCATGTCGCCGAGTTGGCGCAGCTGTGGAATATCGACCTGCACACGATCCCGCACTGGGCGCCGCCGACCCATGCGATGGAGATCTTCCATCATGCGGAAAGCGGCTCGCTCCGCATGCTGTGGATCCAGGCGACCAACCCGGCCGTCTCGCTGCCGGCACTCGGGCGCATCCGCAGCATCCTGGAACGCCCGGATCTCTTCGTAGTGGTGCAGGATGCCTTCATGACCGAGACGGCGCGACTGGCCGACCTGGTGCTGCCGACGGCAGTCTGGGGCGAGAAGACCGGCACCTTCACCAATGTCGACCGCACCGTGCATCTGAGCCTGAAGGCGGTGGAGCCGCCGGGCGAGGCGCGGGCGGATTTCGACATCTTCCTCGACTACGCCCGCCGCATGGAATTCCGCGACAAGGACGGCGAGCCGCTGGTTCGATGGCGCACGCCGGAGGAGTGCTTCGAGGCGTGGAAGGAATGCACCCGCGGCCGGCCCTGCGACTATACCGGCCTCAGCTACGCGAAGCTCACCGGCGGCTCGGGTATCCCCTGGCCGTGCAACGAGCGGCACCCCGAAGGCAGCCCACGCCTCTACACCGACCACATCTTCCCAACCGACCCGGATGTCTGCGAGGAACACGGGCACGACCTGCAGACCGGCGGCGTCGTCACCGCCACCGAGTACCGGGCGCTGAACCCGGCCGGGCGCGCCTTCCTCAAGCCCGCGCACCACATGCCGCTGCCGGAGGCGCCCGACGAGGATTACCCCTTCCTGCTGACCACCGGCCGCCTGACGCACCACTTTCACACCCGCACCAAAACCGGTCGCGCCGAGGCGCTGCGCGCGGCGGCGCCGGACGCCTATGTGGAAATCGCGAGCGAGGACGCGGCGCGGCTGGATGTGCAGGACGGCGATATGCTGCGCCTCACCTCCCGCCGCGGCGTGCTAGAAGCGCCGGCGCGGATCGTCGACATCCATGCCGGGCACCTCTTCGTGCCCTTCCACTACGGCTACTGGGACGAGCCGGGCCGGGCGCGGGCGGCGAATGAGCTGACCATCTTCGCCTGGGACCCGGTGAGCAAGCAGCCCTACTTCAAGCTGGCCGCGGTGCGCCTGGAGAAGCGCGCCGCGCCCGGCACCGCCCAGCCCGAGGACATGGCCGCCACGCGCGACCGCCAGGGGGTGCTGCAGGCGGTAGGCACCGCGGCGCAGTCCGCGCTGAAGGCGGTGGAGTCCGCCGTCGCGCCGCCGCGCGCGCATGTCTCCGACTATCTCGGCCTGCTGCTGGCGAGTGAAGAGATGCTGGCCGATGCCTTCGACCAAGTGAAGGCAAACCACCCGAAGGTGCCGGATGTCGAGCGCGAGTGCACGGTCTTCGCCGGATGGTCACGCCAGGCGGCGCAGGACCTGCAGGCCTTCCAGGACCGCTACGGCACCCAGCAGGAAGGCGAGCCGCGCCGGCTACAGCGGGTGCTCGTCCATGCCCATGCCACCTCTACCGGCTTCAACCTGCTGCGGGACCTGCACGACCTGTATTTGCTGGCGAACGAGGGCTTCATCTCCATCACTGTCCTGCACCAGGCCGCCATGGCGCTGCGCGACGATAGCTTTGAGCGGCAGCTGGAGGCCATGCGGGATCAGAATGGCCGCCAGCGGCGCTGGCTGGAGACGCGGCTGCAGCAGGCGGCACCGCAGGCCCTGGTGGTGCCGAGCTGAGGGTCATACCGTCTCCGGGTGATTGGGTCATGGCGCGGGCGCTTTCGCCTGGCCTGGGCACGGGTGGTAGTCTGGCTGGCGCTGTCAGGGAGCGGCGCCATGGTCCGGATCGTTGATCATCTTTCCATTGAGAAGTTGGAGGCGCGCTACCGGGCGGCACGCGATGTGACGGAGGCGCGGCACACCCAGGCGATCTGGCTGCTGGCGCAGGGGCGAACCGTCCTCGAGGTTGGCGAGGTGATGGCCTTTGCGCCGCGCTGGGTGGAAGAACTGGCCGCCCGCTACAACGCGCATGGCCCTGAGGCGCTGGGCGACCAGCGGCGACGGAATGGCCGGGCGGCGAGCCTGCTGACCAAAGAGGTGCTGGCCGCCCTGGCCGAGCGGCTGCGGACGCCACCCGAGGACGGCGGGCTGTGGAGCGGGCCGAAGGTCGCGGCCTGGATGGCGCGCCAGCTTGGCCTGGAGCGGGTGCATCCGCAGCGCGGCTGGGAAGCGCTGAAGCGGATCGACTGGTCCGTGCAGGCGCCGCGCCCGCGGCATCCGCGGGCCGCCACGCCCGAGCAGAGGGCAGCTTTCAAGGGGGGCTTGATGCCCCTGTCGCCGCGGCCAGGGCGGCACATCCCGACCGCCCGGTCGAGGTCTGGGCGGAGGATGAGCACCGTCTCGGCCTGAAGCCGATCCGGCGCCGGGTCTGGGCGCCCATGGGTCAGCGACCGATCGCCCTTGGCCACCACCGCTACCAGTGGCTCCATGTCGCCGCCTTCGTGCAGCCGACTGAGAGCGTCGGAGAGAAAATCCCTCAGGGAGCGGCTGGGTAATCTGGCCGCGGCGGCGTGAAATAGGAGCGCTGCCGAGCCTTTCGTCACGACGGCTGACGGAAGGCC
>NZ_SMSJ01000118.1 GCF_004355005.1 Dankookia rubra
GTGTAGGCTGGTGCGAGACATCGGCCCAACATGGTGAGGCTCAGCCGGCGCACTGCCCTACGTGTCGAAACCGACCTGAAGGGCCAGACTTATTTCGCGTTCAGACTCTAAGGTTGGGTCGGTGCGAGCGATGCGGTCGAGGCAGGCGCGCGTCAGCTCAACCGGCGACAGGTGGCGCGTGGCAATCCCGCGCGCGGCCTCAGCGATCGTTAGGATGGGTTAGTTACGACCCAGGCTAGGTGTTTACCGCTCATTATGTTCCTCCGGGACTGAGCTTTCACCAGGAACTATACACGGTATAATGTGGATCCTTGTGTCAGTCTCGACACATATAGCAATGAGCCATAATCGGAACTGGGTGACGGCGATTTGAGTAAGGCGGCGTATCGAGGCGGGTGTTGTCGAGGGCCATGCGCTGGCGCGAGATCAGCTCGTGGGCTTTTAGCAGTGCCCGCATACCCTGCGCTGCCTCGCTGTTGACTCGCACCGCACGGTAAAAAAACCGGTCCGTACCAACTCGGCTAGCATCGCCGCGTCATTGGCATCGGCCTTGTTCGGCATCTGGCTGAGCACGGCATGAGCTTGCCGGGCGTCAACGCAGACAGCCGGCAGTGCGGATCGTTCGAGAGTTTGAAACGGCGGATACGGTGCGGCTGCAGCCCGTGCGAGCGCCAGATGCGCCGGACCGAACTGGCGCTGACGCCGGCCGCCTCGGCCATGGCATCGGCCGTCCAATGCGTCATCTCCCCGAGTGGCTCGGCCAGGGTCAACGCCACAACTCGCTCCGCCGTCGCCGCCGGCAAGGGTGGGATGCGCGACGGCCGGGTTTTGTCCCGCAGCAGGCCGTCGACCCCGGCCTACATGAAGCGCTCCTGCCGGCGCCAAACGACTGTCTTGGCTTTGCCTGTGCGCCGCATGATCTCGGTCGTGCCGACGCCGTCGGCCGCCAACAGAATGATATCGGCCCGCCAAACGTGCTTTTGTGGGCTGTTGCGGTCCGCCACGATCGCCTGCAGCCGGGTTCGGTCAGCGGCACTCACCTCGACGACGATGCCTGTGCGCATGGCCCAGACTCGCATGTCGGGCCGGGTACAGGAATCCCTCCCGGGACTCTTCCGTCAGACGCGATCCACTAGGTAGCGGTTCGTTCTCAACCACCTGCCCCGGAGTGCGCTCGCCCTCAGTTACACCATGTCACCTCGGTCACGCCGATCGCCCGGATCGCCTCCGCCACGGACTGCCCCTGCGAGACCAGGACGTCCACTTGCCTCAGCTTGGCTACGGCCTCCTCAGGCCGGTGCTTCTTGCTCGCGATCTCGGTCCTCCTCCAGTTCAAACCCATACCTCAGGGCGGACCACTTCAAAAGGGGAGGATCAGGAGACGGCGGCTGACATTCACCAAGAAATTGGCGTTCGTGTTCAAAGATGCGGGTTGAAAATCTTCGGTAGACCTAAAACTTTCAGGTGTAAAACTTCGTGTGTCTGGAGTGCTATATTTATGAAATCGGACAGACACATATTCATGTAAAAATAACAAGGATTAGACTTGTTAAAAAAATTCTAAAAAACAAACGCATCTCGTTAGCATTTTTTCACACCTATTGGTATATAATCAGAAAAAATATTTTACCAATCTTGGTTTAGGGCTTACGATATGCGAGCCGGGAGGGTTGCTCTTTGCTAGATATTTACTCAGAACGGGTCGCCATCTTTATTGACGGGGCCAATTTGTTCACCACCTCTCGGACCCTCGGGTTCGACGTGGACTACAAAAACCTGCTCGCCTATTTCCGGCAGCGATCCTATCTTGTCCGGGCTTACTACTACACAGCACTGCTGGAGACCGAGGAATACACGCCCCTGCGGCCGCTGGTGGACTGGCTCGGCTACAATGGTTACTCGGTGGTCACCAAGCCGGCCAAGGAATTTACCGATGCCACCGGGCGTCGACGGGTGAAGGGCAGCGTCGACATCGAGATGGCGGTCGACATTCTCGATCTCACCCCGCATCTCGACCATGTTGTGATTTTCTCCGGCGACGGCGACCTCCGGCGGTTGGTGGAGGCGGTACAGCGCCGCGGCGTGAGCGTCACTGTTATCTCCACCATCCATACCCAGCCCCCGATAATCGCGGACGAGCTGCGGCGTCAGGCCGATGCCTTCCTTGATTTGGTGCATCTCGCCGAACACATCACGCGTCGGCAAGTCGAGCCGCGGGCACGGATCACCAAGGCCGCGACGCGGCCGCTACTCGCCCGGGCCACGCCGGCCGATCCCTTTCTGGAAGAAACAGAAATCCCAGAGTGATCTGCAAGCGGTCGCAGGAGCCCCGCCGCTCAGAGAGGCAGAGCAAGACGAGCCCGCATTCCGCCTTCCCGGCGATTTTCCAGCGCGACCTCACCGCCGTGCGCCAGGACAATGGCGCGAACAACGGCTAGCCCTAGACCTGTTCCGCCAGTGACGCGGCTGCGTGAGCGCTCCGCCCGATAGAAAGGTTCGAAGACCCGATCCAACTCGCCCGCCGGCAGACCGGGCCCGTCGTCCTCCACTTCTACGACCGCCCACCCGCCCTCGCGGTGGACCCGCGCCCGCGCCCGCGCACCGTATCTGCACGCGTTAGCGGTCAAATTCGTGACGGCTCGCCGTAGCGCCACCGCATCGGCTTCTACCACCAGCGGATCACAGCTCTCAAACGTAGCGTCAGATCCTGCCTCGGCCATGTCGGTCACCACGCTCTCGACTAGGGAGTTCAGTTCAACCCGTTCTCGGGCGGCAGGGCCGGTCGCGTCGCGGACGAAAGCCAGCGTGGCAGCGATCATCGCCTCCATTTCGGCGATGTCGGCGGCCGCTTTCGCGCGCAGTTCCTCAGGCGCGGCTTCGAGCCGGAAGGCCAGTCGGGTCAGGGGCGTGCGGAGATCATGCGCGATGGCGCCCACCATTGCCGTCCGGTCCTCGACATAGCGCCGCAGCCGTTCTTGCATCTCATTGAAGGCGCGTGCGGCAACGCCTATCTCCGCCGGCCCTTCGGCTGCGAGCGCCGGTGCGCGCGGGTCGCGCCCCAGGCGCTCGGCGGCTTCAGCGAAGGTGCGAATGGGCGCCGTCAGGCGCCGGGCAAAAAAGTAACCGAGCGGCGCAGCCAGAAGCACGCTCCCAAGCAGCCAGAGAAGGGCACGCCGTTGCCATAAATCGAGCAGCCCAGTCCGCTCCGACGCTACACGCCAACGGCCATCAGGTTGTTGTATTGCTGCAGAGAATGCCTCAACCGGGCCGAATGACCGGGAACTGCCGATGTGAGCCAAGAAGGGAGGCGGGCGATCAAGGCGCGGTGCGCCCATGACCGGTCCGCTCCCTGGTGGGGCGACCCGCATAACAACACGGACGTCGGCCGGGGGGGCGCCGAGCCGGCGCGCAAGAGCATCGCGGAACCTAATTTCTCCCGGGTCCTCGTAGTCGTCGCGGGGCGGTTGCTCAGTAACTGTTACGTCGAAACCTGACCTTGAAGCCTGCGCTGCGCCGCCAGTGAGCACATTGGCTACCTCTTCGAGGCGTGCCACGTGGTTCGCTTCTGACGGCGGAAAGCACAGAACCACGACAGCATTGACGGCCTGAGCCGATGCCAGTGTCGCAAGCAGCAGAAGCAAAAGTTGGGCTGACAGCGGTAGCGACCGGCGCGGCCTTCTCCGGCCCAGAACGCGGCTCACCGGCGCACCACCCCGGGCAGAAACAGGTAGCCCTCGTTGCGGATTGTGCGGATGATCTCGCTGCTTATGCTGCCGCCCGCGGCGAATTTGCGGCGCAGACGGCTAACCTGCACGTCTACGGCGCGGTCAAACGAGTCCACGTCAGGGCCGCGCGCGTAGTCGAGCAGTTGGTCGCGCGTGAGGACGCGTTGCGGCCGTTCCACGAAGGCGCGCAGCAGCGAAAACTCCCCGCCAGAGAGCCCCACCAAGACATCCTGCGGACTCCTAAGCTCGCGCCGCACCAAGTTGAGCCGCCAGCCAGCGAACTCGACCGTGGTGCCGGCCGGCACCGCGGCTGGGCGGCTTTGCCGCTCGCCGTTGCGGCGCAACACAGCCCGCACGCGCGCCAGTAGCTCCCGCGGGTTGCAGGGCTTGGCCAGGTAGTCGTCGGCGCCGACCTCCAGGCCTACGATGCGGTCCGTGTCCTCGCCCACGGCGCTGAGAATGATGACTGGCGTGCCCGGCCCCGCCGCCAGTCGCCGTGTGAGCGACAGGCCGTCCTCGCCGGGCAGCATCACGTCAAGCACGATCAGGTCGGCGGGCTCGCGCGCGAGCGCGCGTTCCATCGCAGGGCCATCTTCGGCAGCGTCGACGAGAAAGCCGTGCCGCCCAAGGAACTCGCAGACGAGGTCCCGGATCTCGGGGTCGTCGTCCACCACCAGTATGCGAACAGCCGAAGGCATCCCGGGACCGCTGCACTCCATGGGAGGACACTAACCCGCGCGATGTGGTTGTGGGTTTCAACGTTGCAATAAACACCAAATCTGATCCTCTTCCTTTGAAATGGTCCGCCCTGAGGTATGGGTTTGGACCGGAGGAAGATTGAGATCGCGAGCAAGAAGCACCGGCCTGAGGAGGCCGTAGCCAAGCTGCGACAGGTGGACGTCCTGGTTCGCAGGGGCAGTCCGTGGCGGAGGCGATCCGGGCAATCGGGGTGACCGAGGTGACATGGCGTAACTGAGGGCGGGCGCACTCCGGGGTTGGTGGCCGATAATGGACCGCCACCCAGGCAGCCGGAGGAGTGCGAGATGAGCTATTTCGTTGGCCTCGATGTCTCCATGGAGGAGACTGCCCATTGTGCTCGAAACGCCGAGGGACGGATCCTTGGCCAAGGCAAGACGGTGACGGACCCGGACGCGATGGCCGCGGCCTTGGCCCGCTTCGGCCGACCCACCCGGGTGGTGCTCGAGACGGGGCGGATGGCGAACTGGCTGCACCGGCAGCTGATCGCCCGTAACCTGCCGGCTGTCTGCGTTGACGCCCGCCAGGCCCATGCCGTGCTCAGCCAGATGCCGAACAGGACCGATGCCAATGACGCAGCGATGCTGGCCGAGTTGGCACGGACCGGTTTCTACCGTGCGGTGCGGGTCAAGAGCGAGGCGGCGCAGGGCATGCGGGCACTGCTCAAGGCCCGCGAGCTGGTCCTGCGCCAGCGTATGGACCTCGACAACACCATCCGCGGTCTGATGACGAGCATGGGTCTGCGCCTGCCGAAAGGACCCAGTCGCTGGGCCGACCGGGTGGAGCTGGCGCTGCAGGCCAATGAGGCGCTCGCCTTGGCGCTGCGGCCATTGCTGCGGCTGCGCGAGGACCTCGCCCGGTCCTTGGCCGAGCTCACGCGGCGGCTGCTCACCGAGGCCCGGGGCTCTGACCTGTGCCGCAGGCTGATGGGTGTGCCCGGCGTCGGCGCGATCACCGCTTATGCCTTCCTAGCCACCATCGACGATCCCACCCGGTTTGCCCATTCCAAATCCGTCGGCGCCTATGTCGGTCTGACCTCCAAACGCTATCAGTCGGGTGAGGTGGACTACACGGGCCGCATCACCCGGCGGGGTGATGGCTTGCTGCGGACGCTGTTGTTCGAGGCGGCATCGAGCTTGATCACCCGCGCGGGCGGCGGCGGTGCGCTCCGCGACTGGGGCCTGCGGCTGCGGGCCAAGGTCGGCCACAAGAAGGCCAGCGTGGCATTGGCGCGCAAGCTCGGCGTCATCCTCCATCGCATGTGGGTGGACGGCACCGAGCTCCACCCAGCCTGACCGGCAGCAATCATAGAGCCGAGGAGGAGACTCCAACAGGCGGGTGCTGACAGATCTTTGAGCTCTCGTCCCGGTCCGGACGGGAGGCGACGGCCGAGCCCGAGGTATTACGTGCGGCGCGCCGAGGCGCGACCGCGCAGGTCACAAGCTGGGAGGCCGAAGCCTTGGACGTCATCATGCAGCGCCGCGCGTCGAAAGCACGCTGGCGACTTCGTAGAGAACCTTGCGCCGGACCAGGGAGGAGGATCAGGATCACCGTGCGCCCGCCCTCAGTTAGAGAACCTACTACCGCTGGCGGCGGGAGTTCGGCGGGCTGAAGTCGGACCGGGTGAAGCGGCTGAAAGACCTCGAGGCGGAGAACGCCCGGCTGCGCAAGGCGATCGCGGACCTGACGCTCGACAAGCAGATCCTGGCAGAGGCCGCCCGGGGAAACTACTGAGCCCTGCGCGCCGGCGCGCCTGTGTCGAGCACATCGTGCACACGATGGGTGTCTCTGAGCGCCGCACCTGTGCGGCGCTCGGCCAGCACCGCTCGACCCAGCGCAAGGTGCCGCTGTACCGCACCCGGCTTCCTGGCTCTTCCGCAGGAAGCGTGGTTGGTGCTCTTCACTGCCCGTTCGGCTGACTGTGACGCAGCATGAAGGGCTGTAAAGTCCGGGATGACGGACCTTCATTTCTTGCCAGGATGCCGCATCGAGGAGATTACACGCCCGGACGCCAACTCGCTTCACATCTGTGCTGAAGCGCGGCGGCGGAGTGGCCGCTGCCCAGATTGTGGTGAGCCGAGCGATGCTGTCCACAGCCGGACCGTTCGCCATCCAGCCGATCTACCCTGCCTTGGCCGCGAGGTTCGCCTCGAACTGTGGCTGAGGCGCCTGTACTGCCGCAATCCGGCGTGCTCTCGGCGAACTTTTGTCGAGCGACTACCGGGCCTGATCGCGCCACGGGCACAGCGCACGGACCGGCTGGCGACGGCGCATGGTCGTGTGGGTGTTTTCCTTGGCGGCGAGGCGGGCGCGCGCATGCTGACGCAGATCGGCATGCCGACGAGTGGCGACACAGTTTTGCGCCTGGTCCGCCGCCTGCCCTTGCCGCGACGCCCGGCTCCTCAAGTGCTCGGCGTTGACGACTGGGCCCGCCGCAAGGGCCGAACCTATGGGACCATTCTCGTCGACCTGGAGCGGCATCGTGTGGTCGACGTGCTACCGGACCGAAGCGCTGCGACGCTGGCCGACTGGCTCCGGGGCCATCGTGGGATCCGGACCATCGCCCGCGACCGCTCGACCGAGTACGCCCGCGGCATCGGGCTCGGAGCGCCGCAGGCCGTGCAGGTCGCGGACCGCTGGCATCTGCTGCTGAACTTGCGGCAGATGGTCGAGCGTTGGCTGGCCGGGGTGCACGGCCGCCTCCGGCGTCTTCCACCCACCGTTGGTCAGCCGGCCGGTCCGGCAAGACGGACCGGCGCCTTCCCGCGCAGCCAGGGCGAGAGGGTGGCCAGCGCCGACAGCCGGGAACGGAAGAAGGCTCTCTACGAGGAAGTCCGACGCCGACACGCCGCCAGCGAGCCGCTGCTCACCATCAGTCAACGCATGAGGCTGGCACGTGGAACGGTCCGCAAATACGCCCAGGCTGAGAGCTTCCCGGAACGTGCGGTCCAGGCACCCGCCCACAGCATTTTGGATCCCTATCTCGCTCACCTTGAGGCCCGGCTCGCGGCTGGATGCGAGAACGCTAGGGCGCTCTGGCGTGAGTTGCGTGACATCGGCTTCCCAGGGACGTCGATGCAGGTCCGTCGTTGGCTGGGCCAGAGGCGTTCAGCACCGGCGAAGACTACTCCGCGCCGCTACCGCGAGGCACAGCCGGCGCCTGTGCCACCCGACGCACATGCCGGTGCACCTGCGCTTCCCTCGCCCAGACAACTGGCCTTGTATCTCACCCGGCCACGGGACGGGCTCACCAACGAGGAGAGGTCCGCCATTGGCCGCCTCGAGCGCGATCCCGACGCCGCTGCCGTCGCTGTGCTGGTCCGCAGGTTCGCCGACCTCGTGCGCGGATCCTGTATCGGCGGCAACGCGGTGGTTCGTGCGCCGATTGCCACATTCAAGAGGTGGCTCATCGACGCGCAGAATAGCAGCGTGTCCGCCGTCGCCACCTTTGCTGCTGGCCTGCAGCAGGACGCCGCCGCGGTGAAGGCTGCGCTCACGACGCCTTGGAGCAGCGGGCAGACAGAAGGACAAGTGAACAAACTCAAGCTGCTGAAGCGGCAAACTTTCGGTCGCGCCAAATTCGACCTGCTCCGGCGCCGTGTGCTCCTTGCTGCCTGAACCACGCTTCCTGCGGAAGAGCCGGCTTCCTGGACACCTAGTTTGGGGTGCGGCACGGTTCGATGAGACAGCCGGCTGCGGTAGGGATCACCGCAACCGGAGGTCAGACCGATGGACCATAACCACAGCGACAAGCCTGAGAGGGCGCCGACGTGCGCCCAGGACGTTGACACCAGGGCCCTCACGGGCGGTGCCGGGCCGGAGCGTCGCAACTCCGCCCGGCGCAAGCTGGCCGCCGTTACCCGCCTGCTGCGCGGTGAGCCGCTCGAGGCAGTGGCCCGCGAGCTCAATCTCACCGTCGCCCGCCTGGGCGAATCGCGTGACCGCGCCCTGGTCGGGGCAGAGGCGGCGATGAAGGAGCGCGAGCGCGACAGCCGCGATGAGGAGGTGCTCCGCCTCAAGGCTAAGCTCGGCGAGGTCACCATGGCCAACGAGCTGTTGGAGCAGAAGATTGCCGCCCTGGAGGGCGGCCGCCCTTTGGCCCGTCGGAGGTCGAGGCGGTGAGCCGGACCATTTCTCCGACCACGGGTCGTGCCTATGGTGTACGGTTCGTAGACATCCTTTCAACAGCTGACCTAGGCTGTGGGCTTGTGGACAACGCTACGCGTTGCCCACAAGCCCACAGCCACCACAGCAGCGATGAGTTCATCAAAGGAGATAAGAGAAGCCGCAGAGCGCGCGGTCCGGCAGCGCCGGACATGGATCGCGACCTACCACGACCTGGAGGATGCGGACGCGGTCTGCCGCCGATTCGGCATTTCGCGGCCGACATTGCGGAAGTGGCTGCGGCGCTTCGAGCGGGACGGCGAGGCCGGCCTGAAGGAGCAGAGTCGGCGACCGCACAGCTCGCCCACGAAGAAGGTCAGTGTCGAGGTGGAGCAGTGGATCCTCTCCCTGCGCCGAGAGCGGCGCCTCGGCGTGAAGCGGATCCGTGCGGAGTTGCGGCGCCTGCATGGCGTGCAGCTCTCGCCGACAGTGACCACAAGGTCCTGGTCCGGCATGAGCTCAGTGTCCTGCCGCGTCGCAGGAGGGGACGGCACAAGCCGAAGCGCTACAGCCGGCCAGTTCTGGGCGACAGTGGATGCTCGAGCACCTGATGTTGGCGATCAGCTGGCCGTCTGGGTGCACCACTACAACTGGGATCGCCCCCACGAGGCGCTTGGTGGGCTGTGCCCCATCGACCGCGTGTGCGAACGCATCGAGATGACCCCGCTCTGGGGTGACGTGGATGCCGCCTACGACAAGACCAAGGAGCGGGTCCAGGTCCGCGAGTATGCCGTTGAGACCGCGTTACGAAAGTTGAAATGATGTCTGCTGACGGCACACCTATGGCCTGGCCCGGGTCGCCCGGGTCTGGCACCTCTCCCGCGCCACGGTCTACCGCCACCGCGTGGCGCCCGACCCTATGGCATTGGCCGATCCCACACGCCGAGACCCGGTCAGCGCCTGCTCTGATGCCGCGTTGCTCGAGCACATCCGCGCTCAGGTCCTCGGCTCGCGCCTGCACGGCGAGGGCTACCGCAAGATCTGGGCCCGGCTGCGCCATGCTGGCATCCGCACCTCGGCCCGGCGGGTCCGGCGCCTCATGGGCCAGCACGGCCTGCTCGCGCCGCACCGGGTCGGCCGCCCCGAGCAGCGCGCCCGTGACGGCACCATCACCACCACGGTGGTGGACGCGATTTGGGGCATCGACATGACCGAGACTGTGACCGTCAGAGAAGGTCGGGCCCGGGTGTTCGTTGCCGTCGACCACTGCTCCGGCGAGTGCGTCGGCAACCATGCCGCCCGGTCCGGCAACCGCTTCGAGGCACTCGAGCCGGTGCGCCAGGTAAGCGTCGCGGCGGCGGCACATTGCGACGCGGCGTACCGTCGTGATGCAAGGGCGGGATGGGCAAGACGCTGCCACCGCGGGCCACCGAGGCTGAGGACGCTCCTACGACCAATCGTATGAGCGTGCGCGAGGGGCCGGTCGAGGTCATCACCCGCGGCGAGCGACGGCGGATTTGGACGCCGGAGCAGAAACGCAACATTGTCATGGAGAGCCTCCAGCCGGGCGGCTCGCCGATCGCGGTGGCACGGCGGCATGGGATCGGCAGTGGCCTGCTCTACACCTGGCGTCGGCAGATGGTGGAGGGACAGCTCAAGGCGCGGCTGGCTGTTCCGCCGAGCTTCGTGCCGGTCGCCGCGCTGCCTGACGGCGGTGGCACGGTCCCGGAGGCGCCGATGCCGCAGGCGGCATCCTCGGCAGTGTTTCCCGACGACACCGCCGCCCGGATCGAGATCATGCTGCCTGACGGCGTGACGGTGCGGGTGGGTGCGGCGGTGGACCAGGCGGCGCTGCGCCGCGTGCTGGCCGCGTTGGGCCGCCGATGATCGCGCCACCCGTTGGTTTGCGGATCTGGCTGGCCTGCGGCGTGACCGATATGCGCAAGGGGATGACGGGCCTGGCGATGCTGGTGCAGCAGGGCGTGGCGGAGGATCCGTTCAGCGGAGCGGTGTACGCCTTTCGCGGCCGTCGGGCCGGGCTGATCAAGCTGCTCTGGCATGATGGGGTTGGTCTGTGCCTGCTGACCAAGCGGCTGGAACATGGCCAATTCGTCTGGCCGACGACGGTCACGACGGGATGCATTGCCCTGTCCACGGCGCAGCTGGCGGCGCTGCTCGACGGCTGCGAGTGGCGTGCCCCGGTGCCGCGTCGCAGGCCAGAACTGGCTGGGTAACAGCGCTGCGATTCGGTTGGAAACGGTAGGCCCGACGCGACGGCCTTTGGCATCATCTGGGCGTGCAGATCGACCTCGACACGCTGCCCGATGATCCCGCCATCCTGCAGCAGATGCTGCGGGATGTGTTGCATCAGCACGGCGCGCTGCATGCCGAGAACGACAAGCTACGGCTGCTGATCCAGCGCCTGCTGCGGCAGCAGTTCGGTCGCCAGTCCGAGCAACTGAGCCCGGACCAGCTGCAGCTCGGGCTCGAGGATCTCGAGCAGAGTGTCGCCGAGAACCAGGCCGGGCAGGAGGCGGTTGAGGCCCAGCAGGGCGGCCGCCGCCCCTCGGCACCGCCCCAGCGCAACCGCGGCGCCTTGCCGGAGCATCTGCCGCGCTACGAGGTGCTGGTCGACGTTGAGCGCCGCGACTGCCCCTGCTGCGGCGGCGCGCTGCATGCCATCGGCGAGCTCCGCACTGAGCAACTCGACATCGTCCCTGCCCAGTTGCGGGTGCGGGTCACCCGCCGCCCGCGCTACGCCTGCCGGGCTTGCGAGGGCACGGTAGTGGTGGCGCCCGCGCCGGAGCGGCCGATCGACGGCGGCATGGCGACCGAGGCGCTGATCGTGCATGTGGTGGTCAGCAAGTTCTGCGACAGCCTGCCGCTGTATCGCCAGGCGCAGATACTGGCGCGGCAGGGCGTGACGCTCGACCGCTCGACGCTCAGCACCTGTGTCGGCCGGGCCTGCTGGTGGCTGACCCCGCTCAACGACCTGCTGGTCGGCACGGCGCTGTCGGCGGCCAAGCTGTTCGCCGACGACACCACGCTGCCGGTGCTCGACCCCGGCCGCGGCCGGACCAAGACCGGACGGCTCTGGTGCTACGCGGTCGATGACCGACCATGGTGCGGCACAAGCCACCCGGTGGCGGCCTATGTCTACACCGAGGATCGCAAGGGCCTGCGGCCTGCCGGGCATCTGGCGGCATTCCGCGGCGTGCTGCAGGTCGATGGCTATCCCGGGTTCAAGCGGCTGGCGGGCGACCGCGCCGACGCCTCGGTCGGCCTGGCGTTCTGCTGGGCCCACATGCGGCGGTACTTCTACGAGTTCCACGCCTCCACCCAGTTGCCGCTCGCGGCCGAGGTGCTGGCGCGGATCCAGGCGCTCTACGTGGCCGAGGGCCAGATCCGCGGCCATCCCGCCGAACACCGACAAAAAGCGCGTCAGGACCGCAGTCGGCCGATCGTCGAGGCCCTGCATGCCTGGCTGCAGGCTCATCTGGGCCGCCTCTCCGCCGCCTCGGATCTGGCCAAGGCCATCCGCTGCGCCTTGCGGCATTGGCCAGGCCTGACGGTGTTCCTCGACGATGGTCGGGTCGAGATGGACTCGAATGTGGTCGAGCGCGCCATCAGGCCCGTGGCCCTGAGGCGCAAGAATGCGCTGTTCGGCGGCAACGACGCGCTGGCAGCATAATGCTGCTGTTCAGCATCTCCAGGCTTATTGGGTTCGGATCAGCCACCCAGCGCACGCGGACTGCGGGCAGGTGGTCCGTGCGCGCCAGCGTATCATTTGCGGTGACGAGATTTGCCTTAGGATTGAGTTGCCGGACGGCCGGCAGGAGCAGATCCTGCAGGCCTGGACCGAGGACCCCAACCACAGAGGCCCGGCCGTGCCAGCATTGTTGTTCTCCCCGAGCAGCCTACGGGCCCTGGTCCAGTGGGTGCGCCAGCATGGTCGTGCGCCGTCAGCGGAGACCGGCCATGGCACCGCGTCCGACGACAATCTGGAAATGCCTCCCCGCGGATGTGCACGCGGCGATGGCGCAGCTCTGGGCCGAACTGCTGCTCCGGCGCGCGATGCCCAGCCTCGGCGCCGGAGGCAGCGAGGTGATGCGCCATGATCGCGATCTCGCCCAAGATCGAGCCCCGGCATTTGCGGCTGGCGGCGCTGGTCTACGTCCGCCAATCCACGCCGCAGCAGCTGCAGAACAACCAGGAAAGCACCCGGCGTCAGTATGGTTTAGCTGAGCGCGCCCGGCAAATGGGGCGGTCCGAGACAGCAGTGCGTGTGATCGACGATGATCTCGGCATGTCCGGCGCGAGCAGCGAAAGCCGCACGGGCTTCCAGCGTCTGGTTGCGGCGATCGGCATGGGCGAGGTCGGCATCGTTCTCGTGACCGAGGTTTCCCGTCTGTCGCGTCTGAACAGAGACTGGCACCGTGTCATCGAGCTATGCGCCGTATTTCGCACGCTGATTGCAGACGAGGACGGCGTGTACTGCGCAGGATCGCAAGCGCCTGCTGCGGCTCGTCATTGCTGCCGCCAAGGTAACCGTACAGCCAGAGCGACAAGGCGCAGACATCCTTGTCCTCTGGAGCGGCGGCGCGAAAACAGCATACAGGGTCGACAGCCCCGGCATGGGTGACCATCTCCGCACCCCGGCTAGCGCGCTCGACGCCATCCGAACCCTGGCTGCCCAGATGCCCGACCATCAGGTCGCAGCCGCGTTGATGGCACAAGGCCTGCGGACCCGCTACGGCAAGCCGTGGACCCCGATCCGGGTCGCGTCCATGCGCCGTATGCATGATATTCCAACTGCATGTCCCGCGAACACTGCAGGGCGGATCTCCCGAGCGGACGGGTTCGTGCCGTTGAGAGTGGCGGCAGCACGGCTCGGCATCTCCTTGGCAGCCATTCGTGTCTGGGCTCATCGCGGCGTCCTCGCCTGCGACCAGAGCCGCAACGGGGCAAAGTTCTGGATCAAGCTGACGGAGGACGATGCAAGGCGGGTTGCCGGAACGGCCGACACGTGCGGGATGGAGCGCGTGCGCGACGTCGCTAGCCCGGATTATGCGCGAGGGCTGACGGGCATGGCGCAAGCGGTTGTGCGGACGTAGAATTTGGCTGCGACACTCAAATCCAGCCGCGTCCGGAGGCCATGCCCGTCACGGTT
>NZ_SMSJ01000119.1 GCF_004355005.1 Dankookia rubra
CTGGCGCCGGACACCTGTTTCTGGCAGCCGCCCCGCGACGCGGGCGCATGGAAGGTCCGCCCAAGCCTACCGCACCCGTCGATCCTGCGCGCTTTTCAGCAGCCTGCTAGGCCCTGCAGGCCGCGCTCGTTGAACCGCTTGAGCCAGAACCGAACCGTGGCATCGCACAGGTCCATTCTGGCGGCGATCTCCGGCGCGCTCAAGCCTTCCTCGACCGCGTGCTGCACGATCTGCGCCCGTCGGGCAAGGCCGGCACCGAGCGTGCGCGAGCGCGCCATCCGTAACAGCCCGTCGGCTTCGTCATCACCCAACGCCCGCACTCGAAGGGTCATGGCCATGCTCCCGAGCAAAACCAGGCCCTGACCCAACGCGCTGATGGCCAAAAAGCCTCAAGCAACTTGCCGGATGAACCACTAAGCAGGAATTTTTCCGATCTTTTCGACGCCGTGATGACGATTTGGCCCCCCTGACGGCCGGTCGAGTACAAAACGATCTATCTCCCGATGCAGTGAGGCTGTAGGGGAAATCGCTAAAAAATTGTAACCTAATGTACGCTTCTTTTTTATTTGCCTACATTCTTCTACGCATCGGATCGGCATTAAACCAATTGCATCGATGTAATATACAGTTAAACGTAACTCATTAAGCACCGCCGCTGTAGTCTGACAAGATGGATCATCACCATGATCCTCGTAAATAAACAATGCCCTCCCAAGCACGCCGGAGGCACTCCGCATCGCAGCAGCCTCTAAGCCTTCAATATCCAGCTTTATCACAAGGGGACCATCAAAGCCGGTCAAATTAGTTCGAACGATAGCGTCCAGTGTTGTGCTACAGATAGTCTCTCCGCCAAGATGCTGTGAAACGCTTACGGCGCTGTGATGCTTTGAAGAACTCAAAGATACCATTTCCCCATCTGAATCAGTTACAGCCGCATGCAGAGCGTCAAACCGATTTTCGTTCGCCTCGCGGTTTCGTAAAAGAAGCTTGAAATTTGCCGATGCTGCCTCAACCGCGATGACGCGCTTATTTCCAAAACTGCCACTACTCAAAAGAACTGACCAATATCCAAAATTTGCCCCACAGTCGATAAAAGTATACTCAACATGCGATAACGATAAAAGTAGACGGGCAACATCGTCCTCGTACACAAAAAATTTGCCGAGCAAGCTATTCCAGTAAGCGTCCGCAAGGAAAAACTGAAATTTGGCATCATTAGCAATCTGGACGCTTACTACTAAGTCTTTAGGGACCGCCCAACTCAACACCGAGCACGCGTGCCAATAGCCTTTATGATGCACTATCCGAGATACGCCATCAGCAAACGCAATTAACAATGCAACCAATCGTGCACGAAATTTTACGAAAGCTGAATGGTTGTCCACCAGAGACATTCGCCTGGGTGTCTTAAACACTTCGTTATATCCAGCTGGCGCCTTCCAAGAGGTTTCATACGCTCGAGGAAGACCCCGCACGGCTCGATTATCGGCGCTTTGTTTGCCTTTAGCCGGCTTCTGGCCGATGTTAGAATCAACTCTAACCATAGGGCAAACCTCTCCGAGGCATAAAACGCGCGCTGCGTTGGAAGTTTAGATATGACAGCAGTGGACTGCTTAGCTCTAGCACGGCGTCGCCGGCACTTCCACCAGTCTCACGCCAAACCTGATCGCACCACCAGGGTCGGTTAACCTGGATGTCTTAATGCATCGCGCAAGTCATTCCGTCGATGGTTCCGCCCGTCGGCTTTAGTGCGACTAGCTATTTGGTCGCGGAGCATTGTTGTAACCTGGTCGCGCTAGCCATTGTCGACCATGCCTATCGCCTCAGTACAGCCCCCCGGTGTCAGACAAGTTGTCGCCTGGATAGGATTGCGCAATGAGGGGGCGCGGGTAATCGAGAATGGCGAGATACGGACAAGCCTTCAGGGACCGCATTGTCGCGCGGCTGCTGCCGCCGGAGAGTGCGGCTCTTGAGGTGGTCTCACGCGAGGTCGGCGTCAGCATCGGCACGCTGGAGCGCTGGCGGGCGCAAGTGCTGGCCGGGCCAGGCTCCCTGGTCGTAAGCCAGCGCTGGACACCGGTGGCGCGGCTGGAGGCGGTGATCACCACCGCGGCTATGGATGAGGCGGCCCGCAGCGTCTGGTGTCGTGAGCAGGGGCTCTACCCTGCTGACCTTGAGGCCTGGAAGCATGACGCCATTGCCGTTTTGGGTGAGCCGCGGGCGGCCAGCGCCGTCGAGGCCCGCCAGGACCGGCGGCGGGCGAAGGAGCTCGAGCGTGAGTTGCACCGCAAGGACAAGGCACTGGCCGAGACAGCCGCCTTGCTGGTGCTCAGAAAAAAACTGAATGCGGTCTTCCGCGACGGCGAGGGCGAATGACCCGCCTGGAGGACCGCCGGACCCTGGTCTCCGAGATTGCATCCGCCTGCGCCGCCGGCGCCCGGTTGGCCCCGGCCTGCCGCCTGGCGGGCCTTGACCTGCGCACCTTCCAGCGCTGGCGCGCCAGCGACGGGCAGGTTCAATCTGACCTCCGGCCCGAGGCCATCCGGCCCCGGCCTCAGCATGCCCTGAGCGAGGTCGAGCGGGCGCGCATGGTTGCACTCGCCAACGAGCCGCGCTTTGCCAGCACGCCGCCGGCTCGGATCGTCCCGGCATTGGCCGACGAGGGCGTCTACGTCGCCAGCGAGGCCAGTTTTCACCGCGTGCTGCGCGAGCACGGCCAGATGCGGCGGCGGGGTCGGGCTCGCTTGCCGCGGACAGCAGGCCCGCCCAGCACACATGTGGCGACCGCCCCGGGGCAGGTCTGGTGCTGGGATGTGACCTTCCTGCCAGCCCGGGTGCAGGGACGCTAGTTCTACCTGTTCCTGATCCTCGACCTGTATAGCCGCAGGATCGTCGGCCATGAGGTGCATGACACCGACCAGGCCGAACACGCGGCCCATCTGGTGCGGCGCACGGCGCTGGCCGAGGGCATCCACGGCCGCGTGCTGCGCCCGGTGCTGCACGGCGACAACGGCCCGAGCGTGAAGGGCACCACCGTGCTGGCCATGCTGTACTGGCTCAACATCGCGCCGTCGCACTCGCGGCCGCGGGTCAGCGATGACAATGCCTATGCAGAGGCGCTGTTCCGCACCGCCAAATACCGCCAGGACTTTCCCACTACAGGCTTTGCCGATCTCGCCGGGGCGCGGCAGTGGGCGGCCGCGTTCGTGCACTGGTACAATCACGAGCACCGTCATAGCGGCATCCGCTATGTCACCCCGGCACAGCGCCATGCCGGCGGCGATGGCCCCCTGTTGGCCGCCCGCCATGCCCTATACCAGCGAGCCCGCGAGATCAACCCGCGCCGCTGGAGTGGGCCGACCCGCAACTGGACCCCAATCGGCGTCGTCACCCTCAATCCAGAGCGCGACAGCGTCGTCGCTCCAGGCACACCGTAGCAGACCGGAAAAGGAGGCCATTACGAGAGCAAGGCGGCAACTACGTTGACGCGCACCGCAGCATGGCCAGCACGGTCGTGCCCTTCACGCTCGGGCCGTTGTCGCCGTGCAGCACCGGGCGGCAGGTGCGGGCGTGGATGTCCTCGGCCAGCGCGGTGCGGCGGACCAGATGGGCGGCATGCTCGGCCTGGTCGGTGTCGTGCACCTTGTGGCCGAGGATCTTGCGGCTTCAGAGGTCGAGGATGAGGTACAGGTAGAACCAGCGGCCCTGCACCTGGGCCTTCAGGAATGTCACATCCCAGCACCAGACCTGCCCCGGGGCGGTCGCTACTTGGGTGCTGGGCAGCCCTGCGCTCCGCAGCGGGCGGGCCCGGCCCCGGCGGCGCATCTGGCCAGGGTCGCGCAGCACGCGACGAAAGCTGGCCTCACTGGCGACATAGACGCCCTCGTCGGCCAGCGTCGGAACGATCCGGGCCGGCGGCGTGCTAGCGAAGCGCGGCTCATTGAACAGTTCCACGATCCGCGCCCGCTCGGCCTCGCTGAGCGCGTGCGATGGCGGTGGCCGGACGGCCTCGGGCCGGCGGTCGGCCCGGACCTGGCCATCGCCGTCGCGCCAGCGCTGGAAGGTGCGCACGTCGATGCCGGCAAGGCCTAAAGCCGGGGCGAGCCGGGCGCCGGCAGCGCAGGCCTCGGTGATCTCGGCCGTCAGGATCTGGCGGTCGTCCAGGCGGGTCATTCGTCCTCGCTGTCGCGGAAGACCGCCTGCAGCTTTTTTGACAGCACCTGCAGGGCGCTGGTCTCGGCCAGCGCCTTGTCCTTGCGGTGCAGCTCGCGCTCGAGCTCCTTCACCCGACGCCGGTCCTGCCGGGCCTCGACGGCGCTGGCCGCCCGCGGCTCGCCCAGGCCGGCGATGCGTCACGCTTCCAGGCCTATAGGTCAGCCGGGTAGAGGCCCTGTTCGCGGCACCAGGCACTGCGGGCGGCCTCGTCGATCGTCGCCGTGGTGATCACTGCCTCCAGCCGCGCCGCTGGCGTCCAGCGCTGGCTGCTGGCCAGCCCGCCGGGCGCCGCCAGGGCCTGCGCCCCCTCATTCCGCGGTCCTAAACGCACGACAACTGTCCTGACACAGGGGGACCCCGGTCCGGCTCAGCCCAACCTGCTCGGCGATTTCTCGATAGGTCAGGCCACGCTGGCGGAGCCCGACCACTGGCCGCCGGCGCTCTTCCTGAGCCGCCGCGGGCAGCTTGCACATGTCCAGGTGCCTCACGCCCCTGAACTTGGAGCCCCGGCCAATCGGATCAACACAATGAGGGCCGGATTAATAGCAGGAACTGGGTGTGTCGCCAGGTGTGTTGGCGAAAGATCGGTGCGAAGCATAGGATCAATGAGGCGAAGCGGACTGGCAGGCGCAGTATGGCGGCCGTCCCTCAGCGGGGACACCGCAGCCTAGCCGATCATTAGCTCTGCCACCTCAGCCCAGCAAAATGGCCAAAATCGAAGTAAGGTATTTTGGACGTTAAATGCAGTTTGCAATATTGACAAACGCAGCAAATCTGCGGCGGACTCCTTGGGGAAGATGATGCGACATCCTACGTAGAAAAGGATCGATGCGTGTCAGCCAGAAATCGAGGATAAGACGGCCGCGAACTGTCACTGACAAGGCGAACGAGTCAAGACGCCTCGTCTTGTCTGTCCAGGTCATTTTGTAATCTGCCTTGGGCGGCATAAGTTCGAGAACACGTACTGCATCATCGTAGCAACTATGGATGACATGTCCGAGGTGGATTCGCCCCACGCTGAAGGGCTCAAAGCCTGAATCCCGCGACGAAATGTATGCGTAATAGCGGTCGCCAAAAACAAATCCCCACTGCTGCGCAACAACACTGCCCTGGTGGGTTAATTTGAACGCTTGAAGCTTGATGCTAGGCGTATCTGGTAGTGCTACTATAATTGCGAGGAAGTCAGAACTGCGGAAGGCGAGACTACTCTTGCCGCGATCGTTGAGCCAATTTAAGCGGCCGGTAAAGCTTTCCTTGATGATCTCACGAATTTGCTCGGGTTCAGTCACGACGACCGACCTCGTCGGGCCGCTACGCTCCAAACGGTTTAACATATTGCGCAGGTTTTTGCGTGTCTTAGGATTAATCGTTTTGACGTAATCATTAAAACTCGAAAACGCTCGTAGATCAACGACGACACTTTCGTGATTAGCATATATCTGCAGGCCAGCAGCTAATAACGCAGTGTGAAGCGGAGATCCAACGATAACTCCGTCAATGCGAATGCCATCTGCTAGGCGCTCGCTATACACCTTCTTTAAAATTGCAATGATGCCTTGAGTGGTATAGGTGTCGTCCTCAAACATGGCGCCAGCAAATTGCCCGTACGGATCGTCCAGGTTGCATAAAAGCCAAGCAGATGCCTTTCGCTGAAGTGATAAAGGCCACAATCCGAGAAGGCGTTCGTTACGCATAACCTTAGCGATGTAAAAGCGATAATTACTTTCAAGCCCCGACCCGCGTACACGGGCAACATGCCTTGCCCACGCAAACGATTGAAAAAACCCGGGGCTGTGTTCATCATGCCGCGCGGCTAAAGCTTCCCATGGATCACGAAGCGCTTCAAAGGATTCGAATTCAGTCACGAATTCGACACGAAGCTCAGCTGTGTCGCGTCTAAGGACAGCTTTCAAGCGCACTCGTACTTACTCCTGGATCCGATAGATGGGAATATCGCGCACGCATCGAGGAGAGGAAGGATCGACGCAGAAATCAACAGCCAGGTGCCTGCGCGTACCCATCCTGCTCTTTCTGAGTGCCCTATATGCGTTACTAAGGAAAAATTTTCCCCAGTAAACGGCGCCACCAAGCTGCTGATTTGGATTGTTGATGCCTAAACTAGAGCGTAAGATACCGTTGGCACAGTTTACGTGGTACATACGCCGTATAGCGGGCGTGAAATGCTCGGTTGTGAACGACACGTTCATGGAGTCGCCGTTTGAGATTCTATGCGGCGCATTCAACGGCCAGTGCAACATTTGCCCCGGCTGGAGATCAAACACCATCGCGTGATCATCAAAGCTCGCGTTATACGGCAGAGATATCTCATGGGCTTTACCGAGAGCAATATTTTCAAGTGTCGGTCTGTCGAGGAATGGGGCTTCAGCGGGATAAACATAGACCGTCTTGTTACCACGTACCTGCCAAAGCGTTTGCCCGGGGATATCGCAATGGTAGTAGACCTGTATTCTCGGCGATGAGATCAATACGGTAATTTTTTCAAAGCTTGAATGAAATCCCCGCTGCTTTGCTGCAATTTCGTCGTAAATATTTTTTAGCAGTTGTCGGTATCGGGGTTCCGCCTGGTGAGGTCGAAGCAGTAGAATCCAGATTTGCCCATTTTTAACGGCCTCTAAAACTTGCGCTCCCGAGAGATCACGAATTTCACCCTCTCGCCTGCTGCGCGGATCTTGTGACGCGATATTCATCGTATTCACGTAATAGTCGCGTCGCTCGATGTTCTCGAATAAGCGCTCCAAAGCGGTATCGGAGAAAAGTTCGTCATGATGCAAATTGTGCTGCAACATTACCGGAACTTTGCCGAAGTCGCGAAGGCTTTGAAGTTCCCAGTTGAGGATAGCTTTCTGAGACACCGTCCCGCTCCTTCCAAGGGTCCAAGACAACGATCAACTCAGCGCGGATCTAAGGGTGAAAACTGTAGGCTGGTCCAGATGCAAAGCTGGTTTCCTAACCTGGATACGCTCGACACCAGCATTCATTTAGCTCAAACTGAGTTGTTCCACCTGCTTGCACACCTTCCGGGCGCCACCTATACGGCATTGGGCCGCCTACATTCAAGTAAAGGCTCCGTTTGGGATTGTGCTGAAATCTGTGAACTCCTCGCGGCCGCAGGTGTTAAACCGGGACTTCTTTTTCCGACATTAACGCCGCTCGCTGAAGACACTTTCTACCCTTTAAGAATATCGTCCTTCCCGCGAGGCTTTTGCGGAGAGTCGGACCTTCGACCGATAAAGTTTTTCTACAGCGCAGAAAGAAGAGATAACTTATGCGTTCGTAAGGCTATTTAGGCTACTTTGGAACATTTTCAAAATCAAACAGCTGCGACAGTGCAGTGAAGTCAACTGCACTCTAATACTGAAGCTGGTACGTGGCGGCCCTGCTCAGTGTCACCGAGTGGAGCCTGTGCTATGTGCGGACATCATCAGCGCCGTTTGTCCCTCGAGAACGTCTGATGGCGATAGTTTCATCAAGGCGCCTTGCTAGACTGCCAACAACACGGAAGATCTATCCGAATACAACATCTTAGAAACAGCGTTGATCGTCAGTTCAAGCCACGTAAGATCGTCGATGCTTGCGCAATCAGTTAGATTGTGACCGCCACGAGCCCGTCGAGTCAACATTTCCAGCGGTATATGTCCCTTCGGTTAGAGTTAAGGCCGCTAAGTTTGTCGGCGCCTTGATCGTGCTTTTTGCACCAGAAGCAAAAAGATAAATGCCGGGTTATTAACCAGATAACGTTTGTACAAACGGCGCGGCTCCAAAATTAATCGGAATAGCCACTCCAGCCCGCTGCGCTGCATAAACTTGGGCGCCTGGCGAATTCGGCCGGCATGAAAATCGAAAGCTGCACCAACTCCTATCAGCACCGCTGCATTCAGCTTTTCGCGGTGCTCGGCCATCCAGAGCTCCTGTTTTGGTGTACTCAAGCCGACCCAGACAATGTCTGCAGCACTACCGTTTATGGCTGAAATTATCTCGGCATCTTCAGAGGCACTTAACGGTCGAAACGGAGGTGAGTAACTTCCCGCAATCACCGCTCCGGGAAAACGCCGGGTAATCTCGCTACGAAGCGCAAATAGAGTTTCCGTGCTAGCGCCATAAAGGTAATGGCGCCATCCCAAATCCTGAGAGCATTCGAGCACCGATAGCATGAGATCCGGACCGTATACCCTACTCACATCCCGATTTCCCGCAAGCCTCAGCAGCCATACCAGTGGCATACCGTCGGGAGTAACGAGACCAGCTTGGTTGTGAATACGACGAATCGTCTCGTTTCTGTGGCTTTCCATAATGCCATGAACACCGGTGACACAGACATATCTCCGCTCGTGACCCTCGATCCAGCGACGGATGGTGTCGAGCGCTAGGGCTGGATTTATCACGCTGACGTCCACTCCGAGAACGTTTAGGCGCGCTACCTCTGCTATCGACTCTGCAGAGGAAAGTACCGTCATGTGAAGTTATGCCCGGACTTGGCAGTGCCGTGAATCATCTGATCCCAGATCCAGCGGTAAGTATGTTCCATCCCTTCACGCAGTGAAATTGATGGAGCCCAATCTAGTACCTCTTTGATTAACGTATTGTCGCTATTCCTTCCGCGCACGCCCTTTGGCGCATCCAAAATGTAACGGCGGCGAAATTTTGAGCCGGCAATTTCCTCCACTATATCAACCAGTTGGTTAATTGAGACAAGTTCATCGCTACCTAAGTTAAGTGGCTCGTTGAAATCGCTCTCCATGATACGGCGAGATCCATAAACGCAGTCGTCAATGAACATGAAACTACGCGTTTGTTCGCCGTCGCCCCATATCTCAATTTCACCCCGCCCAGACAACTTGGCTTCTGCAACCTTGCGGCAGATTGCCGCTGGCGCTTTTTCCCGCCCGCCTTCCCAGGTGCCGCTCGGCCCGTAAACGTTGTGATAACGCGCAAGGCGCGTCTCCAGACCAAAATCTTCCCGAAAATGTCGGCACATTCTTTCACTGAAAAGCTTTTCCCATCCATAGCCGTCCTCGGGCATAGCAGGGTAAGCATCCTCTTCGCGGAGTGGTGCGACGTCAGATTGCTGTTGCTTGCCTGCGGCATAGACGCACGCCGAAGAGCTAAAGAAGAACCGCCCCACGCCGGCTTCGGCAGCCGCGGCTAGCATGTGGGTGTTAATGAGCACTGACAGCATGCATTCCGCTTTGTGCCGCTCTATAAAGCCCATTCCGCCCATGTCAGCTGCTAGGTTGTAAACCTCGCACGCGTGCCGTACAGCAATTTGACATGCATCGAAACTGCTTAGATCGAGAACCAGCGATTCGGCGTTTTCGTGCTGTTGGTACCACTCGTGTAGCGGCTTTTTGTCAACAGCGCGCACCCTTTTTCCAGATCGTAGCAAGTCGGCTACCAGGTGACCGCCGATGAAGCCGCCTGCGCCGCTTACAACCACAACATCTGGTGTTTTGTTGCTATCCATGTTCATTATCTTTGCACCCTGTGGTTAACACATTCGGTCCTGAGCGTCTCATCTGCTTTTAACAACAGTTTCCTCAGTCTTCAGTTGTAGCACGTTTAATGGCTTTCGTAGCTCCTGAAGCAGAACGCCAATATTGATCAAATGATGATGAGAAGTGGGGAATGCTGTCCGCACGCAAATACTGCGTATGTTTGCGCGTATCCACCATTGTCATCACGACGCCACTGATAGAACCGCCTGCAATGGCAACCCGGCGAAGCGCCGCTGCGATTGCGCGCCATCCCGTATGGCCCCAGCGCACCAAGAGAATCGTTTCTGAAACACACCTGGATAATTGTGCGACATCACTACCAACGAGGATGGGAGCAGAATCGATTACGACAAGATCGTACGTTTGCTCAAGTCGGTGTAGAAGCCTGTCCATTTCTTCGGACGTGATGAGCTGTGTTGGGTTAATCGGACGCGTTCCCGACGGTAGCACAAAATACCCACCGTCTTGGACAGTTTGGATAACCTCTTCGAGGCCCACCTTCCGGCGCAGTACGTCAGACAACCCAGGCGGCACAGCGCCATCGCAGTTTATCGAAGGGCGCCGTAAATCAGCTTCAACCAACATCACGCGCATTCCTCGCGCACTGGCTTCTGCTGCAAGGAAGCGTGCTGTTGTACTTTTTCCTTCGCCAGGCAGAGCAGACGTAATCAAAACGCTACGCAGTCGCGTGATGCGGGGTCGCCGCACCAAGTGAGCACAAAAGCCTGCCATGGCCTCCTCATACAGAGGGTCACTCACATTTCCGGTCTTACGGCGACGCCGCGGAAGAACCCCAAGCGGAGAAAGCCCAAGTTGACGTTCTAGCTCGTCGAAGCTCCACAGGCCTTTTGAATCATGTTCGCGTACAACCGCAGCAATCGCACCCATTCCTAATGAAGCGATAAAGCTCAATGGAAGTAGCAGCAAAAGTCTCGGCGATTCCGGACGTCGAGGAAGTGAAGCAGGGGACACCAATCTCGCTTTGGCGTCGCGAAAACTCACCTCCGCACTAATTTGCCGGGCACGCGCGAGATAGCTTTCCATCAGCATTCGGTCAGCATCTGCCTCCCGCTGCAGTTCCTGCAGCCGAACTTCAGTGATGCTCTTGCGGCCGATCTCGGCTCGAAGCTGCCCCACTCGTTGTGTCAATGCCGCTTCATTCTCCTCGGCGGCTCGAAGGTCATTTCGATACGCCTGCAACACGCGTGCCGCCTCTTGTGCAAGTTTTCGACGGATATCGGCGAGTTCGGCGGTTCCAGAGATGACGCTCGGGTGTCCTGGCCCGAGCCGGGATGAAAGCTCCGAATTGCGCCCCGCGATCTGGGCTTCCTGAGCACGTAACGCCTGTGTTGTCCGGGAGTTAAGCACATCCGTGAGTGTAGCGATGTCTCCACTTGATAGAATGGCCTCTGCGTTCCGAAGTTTGGACGCAAACTCAATACGCCGGGCCTGCACTGCAACTAGATGTGAGCTGACTTCCGAGATCTCCTGCTGAATAAGTTCTGCGGATCGATCGCCCCGGGCTACTCCGCGGACTATCCCGTTTGAAATGTGAAACTCCGCGACCGCACGGGCCGAAGCATCGGCCTGTGCTCGCAGTTGACCGAGCTGTGAGTTCACCCAGTTACTGACATCGCGTAGTTCTGCCTCGCGCTGCGCAGTTTTTGCCTCAATATACAGATCTGCAAGTGTATTGGCTATGGCTGCGGCAGTTTCTGGTTCCGCCGCCGTAGCATGAATTTGTATGACGTGGGATCTTGGCACCGGTCGAATTTGCACAGCCTTCCTAAGCCCCTCGACTGTTGCGTCGAGCGAAATAACGGGGTCAGCAGCTATTTCATGTAGAACGCGGTTTGAATTTGGCTGAGGGCTCTGCCTGCCGTCGTGAGGCGCCCACGTAGCCAGAAACTTTGCTGTCTGGTCGAATATTTTTTTCGTAATAGAGGGATTAAGGGTCGAATTGAAGTTCGGGTCTTGTTCAAGCGAAAGCTTCCAGACAATTTGCTCGAGTAAATTCCGAGCCTGGAGCACTTGAAGTTCATTTTGAACTATAGTTTCAGCATTCGGTGCAGGATCGCTGCTCGCATCGTCATGTTTTACTGGCAACACCCTACGCGCTTCTAGCAGTATTGTACTTGATGCGCGGAAAGTTTGCGGCATTTGGAAAATCGCCGTCAGGGCGGCGCTGAAACTAATCGCAGACACAGCAAGAATTAACCATTTTTGCCTGCGAATGGCATCCCAAAGCCCAGCCGGCGCGTGTAACGCTGGACTAGTCGCTTTTGGCTCGTACACCACCTGGCCGACTTCGGCGCCATCCTCGATGTAGTCCGGTTTCGTCATCGGTGCCCTCTCTTTGCAGTGGTCATGAGTTTGATTCCGTTTTCTCGGTGCGAGACATCGCCCCTATCGAGTTTCGCCGGCCACAGTAGACGCTAAGTGAAAGACTGCAACGTGGTAGTATTAACCCTACGAATAATTTGTGCAAGCGACATGTCATTGAGTTTGATGTAGCAGAACGTCTCAACGCGCCGATCCATGTTTTTCGGACCTGATAAACTTAACCTTCGAACTCCCGTAGATGTGCGTGAGCACATCGGAACTCGCTCGATGACTTTAGACGTTTTTAGGTGAGGTGAGCTTCAGTCGATCAAATGTCACTTGTTCTCGCTGTCTGGAGTTCGGTTTTTCTCTAACAGATAACCATTCGTTTAGATTTCTAGATAGCATTGCTGCTGTGTCTCAGTTTGACAAGCAGCAGGCGGTTCCCACAATGGACACAAAAGCATCGCCGCATTCCTCAGAATATGATCACGGGTGTTCGGAAAAGTATGTGGGGGGAGATGCGAATTGCGTATAGCTAAAACGTGCGGATCGGTCGGAATGCCACTATTTTGATATAAACCGCCGTTCTGTTTCAGTTTTGGTTTGTCCGAAGCATTTTTGCATCAACCGTCGGGTTATTACGTGTGGTCACGCAGCGCATGAAGCAGGCGTAAAGAGCGCTTGAGCACCTTCAGCTGAGTATTGATGCCGGGCTGCTCTCGTAGCGCGGTTTCTCGTCCAGAGCGTTTTCAGCGAGGTTGCTTAGTCGGCTCTGAACAACTTCCAAAGCTCTGATCTGGCTTGGTAAACCGCCGGATTGGGCGATCTGGAATGATCGTGCCCCGTGACGTGGTGTAGGAGCGATGCTCCTGGGCGGGCTGGGCCGCCTTGTCAGGATGCCAGGGCGGGCAGGCTGACAGGTGCAGTATCGCTGACGGCGCCGATGGTCTCCAGAGTCATGTAGCGGGCCCGCTGGGTGGCCCACTCGTCAGACTGTTCGAGCAGGATCGCGCCGATCAGCCTGGTGATGGCAGCGTCGTTGCGAAATATGCCGACGACATCGGTGCGGCGCTTGATCTCGCCGTTGAGCCGCTCGATCGGGTTTGTGCTGTGCAACTTGGCCCGATGCGCGGCGGGGAAGTGCATGTAGGCGAGG
>NZ_SMSJ01000011.1 GCF_004355005.1 Dankookia rubra
GGCTTCGGCATCCGCACGCCGCAGCAGGCCGCCGAGGCGGCGCGGCTGGCCGACGGCGCGGTGGTCGGCACCGCGCTGGTCGACACCCTGGCCGCCAGCCTCGACGAGGACAGAAGGGCGCGGCCGGAGACGGTGCGCCAGGTGCTCGACCAGGTGCGCGGACTGGCCGAGGCGATCCGGGCGGGGTGACTCCACCGGAATGACCCTGGCCGCAGTCCCCCCTTGCATCCCGGGGGGCGCCGCGCCTACTCCGGCCCCATGGTCGTGAGGATTCGATGAACTGGATCAGCGAATGGGCGCTGCCGAAGATCAAGACGCTCTTCGGCGCGCCGCGCGAGGTGCCGGAAAACCTCTGGCACAAGTGCTCGGCCTGCGAGCAGATGATCTTCCACCGCGACCTCGAGCGGAACCTGCATGTCTGCTCGCATTGCGGCCACCACATGCGGGTCGGCGCCCGGCAGCGGCTGGACTACACGCTGGATGAGGGATGGCAGCGGATCGAGCTGCCGAAGGCCCCGGCCGATCCGCTCCGCTTCCGCGACCAGCGCCGCTATGGTGAACGCCTGCGCGAAGCCCAGGCCAAGGCGGGGCAGGAGGATGCCGTGGTGGTCGCGCATGGCGCCATCGAGGGCAACCGCGTCGTCGCCGCGGTCTTCGAGTTCAGCTTCATGGGGGGATCCATGGGCGCCGGCGTGGGCGAGGCGCTGGTCACCGCCGCGCGCCTGGCGGTGCTGCAGGACAGCCCGCTGATCGTCTTCACCGCTTCGGGCGGCGCGCGCATGCAGGAAGGCGCCATCAGCCTGATGCAGATGCCGCGCACCGTCATCGCCACCCGCATGGTGAAGGAGGCCGGGCTGCCCTTCATCGTGGTGCTGGCCGACCCGACCACCGGCGGCGTGACGGCGAGCTTCGCCATGCTGGGCGACGTCCAGATCGCCGAGCCGGGCGCCATGATCGGCTTCGCCGGCGCCCGCGTCATCGAGCAGACGGTGCGGGAGAAGCTGCCGGAAGGCTTCCAGCGGGCCGAATACCTGCTGGAGCACGGCATCCTCGACATGGTGGTAAAGCGCGGCGAGATGCGCGCGACGCTGGCGCGCCTGATCGGCCTGCTGCGCCTGCCGGAACGCCTGCCGGAGGAGACCGCCACCGAGCCGATGAGCCCGGCGCCATTGCACCTTGCCGCCCCCGCCGAGCCGGAAAGCGCCGGCCCGGCCGAGTGAGGCTCCGATGAGCCGGTCAGAAGCCATCCTCGACCGGCTGCACGTGCTGCACCCGGTGCTGATCGACCTCAGCCTGGGGCGGCTGCAGCGGCTGCTGGCGGCGCTCGGCCATCCGGAGCGCGCCCTGCCGCCGGTGGTCCATGTCGCCGGGACCAACGGCAAGGGCAGCACCTGCGCCTTCCTCCGCGCCGTCGCGGAAGCCGCGGGCCAGCGGGTCCATGTCTTCACCTCGCCCCACCTGGTCCGCTTCCACGAGCGCATCCGTCTGGCGGGTCGGCTGGTGGAGGAGGATGTGCTGGCCGCCGCGCTCGAGGAGGTCGAGGCGGTGAATGCCGGCGCCCCGATCACCGTCTTCGAGGTGATCGCCGCCGTCGCCTTCCTGCTGTTCAGCCGCATCCCCGCAGATCTGCTGGTGCTGGAAGTCGGCCTCGGCGGGCGGTTCGACGCGACCAACGTGATCGACCGCCCGGCGGTCACGGCGATCACCAGCATCTCCATGGACCACATGGATTTCCTCGGCGACACACTGGCAAAGATCGCCTTCGAGAAAGCCGGCATCCTGAAGCCCGGCGTGCCCTGCGCGACCGGGGCGCAGGACCCGGCGGCCTTCGGCGTCCTCGCCGCCGAGGCCGCGGCGCGGGGCGCCCCGCTGCTGGCCCGCGGCGCGGCCTGGACGATTGGGGAAATCCCCGGCGGGCTGCGCTACGCCGATACCGCCGGGGTGCTGGACCTGCCGCCGCCCGGCCTGATCGGGCCGCACCAGGCGGACAATGCCGGCATCGCTATCGCTGCGCTGCGCGCCTGGGCGCCGCCCTGGCTGGACGCTGCGGCGACCGCCGCCGGCCTGGCCACGGCCGAGAACCCGGGCCGGCTGCAGCGGCTGCACGGCGCCCTGGCGGCATCGCTGCCCGCGGAGTGGGAACTCTGGCTGGATGGCGGGCACAATGCCGGCGGCGGCCTGGCGCTCGCGGCCCAGCTCGCCCGCTGGGCCGACCGGCCGGTGCACCTGGTCGTCGGGATGAAGGGCGGCAAGGCGGTGGTCGACTTCCTCCGCCCGCTGCTGCCGCATGCGGCGACGCTCTGGGCGGTGGCGGAGCCCGGCCAGCACCTGGCGACGCCGGTCGAGCGCATCGTGGAGGCAAGCGGCGGCCTGGCCCGCCCCGGCCCGACCGTGGCCGCGGCGCTGGCCGCTATCCCGCGCGGCGGCCCGCCCGCCCGGGTGCTGGTCTGCGGCAGCCTCTATCTGGCCGGCGAGGTGCTGAAGGCGGACGCGGCCTGAGCCGCGCCGCGGGCCGGTGCCCCGGTGTCAGACCATGTGCCAGCCGTTGTCGATATAGGCGAGCCGCTGCGCCGCGACGACATCCAGCCCGTGCATGGTCCAGACCTGCGCCTCGGTGACGCTCCGGCCGGCCAGGGGATCCTGCCGCCAGAGGATGTCCGAGCGGCCGTCACCGTCGTAGTCGCCGACCGCCGCAACCCGCCAGCCCGCGACATGGCTGTCACGGTCCGGCCCTCGAGCACCGTGGTGCCGTCCATGCGCCAGCCCGCGACGTTGCCGCTGCCGTCCTGGAACAGGATGTCCGAGCGGCCGTCGCCGTCGAAGTCGCCGACGCCCGCCACCACCCAGTCCGTGCCCGGGGTCGAGACCGTGCCGCCGCCGAGGAAGCTCGTGCCGTCCATCCGCCAGATCGCGATGCTGCTGTCGGCGTCGCGCCAGAGGATATCCGACCGGCCGTCACCGTCGAAGTCGCCGATGCCGGCGACCGACCAGCTCGCATCGACCGCCGCGATGGCGCCGCCGCCGGCGCCGCCCAGCCCGTCCATCTGCCAGAGCGAGACGGTGCGGTAGTCATGCCCGGCAAAGGACTCGACGCGGCTGAACAGGATGTCCGAGCGACCGTCGCCGTTGAGGTCGCCGACCCCGGCGATGTCGAAGGCCTGGCCGGCCGCGGGCCGGTAGATGGTGCCGCCGCTGCCGTAGCCAGTGCCGCTGTCGTTCAGCAGCCAGATCGCCGCCGTGCCGTCCGGCATGTGCCAGAGCAGGTCGGCGCGGCCATTGCCGTCGAAGTCGCCGGTGGCGGCGACGCTCCAGCCCGGGTCGATGATGGTGAAGCTGTCGCCATGGTCGAAGGCCCCGCCGGTGACATGCCATTGCGCCAGAGTGCGGTAGCCGGGACTGGCCTGCGTGCTGTCGAACAGGATGTCGCTCTGGCCGTCGCCGTCGAAGTCCCGTTCGGCGGTGCGGAGCTGGACGGTGCCGTCGGTGAACCGCACCGCCTCGACGTCGCGCAGCGTGTCGGTGCCGTCCGGGCCGGTGGCGGTCCAGCTGCCATCCGCATGGTGGGTCAGCGTCGTCGCGGCGCGTGTTCCGCCGAGCACGGCGGTGTCGTGTCCCGCGCCGCCCTTGATGGTGTCGTCGCCGGCGCCGCCGTGCAGGACGTCGTTGCCGGCGCTGCCGACGATGCTGTCGGCGAAGGCCGAGCCGCGCAGCTGCACCACGCCGATCAGCCTGTCGGCACTCGGCGTGGCATAGGCTTCCTGCACCGTGCCGGCGCCGAGATCGGCGATGATGGCCGGGCCGTCCCGGTAGTCGGCGACGAGGAAGGCGCTGCCGCCGGCATCGATGGTGTCGTTGCCCTGACCGCCGGAGACGTAGGTGTCGGCGACGAGCGCCGCATGGCCGGTGAAGCTGTCGCCCGCGGCGCTGCCCACCACCCGCTCGATGCCGGTGAGGCTGTCCGTCCCGCCGGCGGCACCCTTGGCGACCGTAGCCGCGTCCGCCCCGGTCCAGGCCAGCGTGATCGGGGTGGCGGACTGGCCGTAGTCCAGGGTGTCGAGGCCGGCATTGCCGGTATAGCTGTCGTTGCCGCCCGATCCATGGAAGACATCCGCATCGGCGCTGCCGACCATGACGTCGTCGTAGCGCGACCCGACCACCGCCCGGACGTGGTAGAGCATGTCGTAGCTGCCGGCGCCATCGGCGGCCACGCCCGTCGTGAGGTTCACCCCGATCGCGACGCTGCCGGAGTAGTCGAGGACGTTCAGGACATTGCCGGCGCCGTCGATCGAGTCGATGCCGCCCAGGCCGCGCAGCAGCGTCACCTGGGTCGCGCCGGCGAAGCCCTTGAGGATGTCGCCTCCCGCGGTGCCCTCGATGACGTGGATCCCGGCGAACCTGTCGGCTCCGCCACCGCTCTTGGCCACGGTGCCGGCGCCGTCGGCGGTCAGCCGGACGGTGACGGTTCGCCCGGCCAGCCCGGCGTAGCTGAGCGTATCCGTGCCGCCGCCGCCGGCATAGGTGTCGCTGCCCAGGCTGGCGTCGAAGTACTCGCCGCGGCCGCTGCCGGTGATGAGGTCGTCATAGGCCGAGCCGCGCACATGCAGCACGTTCTGCAGGACATCGAGGCTGCCCGAATCATCGGTGGCGCGCTCCGTCCCGAGGTTGATCGACACGCGCCCGGTGCCCAGCGAATAGTCGACCAGGTTCAGCAGGTTGTTGGCGCCGTCGATGGTGTCCGCGCCGCCCATGCCGCGCAGCACCTGCAGTTCCGTCGTGCCCGCGAAGCCCTTGATGCTGTCGGCGCCGTCGGTGCCGGTGATCACACCGAAGGCGATGAAGCGGTCGGTCCCGCCGCCGCCGCTCTTGACCGCGATGCCGGTGCCGGTGCCGCTCAGCGTGACGGTCACCGTCCTCCCGGCGAGGCCGGCATAGTCGAGGCTGTTGCTGCCGCCGGCGCCGAGCAGGGTGTCGCCGCCCAGGCTGCCGAGGAAGGTATCGTCACCGCTTCCCCCGATCAGCCGGTCCGAGAAGTCGGAGCCGCGCACCCGCAGGACGTCGATCAGGGTGTCGACCCCGCCGTCGCCGTCGCGCGCCCGGCCGATGCGGTGGCCGTCGGCATCAAGCTCGACCTGCAGCCTTATGGAGACGGCGTCCCCGGCCTGGGAATAGTCGAGCTCGACCCCGGCGAGGCCGCCGGCATTGACGATGTCATCGCCCGCGCCGGGCCGCACCGCGAGGATGGGACCGTCGATGCTGCTCGGGCCGGAGGCGGCGGAGAAGTCAAACAGGTCATGGCCGGCGCCGGCGGCGACGACGGAAATGCCGGAGATGGTATCGGTGCCCGAGACCGTGCCGGACAGGCGCTTCTGGATGGTGCCGCTGCCCAGCGCGGTGAATGTGGCGGTCAGGTCGTAGCCGTCGGGCAGGCCGTCATAGATGAGGATATCCAGGCCGCCGCCGCCGACAATCAGATCCGAGCCGAGGCCGCCGGTGATGGTGCTGCCGGCACTGTCCCCAATGAGAGTCATGAATGATGAACCGCGTTGCTGTTTCGCATCTCGCAACATTTTTTCATGTCGAGAGCGTTTAAGAAAGTAGAAATATAAATTAATAGGTTTTTGTTGTGCGTTTTCGCACATCAAGCTGCTTCGGCCCTTTGGCTGCGCTCCGCCCTGTCCCGACCTGCGACCTGGCAGGAGTCGGTTCGTCGAACGATGGTCGAGGCCGGACGTCCGGTGGCAGGACCCTTGGCTTTCGCGACTTGACCGGCCAGGTCGAACGGAGCGGCCCGCGCCGCTGTCCCGGGCAGGACGCCCGCCGGGCCGGCTGCGGCGAAGCAGGCCGCGATGCGCCCGCGCGGCAGGCCTGCCGCGACCGGCGGCCTCAGCCGATCGCCGTCACCCCGAACATCAGGTACAGGCGCGCCGCCGGTGGCCAGGCGCCGACGATTTCGGCGCGGAACAGCCACAGCGCCGTGCCCATCCCCAGCACCGCGAGCAGCGAGGCCGCCCATGCCAGGCGCAGCGCCGGGTCGCCCCGGCCGGCCCCGTCCGGCGGCTGCGGCAGCGGCGGGTCGATCAGCTGCGGCGCGCGGTGGAGGCCGGACAGGCCCGGCGGGGGGGCTTGGGGCGGCGGGTCCGGCAGTGCCCCAAGACCGGCCAGCGGCGCGAAGGCGGGAGAGGGGGCGGGTGGTGGGGCGGCTGACCCGGGCGCCGGCGACCCGGCCGCGCCATCCTCGGGCTGCACCCGCCAGGCATGCCCGCAGGTCTTGCAGCGCAGGCTGCGGCCGGTGCCGATCAGCCGGTCCGGAACCTCGTAGGCGGCCGCGCAGGCCGGGCAAATGATACGCATCGTTGTGGCAATGTGACGGTCGGGCCCTTCTGCCGCAAGCGCCTCTTCGCCGCGCGGCATCAACCCTTGGCGCTGCCCCGCCGCATCGGCATTGTCCGCGCCATGGTGCGTTTCGGGGATGTGGGGCTGCGCTACGGGGGAACGGGGCCGGAGGTCCTGCGCGACCTCGATTTCCTGCTGGAGGCCGGGACCTTCCACTGGCTGCTGGGCCCCTCGGGCGCCGGCAAGTCGTCCCTGCTGCGGCTGATGCACCTGGCGGCGCGGCCGAGCCGGGGGGAGGTCGAGGTGCTGGGCATCCCGCTGTCCCGCGCCCGGCGCGGCGCGCTGCCCGCCTTGCGCCGGCGGATCGGCGTGGTCTACCAGGATTTCCGCCTGTTGCCGCATCTGTCCGTCTTCGACAACGTCGCCCTCCCGCTGCGGGTGGCAGGCCGGGCGGAGGCGCAGAGCCGCGCCGACGTGACCGAGATCCTGCGCTGGGCCGGGCTGCACGCGAAGGCCGACTCGGCGCCCGCGGCGCTGTCGGGCGGCGAGCAGCAGCGGGTGGCGATCGCCCGTGCCGTGGTGATGCGCCCGGCCCTGCTGGTGGCGGACGAGCCGACCGGCAACCTCGACGTGCCGCAGGCCCGCCGGGTGCTGTCGCTGCTGCAGGAGATGCACCGGATGGGCACCACGGTGGTGGTGGCGACGCATGCCGAGGGCCTGGTGGCGGAATACCCGGCGCCGGCCCTGCGCCTGGCCGAGGGCCGGCTGGTCTCGCATGCCTGAGGCATGCCGCCGGGCGGAGCATCCCGGCGCCGCGGCGGACCCGGCCGGCCCGCGCGCGCGAGGTGTCCGCATCCTGGCAGGTGAGGCGGGGCAGTTGAAACCGAGCCGATCGGAGCCGTGGCGATGAAGCTGCGCCGCAGCCGCGGCCGTGATCCGCTCGGGCTGCGCCGCGTGCTGTCGGACCGGCTGCTGCCGGCCCTGGTCGCCGCCATGGCGCTGCTGGCGGCGCTGACCCTGGCCGGGGCGCGCGGCGCCGCCGACCTGGCCGCCCGCTGGGAAGGCGGGGCGGCGACCGCGCTGACCGTGCAGCTGCCGCACGGCGCCCGCACCGACCGGCCGCTGGCCGCGCTCGCTGCCCTGCCGGAGATCGCCGAGGCGCGGCTGGCCGACCCGGCCCGGCTGGCGGCGCTGCTGCGGCCCTGGCTGGGCGAGGCGCCGGCGCTGCCCCTGCCGGTGGTGATCGAGCTGCGCCTGGCCCGGTTGCCGGCCGATGCCACCGCGCTCGGCGCCCGCATCGCCGCGGCGGTGCCGGGGGCGACGGTCGAGGCGCATGGCGTCTGGGTCGCCCGGCTGCTGGCCCTGGCGCGCAGCCTGGAAGCGGTGGCACTGGCCGCGCTGCTGCTGGTCGCCGGCATCGCCACGGCCGTGGTCGCGGTCGCGGTGCGGGCGGGGATCTCGGCCCGGCGGGAGGCGATCGCCATCCTGCATGCCCTCGGCGCCACGGATGGCGACATCGCCGGCCGCTTCGCCCAGCGCGTCGCGCTGCTGGTCGGGCTGGGGGCGCTGGCCGGCACGCTGGTGGCGGCGCCGGTGCTGGCCGGCTTCGCCGGCCTGGCGGCGCCGCTGCTGGGCGGCGCGGCGGCCGGGGTGGCGGACCCTTCCGGCGCCTACCAGTTCTGGGCCGGCTTGCCCTGGGGCAGCCTGCCCTGGGCGGAGCTTGCCCTGCTGCCGCCGGCGGCGGCGCTGATCGGCTGGCTGACCGCGCAGGTCACGCTGCGGCGCTGGCTGCGGCGGCTGCCATGAGCCGCCGCCGGCTGGCGCTGCTGCTGCTGCCGGTGCTGCCCGGGCTGCTGCTGGTGCTCGGCTTCGTCCATTTCCTGGCGCTCGCGGCGGCCGGCCCGGCCGAGCCGGAGCGGCCGACCGACGGCATCGCCGTGCTGACCGGCGGGGCGGAGCGCGTCGAGACCGGCCTCAGGCTGCTGCGGGAGGGGCGGGCGCGGGTGCTGCTGGTTTCCGGCGTGCATCGCGACGTGACCCTGGCGGACCTGGCGCATCGGGCCGCGCTGGGGCCGGGCGACCTGGCGGGCCGCGTCGCGCTGGGGCATGAGGCGACGACCACGCGCGGCAACGCGGCGGAGATCGCGGCCTGGGCGCGGGCGGAGCATTTGCGCTCGATCCGCGTGGTCACCGCGGGCTACCACATGCCGCGGGCGCTGCTGGAGCTGCGCCGCGCCCTGCCGGAGGTGGCGCTGCTGCCGCATCCGATGCTGCCGGCGACGCTGCGCGACGCGGGGGCGGCCGGGCGGCTGCGGACCTGGTCGCTGCTGCTGCGCGAATACCTGAAATACCTCGCGGTGCGGGCCGGGCTGTCCGGCCCGGCGCCGGGGCCCCTGGATACGAGATCATGATCTGGCTGCGTTCGCTGCTGTTCAACCTGGCCTTCTGGCTGCTGACGCTGATCCTGGGGCTGATCAGCCTGCCGCTGCTGCTCGGGCCGCGGCAATGGCTGGCGCCGCTGATGCGCTTCTATGCCTGGATGAACGTCGCGCTGCTGCGCGCGATCTGCGGCATCCGCCTGCAGGTGGAGGGGCGGGAGCACCTGCCGGCCGCCGGCGGCGCGCTCATCGCCTCGAAGCACCAGTCGGCCTTCGACACCTTCATCTGGTTCGGCCTGCTGCCGGATGTCACCTATGTCCTGAAGAAGGAGCTGCTCTGGGTGCCGGTCTGGGGCTGGTTCGCGCGGAAGACGCGGCAGATCGCGGTGGACCGGTCGGCCGGGCCCAGCGCGGTGCGGCACCTGGCCAAGGCCGGCAAGACGGCGGCGGCCGAAGGCCGGCAGATCGTCATCTTCCCCGAGGGCACGCGGGTGGCGCCGGGAGTGCGCGGGGTGATCCAGCCCGGCATCTCCGCGCTGGCGGCGGCGACTGGCCTGCCGATCGTGCCGGTGGCGACGGACAGCGGCGTCTGCTGGGGCCGCCGCGCCTTCCGCAAGCGGCCGGGCACCATCCGCATCCTGGTGCGCCCGGCCCTGCCGGCGGGATTGCCGCGGGCTGAGCTGCTCGCCCGGCTGGCGGCGGCGATCGAGCCGGGGCCAGGGGGAGAACCAGGGGGAGAACCAGGGCCGGAACCAGTCCTGGGCACGGCTGGGGAGCAAGCTGTGGATAAGCCGGTGGAAAGCCCCACCGCGACGCTTCGCCGCTGACTCCAGCATGCGAGCGCAAGTCGCTGCAATCGGCCGGTTTTTCGCCGCACCCACCAAGCCCCACGGCAGTTATCCACAGAATTTATTTGTCATAACCATTTGATTTTACTAAGTATTTTGCGCAGGACCTGGGTCCGGGGCGGCATGGGTCCGGACCCGCTGCAACCATGACGAGACCTGGGGAAAGCCCTTTCAGGGGCATTGTGGACAAACCGTCCGCCTTGCGACACGGACAGGTTCAACCAGCCTCCGGCGGGCCTTGCGGGATGGTGTCCGGGGCCGGCGGCAGCAGCGCGGCGATGCGGTCCAGCCCGGCATCCCGCACCCCCATCGCCCGCAGATGCGTCACCGTGTTCAGCAGGTAGTCGCGGTTCGCCCCGGCCTGGCCGATGCCGCGTGCAATCGCCCGGGCCGCTTCCTCGGCCGCCGGCCGGCAGTAATGCGCGCTGCCGCGTTCCACCACGTAAGTCACCGCGCGAACCGTCCGGCCGCTGTCGAGCAGCCGCACCGGCAGCAGGCGGCGGGCATAGACGACCTCGTCGCCGATGTTCTCCCGCGCATCGAGGTAGTCGAGCACCGCCGCGGCCTCCCGCCCCGGGACGCTGAAGGCGACGCCCCGGCAGGCGCCGCCGCGGTCGAGCCCGAGCACCAGGCCCGGTGCCTCCGGCGAACCGCGGTAGATCCGGCTCCAGATGCAGAAACGGCGGTGGAAGCCGCGCAGCAGGGCGGGATGCGCCGCCGCATGGGCGAAACCGGGCCGCCAGATCAGCGAGCCATAGCCGAAGACATAGAGATGGCCGTCCGGGTCGAGCGATCGGCTGGGCATGCGGGTCGGGCGGTCTCCGGGCCGGGCGGGGGCGTCTCGCCGCCATTGGCTGGGGGGGCGTATATCGACCGGCGGAATGGCCCTCAACCCACCCTCCCGCCCAACCCGCCCAACCCGCCCGCGGCCCAGGCCGGGCCGGCTGCTGCTGCGCGGCCTGCTCGGGCTCGGGCTGGCGGCGGCGCTGCTGGCGGCCGGGCATGCGCTGCTCTGGCGCTGGATGGCCGGCCAGCTGGAAGCCGGGTTCCAGGATTGGGCGGCGCAGCGCCGGGCGCTCGGCTGGCGGTTGGACCATGCGCCGCCGCTGCGCGGCGGCTGGCCGTTGGCGGCGACCCTGACCCTGCCGCGGTTCCGGCTGTCCGGCGACGGCACCCCGGCCGTCGGGCCGGTCGCGGGGATGGCCGGGGCGATCGAGTGGCAGGCGGATGCGCTGGTGCTGCGCCTGGCGCCGCCGCGGCTCGACCGGCTGGTGGTGGAGATGCCGGGTCGGCACCGGCTGCGGCTCGGCGCGATCGAGCTGCCCTTCGCCGCCGACCGGCTGGCCGCGACCCTGCCGCTGGAAGCCGGGGTGCTGCCGCGAGAGGCCCGGCTGGACGCCGGGCGGCTGCGGCTCGGCACCCCGGCCGGCACTGTCGAGGCGGGTGACGCCATGCTCGAGGTCGAGACCCGGATGACCGCGATCGAGGGCGAGCCGGCGGTGGCGCTGCGGGTCGCCGCATCCCAGCTGCTGCTGCCGCCGGGCGAGGCGGGCGGGCTGGCGCCGGCGGTCGGCGTGCTGGGACGCGCGGTGGCGGAGGCGGCGCTGGACCTGGCGCTGACCGGCCCGGTGCCGCCCGGCCGCGGCCCGGCCGCCAAGGCGGAGGCCTGGCGGGACGGCGGCGGGACGCTGGCGCTGCGCGGGCTGCAATTGCGCTGGGGGCCGCTGGCTGCGAGCGGCACGGCGACGCTGACCCTGGACGAAGGCCTGCAGCCGATGGGCGCCGGGACTTTGCGGGTGGCCGGCGCGGGGGAGGTGCTGCAGGCCGCGGCGCAGGCCGGGTTGCTGACCCGCCAGGCGGCGGCGACCGGGCGGACCGTGCTCCGCCTGCTCAGCCGGACCCCGGCGGCGGGCGGCCCGGCCGAGCTGGAGGTGCCGCTGACGCTGGAGGACCGGGTGCTGACGGCGGCGCGGATGCGGCTGGCGCAGTTGCCGGCCTGGTCCTGGCCGGCGCCGCCCGAGCTGCCGGACGCGGCGCAGGATCCGTCGCTGCCGGCCCGGGATTAGCAAGCGCGCCGGAGCAGGACGTGGAGGAGCAGGGCGTGACCCTGCTGTGCGGGCTACAGACCGGCGCGGTGCGCCGAACCGGCTCGTCGTCCTGTGGCGGTGCCGCGGGCGTCATGCCGCGTGCCAGCCGTCCGGCACGCAGGCGAGGGTGCAGGGATGGGCGACCAACAGCCCGTGCATCGTCCAGACCTGCAGCTCGGTGGCTCCTCTCGCGGCGGTCAGCGCGTGCCGCCAAAGGATGTCCGACCGCCAATCGCCGCCGAAGTCGCCGGTGCCGAGGACCTTCCAGCCGAAGCCGGCCGGCGGCGTGAGCACCGTGTCGCCGCGCAGGAAGATGCCGCCGTCCATGGTCCGGACCGGGACCTCGCCGCTGGCCTGGTTCTGCCGGTCTTGCAACCCGTTTCTTGCAACCCGTTCCGATTTGATGCCGGGCGCCGGCCCATGCGGCGCCGCACGCGGCGCCCCTGGGCATCGCCCGGCGGCCATGGCCTGATGCCGGCGCGGCAGGAGCCGCCCAAGGAGCGGCATGGTGCAGGGAAACGGCGAGCAGCGCGGCCCGGAAGCGCGCGCCCCGGATGGCCCGGCGGTCGAGGGACGCGCCGCCTGGGCGACGGCCATCGCCGCCACCGCCATCCTCGCGGTGTCCTTCGGCGCGCCGCAACTGCTCGTCGTCGCGCTGGTGCCGATCGCCGAGGACCTGGGCGCGGTGCGGGCGGTGCCCTCCCTCGCCGCCTCGGCGGCCTATTTCGGCGCCGGGCTGGGCGGCATCGGCATGGGCTGGATCGCCGGCCGCACCTCGGCCCGGCTGACCGGCCTGCTCGGCGGGGCGATGATCGCGGCCGGCTGCGCGCTCGCCTCGGGCGGCGCCGCCTGGCAGCTCGTGCTCGGCTACGGGCTGCTGATCGGGCTGCTCGGCAACGGGGCGCTCTACGCGCCGCTGATGACGCATGTCTCGCACTGGTTCGACCGAAGGCGCGGCACCGCGATCGCCCTCGTCTCCTCCGGCCAGTATGTCGCCGGCGCGCTCTGGCCCAGCCTGTTCGAGCGCGCGGTGGCCGGCATCGGCTGGCAGCGGACCATGCTGGGCTACGGGCTGCTGGCGGCCGTGGTGATCATGCCGATCGCCGCCTGGCTGCCGCCGCCGCCCGCCCTGCCGGCCCCGGGCAGCGCCGCGGCGGGGCCGCCGGCGGGCGGGCGGGTGCTCGGCCTGCCGGCCAATGCCGCGCTGCTGCTGCTGGCGGTCGCCTCCTTCCTCTGCTGCATCCCGATGGCGATGCCGGCGGCGCACCTGGTCGCCTTCTGCGGCGACCTCGGCATCGCCGCGCGGCAGGGCGCGCTGATGCTCTCCCTGCTGCTGGCCATGGCCTTCCTGGCGCGGCAGGCCTGGGGCTGGGTGGCGGACCGGATCGGCGGGCTCAACACCGTGCTGGCCGGCAATGTCCTGCAGGCCCTCGGCATGGTCGCCTTCCTGGCGACGCAGGACGAGGCCGGGCTGTTCCTGGTGGCAGGGCTTTTCGGCCTCGGCTTCAGCGGGATCGTGCCGGCCTATGTGCTGGCGGTGCGGGAGCTCTTTCCCGCCGCCGAGGCGGCCTGGCGCGTGCCCTGCCTGCTCTTCCTCAGCCTCTCGGGCATGGCGGCCGGGGCCTGGCTGGCCGGCGTGCTGTACGACGGCTTCGGCAGCTATGCGGTGGCCTGGCGGGTCGGGATCGCCGCCAACCTGGCGGCGCTGGCGATCCTGGCCGGGCTGGCCGCGCGCCAGGGCGGCCGGCGGCGGGCGGTGCGGCCGGGCATCGCGGCCTGAGGCGCAGCGCTGCCGGGGCCGGCGTGATTGGCCGCGGCGCCGCATCCGGCCTAGGACCCGCCGGTGAGCCCACGCGACCTCCCGGACAGTCTCCTCGCCCCGCCCGATGCCGCCGCCGCGCCGGCGGCCAGGCCGAAACCCTCCATAGTCCTGCTGGTGGCGATGACGGGGCTCGGCCCCTTCACCATGCAGATCCTGATCCCGAGCCTGCCGATGCTCGCGGTCGCGCTCGCCGTGCCCTATGCGACCATCCAGCTCACCCTGACGCTCTACCTGGTGGGCGTGGCGCTGGCGCAGCTGGTCTATGGACCGCTGTCCGACCGCTACGGGCGGAAGCCGCTGCTGCTGGCCGGGCTCTGCATCTACCTCGTCGGCAGCGTCGGCGCGGCGCTGGCACCCTCCGCCACCTGGTTGATCGTGGCGCGGGTGCTGCAGGCGGTCGGCAGCTGCGCAGGCCTGGTGCTCGGCCGCGCCATGATCCGCGACAGCTACCCGCGCGAGCGGGCGGCGGCGGTGCTCGGCTATGTCAGCACCGCCATGGCGGTGGCACCGATGCTTTCGCCGATCATCGGCAGCCTGCTGCACGAGCATTTCGGCTGGCGCGCCACGATGCTGTCCTGCCTGGTCTTCGGCCTGCCGCTGCTGGTCGCGGTACGCGCGAAGCTGCCGGAGACGCTGGTCCAGCCAGCGCCGCTGCCGGGGCTCGGCGGGCTGCTCGGCGCCTATCGGACGCTGCTGCGCATTCCGGTCTTCCGCGCCTATTGCGGCATCACCGCCTGCGCCACCTCGATGTTCTTCTCCTTCGCCGCGGGCGGGCCTGTGGTGGTGGTGCAGGGGCTCGGCCATGCGCCGACCAGCTATGCCATCGCCATGATGCTGGTCTCGGTCGGCTGGTCGAGCGGCACCTTCACCGCGGCGCGGCTGGTCGGCCGGCTCGGCACCGGGCGGATGCTGCGGATCGGCAGCGGCGTCACGGTCGCCGCCGGCGCGCTGGCCCTGGCCCTGCCGCTGCTGGCGCCGCCCAGCCTGCTCGGCTTCTTCATCCCCATGGCGCTGGTGGCCATCGGCAACGGCATGACCCAGCCGAGCGCGGTGGGGCGGCGGCGATCAGCGTGCGGCCGATGCTGGCGGGCACGGCCTCCGGGCTGATCGGCGCGCTGCAGATGGGGGCGGGGGCGTTGGCAACGGTGCTGGCCGGGGTGACGGAGGGCGGCGCGGGCATCGCCACCGGGGCCTGGATGCTGGCCGGGGCGATCGGGGCGCAGGTGGCGCTGCGGGCGGTCAGGCGGGCCGGGGGGTGAGATCCGGCTTCGATCGGTGGCAACAATCCCCCGGCGTCCTCCCGGCAGGCGCCGGGGACGACCACGTTGCCGGCAACGGCGGGGCGGACCTGCTCTATGGCGGAACCGGCACCGACCGGCTGCACCGCGCCGGCGGCAGCGACGCGATCCCCGACTGGCAGGACGGCAGCGACCTGATCGATGCGCGCGCCCCGACGCCGCTCGGCCTGCACGGCATCGGCGGCCCTGTTATCACCGCTAGCGGCACCAATGCCGTCGTCGCCCATGCCGGCGGCACCCTGACCGTCGTCGGCGCGGCGGGAAAGATCGACGCGGCCGACATCCCGCCTTTTGCCTGATCGCCCGCCGTCAGGCGTGTCCGGCGGCGCCCGAGAGCAGGGCGGGGTCAACCTTCAGCTTGGCCATGGCCTGCAGCCACTTGCGCTCGCCATCCTCGCCGAACAGCAGCGCCTCGTCCGGGGTGACGGAGAGCCAGGAATTGGCCTGGATCTCGTCCTCCAGCTGGCCGGGGCCCCAGCCGGCATAGCCGAGCGCCAGGATGCCCTCGCGCGGGCCGCCGCCACCGGCGATGGCCGAGAGGATGTCGACGCTGGCGGTCAGCGCGAGGTCGTCCGCGACCTGCAGCGACTGGTCGTTCGACCAGTCCCGGGTATGCAGCACGAAGCCGCGGCCGCCTTCCACCGGGCCGCCCTGGAACAGCCGGATGCGCCGCTGCGGCGGCACCGGCTGCAGGCCGAGCTGCTTCAGCAGTTCGTCGAAGGAAAGCCCTTCCAGCGGCTTGTTCAGCACGATGCCCATCGCCCCGTCCGGCGAATGGGCGCAGAGGCAGATGACCGTGCGGGAGAAGCGCGGGTCCTGCAGGCTGGGCATCGCGATCAATACCTGCCCGCCGAGATAGCCTTCCTGGCGGGAGGAGCGCGTCATCGTTCCGGGTCGCACGCGTCTTGCCATGCATCCAAGATGGCTGCGGCGCGGCCGGCGCGCAAGCATCGCGGGCCCCCTGCGCCGCAACCTGTCACCGGCGGAAAAGTGCCGGGAAACGGAACCGCGAGCGGCCCGCGGTGACAGGACCAGCGGAAGCCACTACACCCTTCGGGACCGCAAAGCGGAGGAAGGGACCAACCCATGACGATCCAGGTCGGAGACAGCATCCCGTCGGCCAGGCTGATGCAGGGCACGGCCGAAGGCCCGAAGGAGATCAGCACCGAGGAGCTGTTCGGCGGCAAGACCGTCGTGCTGTTCGGCGTGCCCGGCGCCTTCACCCCCACCTGCTCGGCCAAGCACCTGCCGGGCTACGTGGAGAACTACGCCGCGCTGAAGGCCAAGGGCGTCGACACCGTCGCCTGCATCGCGGTGAACGACGCCTTCGTCATGGGCGCCTGGGGCAAGGACCAGGGCGTCGGCGACAAGGTGATGATGCTGGCCGATGGCAGCGCCGATTTCACGAAGAAGCTCGGGCTCGAGCTCGACCTGGTCGCCCGCGGCCTCGGCGTGCGCAGCCAGCGCTTCGTGCTGGTGGCGAAGAACGGCAAGGTCACGCACATCGCCGTCGAGGCGCCGGGCGCCTTCGAAGTGAGCAAGGCCGAGGCCGCGCTCGCGGCGCTCTAGGCTGCGACCGGAAAAAGCCTGCCGGCTCGCGGCGGGGCGACTATAACTGGGCCGGGTTGCGGGAACTCCGTAGCCCGGTCCCTGCTTTGTTCGCCGATCCGTACGGAGAGACCAGGCGTTGAATCCTTTCACCACCGCGACCCTTGCCTGGCAGACCGCCTTCGTCTTCACCCTTCGCAGCATGCAGTTGTGGACCGAACCGGCCGAGGCCCAGGCGCGGCTGACCGGCTATGCACTCGAGAAGCAGAAGGCCTTCACCGCCGGCGCCATGGCCGCCAGCCAGGCGATGCTGGCCGGGCAGATGGGCCATGCGGTGTTCGAGGCGGCGATGGCGCCGGCGCATCGCCGGGTGCAGGCCAATGCGCGGAAGCTGATGCGGGGCTGACACCGCGGCCTGGCCGCCGCTGCCCCGGCCGAAGGGTGGGGGCGGCCTGAGGCAGCGCAGCGCAACGGGCTTTCACCGGTGCGGGCGGCGACGGCCTGCAGGACGCAAGCGCCCTTGCGGCCGGCGACGACGCGGCGTTCCGGGCCGATGCCGGCCGCCACACCCTGCTCGGCAGCGCCGGCGACGACCGGTTCGATGGCGGCAGCGGCGCCGCCCACGTCGTCTGGGGCAGGTCGAGCGGCACCCAGGTCGACCTTGACGCCGTCGCGGCCGTCACCTGCGGATGGAAGATCTGCGGCGAGGCTGCCTACGACTGCGCCCCAGTCTCGGTTGCGGCGTCCGGCGACATGAACGGCGACGGCAAGCAGGCCATCCTGATCGGCCTTCTTCGCCAACGACGCCGGCGCCGCCTGTGTCGTCTATTCGCCCGCCGACCGGATCGGCCGGCACTGAGGCAAGGGCGGGGGGCCGCGCCTCCCCGCCATGGCGGCCGGCCTCACCCGCCGGTCGCCGCCCCGAGCTCCCGCGCCGCCCAGCGCAGCGCGCCGGGCTCATGGCCGGAGAAGCCGAGCAGCAGGGCGCGGACCGGCGGCGCCCCCAGGAACATCGGGCTCAGCGGCCGCGCCACCACCCCGCGCCGCGCCGCGGCCGCGGCCAGCGCCACGTCGTCCATGCCGTCCGGCAGCCGGGCCAGCAGCTTCAGCCCCTGCTCTGGTGGCTCCACCGCCAGCATCGGCGCGTGCTCGGCCAGCGCCGCCACCAGCGCGTCCCGCCCGGCGCGGTAGCGCAGCCGCATGCGCCGCAGGTGCTGGGCGAAATGCCCCTCCGCCAGGAAGTCGGTGACGACGCCCTCGGCCAGCCCGGCCGGGTGCCAGTCGGTCATCAGCCGCGCCGCGCGTACCGGGTCGAGCAGCGACGGCGGCAGCACCGCGTAGCCCAGCCGGAGGCCGGGGAACAGCACCTTGCTGAAGGTGCCGACATAGATGACCCGGCCGGCGTCGTCGATGCCCTGCAGGGACGCGAGGGGCCGCCCGGCATAGCGGAACTCGCTGTCGTAGTCGTCCTCCAGCACGAAGGCATCGGCGCGCCGCGCCCAGGCCAGCAGTTCCAGCCGCCGCGCCATCGAGAGCACGACGCCCATCGGGTACTGCGACGACGGGGTGACATAGGCCAGCCGTGCCGCCGGCGCCGCGGCGATCCCCCGCGCGACCATCATCCCCTGGGCATCGACCGGGACGGGGACGATGGCGGCGCGCGCCGCGGCCAGCGCCGCGCGGAGGGCGGGGTAGCAGGGATCCTCCACCCAGACCGCCTCGCCCGGTTCCAGCAGCACCCGCAGCACCAGATCGATCGCCTGCTGCGCGCCGGCGGTCACCACCACCTGGTCGGGGTCGCAGCGCACCGCGCGGGCGGCGCGGAGATGGGCGGCGATCGCCTCCCGCAGCGGCCGCGCGCCCTGCGGGTCGCCATAGCCGAAGAGCGCCGGGTCCGGCGTGCCGAGCCGCTTCAGGGTCAGGCTGCGCCAGACCGCCTGGGACCTGTCGTCCCAGCCGGTGCGGCCGGTGTTGAAGGGCCGGGTGGAGGGCTGCGGCGAGGCCGGGTCGGCGCGGAAGCGCAGGGTCGAGGCGGGCACCGCGGCGGGTGCCGCGGGCGGCGGCGGCGGCGCGGCTTCCAGCCCTTCCGGCAACCCGGCCGAGACATGCGTCCCGGCCCCGACCCGTCCGGTGACGAAGCCCTCGGCCAGAAGCTGGTCATAGGCCGCGACCACGGTGTTGCGGGCGAGGCCCAATTGCAGCCCGAGCGCCCGGGTCGAGGGCAGCCGCGCCCCCGGCGGCAGCGCGCCGGCCAGGATCGCGCCGCGCAGCGCCAGATAGACCTGCCGCAGCATCGGCACCGCGCTGGCGCGGTCGAGGCCGGGCAGCAGAAGCTCGGCGGGTTCGGGCATCGGATCGGCAATGGACCAGCGGGGATGGCCGGGATTGGCCCTCGCGCCGGTCCAATCATCCATGCGACACGGCAGCCTGTCCAACCTGCCGAGTGTCCCGATGCCAGATCTTCCCAGCCCGGGGGCCAGCTACCCCGTCACCCCGCGCAACAAGGTCCGCCGCCTGCACGAGCGCGCCCGCTACGACCATGCCTCCGTGCATGCCATCCTGGATTCGGCGATGCTCTGCCACATCGCCTATGTCATCGACGGAATGCCCTATTGCACGCCGACCGCCTTCTGGCGCGAGGGCACGCACCTCTACTGGCACGGCTCCTCGGCCAGCCGGATGCTGCGGACGCAGAAGCCGGGCCTGCCGGTCTGCCTGACGGTGTCGCACCTCGACAGCCTCGTGCTGGCGCGCTGCGGCTTCAACCACTCGGTCGACTACCGCTCGGCCATGTGCTTCGGCACCGCGCATATCATCGACGACCTCGATCACAAGGCGCGCGCGCTCGACGCCATGATCGACCGCTTCTACCCCGGCCGTAACGCCGAGCTGCGTCCCAGCACCACGCAGGAGCTGAAGGCGACCATGGTGGTCGGCATGGAGATCGAGAGCGCCGCGGCCAAGGTGCGCGCCAAGGGCGTCGGCGACGAGGAGGAGGACTACGCGCTGCCGATCTACGCCGCGCGCTTCCCCGTGCGCCAGGTGATCGGCGCCGCCGAGCCCTGCCCGCGCATGCCGCAGGGCGTTGCCTATCCGCCCGGCCTCGCCGGCTTCCGCGACGGCCGCCGGCTGGACGAGATCATGCTGGAGAGCCACCATAGGCTCTATGGCGATACGACCGACTGACGACCTGGCGACCGCCACGGCGGTGGAGATGGCGGCGATGGTGCGCGAGCGGCGCGCCTCGCCGGTCGAGATCACCGAGGCGGTGCTGGCGCGCATCGCCGCCTGCGAGCCGAGGCTGAACGCCTTCGCCGCGCTGGATGCCGAGGGCGCCCGCGCCGCCGCCCGCGCCGCGGAGGAAGCGGTGACGCGCGGCGCCACGCTCGGCCCGCTGCACGGCGTGCCCGTCACCATCAAGGACATCCAGGCGGTCGCGGGCCTGCCGACCCGGCGCGGCTCCCGCCTCTCGGACGCCACGCCGGCGACGGCCGACGCGCCGCTGGTCGCCCGGCTGCGCGCTGCCGGCGCCATCGTCCTCGGCAAGACCACCAGCACCGAGCACGGCTGGACCGCGGTCAGCCACAACCCGCTGACCGGGGCGACGCACAACCCCTGGGCGCATGGCCTCACCTCGGGCGGGTCGTCGAGCGGCGCCGCGGCGCTGGCCGGCGCCGGCTGCGGGCCGCTGCACCTCGGCACCGACGGCGCGGGGTCGATCCGGCTGCCCGCGCATTTCTGCGGCGCGGTCGGCTTCAAGCCGACCTACGGCCGGGTGCCCTACGTGCCGCACCCGAACAACGGTGCCATCTCGCATGCCGGGCCCATCACCCGCAGCGTCGCCGATGCCGCGCTGATGTTCTCGGTCATGGCCGGCCCGCATCCGCTCGACCACACCACGCTGGGCGAGACCTTCGCGGCCGAGGTGCCGCCCGGCGGGGTGCGCGGCCTCCGCATCGCCTATAGCCCCGATCTCGGCCATGCCCGCGTCGATCCGGAGGTCGCCGCGCTGGTCGAGGCCGCGGTGCGCGCGCTGGAAGCCGCCGGCGGCACGGTCGAGCAGGTGACGCCGCCCTGGGGGCCGGACGGCCCGGCGCTGGAGCGGCGGATCTGGGGCGGTGCCTATCGCCCCTTCCTGCCGAAGGATGCCGCCGAGGCGGCGCAGATGGACCCCGGCCTGGTCGCCTGCACCGAGGCCTATCGCGATTTCTCCTTCATGGACGGCCACGCCGCGCAGGGTCGCCGCATCGCCTATGCGGCGGCGGTGAACGACTGGTTCGGCACCGCGGGCTTCGACCTGCTGGCAACGCCCAGCGCCTCCGTCGCCGCCTTCCCCGTCGGGCTGCAGCGGCCGCCGCACTGGGAGCGCCACGACTGGGACTGGCTGGTCTGGGCCGAGTTCTCCTACCCCTTCAACCTCAGCCACGGGCCGGCGGTCTCGGTGCCATGCGGGCGGACCGCGGCCGGCCTGCCGGTCGGGCTGCAGCTCGCCGGACCGCGGCTGGCGGACAGCCTGGTGCTGCAGGCCGCGGCCGGGTTCCTCGAGTCGCAGCCCTTCCGGCCGGCCTTCGCAACGCCGTAGCCGCGGCGGTTCTCCCGCGCGCATACTGCGCGACGCCGTAGCCGCCGCGGTTTTCCCGCGCGCATGCTGCGCGACGGAGGAACCGCGCCATGATCCCACGCCGCCGCCTGCTGCAGGGCTCCGCCGCTGCCGCCGCCTTCGCCTGCACCGGCTTCCCGGCCGGCGCCGCGACCCCGCGGATCGAGGCGCCGGAGGTGGACAGCCTGTCCATCCAGGTGGTCACCGACGGCAACCACGACGTCTTCATCAGCGGCGCCCAGGTCCCCGGCGTGCGGATCGAACGCGTGCGCGGCTTCCGCGGCGCGCAGGAACGCCGCGTGCTGCGCAGCGAATGGGGCCTGTCGCTCTGGATGGCGTCCACCCGGGGCGCCGAGACGAAGCGCCTCCTGCTCGATTTCGGCTGGACCGGGGAGACGCTGAACAACAACCTCGAGCTGCTCGGCCTCGATCCCGCCAGCCTGGATGCCCTGGTCGCCAGCCACGGCCATCTCGACCATTTCGGCGGGCTGGAGGGATTTCTCGAGAAGCACCGGGCGCGGATGAAATCCGACCTCCGCCTCTATCTCGGCGGCGAGGACGCCTTCTGCCAGCGCGTCTCGCCGGCCGGCAACGGCGCCTTCGCCAGCTTCGGCCGGCTGGACCGGTCGATGCTGGCGGCGGCGCGGGTGACGCCGGTGCTGAGCGAGGAGCCGTTGGTGATCGAAGGCCACGCCTTCACCACCGGCATCATCCCGCGGGTCAGCCAGGAACGCGTGCTGCCCAATACCTCGGTCGTCTTCGGCCAGCAGGACGGCGGCGGCTGCGACGTGAGCAAGTATGCCGAGCACCACTTCACCCCGGCCGAGCTGGCCGGCACGCCGGTGCCCGACCAGCACCTGCACGAGCACGCCACCTGCTACAACCTGAAGGGCCGCGGCCTGGTGATCGTCACCTCCTGCGGCCATGCCGGCATCCTCAACACCATGAGCCAGGCCCGGGCGGTGACTGGCGTAAAGAAGATCCATGCGCTGGTCGGCGGCTTCCACTTGGCCCCGGCGCCGCAGGACTACCTCGACCGCATCATGGCCGAACTGAAGCGCCAGGACATCGACCACGTCTTCCCAATGCATTGCAGCGGGCCGAATTTCCTCGAGGCCGCGAAGCGGGAGATGCCGCAGGCGCTGGTGCTCTGCACAACCGGCAGCCGCTTCGCCTTCGGCGCCTGAATCCTGAAAATAGAATTATTATCATTTACGCATAGATCGCGGAGGGGCATGATCCGCCTGAGCATCGGCCGCGCCGGCGGCGCATGGCCGTGGCGGGGGGCATGCTCCAAACGGGAGGCACCCCATGTACAACGCGATCATCGGCCACATCACCGGCAATCTCTGGCTCTGGACCGGCATCGGCCTAGGCATCTCGGCCCTGGCCATCCTCATCAGCATCAGTCTAGGCAAGGGCTACTACCTCGCCGAGATCATAACCCTCGGCGCGATGTTCGGCGCGACGACGATGATCCTGGCGAGCCAGAAGGGCATGGTCCATGCCGCGCCGCCAGAGGACGAGGTCTGAACCTCCCGCCGAGTTGAGGGCCGGGCATCTTCTGGTGCCCGGCACGACGGCCAACCTGCGGCTTTCAAACCGAAGGAAGGAACGTCCCTCCATGCCGCAGCAGAATGCCGAACGCTCCACCCTGCCGTCCACCGGGCACGCCACGGGTCGCTTGTGGCTCTGGGCCGGGCTCCTCGCCGTCCTGGCAGGCCTCGCCGTTGTTGCCCGCATGCAGGTCGGAATCGGCTACCATTTCGGCGATGTTGCTGCCCTCGCGCTCATGGCGAGCGCAACCTTCATCATCCTGATCAACCAGCGCGGCATGCCGGCGCACGGCGAAGCCGAGAACTGAGCCGCCCTCCACCCCATCCCCTGCCGGGCCGATGGATCGGAAACGCCGCTCGGGCGTTCCGCAGCCTGAGCGGCGGCGCGTGCCGCCGTTTCGCAGGTCATGGGTAAAGGGGAGATGAGGCATGGCGATAGTCTTGGGGACGCCAGCGCGGGATGGGGTGTCCGCCGGCAGCGGCGGTGACCTGGTCATTGCCGGGCGCGGCGACGACTTCGTGGTTGCGGGCGCCGGCCCCGATGTCTTCGCCTTCTCCCCCGGCGACGGGCAGGACTGGATCCAGGGCTTCACCCCCGGCGTCGACAAGCTGCAATTCGCCGGCGGGGTGACGCCGGGCGGCATCAGCGTGCAGTCCACCACCCTGCTCGGCGTGCAGGGGCTGGCGGTTTTCTACAATCCCGGCACCTTCGACCTGGCCTTTCTGGCCGGCGTCAGCGCGCTCGGGCCGAATGATCTGATCTACCAGTCGTTGCCGCCGGTCTATTTCGCGCCGCATGCGCCGAACACCAATGGCGACGCGACCTCCGACATCCTGTTCCAGACCTCCGCCGGGACGCTGGTGAACTTCATGATGGTGGGCGCGACCGTCGGCGGCGCCGCCGTCCTCGGCAACCCGCCGCCCGGGTACAGCGTGGCCGGGGAGGGCGACTTCAACGGCGACGGCCGCAGCGACGTGCTGCTGCGCGGCGCCGACGGCACGCTGCTGTCCTGGCAGCTGAACGGCGCCGCGGCGCCGGTCGAGGGCGTGATCGGCGCGCCCGGCGCCAGCTGGCGGGTCGATGGCGTGGCCGATTTCAACGGCGACGGCCGGGCCGACATCCTGCTGCACAATACCGACGGCACGCTCGGCATCTGGCAGATGAACGGCACCACGATCGAGGCCGCGACCAGCTTCGCCAATCCTGGCAACACGCTGTCCGTCGCCGGCACCGGCGACCTGAACGCCGATGGCCGGGCGGATGTGCTGCTGCGCGCGGCGGACGGCACCCTGACCCAGTACCTGATGAATGGCGGCGCGGTGCTGTCGCAGTCCATCCTCGGCAATCCCGGCGCCTCGCTGCAGCCGGTCGGCATCGGCGACTTCAACGGCGACCGCCACAACGACATCCTGCTGCGTGGCGATGATGGCACGCTGACGGACTGGAACCTGTTCGGCGGGACGCTGACCACGGTCGCGACGCCGGGGCCGCGGACCGAGGTGCAGTACACCGGCGACTACAACGGCGACGGCACCGACGACATCCTGCTGCGCGGCTTCGACGGCACCATCACGCTGCTGCAGATGTCGGGCGGCGTGCTGGTGGCGGTGCCGAACGTTACCAATCCGGGCAACGACTGGGACATCGTCTGAGCCAGGGCTGACCGCGCCCGGGCGCCGCGCTACCAGCGCAGCGCCCGGATCGCGGCGATCGGGTCCACCCCCTCGCGCAGCGCCACCTGGCGCAGCAACTCGGGCGAGGGGTCGTCGCCATGCTCGTGCTCGGCGAGGCCGGTCAGCGCCCAGAGCGCATCCAGCCCGGCTGCCTGGGCGCCGGCCAGATCGGTATGCGGCGTGTCGCCGATGGCAACGACCCGGCGGCGGTCGGTGATGCCGAGGATCTCCAGCACCGGGTCGTAGACCGCGGGGTCGGGCTTGCCGACCTCGAAGATGAGGTCGTCGGGCGACCGATCCAGTCCTTCGCGCCCTGCGGTGCCCCGGCCATCGGACGCCAGGATCGGCTTGTAGAGGTCGGCCAGCGCACCGGCGCAGATCAGCCGCTCCCCGCCCACCATCACGTGGCGGTCCGGGTTCACGCAGAGCATCGGCAGCCGGTACTTGGCCGCGGCCTCCAGCGCCGGCATGTAGCGCGACGCGTCGTGCGCGCCGCGGTCGGGATCGGGGCCGGTGTTCAGCAGGAAGTCGGCCTCGGCCGCATCCGCCACCAGCTCGGCCGCGCGGTCCTCGGCCACCGAAAGGTCGCGGTCCGGGCCGATATGGAAGGCGCGCGGTCCGAGCCGGGCGAACCAGGGATGGTCCTTCGCCTTCAGCATCCGCCAGGCGATCTCGCCCGAGGACATGATGCCGTCGTAGAGGGCGCGGTCGAGCCCCATGCGGTCCAGCATCTCGCCGATGAACCAGGCGCGGCGCGGCGCATTGGTCAGGAAGACCACGCGCTTGCCGCGGCGCTTCAGCTCGCCCAGGGCCTCCGGCACGCCGGGATAGGGGCGCTTGCCGTCATGCACCACGCCCCATAGGTCGAGCACGTAGCCGTCGTAGCGGTCGGCGATCGGCGCGATGCCGTCGAGGATGTCCAAGGCTCTCTCCTTCAGCAATCGGCGCCGACCGCATCGCCGACGTGGGCGAAGCCGTCCCGCCGCAGCAACGCGGCAAGCTCCGCCTTGATGCGCGGGACCAGCGCCGGCCCGGCATAGGCGAAGCCCGCATAAAGCTGCACGAGGGACGCGCCGGCGCGGATCTTCGCATAGGCCTGCGCGCCCGAGGCGATGCCGCCGACGCCGACCAGCGTAAGCCGCCCGCGTGACAGCCAGTAGACCTGCCGCAGCATCGCGGTCGAGCGTTCGAAGAGCGGCTGGCCCGACAGCCCACCGGCCTCGGCGCGATGGCGGCTCCGCAGCGTCGCCGGCCGGGCGATGGTGGTGTTGGAGACGATGAGCCCGGCGACGCCATGCGCCACGCAGGCCTCGACGATCGGGCCGAGCGCGTCCTCGGCCAGGTCGGGCGCGATCTTCACCAGCAGCGGCGGGCCGCCGCCGCCGCGCACCGCGGCGATCGCCTCGAGGATGCCGATCAGCGCCGCCTCCCCCTGCAGGTCGCGCAGCCCCGGCGTATTGGGGGAGGAGACGTTGACCGCGACATAGTCGGCGAGCGGCGCCAGCGCCGCATAGAGCGCGGGGTAGTCGCGGCGCGGCTCCGCGCCTTCCTTGTTCACGCCGATATTGGCGCCGAGCACCGCCGGCAGCGGCCGCGGCAGGGCGGCGAGGCGGGCCCGGTAGGCTTCCAGCCCGGCATTGTTGAAGCCCATCCGGTTGATGACGCCGGCATCCTCCTCCAGCCGGAACATCCGTGGCCGAGGGTTGCCCTGCTGCGGCCGCGGCGTGACGGAGCCGGCCTCGACGCAGCCGAAGCCGAGCCGCATCAGCGGCAGCACCGCCTCGGCATTCTTGTCGAAGCCGGCGGCGAGGCCGATCGGGTTGCGGAAGCGCAGGCCGAGCGCGCTGGTCGCCAGCAGCTGGTCGTCCTCGCCCCGGTTAGACCCGGCAAGGCCGGCCTTGAGGGCGCGCAGCGCGAGGCCGTGCGCCGTCTCGGCGTCCAGGCTGCGGATCAGGGGCATCAGGGCGGAGGCGAGGCGAGGGGTCATCGCCGCGGTGAATGCCCGATGCGGAGGGCCAGGGGAACCCGTTTCCCGACCCGCCGCTGGCCAGGCCATCCACCATGCGTCCCGGCGGCGCCACCCCGTTCATCGCCGGCGGACGCCAGCCCGCCCGCCTCCGGCAACGCCAGCCCGCACGCCTCCGGCGGGCGTCGGTCCGTGCGCCTCCGGCGGGCGTCAGTCCGTGCGCCTCCGGCGGGCGTCGGTCCGTGCGCCTCCGGCGCAGCCCACCCCCGCGCCGCCGGAGGCTCGGCAAGCCCGGCGGCGTCTGCGATACCGGGGCGACTGTCGGCGGGGTCCGGCCTCGCCCATCAAGCAACCATCCAGGCCCCGGGAGGATACCGCGTGAAGGGACCAGCGCTGCTGCTGGCCGGCATCGTGCTGTTCAGCCTGCTGGACGCGAACAGCAAGCTGCTCTCCGGCCAGTATGGCGTGGGGCAGGTGATCTTCCTGCGCTATGCCGTCCTGGTCCCGGCCTTCCTCGCCGCCCGGGCCATCCGCCCCGGCTTCGGTGGCCCGCTCGGCACCCGACGGCCCTGGCTGCATGCCGTCCGCATCCTCGCCATGATGATCTCGGCCTCGAGCTTCTTCCTCGCCTTCCGCCGGCTGCCGCTGGCCGAGGGCTACCTGGTCTTCTTCACCGCCCCTTTCCTTACCCTGGCCCTGTCCGCCCTGATCCTGCGGGAGCCGGTGCCGCGCGCCGCCTGGGGCTGGTGCCTGGCCGGCTTCGGCGGGGTGCTGCTGGCGGTGGCGCCGAAGCTCGGCGGCGGCGGCGGGCCGCTCTCCGGCTACCTGGCGGTCTTCATCGGCACCATCGCCTTTGCCGTCTCGCAAACCGTCAACCGCCGGCTGCGGGACGAGCCCGGGCTGGTCGGCGTGGTGCTCTGGCCCGGCCTGGTCGGGCTGTTGGTCTTCGGGCCGATGGCGGCGCTCGACTGGGTGCCGGCGCCGCCGCTCGACCTGGCGCGGCTCGGCCTGAACGGGGTGCTCGCGGGCAGCGCGGTGGTGCTGACCGCGGCCGCCTACCGCCATGCCGATGCCGCCCGGCTCGGCCCCTATGGCTTCGTCGCGCTGCCGGTCTCGGTCGGGCTCGACCTCGGCCTCTGGGGCGTGGCGCCGGACCCGGCGACGCTGCTGGGCGGGGCGGTGGTGGTCTTCGCCTGCGTGATGAGCGAGCGGGCGCGGCGGGCGGAGACCGCTCCCCTGGCCGCGGCGCGGCAGCCGGCACCGCCCTGACGCATCCTGGGTGGCAACGGAACGAATTCTAACGGATTCGATTGCACGAGGTCACAATCCAGCGACTAATAGGGCGTCAATCCTCGCCCGACCGGTCTCGCCGAGGAGATGCGGTGCAAGGAGCAACGATGTTGCGCGTCTGGATTCGCGGGTCGTTGGCCGGATCGGCCATCCGGCACCCCGCGCCGAGGCCATGAACAGCGGGGTGTCGCCCGCGCTGCTGGCTGCGCTCCAATCCGCTCCGGCGGGCTGCCCGGGGATGGGCTGCGCGATCGTGGCCGAGCGCGAGCGGGCCCTGATCGAGGCGCTGGGCGTCGCCGTCTACATGGTCGATGCCGCCGGCCGGCTGACCTTCTACAACAGGGCCGCGGCCGAGTTCTGGGGCTGGTCCCCGCCGCTGCAGGACCAGCGGTGGTGCGGGTCCTGGCGGCTCTTCGCCCCGGACGGCACCCCGCTGCCGCACGACCAGTGCGCCATGGCGGCCTGCCTGCGCGAAGGCCGGCCGATCCGTGGCCGCTGGGTCTATGCCGACCGGCCGGACGGCACGCGGGTCGCCTGCGCCCCCTTCCCGACCCCGTTGCACGACGCCGCCGGCCAGGTGGTCGGCGCGGTCAGCGTGCTGGTCGACATCTCCGAACTGCAGGCTGCCGAGGCGGCGCGGCAAGCCAGCGAGGCCCGCTTCCGCGCCGCGCAGGAAGCCGCGCCGCAGGGCTTCCTGGTCGCCCTGCCGCTGCGCGACGCCGCCGGCGGGGTGGTGGACTTCATCCTCGACTACGCCAACCCCGAGGCGGCGCGGCTCTTCGCCCATACCCGGATCGAGATGCAGGGCGCCTCGCTGCGCGCGCTGCTGCGCGGCGACCCGCGCAGCGACGCGCTGATCGAGGGCTATGCCGGCGTGCTGGCCAGCGGCGAGCCGCTGCACCGCGAGGTCAGCTACGCGGTGCCCCGGGGCGAGCTCTGGATCCGCAGCCAGACCATGCGCCTCGGCGACGGCATCGCCATCGTCTTCGAGGACATCACCGAGCGGAAGGCGGCCGAGGCACACATCCGCCACCTGGCGCTGCACGACGCGCTGACCGGCCTGCCGAACCGCATCGCCTTCCAGGAACGCCTGGCCGAGGCGGTCGCGGCGAAGCAGGGCGTCGCGGTGCTTTCGCTCGACCTCGACGGCTTCCGGGTGGTGAACGACGCGCTGGGCCATGGCGTGGGCGATGCGCTGCTGCGGGAGGCGGCCGCGCGGCTCGGCCTCTGCATCGAGCCGGAGGACCTGGCGGCGCGGCTGGGCGGCGACGAATTCGCCCTGCTGCTGAGCGGCGCCCCGCCCGCCACCCTGGCCGGCGAGACGCTGCGGAGCCGCGCCGCCGGCATGGCGCGGCGGCTGCGCGAGGCCCTGACCCGCCCCTTCCTGCTGGGCGAGTACCGCGCCAGCATCGGCGTCACCATCGGCATCGCGGTGGCCGAGCGGGACCAGCCGGTGCCGCAGCCGGAGACGCTGCTGCGGCATGCCGACCTGGCGCTGTTCCACGCCCGGGTGGAGGAGCGCGGCGGCCTCCGCTTCTTCGCCCCGCCCATGGCGGCCGAGCGCGAAACGCGCCTGCTGTTGCATGCCGACCTGCGGGAGGCGCTCAGCACCGGCGCGGTGACGCTGGCCTACCAGCCGATCTACGACCTGAGGCAGAACCGGCCGACCGGGTTCGAGGCGCTGCTGCGCTGGACCCATCCGCGGCGCGGCCCGGTGCCGCCGGCGGAGTTCATCCCGATCGCCGAGGAGACCGGGCTGATCCTGCCGCTCGGCGAATGGGTGCTGCGGCGGGCCTGCGCCGATGCCGCGACGCTGCCGGCCCATGTCAAGGTGGCGGTCAACCTGTCGCCGGTGCAGTTCGTCGGCGGCGAGGTGGCGCGGGTGGTGCGGGAGGCGCTGGACGCCGCCGGCCTGGCGCCGGAGCGGCTGGAGCTGGAGATCACGGAATCCGTCCTGCTGCAGCGGAACGACGCGGTGCTGGCCAGCCTGCGGGAGCTGCGGGCGATGGGCGTGCGCATGGCGCTCGACGATTTCGGCACCGGCTACGCTTCGCTCGGGTATCTCCGGACCTTTCCCTTCGACAAGATCAAGATCGACCAGTCCTTCGTGCGCGACGCGGTGGCGCGGCCGGATTGCCTGGCGATCGTCCGCTCGGTCGCGGGCCTCGCCGCCGAGCTCGGCATGACGGCGACGGCCGAGGGGGTCGAGGGGCCGGAGCACCTGGCGATGGTGCGCGGCGCCGGCTGCGCCGAGGCGCAGGGCTACCACCTGGGCCGGCCGCTGCCGCTGGCGGAGATCGGCGCGCTGCTGGGTCGTTAGGGAGCAAGCCTGGAAAGGGTATCCTTCGCCTATCCCCTCGTCCGTTTCGGAGGGGGGTGGTATCTCTTCCTGTTGCCCACTTTCCCTCAGGGGATCCCCGCTGGAAACACGTGCAGCCCGTCCGCCCCGAGCGGCAGCGGGGTGACGGCCGCAACCGCCGTCAGCGGCAGCGCGCCGTAGAGATGCGGGAACAACCCCGCCCGGCTGCCGGCCGGCTCCCAGCGCAATGCTTCGCCGAGCGCCGCCGCTTCCACCGCCACCAGCAGCAGGTCCGGCTCCCCCGCCCGGTGCTTGGCCGCGCTGGCGCGGAGCTGGCCGGCCGCCGAGAAATGCAGGAAGCCGTCGCGCCGGTCGTCGGCGCTGCCGCGGTACTCGCCGGTCCGCTCGGCCTGCCGCCAGTCCGCCGCGCGGACCATGGTGTAGATCGTCGCGTCCATCCCTGACCCTCCGTCCCGGTTGAAAGCCGGGCAGGGCTCCCGCATATCGCCCCTCGTTTCAGACGTCACCTGTTGGGGGAACACCGTGAGTGAGACCGTGGAGCGGCACGAGTTCGGCGCCGAGGTCGGGCGCCTGCTGGACCTGGTGGTGCACGCGCTCTATTCGGAGCGCGAGATCTTCCTGCGCGAGCTGGTGGCCAATGCCGCCGATGCCGTCGACCGGCGGCGGTTCGAGGCGCTGACCGATCCCGCCCTGACGCTGCCCGAGGCGCCGAAGCTGCGCATCCTGCCGGACAAGGAAGCCCGGACGCTGACCATCTCCGATGCCGGGATCGGCATGGGCAAGGCCGACCTCGTCGAGCATCTCGGCACCATCGCCCGGTCCGGCACCCTGGCCTTCGCGAAGTCGCTCGCCGAAGCGCCGGCCGCCGACAAGCCGAGCCTGATCGGCCAGTTCGGCGTCGGCTTCTATTCCGCCTTCATGGTCGCCGACCGGGTCGAGGTCACCTCGCGCCGCGCCGGCACGGAGGAGGCCTGGCTCTGGGCCTCCGAGGGCCGCGGCGACTACACCCTGGCCCCGGCCGAGCGGGCCGAGGCCGGCACCGACATCGTGCTGCACATGAAGGGGGATGCCGAGGAATTCCTCGAGCCCTTCCGGCTGCAGACGATCATCCGCAAATGGGCCGACCACATCGCCATCCCGATCACCGTGGCGCGGGACGGCCAGGACGAGCCGGCGAACGAGGGCACCGCGCTCTGGCGCAAGGCCAAGTCAGACGTGACGGAGGAGCAGTACGCCGAGTTCTACCGCCACGTCGCGCACGCCTTCGACACGCCTTGGGCGACGCTGCACTGGCGGGCCGAGGGCATGCTCGACTTCGCCGCGCTGCTCTTCGTCCCCGGCATGAAGCCCTTCCAGGCGGTGGAGGGCGAGCGCGAGAGCCGCGTCCGCCTGCATGTCCGCCGGATGTTCATCACCGAGGAGGCCGGGCTGCTGCCGCCCTGGCTGCGCTTCGTCCATGGCGTGGTGGATACCGAGGACCTGCCGCTGAACGTCTCCCGCGAGATGCTGCAGGCCACCCCGGTGCTGGCCCGCATCCGGAAGGCGGTCACCGGCCGCGTGCTGTCGGAGCTGAAGGCACGCGCCAAGGAGCCGGAGGACTACGCGAAGTTCTGGGAGAATTTCGGCCCGGTGCTGAAGGAGGGCATCTTCGAGGATGCCGAGCACCGCAAGGACATCGCCGTCCTGCTGCGCTTCCGCTCCTCGGCGGTGGAGGGCTGGACCTCGCTCGCGGACTACGTGTCGCGGATGAAGGAGGGGCAGGAGGCGATCTACGTCCTCTCGGGCGACGACGCCGCGGCACTCGCCGCCTCGCCGCAGCTCGAGGGCTTCCGCGCCAAGAGCGTCGAGGTGCTGCTGCTGTCCGACCACATCGACGCCTTCTGGCCCGACCGGCTGACGGAGTTCGAGGGCAAGCCGGTGCGCAGCGTGACGCAGGGCACCGTCGACCTCTCGAAGGTCGCGGGCGGCGAGGCGGCGGGCGAGGCCGCCGACGTCACCGCCCTGCTGGCGCTGCTGAAGGAGGCGCTGAAGGACCAGGTCTCCGAGGTCCGCGCCACCGGCCGGCTGGTCGACAGCGCGGTGGTGCTGGCGGCGCCGCAATACGGCCCCGACCTGCAGATGCAGCGCCTGCTGCGCCGCGCCGGGCGGGAGACGGGCGGGGCGCTGCCGGTGCTGGAGGTGAACCCGCGGCACGCGCTGATCGCCAGGCTGGCGGCGAATGCCGCGGGCGACCCGCTGCTGGGCGAGACGGCCGGGCTGCTGCTGGACCTGGCGCGGGTGCAGGACGGCGACGTGCCGCGGGAGCCGGCGGCCTTCGCCAGGCGGGTCGCGGCGGCGCTGGCGCTGGCGTGAGAAGGTAGGACCGGGGAGGAAGTATCCTCCCTGGACCCTCCTCTATGTTCCTGAGCCTGGCGCTCGTCACGCGGCGAATCCCGAGCCTGCAAAAGATCGGGAAGGGAATGCTTCTTTCCCTCCCCGCCCTTACCCCAACCGATAGAAGACCAACCCGCCGATCTCGGCGCTCGGCACCTGCCCCAGCGCCCAGCCCGGCAGCACCTCCGCCGCGTGCCAATGCGTCGCCCCCTCGGTCGGGTCCGGCAGCACGCCGGCCGCGGCGCGCGCCGCGACGCGGCGGCAGATCGCCAGGTCGCCGTCCTCCGCCCGGATGGCTTCCAGCAGCGCCGCGCGGCGCGGGTGCCGCGGCATCCAGCAGCCGAACAGGAAGGGCGCCCGGCAGGCGCGGGCCAGCAGCGCCGGCCAGGTCTCCCCCATCGCGCCGCCCGGGGCGAAGCGGGCGAGTGCCGCAGCGTCCACCGCCGCCTGCCGCGCCCGGTTCACCACCAGCGCCGCCAGCGCCTCGATCGCGCGAACCGGCCGGTCGCCGGCCTCGGCACGCAGCGTCAGGGCAAGGATCTCGGGGGCCGTCACGCCACGTCCTCCCCCACCACGCCGCGGCTGCGGCCCGTGGGCTGGGTGCAGCGCCGCACCTCCTCGAGCTTCGATTCAATCCGCAGCAGGTGCTGCGACAGCCGCTGGTCGACGTCGCGGATGAGGGAGAGCGGCACATAGGCCCGCGCCACCTCGAGCTTGAACTCGGCCAGCTCGTCGCGGGTGCGGGTGACGACGTCGCTCTCGCGCTGGTCGCCGCGCTCGATCCGGTCCTGCATGTCGCGGCGCATGCCGTGCAGCATGTGGAACAGGGCGGCGACGATCGGCGCCTCGATCACCGTGATCCACCAGGTCGGCTCGATCTGCATGGCGGGTCTCCTTGAAGGGTGGGCCCGGCACGCCCACCCTGCGGGGATGCGCAACCGGGACGATGCGAAAGCCGTGACGACGTGGGACGAGCCCTATCTCGAGAGCTGCTGCCGCTCGGCGCTGCACCGGCTGACGCTGGTGGGGCCGCCGGGACGGCCGGACGGGCTGAAGGACGGGCCCTGCCTGGCGCGGCTCGACGCCATGGGCTTGGCGCGGCGGCGCGAGGACGGGCGCTGGGAGATGACCGAGGCCGGCACCGCGCGGCATGCGCGGGAGGTGCTGCGGCGGGAGGGATAAGGCCAGGGAGGAAGTATCCTACCCGGCCCCACCTCTTTTTCCCGGAGTCGGCAGGCGCCTCGCGGCGCATGCGAACCCACAGAAAGGAAGGGTGGGGCTTGGGGAGGGAATACCTTTCCCTCTCCAAATCTTCCCGCTACGCCCCTCGCCAGGGCGTGCCGCGCATCGCCGGCGGCAGCTGCGGCAGCCGCACCGGCTCGTTCAGCAGGCAGCCGGCGACCGCATCCAGCGCGTCGTCCCGGCCATTCGGCGCATCCGGCCGCCAGGCCGCCATCTCCGCCACGAAGCGCGTGCGGAAAACCCCGGCATGGGCATGCAGCCGTCGCCCGGCCAGGGCCGGGTCGAAGGCCGACAGGATGCGCTCGGCCTTGGCGCGGCGGCTGGCATGCTCGATCACCGCGCAAGGCGCATTGGCGCGCGCGAGTTCCCGCCGCAGCAGCGCCGGCAGGAAGCGGCCGAGCCCATTGGTCTCGACGCGCACCACCGGCAGCAGCAGGTCGCGCAGCACGCCGGCGACCGCCTGGCATTGCTGCGTTGCCGGGTCCACCGCGCTGTCCGGGTCGTGCGTCAGCCAGGCGAGGCGATGCAGGTAGCTGTTGGACTCGCCATCGACATAGACGCAGGCCAGCACGCTGGCATCGCCCGTCCCCGGCCGCCCATAGGCCGGGTCCCAGTAGCCGCCGCCCGACAGCAGCCGCCGCCCGAGCAGCGAAAGCTGCGCCCGGCCGCCGGCTTCCCGGTACTCCGGCTCCTCCGCGTAGCGGACGATGAGCGCGGGATCGAGCCGCAGCGCCGCCGCGGCGACCGGCTGCAGCAGCATCTGCCGCGCGAAGGCGAGCGGCCCGACGCGGCTGCGCAGTGCCTCGATCCCGGACGACGTGAAGCGTTCCGGCCAGGCGCTCTCGCCGTTCGCGTCGAGGAGCGGCAGCACCAGGCGCCGGTAGCCCTGCAGGAAGGCGTCCACGGCCGCCGGTGCCGCGTAGATCGTCTCGGCGCAATGCGGCGTGCCGACGAACAGCAGGGTGCCGCCCGGCACCAGGATGAACTCGCATTCCGCCAGGCGGGTCCGCAGCTCCTCCCGCTTCGCCGGCGTGTCGCAATTGCCGGCGATCTCGACGTCGTCGCAGACGATGAGATCGGCGCGGGTGCCGGTGATGTTGCCCGTCAGGCCCTGCGCCAGCATCGAGGGATCGCGCAGCACCGCGCGGCGCTGCACGGTGAAGCGGTCCATCGCCCAGTCGCCCGGGCCGCTCGGCCGCAGCGCGGCGCAGAGCGGGTGGCGTTCCAGGATGCGCCGCACCTGCGCCACCATCTTCACCGCCAGGGCCTGGTCGGCCGCCAGCACCAGGATGCGCGTATCGGGTTCGCGCAGCAGCCGCCAGGCGCAGAACAGCCCGACCATGGTCGACTTGCCGCAGCCGCGGAAGGCCATCAGCAGAAGCCGCCGGTCCTCCGCGTCCTGCCGCGCCTCCAGCCAGCGGGCGATGCGGCGATGCGGCGCCGGCGTCGGCTGGCCCTGGAAGCGGTTCCAGATCCAGGCGAATTCGAGGAAGTCAGGGCTCTCCTCCTGGCTCGCCATCGGGGTCCTCCTTCGCGTCGGTTGGGTCGTCGGCAATGCTGCGGCGCGCCTCGGCGAGGAGCGCGCCGACCGCGTCGATCTGCGCCGGGTCGCCGGCCGCCTCGGCGCGCTTCTCGATATCCGCGAGATGCGCGATGGCGGCGCGGCCGGCGGCGTTCCAGGCGGCGAAGTTCTTCGGGTCGCTCCGCTCCGCCGGGTCCACCGGCGTGGTGAGGAAGTCGAGATAGGCGTCGAAGACCAGCTGCGCCGCGGCGGCATAGTCGAGGTCGAGCTTCAGCCCGCGCCGGTTGGCCATGCGCGTCACGCCCGCGGCTTGACCGCGCGCACCAGCAGCGTGCCGGCGGCGAGGTCGATGGCCTGCGTGCCGTGCCGATTGGTCGCGCGCGCGGTCACCGTGCCGGCGGCGCCGGTGGTCGTCACCGCAGCGGACCATTCGACGAAGGCCGAGGCCCCGCCGGTGAAGCCGGCCTGGACGAAGTCGCCGTTCTGCACGTTCGGCAGCGTCACCGCCTGCGTCGCGCTGGTGCCGGCGGCGATGCCCGGCGGGTCGTAGGCGAGCGAGGCCGAGAGTTCCCGCGCGCCCCAGGCACGGCCGGCACCGGCCAGCACCATCGGCGCCTCGGTCGCGGGGACATAGAGCCGGAGCGACTTCAGCACCGCGGCGGCATTGCCGCCGCGCACGCCGATGACGGCGAAGGCGGCGTCCGGTGCCAGCGTGATGCGCTGCAGCCGGTTCAGCGCCAGGCCGCCGGTCAGGCTGTCGAGGTCGGCATTTCCCTCCCACCAGTAGGATGGCGCGCCCTGGAACACCGCGTTCATGTTGGACCAGAGCGCCGGCGCGCTGCCGTCCAGCACGGCCTCCGCCGCGTCGAACTGCATCGCCATCGGCCGCAGCCCGCTGCCCTCGGCCGCCAGGAAGAACTCCTTGCAGGTGCTGCAATCGACGACGAAGGCCAGCGCCCGGCTGGTCGGCAGCGTAACCGTGTCGGCGTTCAGCCCGATGCTGGAAAGGCCGGCGAAGCAGAAGCCGTTGAGCGTCGCGGGCGGTCCGGAAGGGTTGCCGGACAGCACCGCCAGCCCCTCGAAGCCGGTGGAGGCGCTGTCCCAGCGGAAGGCGCGGGCGCGGATGTTGGATGCCTCGGCGACCAGCCGGGGCGTGCCGAGCGCGGCAGCGGCCTGGTGCAGCGGCAGCACGGTGCCGCCGGCCCGGGTGGCGCCGGCATAGTCCACCGCGCAGCCGGCGAAGCCGTAGGTGCCGACATAGCCGACCTCGTAGCGCGCGTCCGAGAATCCCCCGGTATGGCGCGCGACGAAGGGCGAGCAGGCCTCCATCCGCACGCCCTGCGCGATCAGGCCGCGGCCGTCGACTTCCAGCAGGAAGGGGATGGCATCGACCGTGCCGGGCGTGCCCTGGCGCTGCAGCTCGAAGGCCGGGCCCAGGAAGTGATGCGCATTGTGCAGCCGGTAGGCGCCGGCGGCGGCCGAGAGCCGCACGCCGAAGCGGCCGATCCCCGGGTTGGTCCCGCTCGAGCAGGCGAAATGCCCGCCCTGGTGCCGCAGCGAGTTCATCCAACCGCCGGCGGTCAGCGTGCGCAGGTCGAGGCCGATGCGGTTGTCGACGATGCGGCCGTAGCGCAGGTCGCTGTCCTCGCAGCCGCGCGCATCGCCCACCAGCTGCACGCCGATGGTGAAGCGCTCGGCACGGCGGATATCGACCACGCAGGCATCGATGTTGCGGATGCGGATGCCGACGTCGGCCTCGTCCAGCCAGTCGCTCTGCAGCGCGCGACAGGCCGCGAGTCCGGTATAGGATTTCCGCTGGTTGTTGGCGCTGCCGCCATCGCCGAGCGTCAGCGCGGCATGGCCGCCCGGCCCGGCATAAAGGATGGTGCCGCGCATCGAGAGCCCCGCCGCGGCGCCCGGCAGCAGCAGCGGCATGGTGGTGCGGAAGCTGCCCTCGCCGATCTCCAGCAGCTTGCCGCTGGCTGCCGCGGCGTTCATCGCCGCCTGCAGGGCCGGGCCGTCATCCGCCGCACCGTCGCCGACCGCGCCGAAGTCGCGGGCCGAGAGGTGCTCGGACAGCTTGTCCTCCACCGTGCGCGGGATGCCGCCGGGGAAGGGGGCGGACATGGTGCCCTCGCCGCGGTAAGACCGTGACGCCGCCGGTGCTGTCGAAGCCGAGCAGCCGGTTGGCGCGGACCGCGGGCAGCGGCAGCGTCGCGGCGCCGCCGACCTCGGACGGGTCGAGCCGCAGTGCGTTGCCGAGCTCCTCCTTCACTTCCTGCAGCGCGGCGACCTGGTAGTCCAGCTCGTCGTTCAGCGTGCGGGCGCGGAGGATGCCGTTGGCCTGGAAGTCGGTGGTGCGGGCGACCGCCAGGTTGCGCCGCAGCGTGACGCGGCGCGCGGCGGCGGGCGGCGCGTCGAAGACCACGCTGCCGCCCGCCGAGGCACCGGCGCCGGTGACGCTGTAGCCGGCAGCCTGCACGAGGCCGTCGAGGCGCACCTCGAGATCCGCCTCGGCGAAGATGGGGAAGGGATAGATGAAGCTCGCCTGGGTACCATCGGCCAGGTACTGCACGCGCGGCGCGACGTCGCCGATCCTGATGTGCTCGTCCATCGGGCGAAGGACTCCGAAAAGAGGGGTGTGGGGGGGACCATGTCCCCCCTTCGGCTGCGCCAGGAGGGTTGGCGTGGCGGCTGCTTGCGCGGCCGGCTAGTCCAGCAGGCTGCGGGAGGCGAAGCCGAAGGTTCGGCCGCTCTGCAGCAGGGCGGAGAAGGTGCCGTCCGGGTTCAGCAGGCTGATGCGGCCCTGCGCCAGGCGGGCGCGCAGCGTCGCGTCGTCGGCGTTCTGCGCCGCGGCGGCTTCCTGCGTGAGGCCCGCGGTCAGCGCGCCGGCCGAGCCGCCATCGGGCGCGACGCCGGAGGCCGCCAGCCGCGCCCGGGTGGTGGCGATGGTCTTCGAGAGCGTCAGCGCGCGCTGCTGGGCGTCCTGCTGCTGCTGGGCGAGCAGCGCCTGCTGCCGCGCGGCCTCCTGCTGCTGCGCGATCTGCACCTGCGCCTTGTTCAGCGTGTTCTGCTGCTGCGCCTGGCGGACATTGCCGTAGATGGAAGCGCCAGCCCCGACCAGGGTGGCGAGCGAGGCGAGTGCGGCCATCAGTCGGTGATCCTCATGTCCGTGGTGACGGAAAGCAGCGTCATCGGCAGCGGCGTGTCGTCGGCGATGCGCCAGAGCGGCGCCAGCGCATCGCGCTGCCAGCCGATGCCGCGCAGCCGGACGTCGCCGGTGAAGGCGGGCGGCGCCGCGTCCAGCAGCGCGGTGCCGAGCCGGCGGAAGGTGACGGGCACCGGCCCGCGGCCGAGATCGACCGCGAGCGCCTTGGTTTCCAGCAGCCGGAAGGTGACTGCGACCAGACGCAGCGGCGCCGCGCCAATGCCGCCGGGGATGGCCAGGTCGGCGGGCAGCGGATGGATCTCGTGCGCGAAGGGCAGGCCGGCCTGGACGCTCCGCGCCGGCGGGTCGAGCGTGACCGCGCCGGCGGTGACCGTCGCGGTGCCGCGCGGCGCGCCGTCGGCGAGGATGCCGAGGGTGCGGCCTTCGAGGTGGCCGAGGCCGGACCAGATGTCCTGTTCCGCCGCCGCGCTGCCATCCAGCGCGGCGTCGAGCGCACATGTGTCGTCGAAGCGCTCGAGCCGCGGCTTGCCGGCGCGCTCCACCACCGCCCAGACCTTGCCCTCGATATCGGCCAGCGAGCGGACCAGGCCGTCGGTCTCCTGGCCGGTCCAGGCGGTGACCTGCTCGGCGCGGTAGAGGGTCAGCGTCGCCAGCCGGCCATCGGCCATGGCCACGTGCAGCAGGCGGCGGCGCTGGTCGTAGGTCATCGCCACCGGGTCCCGCACCAGGTGCTGCGAGACCAGCGCCAGGTCGTTCGCCTGGTAGAGCTGCTGCAGGTCGGTATAGGTGAACTCGAAGATTCCCCGCCCGCTGCGCGCGGCGAAGATGGTCGAGCCGTCGACGTCCACCGGCTGCACCAGCCGCGCGACCGGCGAGCCGACACGGGTCTGCCGGTTGAGCTGGATGCTGCCCGGCGTCAGCGGCGTGCCGCTCACCATCCATTCGGCGCCCGAGGTGAAGACCTGCAGGTGCTGGCCGGAGAAGACGCCGCGGATCGCGTTCACCTGGTCGGAGACCAGGCCGAACTCGATCGCCTGGTCGTCGAGCCCGGTGCCGGGGTCGAAGTTGAACAGGTCGCCGGTGCGCGACAGCCAGAGCCGGTTGGGCAGGTCGCGCGATCCGCCCAGAACCAGCCTGTCCTGGTGGAAGCAGAGCGTGACGGGCCAGCCGCGCACGGCGGAGAAGGCGGCCTCGTCCCAGTCCGCCGTCGCGGCGGTGCCGGACAGCGTCTCCTCCACCGTCGCCGTCGCCTGCGTCGCGCCGGCGACGGCGGTGACCAGCAGGCGCTTGCCGCCGAAGCGGAACCGCACGCCGGCATGGCCGGGCTGGAAGACGGCGGCGGAGGCGGTCAGCGTCACCGTGCCGGTGGTGGCGGAGGCCGCGAGTGTGGCATCGGAGAAGCGGTGGAAGGGCTCGCGCGAGAAGCTCCAGGGCGCCACGCTCCAGGCGGTGTGGCTGGTGCGGGTGACGCGCTGCGGCACCATGTCGGGGTGGCAGAGCAGCAGCGTGTCGGCGCTCTGCGTAAAGGCCAGTTGCGGCAGCATCGCCGCGGTCCAGGGGCCGGCGACCTGCGCCACCTGCGCGTCGCCGACGAAGACGGCAAGCGCGCCTTCGGTCAGCACCAGCAGGTAGGCCTGCTCGGTGTTGAACTCGAAGGCGATCAGCTTCGCATCCCCCGGCAGCATCGCCACGTGGCGCAGGCCGGGGCGGCGGGTGACGCCGCCGGTCGGCTGGATGAAGACGTTGCGCAAGCGCCGCGCGCCGTTGGCGGTGGCGCGCAGGTCGGGCCGGCCGAGCAGCTCGGGCGCCAGCTCGCCGGCGGTGAAGCTGGTCTTCAGCGTACGGATCTGCGCCATGCTCAGCCCCGCACCGAAACCAGCGGGAAATCCTCGATCGCGCGCGGCGTCGCCTGCTGGCTGTCGGCCCGGCGTGCCGCGCGGAACTCGGCCTCGGCCTGCGCCGCCAGCAGCTGGGCGCGGGCGGTGTTCTCGGTCACGGGGATGCAGAACTCGGCGGCCAGGCGGGCGACAAGGGCGGCGGCGAAATGCGGCGGGAAGCCGCTCTCCTCCGGGCGGAATATATGGGTCAGCACCACCTGTTCGGCGTCGCAGTGCAGCCGGTCCTCGAGGATCCGGTAGGCGAGGCCGCGGCCGCGATCCGGATGGCCGGCCGAGAGCGTGCGGAGGATGTTCGCGGGCAGCTGGAAGGCGTGCCGGAAATCCGCCGTCGGCATCGCCGCCAGCCGCGGCAGCGTCGCCTGGGCAGTGGCGAAGCTCCAGGGGTGGGCCGCCAGCAGCGCGTCGCGGATGCCGGGATAGAGGTTGGCCGCGACTTCGGCCTCGGCGGTGCCTTCGTCGAGCGAGGCGATGGGCTGAGCGCCGAGCTTCAGCAGCGCGCGCGCGCAGAGCGCGAGGGCGGAGAGGGCCATCGGGGAACTCCGGCATGAGGGGGACGTGGCCCCGTCCCGGACGGGACGGGGCCGGGATGCGCCGCTATTCCTTGCAGCGCATGCGGACGAGGCCGGTATCGGCCACCAGCACCGCGCCCTGGCTCATCATCGTGTTGACGAAATGCGCGGCGCGGTCGCCGTGCCAGGTGATGTCGGTGCTGATCTCGGCCGCCGCGGCATGGCCGATGGCGGTCTTGTGGTAGAAGTAGCAGTAGCGGAGCGCGCCGTTCCTGGTCAGGCCGCTGTGCGGGATCCAGGTGGCGCCGAGCCAGCGCTTCGCCTGCGTGCCCTTCCACGGCAGCTCGGCATCGCCGACGTACTGCGCATTGGCGAATTCCTGGATGGTCAGCAGCTCGCTCCACTGCTTCCAGCCGACCACGGCAAAGCGCTGGCCGTCATCCGGCACGTCGGCATTGCCGAGCATCTGGAAGGCCAGCAGCACCTTGGCGCGGGTCAGGCCGTCGGTGTCGGTCTCGCCGCTGCCGGTGCCGACCGCCTCCCGCGTGCCGCTGTCCATCGCCGAGATGATCAGCTCGTCGGTCTTGCGGCCGAGGGCATAGGCGCCGGCATTGGCCGCCACCGTGCGCTCGTCGATGTTGGTCTTCAGCTCGTCCATCCGGTCGACCCAGTCGCCGGCGTAGTAGTCCTGCAGGAAGCACTCGACCGAGGTGTGGTCGATGTTCATCACCGGGACGACGCCGTTGCGCGCCTTGGCTGCGGCGGTGCCGGTGCCGACCTTCTGGAAGATGGTGGAGGCGCCGCGCACCTCCGACTTGCTGCGCACGGTCGGGCGCAGCTTGGAGCCCTGGCGCTGGTAGGCCTCCTGCACCTCGGCCTGGTACTGCTTGATGAAGGCCTGGTCGATCGAAGCGGACATGCTGCGGTCCTTCTCTGCGGTTCGGGGAAATGCGCGCCGTGCCGGTTGGCCGGCGATGCCGGGCCGGCACGGCGCGCGCGGCCGCGCGCCCGCATCTGCGGGTTGGGCGCGGCCGTGAAGGGGGCGGGGGCGGGCGGCGCGCGGCAGCCTCAAGGCCGGCGCAGCCGCCCGCCCCCGGAACGGGGCACCCGCGCGGCAGGCCGCGCGAGCGCCCCGTGCGGCGGGGCGAGCGTCAGGGGGGTGGGGCGCTCGAGCCCCGCCGGATCAGCCAGGCGAGATCGCCGGCGGGGATCCCGCCCGCGGTCAGTTGCCGACCAGGCGGCGGAAGCCGTCGGTCACGCGCTGGATGAACTGCGGGTCGCGCGCCCGCCAGTAGCGCGGGTCGCGCATCATCGCCCGCAGCTCCGTCTCGCTTTCGGCCGCGGGCGCGACGGCGTCGCGGCCGAGGCCGGGCTCCTGCCCGCGCATCATCTGCTCCAGCGCCATGACGCCCTCGGCGGTCGAGGACAGCGCGGCATAGACCGGCGGCGGCAGCCTGGCCTGGCCCCAGGCGGCGAGCTGCGCGGCCATGCGGCGGAAGCCGTCCTCCCCGCCATAGTGCTGGATCAGCACGGCGCGCTGCCGGTCGGCCTCGTATTGCGCCGCGGCCTCGGCGATCAGCGGCAGCAGGCGTTCGGCCGCCAGGTCGTACACCAGCTGCGCCTGGTCGTTGGTGAAGTGGGCCGCGTGCAGCCTTCCGTTGATCTCGGCATCGGCGCAGCAGAGGTCGTGCGGCGCGGCGATGTCGTAGCCCTCCGGCGCCTCGGGGATGCCCATGGCCTGGCGGAAGCGGGTCAGCTCCTCGGGCGGCGCGTCCGGTGCCGGGCGGCCGGCGCGCTGCGACATCCGGCGCTCGAGCTCCAGGTAGGATTTCAGCAGCGCGTCGACGCGCACCGCGCCGGCCGCGTCGCGGAACTTCTCGGGGATGTCCTTCGGGGGCAGCTCCGGCATCAGCGGCGCGGCGTCAGTCGGCTGCAGCAGGTCCTCGGGCATGCGGGTCACTCCCGGATGGGGTTGTTGGGAACAAGCACATCGGCCGGCGCGCCGAGCGTCTTCGCCAGCCAGCGCGTCGCGGCGGCGGCATCCAGCTGCGCCGCGGCATCGCCGCCGAGCGAGCCGACCGCCTGCAGGAACAGCAGCGTGTTCGCCGCGTCGGCGCGGCCCTGCAGGCGGGCCAGCGGGCTTTCGTAGCGCAGCGCCACGTCGCGCCCGTCGAGCCGCAGCGGCGGGATCTCGCCGCGGCGCCTGAGGATCGCCAGGCAGCGCGTGACGAGCGGCGTCAGCAGCTCGGCCTGCAGCCTTCCATAGGTCGCGCCGAGCAGCCGCGATGCCTGGGCGCCGCGTTCCAGCACCTCGGTCGCCGTCATCGGCGCCGATTGCAGCGGGCCGATCCGGTCGGCCAGCAGCGCGGTGCGGATGCGCGCGCGCAGGTCCTGCAGCACGAGCTGGGAAACGTCGAAATTGCCGGGTGCGGCCAGCGGCGTGAGGCCGGCGCTGCCCGGCGCCTTCGGGATGATGGCACCGGGGACGAGCTTCACCGTATCCGGGTTCAGCACGCCGTCATCCTCGGCCTGCCAGATGCCGGTAACCGCGATGGAGGCGTTCTTCAGGGCCAGCTCGACCACCTTGTTGGCGGTGCGGATGTCGGGCAGCGCCTTCATGACGGGGCCGCGGCCATAGGTCTCGCCCGGCGCCTTCAGCCAGCGGAAGGCGATGGCCGGGCTTTCGGCGAAGCGGCCCTCGGCCAGCAGCAGCGGCGCAGCGGGATCGGCGAGGATCGCGGCGTAGCGGGTGGTGCCGCGGTCCGGCCAGACCGCTTCCAGCACCGGGTGCTGCGTCGGGTCCCCGGCGTCGCGGGTCAGCGCGGCGGGCAGGGCGGCGCCGGGGAAGCGGGCGCGGAGCTGCGCCGCGGTCAGCCGCGCCTGACGCCAGATGGTGGAGAGCCGGCCATCCGGCCCTTCCTCCAGCACCGCGGTCCGCACCGGCACCGCGGTGAAGCGCAGCGCCGAGGCCTCGCCGAGCGGCGCTTCCTCGACCAGCAGCAGCCCGGTCCCGGCGACCACCAGGTCGAGGAAGGCCTGGTGCATCTCGACGGTGAAGTTGGACCGGTCGAGATGCCCCTGCAGCGCCGCCGCTGCGTCCTCCAGGGCCTCGGCCGCAGCGCGGTCCTCGACGGGCCGGGCGGGCGCCAGCCCGAACCAGCGGGACCAGGGCGGGGTCAGCTCCGCCAGCAGGGAGGCGGCGAGCTGCTCGGCGCCATCCGCCGCGGTCGCGTCGAACAGCGCGGCGCCGGCGGCGGGGCCGGGCAGGACATGGTCGTAGCAGGCCTGCCAGAGCGGCTCGAGCGGGCGGCGCCGCTCCACCGCCGCGGCGTGGCGGGCAAGGATCTCGGTCGGGTCCATGGCCTATTCCCCCAGCAGGGATTTGCGGGAGGTGGCGGGCAATGCCCCGAGCACCCCGCGGGCGGAGGTGGCGATGGTGCCTTCCAGCCCGCGCGCGGCGCGGTCGCGGGCGGCGGCGCGGGCCGCCTCGCCCTGCTGTTCGGGCGGGGGCGGGGCCGGAGCCGGCCCGGGCTGTGGCGCCGGCGGGACGACGACCGGCTTCGGGGCACGGAACAGGCCACCCATGCGCGTCACCTCGATCTGTTGGGGATGCCGGGCCCGAAAAGCCCGAAGGCCCGCCCCTGGCGAGGGGCGGGCCTTCGGTGAGGTCCGGGGAGGGATCGGGAAGATGCCGCCGGGCGCAGATCGCCCGTTGACGAGAGAAGGATTAACGCGACAGACGCATTGGTGTCAAGATATTTTTCCTATCATTGTCGAGCGCCCGGAACAGCCCCCAGGGCGTCACCGCGAAGGGCGCGCCGGCGCCCAGCACGGCGCGGCAGAGCGCGACGCAGGTGAAGGGCGCGAGCGGCGGCAGCAGCCGCCAGCGCGGCCGCCCAGGGGCGAAGGGGCCGCGCACCGCGAAGCCGGCGCGGCGGTAGAAGCCGGGCAGGTCGAACTGTGCCGGCACCTCCAGCCGCGCCACCACCAGCCTGCCCGAGAGCGGGTCGAGCACGGTCCAGCCGGTGGCATCCGCCAGCACCGCGAAGCAGTGGCGGAAGCCTGGCCGCAGCAGGCGCAGCCAGGGCTGGTCCGCCGCGCCGCCGAAGACGATGAAGGCGCGCTGCCCGGCCTCCGCCGCGCGGCGATGCGCCGGCTTGGCCGGCGGCGCCGCGGCGGTCACCGTAGCTTGCCGGGAAAGCTGATGATATCAGCGGACTCCGGCATCGGCAGCGCCGGGCCGTCGACGATGCCCTTCACCCGCAGCGGCCAGTCGAGCCGCGCCATTGCCTCGCGCCACAGCCGCGCATCGCCGCCTTCCCGCGGCGCGCGCGGGTCGGGCGCCTGCTGCCGCTCGCCCCAGATCCGCAGGATGCGCGCATGCTGCAGGTCGATGCGGCGCTGGCGGTACAGCCGGTCGAGGCATTTCACCACGTCGTCCGGCTCGCAGGGGCGCTGCACCAGGCCGGCGCCGGAGACGATGCGCGCGCCGTCGCGCCGCGCGATCAGCGCCGCCATGGTCCAGAACCAGGCTTCCTCCGCGTTGCGGAAGGCTTCGGTCCGGCTGCGCGGGGAGAAGGTGGCGGCGGGGCGCGGGGCGGTGGTCCTGGGGGGCGTCATCGGGGGGATTTTCCTCTCTCCTGGCGTGAACATTTCGGGAACATATTCGCGTCACGATGGTGAGCGCAAGCGTAATTGAGGAAAATTAGCCTATTGCACTCTGACTCCGTCCCTAGGATGTTATCCCCATGATTCACAGCATGAGCGAGCCGGCCGGGTGCCGGGCAGGGACCACCCCATGACGCACGAGGATATCTGGCGCGCGCTCGACGCGCTGGCCGCCGAGAACGGGCTGTCCGCCTCGGGCCTGGCCCGCAAGGCCGGGCTGGACGCGACCGCCTTCAACCCCTCGAAGCGCATCGGCGCCGACGGCCGGGCGCGCTGGCCCTCGACCGAGAGCGTGGCGAAGGTGCTGTCGGCGACCGGCGCCGGGTTTTCCGACTTCGCCTCGCTGGTCACCGGCGTGGCGGCGCTGCCGCGCGGCGGGCGCGGCCTCTCGGGGCGGCGCATCCCGCTGATCGGCCTCGCCCAGGCCGGCGGGGAGGGCTACTTCGACGATGGCGGCTACCCCGTCGGCGGCGGCTGGGACGAAATCTCGGTGCCGGAGATCGGCGACCCGAATGCCTATGCGCTGGAAATCTCCGGCGAGAGCATGGAGCCGGTCTTCCGCGACGGCGACGTGGTCATCGTCTCCCCCGGCGCGCCGGTGCGGCGCGGCGACCGCGTTGTGGTGCGCACGCAGAAGGGCGAGGTGATGGCCAAGGAGCTGAAGCGGCAATCCGCCAAGCGGGTCGACCTGCGCAGCCTGAACCCGGCGCATCCGGACTACAGCTTCGAGATCCCGGAGATCACCTGGATGCACCGGGTCGTCTGGGCGACGCAGTAGGGCGGGAAGACGGTCTCGGGGAGGGAAAGCTGTTCCCTTCCCACGTTCCGCCCTTCCCGTGCCTGAGCCGGGTGCCGGCGCGCGGAGGGTACTGGACCTGGGACGACAGACGCGCGGAACGGGGGAGAATACCGCTCCCCCGGCTTTTCAGGCCGCCCGGCTGCGCTCCAGCTCTTCCGCCGCGCGGCGCATCTCCGGCGGCAGCAGCGGCCGCAGGCTTTCCAGGTCCCGCTCCGCCCGCAGCGCCAGGTAGCGGGGCGTCTCGCCCTCCCGCTCCCGCAGCGGCACCGCGTGCAGGCCGATATCGGCATAAACCCTGAGGTAGGCGGGCCCGACCCGCCAGAAGGCGGCATCCACCCCGGCCCGCTCGCAAAGGTCGCGGAAGCGCCAGATCGCCGAGATCGCGTCCTTCCGCTCCCCCGCCGGGTCGCCCAGCGCCAGCCAGACGCCCTCGCGCCTGAGAAAGGCGAAGCCGGCCCGCTCGCCCTCGCCGAAGACCGCGCCATCGGCCTCCCGCGGCGCCAGCCCGCCGAGCGCGGCGATGCGGGACCGCGTGGCCGCGTCCCAGGCCAGCGGCGCGAAGCGGGCCGGCCGCAGCAGCCGCACCATGCCGACCAGCAGCAGCACGCCGGTCAGCCCCACGGTGAAGCGCAGGCTGTCCGGCGCGAGTTCGGAGAAGACCACGCCCCACCAGGCGGTTTCCGAGACGCGCCCGCCATAGGCCACCAGCGCCAGGGTGATGCCGCAGGCGGCGACTGCGGTCAGCGGCACCACGGCTTCCGGCGAGAGCGGCTCCCGCACCAGCCGGCTGTCGCGGTAGAAGGCGGCGCGCAGGCTGGCGACCAGCCCGGCCAGCAGCAGGAAGGCGCCCCAGAGCCACCAGGCCTCGCCGCGCACCCACCCGATCACCGCGCCGTTCAGCAGCAGGAAGAGGCTGAAGCCCCAGGCGATGGTCAGCCGACGCAGCAACCCATAGGCCATGACCAGCAGCAGCGAGCCCACGACCGAGGCGGCGAAGTGGGAGGCAAGGGCTGCGGCATGCCCCGCCCATTCCTCGATGATCGTCCCCTTGGTCGGCAGCGCGCCGAGGAAGATCAGCAGCGCGCCGGCGAGTGCGACGAGGGAGGCGATCGCCGGCACCTCCAGCGTCTCGCTCCCCCGCCCGAGCGCGGTGACCCGCTGCAGGACGTTGCGGCGCTGGCCAAGCTCGAAGCCGACGAAGAGCGTGCCGGAGATGAACAGCGGGATGATGTAGTAGTACAGCCGGAAGACCAGCAGCGCGCCGATCACCTCCGGCGCCGGCATGTAGGGCTGCAGGCCGAGCAGGACGGCGCCGTCGAAGACGCCGAGGCCGCCCGGCACATGCGCGGCGATGCCGGCGGTATAGGCCGCGAGGTAGATGCCGACGAAGCGCAGGAAGGTCAGCCCCTCCGCCTGCGGCAGCAGGATGTAGAAGATGGCCGCGGTGATCGCCACGTCCACGGTGGCGAGGCCGGTCTGCATCAGCGCCATGCGCGGCTCGGGCAGGTCGATCTCGTGCCCGAACAGCCGCACGTGACGCTTGAAGCGGCTGAGCACGACATAGGTCAGCACGATGCCCCAGAGCGGCAGGGCCATGGCCTGCAGCGCCCAGTGCGGCAGGTGGGTGCCGAACCAGGGCACCACCTCCGGCTCGAAGACCAGCACCAGCCCGCCGAGGGCCATGCCGCCGAGGCCGTAGGTCAGGCTGGTGAAGCCGACCACCTTGGCGATCTCGAGCGGTGTCAGGCCCCAGGCGGAATAGAGCCGGTAGCGCACCGCGGCGCCCGAGACCGCGGCGAAGCCGAGGTTGTGCGCCAGCGAATAGCCGCAAAAGGAGGCGAGAAAGGATTTCGGCCAGGAGACCGGCCGCCCGGCATAGATCGATCCCAGCTTGTCGTAGACCGCCAGCACCAGGTAGGCGAGCACGGTGAAACCCGCCGCCTTCCACAGCGCGCTGGCCGGCAGCGCTGCCATGGCGGTGCGGATCTCGGCCACCGACAGGGTGCGGAATTCGCGCTGGACGACGAAGATGGCGGCGACCAGCAGGACCACGCCGAAGACCGCGGGTCCGTTCCGGCGCAGCCAGGCGAGTCGGGGGCTCACGCGGCAGGTGCCTCACGCGGTGCCAGGTCCTCGCCCGCTCCGCGGGCCAGCGCGGTCTCGATCAGCCCGATGGTGCCGGGAATGCCGTAGAGCGCGACGAAGCCGCCGAAGCGCGGGCCTTCCTGGGCGCCGAGCAGTACCTGATAGAGGCAGGCGAACCAGTCGCGCAGGTTGGCGAAGGGGTGGCGCTTGCCGACCTCGTACAGCAGGGTCTGGATCGCCTCGGCGTCGCTGTCCTCGGGCAGGCTGCGGAGCACCTGCAGCAGGTCCTCCAGCGCGCCGCGCTCGAGCGTGCTCGGCGCCCGGTGCTGCCGGGTGGGCGCCACGAAGTCGCGGAAATAGGCGACGGCATATTCGACCAGCCGGGCGAGCATCGGGCTGCTGTCCGGCGTCACCCCCGGGGCATAGCGCCGGATGAAGCCCCAAAGCATCTCGGGCTCATCCGCATTCACCACGCTGGCCAGGTTCAGCAGCATGCCGAAGCCGATGGGCGAGCCCGGGTCGTTGCTGCTGCCGTTGTGGATGTGGAAGGCCGGGTTGGTCGGCTCCGGCTGGACCCGCAGCTTTTCCAGGTGGCCGAGGTACTCGTCGACCGCGCGGGGGATCACGTCGAAGAACAGCCGCTTGGCCCGCTGCGGCGACTGGTACATGAAATAGGCGAGCGATTCCGGCGGGGCGTAGCGCAGCCATTCCTCGATGGTCAGGCCATTGCCCTTCGACTTGCTGATCTTCTGGCCGTTCTCGTCGTTGAACAGCTCATAGGTGAAGCTGGCCGGCGGGGTGCCGCCGAGCACCCGGCAGATCTGCCCCGACAGCTTCACCGAATCGATCAGGTCCTTGCCCGACATCTCGTAGTCGACGCCGAGCGCGAACCAGCGCAGCGCCCAGTCGGCCTTCCACTGGGCCTTGCAGTGGCCGCCGGTGATCCGGGTGCCATGCCGCTTGGCCGTAGCCGGGTCGACCCAGACCAGCAGGTCGTCCTCAGGGCGCACCTCCTCCATCGGCACCTGCATGACCACGCCCGTCTCCGGATGGATGGGCAGGAAAGGCGAGTAGGTGGCTTTTCGTTCCGCGCCGAGCGTGGGGAGGATGACCTTTTTCACGGCGTCGTGCCGTTCCGCCATCCGCAGCAGGGCGGCGTCGAACCGGCCGCCCCGGTAATAGTCGGTGCTCGACGCGAATTCGTATTCGAAGCCGAAGGTGTCGAGGAAGGCCTGCAGCCGGGCGTTGTTGTGGGCGCCGAAGCTCGGATGGGTGCCGAAGGGGTCGGGGATGGCGGTCAGCGGCCGGCCCAGGTGTTCGGCCAGCATCGCCTTGTTCGGCACGTTGTCCGGCACCTTCCTGAGGCCGTCCATGTCGTCCGAGAAGGCGATCAGCCGGGCCGGCAGGCCGGTTATCCGCTCGAAGGCGCGGCGGACCCAGGTGGTGCGCGCCACCTCCCCGAAGGTGCCGATATGCGGCAGGCCGGAGGGGCCATAGCCGGTCTCGAACAATGCTCCCCCCGGGGCGCCTTCCGGTTTCGGGTTGGCGGCCAGGCGATCGGCGACCTTGGCGGCCTCCTCGAAGGGCCAGGCCTTGACGTTCCGGAGGGATGGATCGGCTGTCATGCGTGGGCAGATGGCAGGGGGCGGCGGCGGGGTCAACGCAGGCCGGCCCCGCAGGCAAGGCAGCCATCGGCGCTTGACGGTGGCAGTTCCGTGAAAGCCGCGCTAAACGGCCATTCCCCACGAAGGAAAAGGGTGTCATGCGGGTCGGCGTGATCGGTGCCACGGGCGCGGTCGGGAAGGAATTGGTCGAGGTCCTGGGCAAGCGGCGCTTCCCGGTCACCGAGCTGAAATTATTCGCCTCCGCCCGCAGCGCCGGCCTGAAACAGCAGACCCCCTGGGGCGAGGTGGCGATCGAGGAATACTCGGACGCCGCCGCCTCCCGCCTGGACCTGGCCCTGCTGGCCGTCTCCGGCGACTTCGCCAAGGCGCATGCCCGCAAGCTGGCGGCGCAGGGCGTCGCGGTGGTCGATAATTCCTCCGCCCTGCGGCTGGAGGACGACGTGCCGCTGGTGGTGCCGGAGGTGAACGGCGCCGCCATCGGCAACCACAAGCTGATCGCCAACCCGAACTGCACCACCGCCATCCTGGTGGTGGCGCTGGAGCCGCTGCGCCAGGCCTTCGGCCTCAAGCGGGTCATCGTCTCCACCTACCAGGCTGCCAGCGGCGCCGGGGCGGAGGGCATGGCCGAGCTGGAGCAGGAGACCCGCCGGGTGCTGGTCGAGGGCGGCCGCCCGGGCCACCACGTGTTTGCCCACCCGCTGCCCTTCAACGTCATCCCGCAGATCGATAGCTTCCAGCCCAATGGCTACACGCGGGAGGAGATGAAGGTCGCCTGGGAGAGCCGGAAGATCATGGGCATGCCCGATCTTCTCGTCTCCTGCACCGCGGTCCGCATCCCGACCTTCCGGGTGCATGGCGAAGCCGTGACGATCGAGTGCGAGCGGCCGGTGACCCCGGAGGCGGCCCGCGCCGTGCTGGCCCGGGCTGCCGGCGTGAAGCTGGTGGATGAGCCGGCGAAGCAGCTCTACCCCATGCCGATCACCGCGACGGGCCAGGACGATGTCGAGGCCGGGCGGGTGCGAGCCAATCCCGTGTTCGGCGAGTTCGGGCTCGATTTCTTCCTCTGCGGCGACCAGTTGCTGAAGGGCGCGGCGCTGAACGCGGTGCAGATCGCCGAGCGGATGAAGCTGGGCTGAGGCCCGGCCGCGGGCGTCCGCAGCGGCGCCCGCGGATGCTTCGCGTCGCCCCGCCCTCGCCCGTCGCGGCGATCGGGGCTAGCCTCCGCGCCCGATCGACCGGCCGGAGGAACCCAACCGCCATGAACCTCGCCCGCTTCCCGCGCATCCGGCTCGGCCACATGCCGACCCCGCTCGAGCCGATGGAGCGCCTGACGAAGCACCTCGGCGGCCCGAAGCTCTGGATCAAGCGGGACGACTGCACGGGCCTGTCCACCGGCGGCAACAAGACGCGGAAGCTCGAATTCCTCTGCGCCGACGCCATCGCCAAGGGCGCCGACATCCTGATCACCCAGGGCGCGACCCAGTCCAACCACGCCCGCCAGACCGCCGCGGCGGCGGCCAAGCTCGGCCTCGCCTGCCACATCCTGCTGGAGGACCGGACCGGCTATGCCGACCCGGCCTATACCGAGTCCGGCAATGTGCTGATGGACCGGCTGCACGGCGCCAGCGTCTCCCGCCGCCCCGGCGGCGCCGACATGCAGGCGGAGATGGAGGCGGTGGCGGAGGAGATGCGCGGCGCCGGCCGCAAGCCCTATGTCATCCCCGGCGGCGGCTCCAACCCGGTGGGTGCGCTCGGCTATGTCAACGCGGCGCAGGAACTGGTGACCCAGGCCTCCGACATGGGGCTGCGGATCGACCACCTGGTGCATGCGACGGGCAGCGCCGGCACCCAGGCCGGGCTGGTCGCGGGCCTGGTCGCGCTGAACAGCGGCATCCCCGTGCTCGGCATCGGCGTCCGCGCGCCGAAGCCGAAGCAGGAGGCCAATGTCCTGGCGCTGGCCGAGCGCACCATGGCGCATCTCGGCCTGCCGGCGCTGGTCAAGGCGGAACACGTGGTCGCCAACTGCGACTATGTCGGCCAGGGCTACGGCATCCCGACCGAGGGAATGGTCGAGGCGGTGAAGCTGGTGGCGGAGCAGGAGGGCATCCTGCTCGACCCGGTCTATTCCGGAAAGGGCATGGCCGGGCTGATCGACCTGATCAGCAAGGGCTTCTTCGGCAAGGACCAGAACGTGGTCTTCCTGCATACCGGCGGCCAGGTCGGCCTGTTCGGCTACCCGCAGGCCTTCGGCCTGGCCGCCGACGCCGCGCGCTGAGGCGCCGCGACTGGCGCATGAGGCTAGTGGCGCACGAGGCGGGCCAGCGGCTTCGCCTCGGCATCCAGCAGCAGCAGCCAGCCTTCCGGCGTGATGCGCCAGCGCCGGGTCTCGGCCAGCGCCTGCAGGAAGCGCCGCTCCTGCTCCCCCACCGCCGGGGCGCAGGCCATCATGGTGGAGATCATCTGGCCGAAGCCGATGGTCTCTCCCGCCAGGGTATAGCTCCCGGCGATGCGGTTGCAGCCGCCGGAGCCGCTGACCCCGCCATCGGCGCCGAAGGTGAGGGTGGAGCGCACCCGGTCGACCACGCCGCGACCGTCGATGTCCTCGGCGACCCAGTCGGGCCCGACCAGCGGCGGGGCGGCCCCGGCGACCGGTGCCGGGGCCGGCGCGGCGACGCGGACCAGGCGCAACTCCGCCGTCTTTCCTGCGCCGCGGGTCAGCACGGGGTGGATGGTACCGGTGCGGAAGATCATCCGCCCCTCGAGCCCGATCGTGCCGCGGACCGCATAGGTATGATTCGGCTGGATGCGGGCGGGATCGTAGGGCAGGGCGAAGCCGACCGGCACCTGGCCCCCGACCGGGATGCGCGCCTCGGCCAGGGTCTCGGCCGGCGCATCGGCGCGGGAGATGTCCTGCAAGGCCACCGCCAGCACCGCGCCGGGCGGCAGGGCCATGCGCTCCCGACAGGGGGCGATGCCGCGGATCGCCGGCGCCTCGGCCCGGGCGCAGCCCGCGGCGGCCAGGCCCGCCGCCAGCATGATCACGCTCCGCCGTTCCATCGCCCGCCCCCGCCCGGTCCGTCGCGCCGAGGTTACAGCCGGATAGGGGCGGCAGCAGGGCCGCGGATCGTTGTCGATCGACCGACCTGATGCCAATCAAGGGCGCCTGGGGCTTTCCGTTCCACCAACCATCCATGCGGTGCAAACTGCCGGCAAACGGCTAGGCTGGCCGCCAAGCAATCAAGGAGGACGAGCAGCGATGTCCGAGGCAGCAACCCTCGAGCGGCCAACGACCCGGCCGGCCGAGCAGGTCGACGTGCTGATCGTCGGCGCCGGCATCTCCGGCGTCGGCGGCGCCTATCACCTGAAGACCCAGCGCCCCGGCACCAGCTTCGTGGTGCTGGAGAGCCAGGAGACCTTCGGCGGCACCTGGTGGACGCACAAGTATCCCGGCATCCGCTCGGACAGCGACCTGCATACCTTCGGCTACCGCTTCAAGCCCTGGACCGGCACGCCGATCGCGACCGCCGACGAGATCCGCAAGTACATGGGCGACGTGATCGAGGAGAACGGCCTCGACCGCCACATCCGCTACAACCACCGGATCAGCAGCGCGAGCTGGTCGAGCGCCGAGAACCGCTGGACCATCGAGGCGACCCGCACCGACACGGGCGAGCCGGTGGTGATCAGCGCCCGCTTCCTTTGGATGTGCCAGGGCTACTACCGGCATTCCGAAGGCTACACGCCGGAATGGGCCGGCATGGACCGCTTCAAGGGCCGGATCATCCACCCGCAGACCTGGCCCGAGGGCCTCGACTACACGGGCAAGCGGGTGGTGGTCATCGGCTCCGGCGCCTCGGCCGCCACCATCGTGCCGAACATGTGCGACAAGGCCGCGCATGTGGTGATGCTGCAGCGGACGCCCACCTATTTCCGCACCGGCCGCAACGCGATCGAGATCGCCGAGGAACTGCGCGCGCTGCAGGTGGACGAGCACTGGATCCACGAGATCGTCCGCCGCAAGATCCTGCTGGAGCAATCGAAGTTCACCGACCGCTGCTTCGCCGAGCCGGAGAAGGTGAAGGCGGAGATGCTGGCGAACCTGCGCTCCATCCTCGGCCCCGACTATGATCTCGACAGGCACTTCACGCCGGACTACCGGCCGTGGCGGCAGCGCATCGCCTTCGTCCCCGATGCCGACCTGTTCCACGGCATCGCCTCGGGCAAGGCGAGCGTCGTCACCGACGAGATCGAGACCTTCGACGAGGGCGGCATCCAGCTGAAGTCGGGCCAGCACCTCGACGCCGACATCATCGTCACCGCGACGGGCTTCCACCTGAACGTCCTCGGCGACATCGACTTCGCGGTCGACGGCAAGCCGCTGGCCTTCCACGACACGGTGACCTACCGCGGCATGATGTTCACCGGCGTGCCGAACATGGTCTGGGTCTTCGGCTATTTCCGCGCCAGCTGGACGCTGCGGGCCGACCTGGTCGGCGACTTCGTCTGCCGGCTGCTCGGCCACATGCAGGAAAAGGGCGCCGAGCGGGTCGAGGTCGCGCTGCGGCCGGAGGACCGGGACATGCCGCTGCTGCCCTGGATCGACCCGGAGAACTTCAACCCGGGCTACCTGATGCGGGGGATGCACCTGCTGCCGAAGCGCGGCGCCAAGCCGGAATGGCAGCACACCCAGGACTACTGGGCGGAGAAGGACATCTTCCCGGCCATCGACCTGGACGGGGCGGAGTTCGTGTACAAATAGCCCCGGCGCCGCCCGGCCGGTTCCCGGCCGGGCGGCGTCAGCCGAGGTCCAGCGCCATCGGCTGCCGCGCCGGCGCCGGCGCCGGCACCCGGCCGGTCTCCGCCGCCGCCCCGACCGTGTCCAGCCAGGCCCGGTCGCAGGCGCCGCCGAGCGCCACCTGGTCGGCCATCTGCACCTGGTCCGAGCCGGCCCAGCCCGTGCCCACCGGCCGCAGGAAACGGTCGAGCCGCGCTTCCAGCCCGACCGCATCCCGCACCAGCAGGCCGAGCGCGGCGAGGTCGCGCGACAGGGCCAGCGGCTCCGCCTCCATGTAGCGGTTGGACCGTTCCAAGGCCTCGACCGGGAGGGGCACGCGGACCATCGCGACCCGCGTCGCATAGGGCGGCTGGCCGCCCGGATGCACCATGGTGCAGCTGCCCATGATCCCGGCCAGCAGGCTGCCCGGCGGGGCCGGCAGATGCAGGTGGAAGCTGACCGGCGGGGCGCCGGGGCTGCCCGTGGTGAGTGGCAGCGCCAGCATGCTGCCGACGATCATCACCCGTCCCGCCACATGGCTGCGGCCGAGCGAGAGCGCCTGGGAATAGCAGGCGGTCAGCCCCTCGGCACGGCGCGGCGACGGCTCGATCACCAGCGCGCCGCGCAGGATGCGGCCCTGGTAATACGGCGATTGCGCCTGGGAGTAGCAGGCATAGCTGCCGCAGAGATAGCGCGTCGCCACCCCGGCCGCGTCGTCCTCCGGCGGGGTGTCCAGCCCGGCGCGGCGGAGCAGGTCGGCGCGGTCCGCCCGGCCGTCGCCGCAGAGCGCCTCGAGGAAGCTGTCCAGCCCGCAGCCCGCCACCCAGCTCCCCGCCTGGGCCAGTCCGAGCAGCCGGGCCCAGTCCTCGTAGATCTGCGCCGAGCGCGGCAGCGACCGCCCCTGGACCCATTTGTAGGACCGGTCGAGATCGAAGCCGGTCTGCGGGTTCACCCGGCGGAAGGCGGCGCAGAGTTCCTTCTGGCTGATGCCGCCGAGCAGGGCCGCGGTGAGGCGCAGCTTCGCCGCGACGTCGCGGGCTTTCCGCAGATCGGTGTTGCGCATGGCCGCTTCCAGGAATCTATGGTTTCTTACCGAAACAGGTACAGGCGACTTGCCGGTGGATGGTAGTTCGCGGCAGGAACATCCGTCCTGTCTAGGCCGCTTCTTCGTGGAACTTCCAGGAATTCCAGACAAGTTGATTGCGGATCGTGGCCCCATGACTGGTGATCGCGCAGGAATACGCGGCGCGGGGAAGCAGATGGCAATGGCGGACGCGATGGTTACTATCCGGGAACCGGATATGCGGCACGACCAGGTCGCGGAATGGTCGGGTATGCGGGAGGGCCACGGACCGCACCACGCCCGTCACCCCGGCTGCGACCGCGGGCATCACGGCCCGCATGGGCCTGGCGCGGGAGAGGACACCCCGGGGCCCGGCCTGCCGGAGGCGAGCCCCCCGCCCGACACCGCGACCCTGCTCAACGCCGCCAACTGGACTTACGACCGCGACCTGGCGAACCTGCCGGCGGGGCTGCGCTTCCTGGAAGCGGGCGGTCAGCCCCTGGCGCTGGAAGTCACCGCGGACGGCTTCTACGGCGCCGCCTTCCTGACCGCGGCCAACCAGCTCGTCCTCGCCTTCGAGGGCACCCATATCTCCGCCCTGTCGAGCGACCCGGAATTCGTCGCCGCCCAGGTCCTCGCCGACGGCCTGATCTTCGCCGGCATCGTGCCGCCCGCCTTCGGCGACGCGGTGCGCTTCGCCGAGGCCGCGCTGGCCGCCGCCGCGGCGCTGGGCATCCCGGATACCGCGGTCTACCTCACCGGCCATTCGCTCGGCGGCGGGGAGGCGGCCTTCGTCGCGGCGCAGCTCGACCTGCCCGGCGAAACCTATGGCGCGCCCGGCCTGCCGCCCGGCAGCATTCCGGCCGGCGCGAGCTCGCTGCTGACCAACTATGTCGAATACGGCGACCCCGTCGGCAACTACAGCGCCGAGCCCGACGTGCTGAACGGCTTCGTCCAGAGCCCGGGCATCCTGCGCTTCGGCCCGCCGAGCTATCTCGGCAACCCGCTCGAGGGGCTCGCGCTGCAGGCTGCCGGCGCTCTCTTCGGCCCGGACTCGACGGCCGAGGAGAATGCCGCGGGCCTTGCGGCGCTCGGCGCCCTGGCCCGGCAGTACCATGTGCTGACCACCTATGCCGCCGATCTCGGCGTCAAGCTGCAGGCGCCCGGCGAGCCCCTGTCCGACTTCCCCTTCGCATGACGCGGTGGGGAAGGTGTTGGAAGCTCCTGGAATTCCAGCAATCCGGCTTGCCGGCCTGCAGGCCGCAGGCGCCAGATCAGCGCCGGGGCATCCTGGGCCACAGGCCACCGGCACCCCCCGAAGTGGAGAATCCCAGCCGATGATCAGCCGCCTGCGCCGCCTGGCCTTGCTGCTCGCCCTGGCCGCCGCGCCGGGCTTGGCCCCCCGCGAGGCCGCGGCGGAGCCCGTGCCGCTGACCGAGGCGCAGAAGGCGGCCGTGCAGCAGCTGATCCACGACTACTACATCGAGCACCCCGAGGCGCTGATCGAGGCTTTCCAGCGCGCCCAGGCGACCCTGCGCGCGCAGCAGCAGAACACGGCGAAGCGCATGCTGGTCGAGCGCCGGGACGAGCTGGTCGCCGACCCGCAGGCGCCGGTCGCCGGTAATGCCCGCGGCGACGTCACGATCGTCGAATTCTTCGACTACCGCTGCGCCTATTGCAAGAAGGCGCATCCCGGCATGGCCGGGCTGCTGGCCGACGAGCCGGGGTTGCGCTTCGTGCACAAGCAGCTCCCAGTGCTCGGGCCGGAGTCGGTCTTTGCCGCGCGCGCGGCGCTCGCCTCGGTCGCGCAGGGCCGCTACCTCGCCTTTCACGACGCGATGATGGGCGCCAGCGGAGCACTGACCAACGAGGCGGTCTTCGCCATCGCCGACCGGGTCGGCCTCGACCGCGCCCGGCTGGCCCGCGACATGGTCTCGCCCGAGGTCGATGCGGCGCTGGCGAGGAACGCGGCCCTGGCCAAGCAGCTCGGCATCAACGGCACCCCCTCATTCGTCGTCGGCGACATGATGATCCCGGGCGTCGCCGAGCCCGCGGCGCTGCGCCAGCTGATCGCCGCGCAGCGCCAGGGCGGCGACCGCGCCGGCACGGCCGCGGTCATCCGATAGGCGGAAGCCTGGAACAGGTGGAGGAAACCATGCAGGCGAACAGACGCGATGCGCGGCGCAATGACCGTGCCGGCTGGTGGTGCGGCATTCTGGTGCTCGGCCTGGCGCTGGCCGCCGCCGCGCCGGCCCTGGCGCAGAAGGACGGTCTCTACGACGAGGGCCGCGTGCTCGAGCACATGCGGAACGAATGCCGTGGCACGCCGGATTGCATGACGGTCGAATCCCGCGACCGCCGGGTCGCCGTGGGCCAGTCGGCGATCGTCCGGGCGCATTGCCCTTCGAGCCACCCTCATGTGGTGGGCTGGGACACCGAGCAGAGCGAGCACTTGGCTGTCACCGCGCTGCCGCCGAAGCCGCAGGCCGGCGCCGCGCCCGATCCCGAGGATGCGGGCAGCCTCGTCGCCAGCCGCGTGCTGGTCGGCGCCACGAACAACGGCGACAAGGTCGGCCGGGTCACGCTCTTCGTCGGCTGCAGCGCCGGCGTGCCGAAGGTGACGGCGACGCTGCGGCACCGCAGCGGCGTGCCGTCGCACCACACCACCTTCAGCGGAGGTCCGCGGTGAGCGGCGCGGCCGTGCGAGCCGCCGGCACGCGCGCGATGCGCGCGGCGCGGGGCCTGGCCGCAGCGCTGCTGCTCGGCGCCCTGCTGCATCCCGCCGCGGCCCGCGCCGATGCCTGCGACGGCGGCGCCACCACCATCCCGAGCTGCCAGCCGCAGGTGCAGGCGCCGGTCGCCTATACTGGCTGGGAGACCCAGGGCTGGGCCTATTACTGCACCGGCGACCATCCCTACTACTGGGGCGCCAGCTCCTACATCCTGGGCAATTTCAGCTCGAACAACAGCTGCTTCTCGGTCGCCGAGGATGTCTTCGCCGAGAACCAGGCAAACAAGTTCGACGCCACCCTGACCAACTGGTGCCTGAACGACCAGAGCATCGTGATCACGCTGGGATGCTCGCAGCAGCCGCCGCCCGGCTTCCCCGCGACCTGCAACATCACCGGCGACCCGGTCGGCGACCCCGGCTGCACGACCACGAACATCACCAATCACTGTTCCAGCACCAACCCGCCGGTGTGCTTCCAGACCTCGTCCGAGACCTGCGGCGACGGCACCAGCTACAGCTGCACGACCGACCTGGCGGTGACCTGGTGCTTCAAATGCGGCAGCTGAGGACAGCCGGGACGGGAAGGGAAAGGACAACGGACATGCCGAAGCGATTCGGGGTGCTGCTGGCGGCCTCCCTGGTGGCGGTCCTGCTCGCGGGCCTCCTGCACCCGTCGCCGGCCCAGGCGGGCCCTTGCGGCCCCTATTTCAACGGCGACATCCCGGACTGCGAGCCGCAGGTGCAGGCGCCGGTCTCCTACGGCGGCTGGGAGACGCAGGGCTGGGCCTATTACTGCACCGGCGACCATCCCTACTACTGGGGGCTGAGCTACTCGAACTATGCCGGCAACTACACCTGGGACAACTCCTGCTTCTCCGGCATCCAGAACGAGTTTTTCGAGGACCAGCCGAACAAGTTCGACGCCACCTTCACCAACTGGTGCCTTAGCACCCAGAGCATCGTCGTGACGCTGGGCTGCTCGAAGCAACCCCCACCGGGCTACGGCGCGGCCTGCAGTTTCAGCGGCGGGCCGGTCGGCGACCCCGGCTGCACCCAGTCGAACGCCCAGAACCACTGCTCCAGCACCAACCCGCCGGTCTGCTTCCAGACCTTCTCCGAGACCTGCGGCGACAACTCGAAGTATACCTGCACGATCGATCTGCTGGTGACCTGGTGCTACAAGTGCGACTGAGGCTCCGGGCGCGGCTGCGGCCGGGGCGCTGACCGCGCGGGAGGGCTGCGTGCCGGCAGCTGGCGACCATTCGGCCCGGTTGCGCTAGGATGGGCCATCCATGGCCCTTCCCCCCCGACTCCTGCTGCCCGACGCCCCGGCCCTGATCGCCGGCCATGGCCGCGCCACCCTGCTGACGCCGGATGGCGAGCTGCTGGAGGTCCCCTCCGCCGGGCTGCGCCGGGCGCTGGACGGCGCGCCGCCGCTGCTGGTGCACGGGCCGGCGACTGCGCGCCGGCTGGACCTGCCGCGCTTCGATGCCTGCTTCGACTTGCTGGAACTCTTCGCCTTCTGCCTGCCAGCCCGGCCGGCGGCGCCGACGCCGCGCGGCCTGGCCCTGGCGCTCGACCTGGACGCGCCGGCCGACGATGCCGCGGCGGCCGCCCTGCTGCCGGAGATGGCGACCATCCTGCTGCGCCGCCTGGCCGCCGGCCGCACCCAGCCGATGAACCGCGACGCCGGCATGCTGGCGGCGCAGCTGAAGAAGGCCGCCGCCTGGCCTTGGGCGGATTCGGTGCTGGCCGCGCTCGGCGGCGGGGAGGAGAAGCCCTCGCTCGACCCCTACAAGGTCTGGCGCCGCCTGCCGGATTGGGAGGACCCCGGCCCCGCCCAGCCGCCCGCCAGCTTCGATGTCTCCCCCAACGAGGCGCGCGCCAGGCTCGGCCATATACTGGGGGAGGGGGCGGAGCAGCGGCCGCAGCAGGCCGACTATGCCTCGGCCGCCGCCGGCGCCTTCGCGCCGCGGGCCGACCAGGGATCGCCGCATGTGGTGCTTGCCGAGGCCGGCACCGGCACCGGCAAGACCCTCGGCTACATCGCCCCGGCGAGCCTCTGGGCGGAGCGCAACGGCGCGCCGGTCTGGATCTCCACCTTCACCCGCAACCTGCAGCGGCAGATCGACCAGGAGCTCGGCCGGCTCTACCCGGACCCGGAGGAGCGGCGTCGCCGCGTCGTCGTCCGCAAGGGGCGGGAGAACTACCTCTGCCTGCTGAACATGGAGGAGATGCTGGGCCAGGCCGGGCATCCCGACCTGGCCGTGCCGCTCGGCCTGGTCGCCCGCTGGGCGCTGGCGACGCGGGACGGCGACCTGATGGGGGGCGACTTCCCCGGGTGGATCGTCGAGCTGCATGGCCCTGCCGCCATCTGGCCGCTGGCCGACCGGCGCGGCGAGTGCATCCGCTCCGCCTGCCCGCGCTACAAGCAGTGCTACGTCGAACACTCGATCCGCCGCGCCCGGACCGCATCGCTGGTCGTCGCCAACCATGCGCTGGTGATGGTGCAGGCCGCGCTCGGCGGCGGCGAGGACGGAAGGCCGCTGCGCTACGTCTTCGACGAGGGCCACCACCTCTTCGACGCGGCGGACGCCGCCTTCAGCGCCGCCATCAGCGGCGCCGAGACCGCCGAGCTGCGCCGGTGGCTGCTGGGCGCCGAGGGCGGCCGCAGCCGGGCGCGCGGCCTCAGGCGCCGGATCGAGGAACTGGCCGGCGACATCCCGGAACTGCTGGCACCGATGGAGGCCGCGCTGCAGGCCGCCCGCGCGCTGCCCGGCCTCGGCTGGGTCACGCGCCTGTCGGAGGGGCCGCGCGAGGACTACGGGGAGCCGACGATCCCCCCTCCGGGCGACGCCGCCCGCGATGATCGCAGGCGGCTCAGCGAGGCCGCCGCCGAGCGCCAGGCCAACCCGACCGAGCTCTTCCTTCGCGCCGTCCGCCGCCAGGTCCTGGCCCGGGCGCCGGAGGAGGAGGGGACCTACGACGTCGAATGCGACCTCCACCCGCTCGGGGAGGACATCCCCGAGGCGGCCGAGGCGCTGGAGCGTGCCCTGAAGCGGGTGGAGGAGCCGCTGGCGTCGCTGCGCGACCGCCTGATGGCGCGGCTCGAGGACGAGGTGGAGGAGCTCGAGACCGGCGACCGCATCCGCATCGAGACAGCGGCCAAGGGCATCGAGCGCCGCGCCTTGATGCCGCTGAAGGCCTGGCAGGCCATGCTGCGCGCCCTGCGCGAGCCGCCGGCGCTGCCCGGCGTGCGGCGCGACTTCGTGGACTGGCTGGCGCTGACCCGGCGGGAGGGGCGGGAGGTCGATGCCGGCCTGCACCGCCACTGGCTGGACCCGACGACGCCCTTCGCGCTGGCCGTCGCAGCGCCCTCGCATGGCATGCTCATCACCTCGGCGACGCTGCGCGACGCCGGCCTCGCCGAGGACCAGGAGGCCGCCTGGACCGCGGCCGAGGCCCGCACCGGCGCCAGCCACCTGAGCGCGCCGGCGATCCGCGCTGCCGTCGCCTCCCCCTTCGACTATGCGGCGCGCACCCGCGCTTTCGTCGTGACGGACGTGGACAAGGCGCGCAACGGCCAGGTCGCGGCGGCGATGCAGGCGCTGTTCCAGGCCTCGGGCGGCGGCGGGCTCGGCCTCTTCACCGCCATTCGCCGGCTGCGCGACAGCTTCCGCCACATGGCGCCGGGACTGGAGGCGGCGGGTATCCCGCTCTATGCCCAGCATGTCGACGCGATGGACAACGCCACGCTAGTCGACGTCTTCCGGGCGGAGGAGAATTCCTGCCTGCTCGGCACCGATGCCATGCGGGACGGCGTCGACGTCCCCGGCCGGTCGCTGCGCCTGCTGGTCTTCGACCGGGTGCCCTGGCCACGCCCTTCCATCCTGCACCGGGAGCGCCGCATCCACCTCTCGGGCGGCGAGCCGAAGGCCTATGACGACGCCCAGGCCCGGCACCGGCTGCGTCAGGCCTTCGGCCGGCTCATCCGCCGCCACGACGACCGTGGCGTCTTCGTGCTGCTCGACCGGTCCTGCCCCACCCGCCTGCTGGCCGGCCTGCCGGAGGGCGTGCCGGTGCGCCGCCTCGGCCTCGCCCAGGTGGTGGCGGAAACGCGCGACTTCCTCAGCCACCCGTGAGCAATGTTACAGGACTAATCATTGACGTGAGGCGAGCGCGGCGCGACGAGATTGCCCAAGGAGGTTCCGCCCCGCACCGCGGCGACCGGACCGCCGGAACAGCGAGGCCCCATGCCCAATACGCGTTTCAACCCGCAGGAGGCGCTGGTCTGCGCCATGGTCCTCATGGCGGCCTCGGACCGCAACATGACCGATGCCGAGGTCGGGATGATGTCCCGCCTGGTGCAGGAGCTGCCGGTCTTCAGCGACTTCCACCCCGCCGGCATCGCCAGCGTGACGGAAACCTGCCTCGGCCTGCTGGAACGCGAGGATGGCCTCGACCGCGCCATGACGCTGATCCGCGACGCGCTGCCGCAGCGGCTGCGCGAGACCGCCTACCTGCTGGCCTGCGAGGTCGCCGCGGCGGATGGCGAGGCATCCCAGGCCGAGCTGCAGTTCCTGCAGGACCTGCGCATCGCGCTCGACCTCGACCGGTTGATCGCAGGGGCGATCGAGCGGGCGGCGAAGGCGCGGTACCAGGTCATTTGAAGGCCAGGGAGGAAGCGTCCTCCCGTTGGACGCAGTGCGTCCGACCCTCCTCTGTTTTTCTGACTGGGCACCTGCCGCGCGGCGAATGCTGACTCACAGAAATGGATGAGGGGGCTTGGGGGAGAATGCCTTCTCCCCCAACCTTCAGGCCGCGCTGCCCCAGGGCCGCAGCGGATCCGGGATGCGGAAATCCCTTGGCACCTCGAAGTCGCGGGCCGCGCCGCGCATCGCCTCGGCCGGCTTCGGCATGCCGCGGCGATCGCCATAGTCCCGCGCCAGCCGCTTCCGCTCCGTGATCTTCCGCTCGCCCAGCGCCCGGCCGCAGAGCACGTCGAGCAGCGTCACGCCGGCCACCGCGGCGATCGCCAGCCCGGCATTGCCGCGCTCCCGCCCACGCCCCGTCGCCAGCCCGCCGGCCAGGGTGCCGATGTCCAGCGCATCGCCGGCGACCCGACCCCAGATCCAGGGCGTCGGATCGCGCGAGGCGAGTATGCCGACCCCGGCAACGATCTCCCGCACGCCGTAGCCGGCGATCAGCTTCTCGTGGCCGCGCAGGCCGAGGCTGCGGGATACCGCATGCGGCGCCAGCAGCTCTGCAAGGCCCAGCCCGATGCTGAACCACCCGAGGCCCTGTGCCAGGCCGAGGGTGGTATCCGCGCGGCGTTCGCCGCGCCGCCGCGCCGCGCGCCCGCTCATGGCCGGATCACCACCTTGATGCAGCTGTCCAGCTTGTCGCGGAAGGTCTTGTACATCTCCGGCCCCTGTTCCAGCCCGACGCGGTGGGTGATGACGAAGGAGGGATCGATCTGCCCCTGCTCGATCCGGCGCAGCAGGTCGTCGCTCCAGCGGTTCACGTGGGTCTGGCCCATGCGGATGGTCAGGCCCTTGTTCATGGCCATGCCGAAGGGGATCTTGTCGAGCAGGCCGCCATAGACGCCGGGGATGGAGAGCACGCCGGCGGGGCGGCAGACATACATCATCTCCCGCAGCACATGCGGCCGGTCGGTCTCCAGCATCACCGCCTGCTTGGCGCGGTCGTACATGCTGTCGATCGTCGCCGTCGCATGGGCTTCCATGCCCACGGCATCGATGCACTTCTCCGGCCCCTTGCCGCCGGTCAACTCGTTCAGCCGCTCGACGATGCTGTCCTCGGAGAAGTTCAGCGTGGTGGCGCCGCCGGCCCGCGCCATCGACAGGCGCTCGGGCACGTTGTCGATCGCGATGACCTGCTTCGCGCCGAGCAGCACGGCGCTGCGGATCGCCATCTGCCCGACCGGGCCGCAGCCCCAGATCGCCACCGTGTCGGTCGGCTGGATGTCGCATTGCACCGCGGCCTGCCACCCCGTCGGGAAGATGTCGGACAGGAACAGCACCTGCTCGTCGGACAGGCTGGACGGCACCTTGATGTGCGTCTTGTCGGCGAAGGGCACCCGCAGATACTCGGCCTGGCCGCCGGGATAGCCGCCGGTCAGGTGGGTATAGCCGAACAGCCCCGCCGTGGTGTGGCCGAAGACCTTGTCGGCCATGTCCTTGTTGCGGTTGCTGCGCTCGCAGACGCTGAAATTGCCGCGCCGGCACTGGTCGCACTCGCCGCAGATGATGGTGAAGGGGATGACCACGCGGTCGCCCTTCTTCAGGTTGGTGCAGTCGGGCCCGACCTCCTCGACCACGCCCATGGTCTCATGGCCCATGATGTCGCCGTTCTTCATGCCGGGCATGAAATTGTCGTACAGATGCAGGTCGGACCCACAGATCGCGCAGGAGGTGACGCGGATGATGGCGTCCCGCGGCTGCTCGATCCTTGGATCGGGAACGTTGTCGCAACGGATGTCCTGCTTGCCGTGCCAGACCAGTGCGCGCATCCCGGGATTCCTTTTGGTATCCCCGTCGAACGCGGGCGGAGGCGCCAGGTTGTGCCGCCCGGTTACAGCGTCTCGGCAGGCGCCTGGGCGCAGGGATGCGCCGGGTCGCCGCTCTCCACCTGCAGGGTGGCATGGCCGATGCCGAAGCGCGTCCTGAGTTCGCCGCAGAGCGCCGTGAGGAAGCCGTCATCCATCGCGGCGCCGGGCCGGACCAGATGCGCGGTCAGCGCCGTCTCCGTGGTGGAGATCGCCCAGATGTGCAGATCGTGCACCTCGGTCACCCCCGCCTGGGCCGCGAGGAAGCCGCCGACAGCGGCGGGATCGATTGCCGGCGGCACGGCGTCCATCGCCAGATCGACCGATTCCCGCAGCAGCCCCCAGGTGCCCACCAGGATGACGCCGGCGATGATCAGGCCGAGCACGGGGTCCACCCAAAGCCAGCCGGTCGCCTGGATCAGCAGCGCGCCGGCGACAACCCCGGCGGAGACGCCGGCATCCGCCACCATGTGCAGGTAGGCGCCGCGACGGTTGATGTCGGCCTCCCGCCCCCGGGCGAAGAGCAGGGCGGTGGCGCCATTCACCACGATGCCGGCGGCGGCGACCCAGAGCATCCATCCGGTCGCCACCGGCTCCGGCGCGATCAGCCGCTGGACGGATTCGAGTGCGATGGCGCCGACCGCGACCAGCAGCAGCATGGCATTGGCCAGCGCCGCCAGGATGCTGGCGCGATGGAAGCCGTAGGTGCGCCGCCGGCTCGGCAGCCGGCGGGCCAGCCGCACCGCGACCCAGGCCAGCACCAGGCCGAGGACGTCCGAGAGGTTGTGGCCGGCATCCGCCAGCAGCGCCATCGAGGCGGCAATCAGCCCCGCCGCGACCTCCAGCGCCACGAAGCCGAGGTTGAGCGAGACGCCGAGGGCGAAGCCCCGCTCCTCCGGCCGCGGCCCGTGCCGGTGGTGCGCGTGGCCATGCCCATGGGCGTGGTCATGGCCATGGTGGTCATGCACATGGTGCGAATGGCCCATGCCGCTAGAGCCCCAGCGCCGTCAGGCCGGGATGGTCGGCCGGGCGCGGCCCCGGCGCCGGCCAGCGGAACAGCCGGTCGGCTTCCCGGATCGGCACGTCGTTGATGCTGGCATGGCGTTCGTGCATCAGGCCCTGCTCGTCGAAATCCCAGTTCTCGTTGCCATGGCTGCGGAACCAGGACCCGCTGTCATCGCGCCATTCATAGACGAAGCGGACCGCGATGCGGTTCCCGGCGAAGGCCCAGACCTCCTTGATCAGCCGGTAGTCCAGCTCCCGCGCCCACTTGCGGGTGAGGAACGCGGTGATCGCGGCGCGGCCCGAGAAGAACTCCGCCCGGTTCCGCCAGCGGCTGTCCTCGGTATAGGCCAGCGCCACGCGGGTGGGGTCGCGGCTGTTCCAGCCATCCTCGGCGGCGCGGGCCTTCTGCGCAGCGGTGTCAGCGGTGAAGGGCGGCAGCGGGGGGCGGGCGGTCATGGTGGGGCTCCTCCGAGGGTAAGGATAGCCACAAAAAAAGCCCCGGGGGTCTCCCCCCGGGGCCGTGCCGGACCGGAAAGGCCCTGGCTCAGTCGTTGCTCTGGCGGACGCCCACCAGCTGCAGCATCATCTGGAACAGGTTGATGAAGTTCAGGTAGAGGCCCAGCGCGTCCATCACGCTGCGCTTGCCCGCTTCCTCCGTCCCCTCGGCATAGGAATACTCGATGTAGTCCGCCTTGATCCGCTGGGTGTCGTAGGCCGTGAGGCCGACGAAGACGACCACGCCGATCAGGCTGATGGCGAACTGCAACGCCGAGGACTGCATGAACATGTTGACCAGCCCGGCGATGATGATGCCGATCAGGCCCATCATCATGAAGCTGCCCATCTTCGTCAGGTCGGCCTTGGTCGTGTAGCCGTAGAGGCTGACCGAGGCGTACATCGCCGCCGTGATGAAGAAGGTCGTGCCGATGCTGGCGCCGGTGTAGCGGAAGGCCAGGTTGCTCAGGCTCGCGCCCATGCAGACGCAGAAGGCCCAGAACAAAGCCTGCGACGTGGTCTTGCTCAGGCGGTTGTAGCCGAAGCTGAGGACCAGCGTGAAGGCGAGCGGCGAGAGCGCGGCGACCCAGAAGAGGATCGTCGGCTGCATGACGATGCGGCCGGACTGGGTGCGGGCGGCGGTGTAGAACAGCTCCTGCAGCGCAGGCACGCTGACCACCGCGATTGCGACGATGCCGGTGAGCAGCAGCCCCGAGGCCATCCAATTGTAGACCCGGAGCATGTACCCCCGGAGCCCGGCATCGACGGCGGCCGCGTCGGCGGTCGCTGTGCGACCCCAGCCAGGCGCACCCGTCTGGTATCGATAGTCGGGTTGAAGGGCCATAGGTGTCTCGAACCTCCCAAGGGGGGCAATCCCCGCGACGATGGTTATATGGAGAAGCTGTAACCCGTTTCAACGGGATTCCGCGTGAAAGCGGCAGCGACTCCAGCCGGCGCGCGGGAGCAGGCCGGCACCGCTAATGTAGGCTTCCGACGGTCGCAGTCCATGTAGCGAAGCGTGAAGAATCCCTATTCGTTCCGCAACAGGGGGCCGGGCCGCACCCGCAGGGCCAGGGCGGTGCCGATCTGGCCGCAGGCGAGGGTCAGCAGGGCGCAGCCGATCACCGTCGCCGCCAGGGTTCCCGGCAGCAGCGCCCAGTCCGCCCGCATGACCTGGGTGATCACTGCCCAGGCCGCGGCGCTGCCGGCCACCGCCGCCAGCAGCCCGGCGACCAGCCCGATCAGCGCATATTCCACCAGCCAGGCCGCGCGGATCTGCGCCCGGGTGGCACCGAGCGTCTTCAGCACCACCGCATCCCGCACCCTTTGCCGCTGCCCCGCGGCGACTGCCCCGGCCAGGACCAGGCCGCCGGCCAGCAGGGTCAGGCTGCCGGTCGCCGAGAGCGCGGTCCCGACGCGGCCGAGGATCGCCGCCACCGCCTCCAGCGCATCCCGCACCCGGATGCCGGAGATGTTGGGAAAGGCGTCGGTCAGACCCCGCAGCACGGCGCTGTCCTGCGCCGGGTCGCCGCGAACGGTAGCGATGTGGGTGTGCGGCGCGGCCTCCAGCAATCCGGGGGAGGCGACCAGGGTGAAGTTCATCCCCAGGCCGCGCCAATCCACCGCGCGCAGGTTGGCGACCTCGAGGTCGATGGTCCGGCCCAGCACGTTGACGGTGATGGCGTCGCCGATCCCCACCCCCCAGCCGCGGGCGATGCCCGCATCCATCGAGAGCAGCGGCTTGCCGCGGTAGTCGGCCGGCCACCAGCCGCCCTCCACCAGCTTGGTGCCCTCCGGCGGCATCGCGGCATAGGTCAGGCCGCGGTCGCCGCGCAGCGCCCAGGCGGTCTCCTCGGAGACCTTCACCTGCTCGGCCGGGACGCCCTTCACCGCGACCACGCGGGCGCGGAGGCTCGGGACGCGCTTCACCTCCGTCACCCCCGGCAGGGCGAGGGCGGTCGCGTCGAAGCGCTGGGCCTGGTCGGACTGGATGTCGATGAAGAAGAAGTTGGGCGCGCGGGCCGGCATCTCGGCCGCCAGCTGCCGGCGCAGGTTGCCCTCGATCTGGGCGATGGCGGCCAGCGTCGTCAGACCGATGCCGAGCGAGACCACCAGCAGCGCCGCCGGCGAGCCAGGCCGGTGCAGGTTGGCAAGGCCGAGCCGCAGGGCCGGGCGGCGGAGGTGGCCGAGCCGCCGCGCGCCGGCCGCCAGCGCCCAGGCGCCGCCGCGGAACAGCGCCAGCGCGGCGATGGCCGCGCCGCAGAAGCCGAGGGCGAACCAGCGGTCGCCCGAGGTGACGACGATCAACCCGACCAGCGCCGCGGCCGCCGCCAGGTTGAGGGCCAGCACCGCGCCGCCCGGCCAGGCCCCGGCCGGCTGCACCGCATCGCGGAACAGCGCCGCGCCGGAGATCCGCGCGGCACGGCCGAGCGGCCAGAGCGCGAAGGCCAGCGCGGTCAACAGCCCGTAGAGCGCCGCCAGCGCCAGCGGCGCCGGGTAGAGCGCCAGCCGCGGCGGCACCGGGAGTGAGCCCGACAGCGCCTGCGCCGCCGCCCAGGTCAGCGCATAGCCGCCCACCAGCCCGATCCCGATCCCGAGCGCCGCCAATGCCAGCACCTGGATCAGGTAGGTCAGAAAGATGATGGCGGCCGGGGCGCCGAGGCAGCGCAGCGTGGCGATCGAGCGCGCCCGCGCATCCAGCCAGCCGCGCACCCCGGTGCCGACGCCGATCCCGCCCACCAGCAGCGCGGTCAGCCCGGCGAGCGTGAGGAACGAGGCCGCGCGGTCGAGGAAGCGGTTCACCCCGGGCTCCGCCTGGTCGGCGGTGCGGATGCGCCAGCCCTCGGCGGCGAAGGCGGTCCGCAATTCATTGGCGAAGCGGGCGCGCGGAGTGCCCTCGGGCAGCCGGATGCGGAGGTCGTGCTGCACCAGGCTGCCGGGCTGGAGCAGCTGGGTGCGGGCCAGCATCGCCTCGGTGATCAGGGCGCGCGGGCCGAAGAGCGCGGGGGTGGTGGCCTTGTCGGGCTCCGCCCGCACTACCGCGGCAAAGACGAAGGAGGCCTCGCCGATCCGCACCCGGTCGCCGACGGCAAGGCCCAGCCGCTCCGCCACCAGCGGGTCGAGCGCCACGCGCGGGGCATTGGCCGCGGCCTCCTCGACCGGCGATTGCTGCAGGATCGGGACGGCGTTGAGTTCCTGGCGGTTGGCCAGCGGCACCGGCGGGTCGAGCTCGAGCGCCCCGAACAGCGGATAGGCCTTGTCGGCGGCCTTCATCTCGACCAGCATCCGCTCGCCCGAGGGCGCCACCAGCATCGAGCGCAGGGTGACCACGGCCGAGACCTGGCCGCCGCGCGCCTCGATCCAGGCGCGCGCTTCGGGCGTCGCCGGGCGGTTGCCGCTGCGGAGTTCCACGTCGCCGCCGAGGATGCGGGCACCATCCGCCTGCAACCCTGCCTCGATGCCCGCCCGCAGCGTGCCCACCGCGGCGATCGCGGCGACGCCGAGCGCCAGGCAGGCAAGGACGATCCGCAGGGAATGGATGCCGCCACGCAATTCGCGCCGCGCCAGCCGGAGGCCGAGTGCGAGCTGGCCAGCAGGACCCAAGGCGGTGCGCTCCAAACCTGATTTCGGGCGGATCGCAGTCCTTGATCCGGACCGGTCTCCGCCCGCGTGCATTGCTTTCCAGAGCAGATCGCTGCCGGGACTGCCGGCCCCGCGGCGACCTGATCTCACCTGGAGGTGGGGCCAGCCTGCCCCGATCCAAGGCCAGCCGGCAACGCCCAGGGTGACGAAGCGTTACCGCGGCCAAAGCCGGGACCGTATCGACCATGGACGCCGAAATCGCCGTCGCCCTCCTCGCCCTGATCGGGATGGAGGTGGTGCTCGGCATCGACAACCTCGTCTTCATCGCCATCCTGTCGAACCGGCTGCCGGAGGCGCAGCGGGTGCCGGCGCGGCGGATCGGCCTCGGCCTCGCGGTGCTGCTGCGCTTCGCCATGCTGGCCGGGACCAGCTGGCTGCTGACCCTGACCCGGCCGCTTCTCGAGGTCATGGGCCTCGGGATCTCCGGCAAGGACCTGATCCTGCTGGCCGGCGGGCTGTTTCTGATCGGCAAGGCGACGATCGAGATCCACCACCGGGTCGACCCCGACAGCCAGGCCGAGAGCCATGCGGCGGATGCCCGGCTGGCGTCCTTCTGGCCGACCGTCTTCCAGATCCTCCTGCTCGACATGGTCTTCTCCGTCGACAGCATCCTGGCCGCGGTCGCGCTGACGCGGGAGTTCTGGATCATCGCCACGGCGATCGTGGTCTCGGTCGTCGCCATGCTGTTCTCGATGGACGCGCTGTCCCGCTTCATGGAGCGCAACCCGACGGTGGTGATGCTGGCGCTGGCCTTCCTGGTGATGATCGGGATGGTGCTGGTCGCCGAGGGCCTCGGCGTGCACGTCCCGAAGGGCTTCGTCTACGTCGCCATGGCCTTCGCCGCGGCGGTGGAGGGGCTGAACCTGCTGGCCAAGCGAGCCGGCCGGCGCAAGCGGGTCACCCCACCCGCGGCAGCATCGACCCCTTCGCCGGCACCGCCGCGAACAACGCGGCCCTGAGCCCGGGCGGCAGGGCGCCGCCGAGCCATGCCGCCAGGTAGGTGGGCAGGGGATAGGCGATCCGCAGCTTCCCCGCGGCGATCCCGGACAGGGTCCGCCGCGCCGCCTCCTCGGGCGCCATCAGGAAAGGCATGGGAAAGGCATTGGCATCGGTCATCGGCGTTCGGATATAGCCGGGGCAGACCGCGTGCAGCCGGATGCCGCGTCGGCGCTCGGTGGCGTCCAGCGCCTCCGCCCAGCGCTGCACCGCGGCCTTGCTGGCGCAATAGGCCGGCGCCCCGGGCACCGCGATGAAGGCGGCGATCGAGGCGATAACGGCCACCCGCCCGCGCAGGCCCCCCGGGCCGGGCGCCTGGCCCGCCATGGTGTCCAGCGCCGGCAGGGCGGTGTTCAGCGCCCCGGTCACGTTGGTCTCGAAGATCGCCCGGGCCTGCTCGGCGGGCTCGGTCGATCCCCCCGTGCCGGCGGAGATGCCGGCATTGGCGATGACGAGGTCGAGCCGCCCGGCGCCGCCGATCCAGGCCGCCATCGCCGCCTGGTCGCGCACGTCGACGACCCGAGGCAGCGCGGCCGCACCTGCGGCCGCACATGCTTCCGCCGTCGCCGCCAGCCGCCCGGCATCCCTTCCGCCGAGATGCAGCGTGACCCCCGGCGCGGCGCAGGCCAGCGCCAGCGCCCGGCCGATGCCGGAGGAGGCGCCGGTCACCAGCACATGCTGCCAGGGCCAGGGGGGTGTCGCCATCGCTTGCATCCGATCCACCAAGGCGGGACAACCCGCCGCATGGGCACCCTTATGAGCATGACCGGCTTCGCGCGCGAGAGTGGCACGCTGGCCGACGGCACCAGCTTTGCCTGGGAGTTGCGAAGCGTGAACGGCCGCGGCCTCGACCTGCGGCTCCGGCTGCCGAACGGCCAGGACGCGTTGGAAGCGGCGCTGCGGGAGGCAACGGCGAAGCGCCTCAAGCGCGGCAACGTCTCGGCCAGCCTCACCCTGAAGCGCGAGGAGCGGCCGCGGCTGGTGGTGGATCGCGCGGCGCTCGACCAGGCGCTCGATCTGGCGCTGGAACTCGCCGGGCGGATCCGCGGCAGCGTCGCCCCGGCCGCCGAGGCGCTGCTGGCCCTGCCCGGCGTCATGCGGGCCGAGGTGGTGGAGCCCGACGAGGCGGCGGAGGCATCGAAGCGCGTGGCCCTGGCCAGGGCCTATGACGCCGCGCTGGCCGGCCTCGTCTCCGCCCGCCAGGCCGAGGGCGGCAAGCTGCAGGTGATCCTGGCCGGGCTGCTGGAGGAGATCGCCGCCCTCCGCGACGCCGCCGCCGCCGAGGCCGCCGGGCAGCCGGAGGCGCAGCGCGCGAAGCTGCTCGAAAGCCTGGCCGCGCTGCTGGGCGAGGGCGGACGCGCCCGGGTGCCGGAGGAGCGCCTCGCGCAGGAGGTCGCGTTGCTGGCGCAGAAATCCGACGTGCGGGAGGAGCTCGACCGGCTCTCCGCCCATATCGATGCCGCCCGCGCCTTGCTGGCAGCGGGCGAGGGCGCCGGCCGCAAGCTCGACTTCCTGACCCAGGAATTCGTCCGGGAGGCCAATACGCTCTGCTCGAAATCGGCTTCGGTGCCGCTGACGCGGATCGGCCTCGACCTGAAGGCGGCGATCGAGCGGCTGAAGGAACAGGCGGCGAATGTCGAATAGCGTGCCTTCCCACCCCACCCGCCGGGGCATCTGCCTCGTCCTCGCCTCCGCCCCCGGCGGCGGCAAGACCAGCGTCTCCCGCGCCCTGCTGGAGACCGAACCCGAATTGTCGCTCTCGGTCAGCGCCACCACGCGGGCGCCGCGCCCGGGCGAGCGGGAAGGGGAGCACTACTTCTTCCAGACGCCGGAGCAATTCGCCGATGGCGTCGCCGCCGGCGCCTTCCTGGAACACGCGACCTTCCTCGGCCGGTCCTACGGCACGCCGCGCGCGCCGGTCGAGGCGGCGCTGGCCGCCGGCCGCGACGTGCTGTTCGACATCGAGTGGCAGGGCCACCGGCAGTTGCAGCAAACGATGGCGGCCGATGTGGTCGGCATCTTCCTGTTGCCGCCGAGCCTGACCGAGCTGGAGCGCCGCCTGCGCGGCCGCAACCAGGACCCGGAAGACGAGATAGCCCGCCGCATGGTCGCCGCCCGCACCGAGATGCGGCACTGGGACGAGTTCGACCATGTGTTGGTGAACGAGGATTTCCCCGCGACCGTCGCGGCGGTGCGGGCGGTTCTGCATGCCGCGCGCACCCACCGCACGCGGCAGCCCTGGCTGGCCGGCTTCGTCGCCGGCCTGCTCGGTGATCAGCCGGGCTGATCAGCCCAGCATCTGCTGGATTTCCTGCAGCATCACCAGGTGCTGCTGGATCGACATCCGCGCCAGCACCGCGATGTGCTGCGTGTCGGTGCTGCGGTTGGTGTTGTCCAGGTAGCCCTGCTGGATCTGCAGCAGCTCCTGGTGCCCGGTGATCTGGCCGAGGATGTAGGCGCGGTCGAAGGCCGGGCCGGACTGTGCCTGCAGCGTCTTCAGCACCGCGGCGTGCTCGGCATCCAGCGGCACCGGCGGCGGGTTGTCGGCATTGGTCAGCACCTGGGCCACCGCGGTCTGCTCGGCGATCTCGAAGCCGGCGAACTGCTTCACCCGCGGGTTCTGCGCGCGTTCCAGCGCGATCTGGCTGGTCTGCTTGGCCAGCGTGCCGGCCATCAGCGTCATTGCCAGGTGCTCGGAGCCCGAAAGCCAGCGGGACGTGCCCTGCGCCAGCGCGAGGCGCGGGGAGAGGCTGAGCGAAAGTGCCGCGAGCCCGGCCGAGCCGAGCAGGATGCCGCGTCGATCCATGATATCGTTCCTTCTGCGCGAGAATGGGCCGGGCTGATTCGACCAGGCGCCTGGCGCGACAACGGCGGCGGCGCGCCGCGGTTCGCCGGGGAGGCGATACGGCCTGCCCATGCGTTGGCCCCGGCGCATGATCCTTCCGCGCGACCCCACCACTTGGCCGGCCCTGGCGCTGGCGCTTGCCCTCGCGGCACTCGGCCTGGTCTTCATCGCGGCGCCTGGCTGGGGCGCGGCGATCTTCGGCCTGCCGCCGCCCGAGGGCGCGGCGCTGGCCTATATCCCCGTCGTCGGCCTGCGCGACCTGGCCTTCGCCGGCTACCTGCTCGGCCTGGTGTGGCGGGGCGACCGCGACGCGGCGGCGCTGGTGCTGGCAGTGACGCTGCTGATCCCGCTCGGCGACATGACCATCCTGCTGGCGGCGCGTGGTCCGGACGCCGGCTGGCACCTGTTGCCGCACGCCGCCAGCGCCGCCGCGGTCGCCGGTGCCTGGCGCATCCTTCGTGCCGGCTGACGCCGCTGCGGCCTTTTGCCGCGCTGCAGCGTTGCCCCCGGCAGCACCGCCGAGAGGAGTCCCGCCATGCCGCACGACGAGGCGCCGCTCGACTGCCTGATCATCGGCGGCGGTCCGGCCGGGCTGACCGCCGCCATCTACCTCGCCCGTTTCCGCCGCCGCGTCCTGGTGGTGGACAGCGGCACGCCGCGCGCCGCTTGGATCCCCACCAGCCACAACATCCCCTTCTTCGCCGAGGGCATCGCCGGGCCGGAGATCCTGCGCCGCGACCGCGAGACCGCCGGCCGCTACGGCGTGCAGGTCGAGCCCGGCACCGTCGCCGGCCTGGCGCGGGACGCGGAGGGCTTCAGCGCCGCCACCCGGTCGCCCGAAGGCGGGTCCCGCACCATCCGCGCCCGCCGCGTGCTGCTGGCGACCGGCGCGGTGGACGTGGAGCCCGACCTGCCCGACCTGCCGGATGCGGTCCGCCGCGGCCTGGTGCGCTACTGCCCGATCTGCGACGGCTACGAATCCCGCGGCAAGCGCATCGCCGTCATCGGCCATGGCGAGCGCGGCCTGGGCGAGGCGCTGTTCATCGCCCGCACCTATTCGGACGACGTGACCCTGCTGACGCTCGGCTGCCCGATGGAACTCGACGAGAAGCAGCGCTCCTCCGTCACCGAGCATCGGCTGAAGCTGGTGGAGCAGCCGGTCGAGGCGCTGGACGTCCGGGATGGCCGCATCGCCGCCCTGCGCAGCGCCGGCGGCGAGCACCGCTTCGACCTGCTCTATTCCGCGCTCGGCCTGCATTACCGCTCGGAGCTCGCGGTGGCCCTGGGCGCGGAGCATGACGAGCGCGGCGCGCTGCGGGTGGACAGCCACAACCAGACCACCGTGCGCGGCCTCTATGCCGCCGGCGACATCGTCCGCGGCCTCGACCAGATTGTTGTCGCCATGGCGCATGCGGCGGTGGCGGCGACGCATATCCACAATCGTTGCGAATTGCCGACCGAGGACGAGGCGGACAACCGCTGAGGCCCGCGGGAACCCGCGCGGCGCTGGAAGGTTGCGCCCGCTCATCGCTGGAGGCTGTCCGCGTGCAAGCCGTGATCTTCGACGTCGATGGCACCCTGGTCGACACCGTCGACCTGCACGCCGGGAGCTGGGTCGCCACCTTCCGCCATTTCGGCCATGACGTCGCCTTCGACGCGGTGCGCGCGCAGATCGGCAAGGGCGGCGACCAGCTGATGCCGGTCTTCCTGCCGGACGCTGTGGTGGAGCGGGATGGCGAGGCGATGGAGGCTTTCCGCAAGGACCTCTACATGCGCGAGATGATCGGCCGCGCCCGCGCCTTCCCCGGTGTCGCCGAGCTGTTCCGCCGCATCCGCGCCGATGGCCGGCGCGTCATCCTCGCCTCCTCCGGCAAGCCGGACGAGCTGGCGCGCTACAAGACGCTCGCCGGAATCGAGGATCTGGTCGATGCCGAGACCACCTCGGCGGATGCCGAGCAGTCGAAGCCGCATCCCGACATCTTCCTCGCCGCGCTCGATGGCCTGCCGCCCGAGGAGGCCATCGTCGTCGGCGATTCGCCCTATGACGCCGAGGCCGCGGCGAAGGCCGGGCTGCGCACCGTCGGCCTGCTCTCGGGCGGCTTCCCCGAAGCGGTGCTGCGCGAGGCCGGCTGCATCGCCATCTACCGTGATCCGGCGGCGCTGCTGGAGGCCTACGACGCTTCCCCGCTCGGGCAGGGCTGAGCCGGATGCCGGCATGGTGGCAGGGCGCGGTCATCTACCAGGTCTGGCCGCGGTCGTTCCAGGACAGCGACGGCGATGGCATCGGCGATTTGCGCGGCATCGCGTCGCGGCTGGACCACCTGGTCACGCTCGGCGCGGACGCGGTCTGGATCTCGCCCTTCTACCCCTCGCCGCTGGCCGATTTCGGCTATGACGTCGCCGATCACTGCGGCGTCGACCCCGCTTTCGGCACGCTCGCCGACTTCGACGCGCTGGTCGCCGCGGCGCATGGTCGAGGCCTGCGCGTGCTGCTCGATTACGTGCCGAACCACACCGCGGATACGCATCCCTGGTTCGCCGCCAGCCGCAGCACGCGCGACGATCCGCGGCGCGACTGGTATGTCTGGCGCGATCCGGCGCCGGATGGCGGCCCGCCCAACAACTGGCTGAGCGAGTTCGGCGGCAGCGCCTGGACGCTGGACGCGGCGACCGGCCAGTATTTCTACCACGCCTACCTGCCGCAGCAGCCCGACCTGAACTGGCGCAACCCCGCGGTGCAGGACGCGATGCTCGACGTGCTGCGCTTCTGGCTCGACCGCGGCGTGGACGGCTTCCGGGTCGACGCGATCCACCACCTGTTCGAGGACACCGGGCTCCGCGACAATCCGCCCGATCCCGATTGGCAACCGGGGATGTCGCCGGCCCGCCGGGTGATCCGCGCCCGCACCATGGACCAGCCGGAGGTGCTCTCCGCCGTCGCCGCCATGCGCCGTGTCACGGATGGCTATGCCAACCAGCGCCTGCTGATCGGCGAAGCCTGGCTGCCGATCGACCGCCTGGTGGCCTATTACGGCGTCGACCTCGGGGGCTTCCACCTGCCCTTCAACTTCCACCTGATCACCACGCCCTGGTCCGCCGCGGCAATCGCCGACCTGGTGCGCCGCTACGAGGCGGCGCTGCCGCCCGGCGCCTGGCCGAACTGGGTGCTTGGCAACCACGACCGCAGCCGCGTCGCCAGCCGCCTCGGCCCGCAGCAGGCCCGCCTCGCCGCCATGCTGCTGCTGACGCTGCGCGGCACGCCGACGCTCTACCAGGGCGAGGAGCTCGGCCTGACCGACGTGCCGATCCCGCCGGCGCTGGTGCAGGATCCCTGGGAGAAGCGGGTGCCCGGCCTCGGCCTCGGCCGCGATCCGGTGCGCACGCCGCTGCCGTGGGAGGACGCGCCGCAGGCCGGCTTCACCACCGGCAAGCCCTGGCTGCCGCTGGGCGACGACCACGCCGCGATGAACGCCGCGGCACAGGCGCATGACCCGGCTTCGATGCTCTCGCTCTATCGTGCCCTGCTGGCGCTGCGGCGGCGGGAAGCGGCGCTGGCGCTCGGCAGGATCGAGTCCGTCGCGGCGGAGGGCGAGGTGCTGCGCTATGCCCGCATCGACCCGGGGGATGGCCGGCGGCTGCTGGTCGCGCTGAACCTCGGCGGCGCCGAGCAGGCGCTGGACGCCGCTGGCACGCCGCTGCTCTCGACCCATGGCGATTTCGGCAACCCGCATCGCCTGCGTCCCTACGAAGGTCTGGTGATCGACCCGGGGTGAGTGGCGCAACGGCGGCGCCCAGCCCGCGTTCGGGCCGCAGCAACGGGAAGGGACGCCGCATGCAGCCGAAGCCGCCGACCGATGGGGACGCCGCCTCCCGCATCATCGTCTCCGGCCATCAGGTCGATGTGGGCGACGCGCTGCGCGCGCATGCGACCGAGCAGCTCGAGGCGCTCGGGCGGAAGTATTTCGACAAGGCGGAGGATGCGACCTGCACCTTCTCCCGCACCGGCAAGGGCGGCTTCGGCTGCACCATCCGCGTCCATAGCGGCCGCGGCCTGTATTTCGACGGCGAGGCCGAGCATGCCGCGGCCCCCGGCGCCTTCGCGCAGGCGCTGGAACATGTCGCCAAGCAGCTGCGCCGCCGCAAGCGTGAGTTGCGGGAGGACAAGCCGGTGAACCCGACCCGCGACGGGGTGCTGTAGCCGGACCAAGGGTCCCGCCGGGGGTTGCGCTGGATCATTCGTGCCGCGCCGCCGGCCTGCCAGCCAGCCAGGGCTTCGGCGCCGATCGTGAAAGCCGGGGTGACGGCTGCCCATGGCGCCGCGGCCGTGTCAGCCTGCGCCGACCAACCGCGGCGGGCGCATCGCGTTGCGGCAGGTGGCGTCGCCGGATGGCGACTTTTGGGGAGGGCGTGAGCATGGCCGACACCAAAACCGGCGAGGACCGCAGGCCAAGCGGCTTCAGCAGCATCCCGGGCGCCGAGGCGATGCTCGCCTCGCTCGCTTCCTGGACCGCCGCGATGCCGGCGAGCCAGGGCGCCGGCATGCTGAGCGACGCCGCGGTGGCCGAGGCGCTGCGCCAGGCCAAGGCGCTGATCGACCGCGATCCGCTGCTGAAGTCGGTCGATTCCATGTGGAACGCCAACCCGATGCGGGACGTCATCCCGGTCGACTGGGCCGAGGTGGCCCGGGCGCTGCGGATTGTCTGGCTGCAATCCTTCTCCGATCCGGCGGCGACGCTCGCCTCCGCCACCGCGCTCGGCGCCAACGTCTTCCGCGCCGCGCTCGATGCCTGGGGCGAAGCGGGCAAGCGCTGGCTGGGCGAGGCGCCGCCCGAGGGCAAGCCGGCCAACGACAAGCGCTTCGCGGCGCCGGAATGGCAGGCCAACCCAGTCTTCCGCACGCTGAAGGAATCCTACCTGCTCGCCTCCGACTGGCTGGTGCAGCGCGGCAAGGCCTCGCCCGGCCTGGATGCGGCAGAGCGGCAGCGGCTGGAATTCCACCTGCGGCAGTTCGTGGATGCGATGAGCCCGACCCTGCTGCTGGCCAGCAACCCGGTGGCGCTGAAGCGGGCGATGGAAACCGGTGGTGCCAGCCTGGCGAACGGCGCGCGCAACCTGATCGAGGACCTGCAGGCCGGCCGGCTGAGCATGGTGGACGAGAACGCCTTCGCCCCCGGCCGCAACCTGGCGCTGACGCCAGGCAAGGTGGTGCACCGGAACAAGCTGGTCGAGCTGATCCAGTACACCCCGCAGACCCCCAACGTGCATGCCCGCCCGCTGCTGATCCTGCCGCCCTGGATCAACAAGTACTACATCATGGACATGCAGCCGAAGAACAGCCTGGTCGACTTCCTGGTCAGGCAGGGCTTCACCACCTTCGTCGTTTCCTGGCGCAACCCGGATGCCTCGATGGAGGAGACGACGATCGAGGACTACATGGACCTCGGCGTGCTGGAGACGAGCGATGTGGTGCGCGACATCACGGGGTCCGAGACACTGAACGTCATGGGCTACTGCATTGGGGGAACGCTCCTCGCCATGGTGCTGGCCTGGCTGGCGGCCGAGGGCGACAAGCGCTTCAACGCGGTGACCTTCATGGTCTCCCTGCAGGATTTCTCCCGCGTCGGCGACACCGCGATCTTCCTCGGCGATGGGGCGATCGACGCGATCGAGGCGCAGATGATGCAGCGCGGCTACCTCGACAGCCGCGAGATGGCCAACATGTTCAACCTGCTGCGCTCGAACGACCTGATCTGGGCGAACGTGGTGAACAACTACCTGCTGGGAGAGAAGCCGCCAGCCTTCGACCTGCTCTACTGGAACAGCGACGGCACCCGCATGGCCCGCGCGGCGCATGCCTGGTACCTGCGCAACACCTATGTCGAGAACAACCTGATGGTGCCGGGCCGCGTGGTGCTGAAGGGCCACCCGCTCGACCTCGGTGCGATCAAGCAGGACATCTACGCCGTCGGCGCGGAGAAGGACCACATCGTGCCCTGGGACGCCGCCTGGCAGATCACCCGGCTCGCCGGCGGCAAGGTGCGCTATATCCTCGGCTCTTCCGGCCATATCGCCGGGATCATCAACCCGCCGGGCGGCAAGGGTAGCTACTGGACCGCAGAGGCCGGGGCCGAGACCGCCGGTGCCTGGAAGCGGGCCGCGGTGAAGCATGACGGCAGCTGGTGGACCGACTGGTCGGCCTGGCTGGCCGAGCGCTCGGGCCGCAAGGCGAAGCCGCCGGGCATGGGCAACAATGCGCATCCGCCGCTCTGCGACGCGCCGGGAACCTACGTCCTGCAGAAATAGTCACGCGATTTCACGTGCGCGTCAGGGTGCGACGCAACACGGGCTGGTTACGCTTTGTCTTCATCCTCCCCTCCTATCGTCCCGGCGGTCGGGGGGGTGGATGCGCGGCAGGCGGGCCGTTCCCCCGGCAGGACCGCGGCAGCGGGACGGCGGATCCCGGGTGGTGGGGGGCGCCGCGGCGCCGCTCGATTGACGGAGCGCCCGATGAGCCAGGCCCTCGCCACCCGTATCGAGAATCTGCAGGACCTCTGCATCGCCCGGCTGCGCGACTGCCTGGACCCGCGCAGCGGCCGCTTCGCCCGCCAGGTGCGCGATGCGTCCTGGGTGCCGATGACGGGCCCCGAAACCCTGGCTGGCTCCGCCATCTGCCTCATCGGCCTGGGCCGCGCCGGCATCCCGCCGCGGGCCGTCCTGCCGGACGCCGCCGGGCTCTGCCGTCGCCTCGCCGCCGCCATCCGGGACGAGGCGCAGCCGGGCGCGGTCGGCCTGGTGCTCTGGGCCAATGGCGCGCTGCGCGCCCTGGCGCCGCTTTCCCTGCTGGCGGAAGCCGGCTTCGCGCCGGAGGAACTCGACCTCGCGCTGCCGGGCATGACCACGACCGAGGTCGCCTGGCTGACCAGCGGCCTGCTGCATGCCGGCGTGCCGGCGCTGCGCCCGGCGGCCATCGCCGCGCTGCGCGAGCTGGAAAGCCGGCTTAACCGCGAGACGCTGCGCTTCGCGCATGCCTCCGCGGCCGCCCCGCTGCGGCTGCGGTTGCGCCGGCACATAGCCGACTTCAGCGACCAGGCCTTCGCGCTGCAGGCCCTGGCCTTCGCCGCGACGGTGCTGGGCGATCCGGAGCGCCGCCTGCTGGCCGACCGCGTCGGCAGCCGGATGGTGGCCGCGCAGGGCCCGCTCGGCCAATGGTGGGCGCAGCACGACAGCCGCGGCGGTGAGGTCGCGGAACGCTATCCCGTGCTCTCGGTGCAGCAGCACAGCATCGGGCCGATGGCGCTGCGCGCCCTGGCGCTGGCCGGCGGCCGCAGCCATGCCGCCGCCGCCTCCGGCAGCCGCGCCTGGCTGCATGCGAACGAACTCGGCCTCGATCTGGTCGAGCCTTCCTCCGGCGTCATCTGGGCCGGGCTGGGCCGGGGGGAGGGCGCGACCGCACGCCGGCTGCGCCAGGCGCGCATCCTGGCCGGCATGCCGGCGCCCGACTTGGTGACGCCGCGCCTGGGCCTCATGCCGGAAATGCTGCCGCGCGACTGGGGCTGGCTGCTCTATGCCACCGCGCTTGAGGGCAGCAGCCGGCCGGCCGGCCACATCTTCTGACCCCTGCCGCCAATGCCGGCGGAGGCGATCGCCGGAACGGCATCCAAATTGGCCTGGATGGCCGGCATCTGCCGCCGGCCATCCAGGCCCGAAGCGCAGCCCAGGGCTGGCTGGGGCTCTGCCCGCCGTGCCTGGCCGATGCGCGCGAGTGGCGCCGAAGTCACCGGACGTGCAGCCGCTGGCTGCCGTGGTCCATGCTCGCAAGCCAAATGGAACCATATTTGCCGGAACGATGCGCGTGCCGGGCGCGCGGGCCATCCCGATCGCGTCATCTCCATGGCTTTGCCGTTCCGTTGCCAGATTGCCTGCGTTTCACGCGCATCGGCTCTGGCCGGTCTGAAACACGGTCCGCAGGGATGGCCGGTTTGACCGGTCGAAACGGGAGAGCAGCAGCCATGAACAGCATCATTTATATCGTCGGTCTCGTGGTCGTCGTGGTGGCCGTCCTGTCCTTCTTCGGGCTGCGCTAGCCGCTTGGGTGCTCCTGCGCGGCGGAGCCGGGTTGCACCGACCGGCCTGCAGGCGACATCCCGGCCGGGCAGCCGGGCCGTCCTCCCGGCAAGGGCACAACGGCGCGGTTCGCTGATCCGTCCGGGCGGCGCTGCTGGGCCGATGCGCGGCGCGGACGCGTGCGGCATCGGCGCATGAGCGCTGTCACCGCGGCTGCCTGGGACGCCAGGGTGGCGCGTCTTCTGACCAGGCTGCCCGACCGTGGGCGGGCGACCGTCGCCTGGCTGCGGCATCCGCCGCGGCGATGGCCGCGGCTGCTGGCCGCCGTCGCCCTGATGGCGGGAGGGATTTTCTCGATCCTGCCGGTGCTCGGGCTGTGGATGCTTCCGCTCGGGCTCGCCCTCATGAGCGACGACGTGCCCTGGCTCAAGACGCCGCTGGAGTTTTCGGCCCGCTGGATCGAGCGGTCGTGGCGCCGGCTGCGCGCGGCCTGGCAACGCCGCCGTCGTCGGCGACCATAGCCGGCGTCGCCCGACGCGTGACCGGACCGCATCGACCGGTATTCCCGCCATCGGCCGCCGCTCCGTTGCCGTTCAAACCGGATGGCGCTGCAGCCGTTTCCCGAGGACCGGCGCCAGCCGGGTGAAGGGGAGGCAAGCGATGGCCGAAACTTCGGGCGACGTCGTCATGGTGTCCACACCCATCGGCGGCATCGAGGCGCGACGCATGGGACGGGCCGAGGCGGGGCCAAGCCGCTGGCAGGTCGCCTATCCCTGGGGTGTCGAAACCGTCTTCGGCACCTCCGCCGACATGGCATCCCATGTTCAACGGCGGTCCACCCAGGCCGAGGGCAAGGTCTCGGCGGAGGCCCGGCAGGTGCCGCGGGGGATGGCCAGGCCGCGTGATTCATAAGGGCGCGAGGTTCCGCGGCAGAGAGGATGTGCCGGCCGGCCGTGACGGCCGCCGGCATGGCCGTGCCGTCACAGGCTGAGCGCATCCTTCTCCCACGGTCCCCGCTGGAAGCTGACGATGTCCCAGCTTCCGTCGTCCGCCCAGAGGATGCCGAGCAGCTTGGTGCCGTCGCGCGACACCTCCATGCCGTATGGCAGGCTCGGCGCCGCCTGCTGCCGCTCGAGGGCATGCCGGTAGCCTGGTGAGGATGCCTCGCCGCTGGCCAGCTCGTTGAAGGGGGTCCAGTGGACGATGCTCCAGGGACCGATCCGGAGCGAGATCAGCCGCACGGCATCGCGCTGCACCTCCTGGCTGCCGTCGCGGCGCACCAGCGGGAGCAGGTGGTCCCGGATGGCACGGGCGCGATCATCGCCCGAGGACACGAGCGTCAGCGTCATGCCTGCCTCCCGCAGCGCTGGCTGCACGCGCCACGAGCCTGCCGCGGGATGCAGCATGTCCCGCAGCCGCATGGGCGAAACCCCGGGGCGCCGCCGTGGCCGAGGGCACACAGGCGACGCCCCGGGGCATGGCGGGGCGCTGGTGCCGTCAGACCAGCTTGAGATTGGCCGCGGCTTCCTTGCCGCGCTCCTTCACCACCTCGAAGCTGACCCGCTGGCCGTCGTTCAATCCGCTTAACCCGGCGGCCTGGACGGCAGTGATATGGACGAAGACATCCTTGCCGCCGCCCTCGGGTTGAATGAAGCCGAAGCCCTTATCGGCGTTGAACCATTTCACGCTGCCGGTGGCCATGTGACGTGCTCCCTGGGTTGCGGTGGATACTGCGCCGTCCCGCCGCCAGGGCAAAGGAAGATCGACGGCCGTCGGAGGCGATCGAGCCGCGACGCCGTCGGCCTCGTCTGCCCCGCCCTATTCCGCGTCGCGTCATTGCCTGGATCGGCCTCGGCCGAGCCGGCATGACACGGCCCAGGGCCGCGAAGCCGGTCGCGGCGTCGTTTCGCTGTCCCTCAACCTGGCGGCGCCGGTGGCAGGTCACCGTCCCGGAGGCGATGCCTTCCGGCAAGTTCCGACGGCACGAGGAAAAAGCCCGATCATCGGGGGGGGGGGCATGCCCGCCGGGGGACTCGAACCCCCACGCCCTTGCGGACTGCGGATTTTAAGTCCGCTGCGTCTACCATTCCGCCAGGCGGGCCTATGCGCGTGGTGCGGCGCATCCGGCCGGACCAACCCTGGATGCTTCTGCCAAAGGGAGAACAGGGTCCCCACTGGACCCCGCCTGCGAGTCGCGCCCAGGGACGGCGCTTACCTCCCTTCCTTCACGATCCGCCGGCAATGGTCCAGTGCCGCGCCGATCAGGTTGTCGCTCGCCTCCGGCGTGCGGAATGCGGCGTGCGAGGTCAGCGTCGCGTTGCGGATGCCGCGGAGACGATGGCCGGCCGGCAGCGGCTCCTCGACGAAGACATCCAGCGCGGCATGGCCGAGCTGCCCGCTCTCGAGCGCGTCGCACATCGCCGCCTCGTCCACCACCGCGCCGCGCGCGGTATTCACCAGGATGGCGCCGCGCTTCATCTGCGCGAGACGCGCGGCCGAGAGGAACCCGCGCGTCTCGTCGTTCAGCAGCAGGTGCAGGGAGACGGCGTCGCTCTCGGCCAGCAGCCGGTCCAGCGAGACGAACTCCACCCCCGGCATCGCCTTGGGCGAGCGGTTCCAGGCCAGCACCTTCATGCCGATCCCCGCGCAGAGCCGCGCCATCTCGGCGCCGATGCCGCCGGTGCCGATCAGCCCGATGGTCTTGCCGGTGAGCTGCATGCCGACCACGCGCGGCCAATCGTTGGCGCGGATCGCCGCATCCATCATCGCGGTCTGCCGCGCCGCGTCCCAGAGCAGCGCGAAGGCCATCTCGGCGACGGCGGTGTCGCCGTAGCCCTTGATGATATGGACCCGGACGCCGATCGCCTCCAGCTCCTCGGGGTTCATGTAGCTGCGGGCGCCGGTGCCGAGGAAGACGATGTGCTTCAGCTCCGGGCACTGCCGCACGATGTCGGTCGGGAAGGGCGTGTGGTCGTCGATGGCGATGGCATGGCCGGCGAGCAGCCGCGGCAGGTCGGCCGCGGCGATGTCCGGGTCGCGGTGGATGGCAACGTCCGGGTCGCCGGGGCGGAGCAGCCTCTCCGTCACCTCGGCCAGCGAGTCGTTGGCATCGACGAAGAGTGCGCGCATGGCTTCGGGTCCCCGGGCGTGTTGGCGGCGCATGGTAGCGGGCGGCGCGTGCGGGTCCAGTGCGGCGCCCAGGTGCTGCCCGGGCGGGGCAAGGCCGGGGAGGCGGCATCCTCCCCGGCCCCGCATCCATCGACGTGGGTTTGGCCGCCGTGCTCCCGGCCCCTGGTGCTCAGCGCCGCCCGGGCGCCTCCGTGGCCGGTATCCGGTCCAGCGTCGTCAACCCGCTGCGGGCGCCCATCGCCTCGTCATAGGTCATGCTGCCGCGGGCGGGGCCGCCGGGCAGGCGGATGCCGCTGATGCCGCCGGTGCAGCCAGCGAGCGCCAGCAGCGCCAGCAGCCAGGCCAGGCGCCGTTCAGGCATCCGCCGCCCAGCGCGCCAGCGCCGCCTCGTCCCAGTCGAGCCCGAGCCCCGGCCGCGCCGGGACCTCCGCCATCCCGTCCCGCACCACGAGCGGCGTCCGCAGCAGCGGCCCGGCGACGTCCAGGTGTTCCAGCAGATGCGCCGTCGGCGTCGCCGGCAGCAGCTGCGCGCTGGCCTCGACGAAGATGTGCGACGACATCGGGATCCGCTTCGCCGCCGCCAGCGCCGCGGCCTGCTGCCAGCCGGTGACGCCGCCGATCTTCATCGCATCCGGCATGCAGAGGTCGACCGCGCCGGCCTCCAGCGCGCGCGCCATGCCCTTCGGGCCCCACCAATTCTCGCCGCCCTGCACCGGCACCCGCAACTGGCCGCGCAGCCCGGCCAGGCCGGCATCGTCGTCGACCGGCAAGGGCTCCTCCAGCCAGCGCACGCCGAGCGCCTCGAGCGCCAGGCCGCGCCGCTCCGCCTCCGGCCGGGTCAGGCCCTGGTTGTAGTCGACCAGAATATCGACGCCCTCGCCGACCGCGGCGCGGACGGCACGCACCGTGTCCAGGTCGTCCGCCAGCCGCGGCTGTCCCAGCTTGAACTTCACCGCCCTTGCGCCGAGCGCGGCGACCGCCCGGCCCGCCTCCTCCGCCAGCATGGCCGCGCCCCAGCCGCGGAGGGACGCATAGACCGGCAGCGGGCGGGGCTCCGCCCCCAGCAGCCGGCAGAGCGGCTGCCCCGCCGCCCGCGCCAGCGCGTCCCACAGCGCCATGTCGAGGCAGGAGAGGGCGATCTGCACCAGCCCCTCGGTGCCGAGGATGCGGTAGGCGTTGTGCAGCTCGCCCCAGAGCGTCGCCGGCGCGACCTCCCGCCCCGCCAGCCCGGCGCCGATGTTGCGCACCAGCGCCGCGGTCGCGCCGAGCGCCACCGGCGTATAGGGGAAGACATAGGCGTTTCCCGTCACGCCCTGATGCGTCCGCACCTCGGCGATCACCAGCGGGGCGCGCGGGATCACGTTCAGGCTGTTGCGCAGCGGCGGGTCGAGCGGCGCGTCCACCGCGCGGACGGCGACCTCCTGGATGGTCAGGCGCATGGCGTTCTTCCCCGTGTTCGCACGGATCGTGCCGGTCGGCGGCGGCGGCGGCAACCAGGCGGCGGCCCGGCGCGTCTGGGCCCGGCAACCGAGAGGAGGACGCCATGGCGCAGCCGCCGCAGCAGGGCCGTGAACCGGCCGAGCCGACCCATGACCCGAGCGACCCCGGCTATCACGACCCCGGCGACGCGGTGCCGGAGGGCATCCCCGGCCCCGGCAGCGCGGTCGGCGACGACGCCAGGGACATCGAATCCCGCCCCGACCGCGACCCGGGCGACGCGGTGCCGGAAGGCGTCGCCCCGGCCGAGCCGGTGCCGCTGACCGAGCGGGACAGGCAGGTGAAGCGGCAGCTGGAAGAGCTGCCGAAGCGCGGCGGATAGAGCAGGCGGCGGGACGGCTTGACCGCCCGGACGCCTTGATCCGCGCTGGAAACGAAAGCCTGCAGCGATGCCGCGCCCGCCCATGACCGCGGACCGCTGCAGGTGCCCGGGCCGGCGGCTTTATTCCGCTCAATCCGGTTGAGGCCGATTCGGGACTTCTGCGAGGCTACCCAGGATCTCCGGGCGTTTGCGGAGGAACGGATTGAGGAAATGAGGATTTGAGCCGCTTCAATCCGGCCTCGCCGCACCGCTCGGACAAAGGCCGGACACCGCCAGCTTTGACTGCATTCCTATCCCACGTCGTGCTCGAAAATGCAACGGCGGACCGCTATCCCCCAGCCGCACGAACATCGCCTCGTGCTTATTGTGCGCGCCGTGGAAGACCATCGCCCCGGGGATGGCGGCGAACTCGGCGCAGGCGGCATGGTCGGTCTCGCCCTGGAACTTGATGGTGCAGCAGAAGTGCCGCGCCCGTCCGGCGTCCATCCAGCGCCGCACCAGGGCCAGCAGCCGGGCGGGGTAGCAGATGATGTCGCTGAACAGCCAGTCCACCGCGGGCATCTCCCGCGGGTCGAGCCCGAAGGCGCTCTCCTGCCGCATGGCGACCCCTGGCATCGCCGCCACCGCCGGGTCGAGCGGCGCCTTGTCCACCGCCGTCACCTGCGCGCCGAGCCGGGCGATCGCCCAGGTCCAGCCGCCCGGCGAGGCGCCGAGGTCGAGGCAGGTCTCGCCCGGCAGCGGCCAGCGCCCGGCCCGGGTCAGCGCCTCCCACAGCTTCAGGTAGGCGCGGCTGGGCGGGCCGGCCTTGTCCTCGACGAAGCGGACCTCGCCGTTGACGAAGGGGCTGGTCTTGGTCGGGCTGGCCAGCAACCGGTCCGGCGCCAGCAGGGTCCAGGCGCCGAGATGCCCGGTCGGCGCCGGTTCGGGGAAGGCCAGCGGCTTCGCCTTCACCGGCGGCAGCCGCTCCTCGATCAGCGCGGCGCGGCGGTGGTGCGCGGCGGCATAGAGCGCCCAGTTGCGCTGGATGCCGCGCAGCGCGTCGGCGGTGGCCTTCACGGATGGCGCCGGCAGCTCGCGCGGGTCGCACCACGCCTCGAGCGCCCAGACCACCGGCGCCGCCGGCTCCGGGCTGAGGGCGAGGCGGCCGTGCCAGGCGGTGATGGTGCGGCCGGCCAGGCGCAGCTCCTCCGCCAAGTCCGGCTCGAAGCCCTCGGCCGCCAGGTAGGCGGCGCCGATGGGACCCTCGGTCACCGGCGCAGCGCCGAGGCGGCGAGCAGCGCCCAGCCCGCCATCAGCAGCGTGCCGCCGGCCGGCGCCACCGGCCCCAGCGAGACGCCGCCGATCGCGCTGGCATAGACGCCGGTGCAGAACAGCAGCAGCCCGGCTGCGAAGCCGGCGCCGGCCAGGTTCGCCAGCCAGCCCCCCCGGCGCTCCGCCCAGAGTGCGGCGCCGACCAGGGCCAGCGCGTGCCAGCCCTGCATGGTGATGCCGTTGTCCAATACCGCCAGCGCATGTGCGTCGAGCCTCCCCGGCGCGCCATGCGCCGCCCAGGCCGAGAGGGCGACGGCGCCGAGCCCGGCGATGGCGCCGAGAAAGAGCCAGAGCTTGTGGAAGGCGGGGGGCATGGGGCGGGGCTTACCCCGACGCCGGGGGTGCCGCCATCCCCGCGCGCCGGACCGCGTTCGCCGCCAGGTGCGCCTGCCGGGTCGGCTCCGGCAGCCGGTAGCCGGTGTCGCAGCGCCGCACCCAGTCCAGCGCGCCCTCGGGCGAGACCCGGTGGCCGGTGGAGATCCAGAGCGGGTTCGACCGCCGCTTGCTGCGCAGCACCGTCCCCAGCCGCTGGTCCTTCCAGACCAGCGGCTGGGTGGCGCCCGGCGCCTCGCCCAGCTCGGCCTCCGGCCGGCCGACCAGCGGCGACTTGGCGACGCCGATGCTCGGCACGTCCAGCACCACGCCGAGATGCGCGGCGATGCCGAAGCCCCGCGGATGCGCGATGCCGTGGCCGTCGACCATCACCAGGTCGGGCTTCGCCGCCAGCTTCGCCCAGGCGGCGAGCAGCGCCGGGACCTCGCGGAAGCCGAGGAAGCCGGGGATATAGGGCATGCTGGCGCGGGCCTCGGCCCCGGCCGTCTCCACCACCCGCAGCCCCGGCCATTCCAGCACGACGACCGCGGCATAGATCCGTCCCTCCGGGTCGAAGCGGTTGTTGCTGATGTCGACCCCGCCCAGCAGCCGCACCGGGCCATGCGCATCGGCGCGCAGGACGCGGGCGGCCAGCGCCACCTGCGCCGCGCGGGCGGTGGCGAGGTCGGGCGGGGCGAGCCATTCGGGGGGAATGCCGGGGGCGAGCAGCGCGGTGATAGCGGGGTCCATGTCTCCGGCCCGGGTTGCCGGGCGCGAACCCCGGCCGGCCGCGCGGGTTCCGCACGGCATGCCCCGGACCGCCGGCCCGGTCGTGCGCCGGCAGCCGCCCCGGCCTCAGGCAGCCGGCTCAGGCCGGGCGCTCGCCGCCCCGCAGCAGGTGGTCCTGGTACTGCTGCCGCAGCGCCAGCTTGTTCAGCTTGCCGGTCGCGGTATGCGGCAGCTCCTCCAGCACCAGCACGGCATCCGGCGTCCACCAGCTGGCGACCTGGCCGGCATAGAGCGCGGTGACCGCCTCGGGCGTGACCTGCCGCCCCGGCTTCGGCACCACCAGCAGCAGCGGCCGCTCCATCCATTTCGGGTGCCGCGCCGCGATCACCGCGGCCTCCATGACGTCGGGGTGGGACACCGCGATGTTCTCCAGCGCGATGGAGCTGATCCACTCGCCGCCCGACTTGATGACGTCCTTCGAGCGGTCGACCATCTCGGCGAAGCCTGCCGCGTCGATGGTGGCGACGTCGCCGGTGCGGAACCAGCCCGCCGCGTCGGCGGCGCCCTCGGCGCCGCGGTTCAGGTATTCCCGGGCGACCCAGTGTCCCCGCGCCTGCAGGTCGCCGAAGGCGACGCCGTCCCAGGGCAGCTCGGCGCCCTCGGCATCGGTGATGCGGATGTCGGCGCCGCAGACCACGCGGCCCTGCTTGAGCCGCACCCGCATGGCCTCCTCCGGCGGCAGCGCCGCATGGGCGGGCAGGGGCGCGCTGATGGTCACCAGCGGGCTGGTCTCGGTCATGCCCCAGGCCTGCTGCACCGTCACCCCGTGCCGGCCGAGTTCCTCGAACATCATCCGCGGCACGGCGGAGCCGCCGCTGCCGACGCGCCGCAGCGTCTCGAGCCGGCCGCCGGTCCGTTCCAGCTCCTGCAGCACGCCGAGCCAGATGGTCGGCACGGCGGAGGCGAAGGTGACCCGTTCGGCGTTCAGCAGCCGCAGCAGCGCGGCGCCGTCGAGATGGCGCCCCGGCAGGACCAGCGCCGCGCCCGCCATCGGCGCGCAATAGGGCATGGCCCAGCCGGTCGCGTGGAACATGCCGGCGCCGACCAGCACCCGGTCGGTGGCGCGGAAGCCGAAGGCATCCGCGGTATTCGACGCATAGGCGTGCAGCATGGCGGAGCGGTGGCTGTAGAGCACGCCCTTCGGCCGCCCCGTGGTGCCCGAGGTGTAGCAGAGCGCGCTGGCGGTCTCCTCGTCGAAGGCGGGCCAGGCATAGTCCTCCGCGGCCTCGTCCATCAGCGATTCGTAGGCGTGCAGCGCGATGCCCGCGGGCAGCGGCAGCGCCGGCATCGCGGCCTGGTCGCCGAGCAGCACCACCGCGCGCAGCGAGGGCACCTGCGGCGCGAGCGCGGCGACCAGCGGCGCGAAGCCGGGATCGGCAAACAGCAGCGTGTCCGCTGCGTCGTTCATGATGAAGGCGAGGTCGTCCTGCGCCAGGCGCGGGTTCACCGTGTGGCAGACCGCGCCCATGCCGGAGACGGCGTAGTACAGTTCCAGGTGCCGGTGGTCGTTCCAGGCGAGGGTGGCGATGCGGTCGCCCGGCCGCGCCTCCAGCCGCTGCAGCACCCGGGCGAGGCGGCGCGCCCGGCGCTCGATGCCGGCATAGTCGGTGCGGTGGATGCCGCCGTCGCCCATCACCGAGACCACCTCGGCGCTGCCGTGGTGGCGCGCGGCATGGATGATGATGGAGGAGAGCAGGAGCGGATGGCGCTGCATCAGGCCGAGCATGGGCGGTCTCCCTGACCCGGGGTCTTGGCGGGCCCCGGTTCTCCGGAGGATGGCGCAGCTTTGCGGCGCAGCCGCGCAAATCCTGGCGATCCTGCTGCCCGCTGGGCTCAGCCCAGCATGGCGGGGACGATCAGCCCGAGATTGTGCCGCACCATCGCCTCGTAGCCCGGCGCCGGCCCTTCCGGCGGGGAGAGCGTGTCGGCATAGAGCCGGCCGCGTGCCGCCACCCCGGCATCGGCGGCCAGCCGTTCCAGCACCGCCCGGCTGCGCTGGCCCTCGATGAAGACGGCGGTGATGCGCTCGGCGCGGATCTGCCGGATCAGCGCCGCGACCTGGGCGGCCGAGGCCTGGCCATCGGCGGCGATGCCCTGCGCCGCCAGCACCCGCACGCCGTAGGCCTGGGCGAAGTAGCCGAAGGCCGCATGGCTGGTGACCATGACCCGGCGCTCCGCCGGGACGGTGGCGATGCGGTCCCGCACCCAGGCATCGAGCGCCGCCAGCCGGACGATCCAGGCGGCCTCCGCGGCGCGGATCGCCGGCGCCCGCCCGGGCTCGGCGGCGGCGAGGCCCTCGGCGATGGCGCGGGCATAGGATTGGGCGAGGCGCACATCCTGCCAGGCATGCGGGTCCGGCGCGCCGGCGCCGTGGCCATGCCCGGGCTCGGCGGGCAGCGGGGTGATCCCCGCGGTCGCCGTCACCACCGGCCCGGCGAAGCGGGTGGCGCGCAGCAGCCGGTCGAGCCAGGGCTCGAAGCCGAGCCCGTTGCGGAGCACGAGGCCGGCGCCGCGGATCGCCTCGGCCTCCGAGGGGCGGGGCTGGAAGGAATGCGGGTCGGCCTCCGGCCCGGCCAGGACCCGGATCGGGGCATCCTCCCCGGCGACCTGCCGGGCCATGTCGCCGAGGATGGAGAAGGCGGCGACCAGGGTGGGGCGCGCCTGGGCATGCCCCCGCCGGGGGAGCAGCGCGGGCAGGGCGAGCAGGGTGCGGCGGGGGAGCATTGCGTTATAATATAACAAATGGCCCGGTCGGGCCAGGGCGCCGCCGCCGTGGCGTCAGCCCCGGCGCAGCCAGCGGCGCAGCTTCGCCACGAACCCCTCGCCCCGCGCCGTGGTCCGGGGCGGGGCAGCCTGGTGCGAGACATGCGGGCGCCGGGCCGGCGGCGGCAGGGCGGTGGCGACCGTGTGCCGCGCGGCATCGCGCGCCGCGATCAGCCGCCGCTCCAGGCTGACCACCTGGGCCACGGCCTCCGGCGGATCGGCGAGGCCCAGCCCCTCCGCGGTCGCGGCCGCATCGTTCCAGGCCTCGGCCCGGCGCAGCGCGTCGATGATCCGCACGGTCTGCTCGGAATCGAGCGGCGGGCCGCCGCGCCAGAGCGCCACCGCATCCAGCCGCCACATCCGGGCCAGGTCGTCCTTGCCGAGATCGTCCGCGACCCAGGCGGCATGCAGCGTCGCCTCGGCCGCGGCATGCAGCGCGCCGGTCTCCTCGAGCACATGCGCCCAGGCGAGGAAGCGGCGGGCCAGCGGCGGGTAGCCGCTTTCGGCCAGCAGGGCGCGGAAGGGGGCGGCGGCGACCGCCTGGGCCGCGGCCGGATGCGCCTTGGTGATGTTCGGCGCGGCATAGCCGCAGGAGGGGCACTGCTGCAGCCAGCGCGCCATGGTCGAGCGCACCGGCTCCCCCGGCCGCAGGTCGAGGTCGGGGGCCTGTTCCGGCGGGTCGGGCCGGAAGGGCGGCTGGCGGCTGCCGGTGCCGCAGACGGCGCAGCGCGGCAGCGCTTCGGCCGCGGGCGGTCGGGAGGGGGCGGAGGAGGGGACCGGCATCGCCAGGAAGTTAGGCATGCCCGGGCAAAAGGCGAAGGGGGGGCCGCACGATCGGATGCCACATGGCGCGGTTTGCGTCTTTCCGGCGCTGGCGGTGTTGCTCCCGGCGCGCCCTGTGGGGATAGTGCGGCCATGCCGCGCGGCGACCTTTTCCCCGATATCGCTCCCTACGAGACCGGACTGCTGCCCCTGTCGGGCGGCCACGTGATGTACTGGGAGCAGGTGGGCAATCCCCGCGGCCAGCCCGCGCTCTTCCTGCATGGCGGGCCCGGCGCAGGGGCCGGGGCGGTGCATCGCCGCTTCTTCGACCCGGGCCATTGGCGGGTGGTGATCTTCGACCAGCGCGGCGCCGGCCGCTCCCGCCCGCTCGGCGAGCTGCGCGACAATTCCACCCCGCACCTGGTCGAGGACATCGAGGCGCTGCGGCGGTCGCTCGGCATCGAGCGCTGGCTGCTGTTCGGCGGGTCCTGGGGCTCGACCCTGGCCCTGGCCTATGCGCAGGCCTATCCGGACCGGGTGACGGGCTGCGTGCTGCGCGGCGTCTTCCTCGGCCGGCCGGCGGAGGTCGAGTGGTTCCTGACCGGGCTGCGCCGGGTCTTCCCGGATGCCTGGGCGTCCTTCGTGGAACACCTGCCGCCGGAGGAGCGGGGCGACATCCTCGGCTCCTACCTGCGGCGGCTCTGCGACCCCGACCCCCTGGTGCACCTGCCGGCGGCGCGGGCCTGGAGCCAGTACGAGGGGTCGTGCTCCACCCTGCTGCCGAGCCCCGACACGGTGGCGAGCTTCGCGCAGGACCGCACCGCGCTGGGGCTGGCGCGGATCGAGGCGCACTACTTCGCGCACGACCTGTTCCTGCCGGAGGGCGGGCTGCTGGCCCATATGCACCGCGTCGCCCATATTCCGGCCGAGGTGGTGCAGGGCCGCTACGACATGGTCTGTCCGCCCGAGACCGCCTTCGACCTGGTGGCGGCTTGGCCGCGCGCCCGGCTGACCGTTGTGCCGGATGCCGGGCATTCGGCGCTGGAGCCGGGAGTGCGGACCGCGCTGGTGAGCGCGGTGGAACGGTTCCGCCGCAGAGGCTAGCGGCGGGGGCAGGCCCCCCGCCGGAGCGGCATCAGATGCCCGACTTCTGGCCCTGGGTCTCCAGCCGGATATAGGTGTTCACCACCTCCGGCAGGTGCTGCCCGGCCCATTCAGCCATGGAGATTTCCTCCTGCAGGCTCTCCTGCAGCAGCGGGATCGACTTCTGGTCGCCCGCCGCGCCGGCCATCTCGATGAGCGCCCGGTAGGAGGCGATCTCGAAATGCTCGAAGGCGTAGTTGGCGAAGCTGTTCTTCAGGATCTCGTCCTGCATCGGGGCATGGGCGAGCGCCGCCATGTTGCCCATGAAGCCGGTGGCGAGGTCCTTCAGCGTGCTCTCGCTGGTGCCATGCGCGCCGAGGATCTGCTCCAGCCGCTTCGACTGGCGGCGGGTCTCCTCGATGTGCTGCTGCAGGCGCTGCTTCATCGCCGGGTAGTTCTCGATCCGCTCGACCTGGCGGGAAAGCAGCTGATCGGCCTGGGCCTCCAGCGCATGGGCGTTGCGCAGGCCGGTGAGGTAGATGTCCTGGGCGGTACTTGCCATGGGGATGGTGCCTCCTGTTGGATGAGGCAGGGCAACGGGCAGGGACGGGCGGGGGTTGCTTGCGCGGCCGGACGGGACGGGTGCTTCAAGCGGCGGGCCGGGCGTGGTATGCGTCCTCTCGGGTCTCCGTAGCTCAGCCGGATAGAGCACCAGATTCCTAATCTGGGGGCCGTGGGTTCGAATCCCGCCGGGGACATTCCGCTTCGCCGCCACGCCCGCGGCGCGCACCGCGCCGGCACCCGTGCTGAGCCGCCCGGCCCGTCCTGCGTTAGGCTTCCTCGCTCCGGCCCTCGATCCCGCGGATGGCAATGCCCCCCAATCCCCCACCCGATCCCTATGCCACGCTCGGCCTGGCGCGCGACGCCACGGCGGAGCAGGTCCGCGCGGCCTTCCGCAAGCTCGCCAAGCAGCACCACCCCGACCTCAACCCCGGCAACAAGGCCGCCGAGGACCGCTTCAAGGCGATCAACGCGGCGCATGACCTGCTCTCCGACCCCGAAACCCGCGGCCGCTTCGATCGCGGCGAGATCGATGCCGCCGGCGATCCGGTGGCGCCCGAGCCGCCGCGCTACCACCGCTACGCCGATGCCGCCGCCGGCGGCCGCTACCGCCCCGGCGCGGAGGAGGACGATCCCTTCGGCGACATCTTCAGCGACCTCTTCCGCCGCGGCGGCGGCGGCACCGAGGGGCTGCGGATCCGCGGCGCCGATGCGCGCTATGCCCTGGCGGTCGACTTCCTCGACGGCGTCACCGGCGCCACCCGCACCCTGACGCTGCCGGACGGCAGGACGCTTGATGTCCGGATCCCGCCGGGGATCGAGACGGGGCAGACCCTGCGCCTCAAGGGCCAGGGCGGCCCGGGGCTGAACGGCGGGCCGTCGGGCGACGCGCTGATCGAGATCGAGCTCCGCCCGCATCCGCTTTTTACCCGCGAGGGCGACGACATCCGCCTCGAGCTGCCGGTCACCCTGAAGGAGGCCGTGCTCGGCGCCCGCGTTACCGTGCCGACGCCGACCGGGGCGGTGAGCATGGCCGTCCCGCCGCACTCCGATACCGGCACGAAGCTGCGGTTGCGCGGCCGCGGCGTCGCGGCGCATGCCGGCCGTCCGGCCGGGGATCTCTACGTCACGCTGCGCGTCACCCTGGCCGGCGCCGACGCGGCGCTGGAGGCCTTCCTGCGCGACTGGGCGCCGGCCAACCCCATCGATCCCCGCCGCGACATGGAGGGCGCATGACCGACATCCAGGCGCTGTCCCGCAGCCTCGGCTTGGCCGAGGCGGAGATCCACCGCTGGGTCGAGCTGCGCTGGCTGCGCCCAGGCGGCGCGCCCGGCGGCTGGGTCTTCCAGGAGATGGACGTCGCCCGCGTCCGGCTGATCGTCGAGCTGAGGTCGCTCGAGCTCGACGAGGAGGCGATGCCCGTCGTGCTCTCCCTGCTCGACCAGCTGCATGCGACGCGCCGGCAGCTGCGGCTGCTGCAGCAGGCGGTCGAGGAGACGGCGCCCGAGGCGGTCAGCGCGCGTCTTCGCGGGCTGCTGGCGGCGGAGGATTGAGGGTGTTTCGCACATGGGCGCGTGGATCGGCGCTGCGAGCGCGGCGTGGCAGCGGACCGGCGTCCGGACCGGGAAGTGGTCCGCCGCAGCCCCGTTCGGTTCCCCGGCTTCGGCCCCGCGGCCTGCACCACCGGGCGGAACCTGGCGTATTCGCCGCCAAGGAAGCCGGCGGAATCCCGCTGGCCGCGGTAGGCGATCCGCTCGAAGCCCGCGGCCACCACCGGCCGGCGGCCTCGGCCAGGACGGACGGTGCGATTCCTGCCGGTGCCGGGCCGCACCATGCCGGCTGATGGCGGCGGCCTCGTGCTGGTGCTGAATGCCGGCTCCTCCTCGCTCAAGTTCGCGGGCTTCGCGGCGATGCCGGAAGGCCCTGAGCCGCGCTTCGGCGGCCAGGTGGAGGGCATCGGGGCCGCGCCGCACCTGGTGGCGAGGAACGCCGCCGGAGAGGTGCTGGCCGACCATCGCTGGGATGGCGGCGACGCCCCGGCCAACCATGCCGAAGCGCTCGGCGTCATCGTCCGTGGCCTGGACCAGGCGCTGCAGGGCGAGGCGATCCTGGCGATCGGCCACCGCGTGGTGCATGGCGGGACGGATTTCGCCGCGCCGCTGCGGATCGACGACGCGGCCATGGCGGCGCTCGACCGGCTGGTGCCGCTGGCGCCGCTGCACCAGCCGCACAACCTAGTCGGCATCCGCGCCGCGGCGGCGCATTTCCCCGGCGTGCCGCAGGTCGCCTGCTTCGACACCGCCTTCCACCGGACCCAGTCCTGGGCGGCGGAGACCTATGCCCTGCCGCCGCGCTTCTACGACCAGGGGATCCGCCGCTACGGCTTCCACGGTCTCTCCTACGAATACATCAGCCGGCGGATCGCGGCCGAGGACGCGGCGCTCGGCGCCGGCCGGCTGGTGGTGGCGCATCTCGGCAACGGCGCCTCGCTCTGCGCCATCGAGGGCGGGCGCAGCCGCGCCAGCACCATGGGCTTCACCGCGCTGGACGGCATCCCGATGGGCACCCGCAGCGGCCAGATCGACCCCGGCGTGGTGCTGCACATGATCGACGCGCTAGGCATGACGACGGCCGAGGTGACGAGGCTGCTCTACAACGGCAGCGGGCTGAAGGGCCTGTCCGGCGTCTCGCAGGACGTCCGGCAGATCGAGGCGGCGGGGACCGAGGCGGCCGGGCGGGCGCTCGAGCACTTCGCCTTCCGCGTGCGGCGGGAGATCGGTGCCATGGCGGCCTCGATCGGCGGGATCGACGCGCTGGTCTTCACCGCGGGCATCGGCGAGAACGCGCATGGCCTGCGCGCGCGGATCTGCGCCGGGCTGGAATTCCTCGGGATCACGCTGGATCCGGCGCGCAACGCGGCGAATGCGGCGGAGATCTCGGCGGCGGGCGCGGCGGTGCGGGTGCTGGTGCGGCGGACCGACGAGGAAGGGATGATCGCCCGGCATACGCTGGACCTGCTGCGGGCGGGCTGACAGGACGGAAAGGCCGGGGAGGAAATGCCTTTTCCTCCCCAACCTTGCCTTCTTTCAGCGATCAGAGACCGAGATAGACCTTCCGCACCAGCTCGTTGTCCTGCAGCTCGGCCGCCGAGCCGCCCTCGAACACCATGCGCCCGTGCGCGATGACATAGCCGCGGTCGGCGATGCGGACCGCCTGGTGGAAATTCTGCTCCGCCATCAGCACGGTCAGGCCGAGCCGCGCCTTCATCTCGGCGATCATCTCCATGGTGCGGGAGACCAGGATGGGCGCGAGCCCGACCGAGGGCTCGTCCACCAGCAGGATGCGCGGCGCGGACATCACCGCGCGGCCGAGCGCCACCATCTGCTGCTCGCCGCCGCTCATGCTGCCGACCAGCTGGGTGCGGCGCTCGGCCAGGCGCGGGAACATCTCGAAGCAGAGCGCGAGGTTCTCGGCCAGCTTCGCGCGCGCCACCGGCCGATAGGCGCCGAGCCGGAGGTTCTGCTCGACCGAGAGGCGCGGAAACAGCCGTCGCCCCTCCGGCACCAGCACGATGCCGAGCTCCACCACCTGCTCCGGCGAGCGGCCGACGAGGTCGGTGGGCTGGCCGTCCAGCACCGCGCGCACCGTGCCCGCGCTCGGCCGCACCTGACCCATGATGCTGCGCATCAAGGTGGTCTTGCCGTTGCCGTTGGTGCCGAGCAGCACCACCGTCTGCCCGGCCGGGACGGTCAGCGTCACGTCCTCCAGCACCCGCACTGCGCCGTAGCCGGCATCGATGCCGCTGATCTCGAGCGCGCTACTGCTTGCCAAGATAGGCGTCCTCCACCTCGCGCAGCGCCAGCACCGCCTGCGGCGGGCCGTCGGCGATCTTGCGGCCGGCGACGAAGACGATCAGGCGTTCGGCGAAGGCGGTCACCGCGCGCATGATGTGCTCGATCATGATCACCGCCGTGCCGGCGGCATTCAGCCGCAGCAACAGGGCGATGATCTGGTCGACCTCGGCGTGCGACAGCCCCGCCATCGCCTCGTCCGCGATCAGCAGCTGCGGCCGCAGCGCGATGGCGCGGGCGAGTTCCAGCCGGCGCTGCTCGACCTGGGTCAGCTCCTTCGGCAGCTTGTCCGCCTTGCCGGCGAGTTCCACCTGCTCCAGGCAATCGAGCGCGCGGCGCGAGGCCTCCGCCGCCTCCCCCGAGAACAGCAGCGGCACCCGCACGTTCTCCAGCACCGAGAGGCTGGTGAAGGGCTGCGGCAGCTGGAAGGTGCGGGCCAGGCCGAGCCGCGCCCGGCGATGCGGCTTCAGCCCGGCCAGCGGCTTGCCCGCCAGCGTGACCTGCCCGTCATGCGCGGCGAAGTCGCCGCTGATGCAATTGACGAAGGTGGACTTGCCGGAGCCGTTGGGGCCGATCAGCCCAAGGCGCTCCCCGGCGCGCAGTTCGAGGTCGATGCCCTGCAGCGCGGTGAAGCCGCCGAAGCGCTTTCCCACCGCCTCGGCCCGCAGCAGGATCTCGCGCCCGCTCATCGGCGACGGAACCAGCCGAGGATGCCGCGGGGCGCCAGCGCGACGAAGAGCACCAGCATCCAGCCGACGATCCAGAGGTTGAGGGCGGAGGAGATGGTCACCGTCGCCGCCTGCTGCAGGGTCGCCAGCAGCACCGCGCCGATCACCGGGCCGAGCCAGGTGCCGGCGCCGCCGATCAGCGGCATGGCGATGCAGTTCACCGCATAGGCCAGGTTGAAGGCGCCTTCCGGGTTGATGTAGCCGGCATAGAAGGGCAACGGCGCGCCGGCCACGCCCATCAGCGCGCCCGACAGGGTCGTGGCGATGAGCTTGAGCCGCAGCGTCGGCACCCCCACCGCCTCGGCCGCGCGCTCGTTGTCGCGGATCGCCTGCAGCCCGCGCCCGAGACGCGACATCTCCACCGTCCGGCCGATGCCGACGGCGATGACCGCGAGCACCAGCATGACGACGAAGATGTATTCGCCGTAGCTGAGGAAGGGCGGCACGCTGCGCGGACGGATGATGTAGGCGCCGCGCGAGCCGCCGACATAGTCCCAGTTCACCACCAGCGTCTGCAGCACCACGGACAGGCACAGCGTGGCGATGGAGAAGTAGACCCCGCGCAGCCGCAAGGTCAGGTAGCCGGTGCCGAGGCCGAGCAGCCCGGCGACCACCGCGGCGCCGAGGATGCCCGGCAGCACGTCGAAGCCGAAGGCCTCGTTCAGCACCACGGCGGTATAGGAGCCCGTCGCCATGAAGCCGGCCGCGCCGAAATTCACGTAGCCCGCATAGCCGCCCAGGATGTTCCAGGCGGCGGCGAGCACGACGTACTGCAACACGAAATAGCCGGCATACCAGCCATACTCGTTGCCGATCAGCCGCAGCACCACGATCAGCGCCGCGGCCACCGCGGCGGCGCCGAGCCAATAGGTCAGGTGCTTCCGCTCCTTCGGCAAGGCGGGCGGCAGGGCCGGGGCGGGCAGGGTGGCGGCGCTCATGCCGCCCTCCCGAACAGGCCCTGCGGCCGGACCGCGAGCACCAGCAGCAGCCAGCCGAAGGCGACGGCCGGCGCCCAGGAGGGGCCGTAGAAGGTCGCGGTCAGGTTCTCGACCACGCCGAACAGGAAGGCGGCGAGGATGCAGCCGGGCAGGCTGGCCATGCCGCCCATGATGCAGATGGCGAAGACCCGGCCGATGAAGACGTTGTGGGTGGAGGGGTCGATCGGCTGCACCACCACCAGCGCGCCGCCGGCGATGCTGGCCAGCGCGACCGAGATGCCGAAGGCGATGCGCTTGATCCGCACCGGGTCGACCGCCATTAGCCGCAGCGCTTCGGGGTCCTGGGCGACGGCGGCGATGGCCAGGCCGGTGAAGGTGCGCTGCAGGAACCAGTAGAGCGCGCCGATCGACGCCATCGCCAGCAGCGCCGGGATCAGCATGCGCAGCGGCACGTCGATCTCGCCGAGCCGCCAGGTGACGAAGGCATAGTCGGGATCGAGGAAGCGCTGTTCCGGCCCGAACAGCAGGACCAGCCCGACCTCGATGATGAACATCACGCCGAAGAAGAAGGCGAGGCCCTGCAAGGCCTCGTCTCCCCGCCGCTCGAAGAAGTAGTTGTAGGCGGTATAGAGCCCGATCCCCAGCACATAGAACAGTGGCGCCTGCAGCACCGCGACCAGCAGCGGATCGAGCCCCAGCGCCGTGCCGACCAGCACGACGAAGAAGCCGGCCGCCACCATCAGCACGGGATGCGCGATGTTGACGATGTCCAGCATGCCGAAGGAGACCGCGAGGCCGGACGCCGCGGCGGCATAAAGGCCGCCGAGCAGCAGGCCGCTGACGATGCCGTTCAGCAGCAGCGAGAGATCGGGATCCATCCGCGGTTCAGGCCGGCGCGCCGTAGGGCGTGTGCAGCGTGCCGGACTTCAGCTCGGGCGGGTAGAGGATCACCTTGGTGCCGGGCTTCTTGTACTTCTCGAGGTCGCCATCGGTGATGTTCTGGAACTGGACGAAGAGGTTGCGCTCCTTCTTCCACTCGCCGAGCGCGCTGAATTCGATCTCGCCGACGATGGTGCCGAACTTGTTGGCCCGCATGTCGGCGGTCAGCGCGGCCTGGTCGACCTTGCCGACGCGATTGAGCGCCTGTTCCACCACCTGCATCTGCGCATAGGCATAGGGCTGCAGATAGTTGCCCAGAACGTCGGTCTGTTCCTGCGGCGCGCGGGCGCGGTACTTCTCCTGGAACTCGACCACGCCGGGGAAGCGCATGGTGGGCTCGGGCGAGTAGACGTCCCAGGTCACCAGGTTGTTCAGGATGGGGCCGAGCTGCGCCTGGACCGCCGCGATCTGTGTGCCGATCATGCCGCCGCCGAACAGCGCGGCGGTGACGCGCAGCTCGCTGACCGCGCGCAGGATGCCGTTGCTGTCGGGCGGGTAGGAGGCGAAGAAGATCACGTCCGGCCGCTGCGCCTGGATGGCGCGGATGGTCGGCGTGAAGTCAACCGTGCTCGGCGGGTAGGACCGGTCGTAGACGATCCGCAGCCCGTATTCGCGGCTCAGCGTCCGCACGCTTTCCGCGGCGCGCTGGGCGAAGTCGTTGTCGACCGCAAGGATCGAGATGGTCTTCGGCGGCGTCGGCAGCATCTTGGTGCATTCGAGGAAGCCGCGGGCATAGGTACCCTTGATGTCGTCCCCGGTGACGTTTATCGAGAAGTAGCGGTCGTATTTCAGCTTCTCGTTCACGCCGGCGCCGAAGAGCGAGACGTAGCACATGCCGCGCTGCATCACGACGGGCATGGAGGGCGCGATCATCGCCGTGGCATAGGGCGAGGTGACCATGTCGACCTTGTCGACGTCGATCAGCTTCGTGTAGAGCGAGGGGACGTTCGCCGGGTTGCTCTGGTCGTCATAGGATACCAGCTGCACCTGGCGGCCGAGGATGCCGCCCTTGGCGTTCACGTCCTCCGCCCAGATCTTCTGCGCCAGCAGCGCCGAGCGGCCGTTCGCCGCGAGCCCGCCCGAGAGCGACATCGAGAAGCCGATGCGGATCGGGTTGGCGCCTTGGGCGAGGGCGGGGAAGGCGCCGGCGGCGGCGGTAAGCGCACCGGCAGCGGCGACGTTCAGCGCGCCGCCGGCGGCGACGCGGCCGAGGCCGCGTCGGGTGATCTCGGTCATTCTCGTTGTCCTCCCTTGAAGTCGCTGCGGCCTCTACTGGGCCGCTGGCATCATCTGCGATGGATCGGCGCCGACGCGCCCGCCGGTCTCCCCCGCCGCAAGCCGCGACAGGCGGAAATCGTAGCGCACCGCCGGCAGGTCGCTGCGCGGCGCGCCCGGCAGTCCCATCGACGGCGTCACCACCAGCGAGTCGGAGACGCCGAAGACGGTGTCGCTGTCGATGTTGGGGTCGTCGCCGAGGTAGAGCGCGGTGACCAGTTCGCGGTAGCCGGGCGCCTGCACCAGCACGTGGATATGCGCCGGCCGCATGCCGTGGCGGTCCTGCTGCCGGACGAACTTCCCGACCGGCCCGTCCATCGGGATGGAATAGCCGATCGGCTTGACCGTCCGCATGTGGTAGCGCCCGGCGGCGTCGGTCCGGTAGCGGCCGCGCAGGTCCATCACCTCGGGGTCGTTGGCCTGCAGGTCGTACTGGCCATGCGCGTCGGTCTGCCAGATGTCGATCTCGGCATCCGGCACCGGGCGCCCATCGGCATCCGTCACCGTGCCGAAGAGCACCATTTGCTCGCCATCGGTGGAGTGCACGGCGATGCTTTCGCCGGGGGCGAATTCCGGCGCCTTCTCGCGGAAGAAGGGACCGAGCAGGCTGGTCTCGGTCCCTGCCGCCTCGCGGCCTTCGGCGTCGTGCATGACGTTCACCAGGCGCGAGAGGCCGAGCACGTCGGACAGCAGGATGAACTCCTGTCGGTAGGGTGTGCAGGCCTGGCCGACGGCGGTCAGGAAGGCGATGCCGGCCAGCCATTCGTCCGGCTTCAGGTCCACCTCCCGGGCGAAGTCGTGCAGGTGCCGGATGGCGGCGGCCATGACCTCGCGCATCCGCGGATCCGGCGTCTTCGCCATCTGCGCGATCGCCTCCGCGGTCACGCTCATGCGGTCGAGATCGGCCATGTCCTCTCGCTCCTCCCTCGGCCCCAAAGGGCCGTCTTGCCGCAACGATGCCGGTGGCCGTGCCCTGCGGTCAATCCGCATTCCCGTAAGCGTCGCGGGCGACCGGCCGGCCGCTCAGCGCGAGCAGCCGCGGCAGCGTGAGCCCGAGCGCCGGGTCAGCGTCCGGCCGCGGCAACCGCCGCTCGATGAAGCCGCCGAGATGCCGGCTGACCGCGACGGCAGCGCGGCAATGCGGCAGCCGGCGCGCGCCGTAGGCGGCCAGCGCCGCCGGCACGGGAGCTTCGTCCAGCGCCTCGGCCAGGGCCTCGGCGTCCTCGGCCGCCTTCAGCACGCCGACACCGACATGTGGCCGCGCGGTGAAGGCGGCATCGCCCAGCAGCGCGACGCGGCCGAAGCCCATGGCGGGCGATTCCAGCTCGTAGATCGGCTGCACCAGGAAGCCCTCGGCGCGGCGCACCGCCTCGGCATAGGGCTCGGGCAGCCGGGCCGCGGCATCGGCCTTGACCGCGGCGCCGTGCGCCGGGCGCAGCAGGCCGGGCGGGATGGAATAGGCGTGCCGCGTGCCGGCCGCATCCGTCAGCAGGTCGTCGAGCGGCGCGCCGGCATCGAGCGGATAGTACCATAGGAAGTTGTAGCGCCGGCGGCCCGGCTCGGCGCTGTCGTTCAGCCCGGGGATGGGGTAGCCGATGAACTCGCCATGCCCGGGGAAGAGGAAGGTGAACTGGGCGAAGACCGGGGCGAAGGCGGGCGAGAAGACGCTCTCCTCGACCAGCCCGCGCCAGCCGACATAGCCGCAGTAGATCGGCACGACATCTGGCGCGACCGCGGCGCGGACGGCGGAGCGGAAGCCGTCGGCGCCGACCAGCAGCTCGGCGGTCGCGCTGCTGCCATCGGCAAAATGCGCGGTGACGCCCTCGGCGTCCTGGTCCAGGGCGCGCAGTTCCATCCCCGTCCGCATCCGCTCGGCCGGGAAGGCCAGGCGCAGCGGGTTGAAGACCCGGCCCCAGGCGGTGACGTATTGCGGGTAGTGCGCGTGGGCGAGGATGGTGCCGTCCGGCCCGACCGCGACGCGCCCCTCCACCCGCACGCCCGGCGCGTGCTCGTCCTGGACTCCGGCGCGGGCGAGGATCGCCTCGGTTTCCGGATGGTGGGCGATGCCGGTGCCGCGGGACTCCAGGCTGCCGGGAACGCGGTCATAGACCCGCACGTCCCAGCCGCGGCGATGCAGCAGGTTGGCGGCGAAGAGCCCGCCGATCGAGCCGCCGATGACGATCGCGCGGCGGCCCGCCGTGGTGGCCATCCGGTTTCCTCCCGCGCGGGCTTGCCCCGCACCGGGCGCCAGCGCAGCAGGCTTCGGCCCGCCGCGCAAGCGGCGGCGTTACCGCAGCAGGACGGGCAGCATCGCGTCCAGCCGCATGCGGCCCTCGTCGGTCGCCACCAGCCGGCCCGCCGCGCCCCATTCCAGGTAGCCCTCGTCCAGGCAGGCCGCGAGCATCGCCGGGTCGACCGAATCCGCGAGCGTCAGGCCGGACCGCGCCGCCAGCCGGGCCGGGTCCACGCCCTCGGCCAGGCGGAGGCCCATCAGCAGCGCCTCCCGTGCCCGGTCGCGCGGGCTCAGCGCCTCCTCCTCGGTCACCGCATGGCCGTCGCGCTCGACCCGGGCCAGCCATTCCTCCGGCGCGCGGTGGCGGCGGGCGGCCAGCAACGACCCGTCCAGCATCAGTCGCTGGTGCGCGCCCGGGCCAATGCCGAGGTAGTCGCCATAGCGCCAGTAGACCAGGTTGTGCCGGCTCTCGGCGCCTGATTTGGCGTAGTTGGAGACCTCGTAGGGGGAGAGGCCGAAGCGCGCCGCCTCCTCCACCGTCGCCCAATACAGCCGCGCCGCGGCGTCGTCGTCGGGCAGGGCGAAGGCGCCGCGGGCATGCTCGGTGGCGAAGCGCGTGCCGGGCTCGATGGTCAGCTGGTAGAGCGAGAGGTGGTCGGCGGCCAGCGCCAGGGCCTGCCGCACCTCGGCCCGCCAGGAGGCCTCGGCCTGGCCCGGCCTCGCATAGATCAGGTCGAAGGACAGCCGGGGGAACAGCGCCCGCGCCGCCTCCAGCGCCGCTATGGCCTGCGGCACGTCATGCCGGCGGCCGAGGAAGCGCAGCGCCTCGGCATCCAGCGACTGCACGCCGAGCGAGAGGCGGTTGACGCCGGCGGCGCGGAAGGCGGCGAGCTTCGCCGCCTCGACGCTGGTCGGGTTGGCCTCGAGCGTGATCTCGAGGTCATCCGGCGCGTCGAACAGCCGCTTGGCATCCTCGATCAGCGCCGCGGCGGTCTCGGGCGCCATCAGGCTCGGCGTGCCGCCGCCGAAGAAGATGCTGGCGAGCGGGCGCCGCCCGCTGCGCGCCGCCTCCCGCGCCAGTTCCCGCCGCAGGGCGTCGCGCCAGCGCCCCTGGTCGATGCTGTCCCGCACATGGCTGTTGAAGTCGCAATAGGGGCATTTCGCCGCGCAGAAGGGCCAGTGCAGGTAGAGGGCAAGGGATTCCATCGGATGGGATATAGGGCGTCCGACCGCCTCGGAGCACCCGGACATGCCCCTGCCCGCCACCTCCCTTTATGCCGCCCTGCTCGCCGCGCTGTTCATCCTGCTCTCGCTGCGGGTCATTGGCGTGCGGCGGCGCACCAAGGTGGCGCTCGGCGCGCCGCACCGGCTGGTGGAACGGGCGGTGCGGGCGCATGGCAATTGCGCGGAATACGTCCCGCTCGGGTTGATCCTGCTCGGGTTGCTGGAGGGGATGGGGCTGCCGGCCTGGGGCCTGCACGCGCTGGGCAGCGCCTTCCTCGCGGGCCGCGTGCTGCATGCCTGGGGCATCAGCCATGAGCCGGAGGTCTTCCGCTTCCGGACCGCCGGCATGGGGCTGACCTTCGCGGTGCTGGGCGTGGGGGCGGCGGCGCTGCTCGGCCTCGTCCTGGCGGATGCCTTCGGCTAGGCTTTCGCTTCCACACCAGGGAGGAAGTCCGATGCCGACCACCGTGAAGGAGCTGGTTGCCGCCGCCAATGCCGCCGTGCCGCGCATCTCGCCGGCCGAGGCGAAGGCGCTGCACGCCAAGGGCGAGGCCGTCTTCATCGACCTGCGCGAGCCGGCGGAACTCGCCGCGTCCGGTACCATCCCCGGCGCGCTGCCGATCCCGCGCGGCCTGCTGGAATTCCGCGCCGATCCGGAAAGCCCCGATCCCAACCCGGCCTTCCAGAAGCCGGTGGTGATCACCTATTGCGCCTCCGGCGGTCGCGCCGCGCTGGCCGGCAAGCTGCTGCAGGACCTCGGCTACAAGGACGTCCGCAACCTCGGCGGCTTCAAGGACTGGGTCGAGGCCGGGGGCGAGGTGGCGAAGGCCTGACAGGCAAGGTCGGGGAGGGAAGGCATCCTTCCCCGAATTCCTGTTGTCCTTGCTATGGGTCGGGTGCCGCCGCGCTGCGAGCGCTGGACTCAGAAAAACAGACGAGGGGCCCGGGGAGAATACCTTCTCCCCGGCCTTCAGCGCGGCAGTTGCGAGACCAGCCGGAACCGCTGCACCCGCTTCCCCGTATCCACCTCGGTCGTGAAGACGTTGCCGCGGCTGTCGACGGCCATGTTGTGCACCCAGTGGAATTCGCCGGCATTCCGGCCGTTGCGCCCGAAGCGGCCGAGCGGGGCGCCGTCGTCGCGCCCCATGAGCCACACCACGTTGTTCGAGCCATCCGCCGCCAGCAGCACCGATTGCGTCGGGTCCGGCAGGAAATCCATATCCCAGACCGAGCCGCTGCCGAGCGTATCGGGCGCGACGACGAACTCCCGCACGAAGCTGCCGTCCTTGCGGAAGACCTGGACGCGGTCGTTGGCCCGGTCGCAGACATAGAGCAGCCCGTCCTTCGCCAGCCGCACGCAATGCACGGGGTTGCGGAAGAAGCGCGCCGGCGACTTCGCGGAGTCGCCGGGCCGGTAGGCCGGCAGCGTCTCGTCCGCCGGCGGCCGCTCGCCATAGGCGCCCCAATGGCGCTTGTAGGCGCCGGTCTCGGCATCGAAGACGATGACGCGGCGGTTGCCGTAGCCGTCGGCGACGAAGATCTCGTTGGTGGCCGGATCGACCTCGACATCCGCCGGCCGGCCGAGCCGTTCGGGGTCGTTGCTGCCGCCGGTCTCGCCCTTCTTCCCGATCTGCAGCAGGAAGCGGCCGTCGCGGGCGAATTTCAGCAGGACATGGTCGTTCGGGCCATTGCCGGCGATCCAGACATTGTCCTTCTGGTCGACATGGATGCCGTGCTCGTTCTCCGGCCAGCTCGGGTGGTGCCCCGGCCCGCCCCAGGCCTGCACGACGTTGCCGTCCGCGTCGAACTCGATGACCGAGGGCGCCGGGACGCAGCATTCCGACAGCGGCGGGGTCTGCGCCGCGCCGGCCTCGTCCTTCGTCATGGTGCGCGGGCGGTGGATCACCCAGACATGGTCGCGGGCGTCCACCGCGACGCCCGCCGCCTGGCCGATGCCCCAGCGGTTCGGCAGCGGCTTCGGCCAGAAGGGATCGACCTGATAGCTGGGCGCCTGCGCCGCGGCGGGCAGGGCCAAGGCCAGCAGCAGGCCGAGCGTGAGAAGGGCGCGACGCATGGGGTCTCCTCCGGATTTTGCCGAAGGGTCCGCCTGGCCGCGCCGCGTCGTCAAGCTACTGCGGCACGATCCCGGCCTTGCGCGCCGCCTCGCCCCACTTCTTCATCTCGCTCTCGGTGAAGGCGCGGATCTGGGCGGGCGAGGAGGTCACCACCTCCGCCCCGAGCACCCGGTGCTTCTCGATCACCTCCGGCCGCTGCAGCGCCGCGACACAGTCGGCGTTGAGCTTGGCCAGCACCGCTTCCGGCAGCCCGGCCGGGGCAATCACCATGCCCCAGGTCGAGGCTTCGAACCCCGCCAGCGTCTCGCCCACCGTCGGCACGTCGGGCAGCTGCGGCGCGCGCTTCGCACCGGTCGTCGCCAGGGCCTTGAAGGCGCCGGACTGGATATGCGGCAGCGCCGCCGGGACGGTGTCGAACATGATGTCGACGCGGCCGGCCATCAGGTCCGGATGCGCCTGAGTGCTGCCGCGATAGGGGATGTAGGCGAGGTCGGTCCCGGTCTGCTGGCCGAACAGCACGGGGGCCAGCCGCACCACGCCGCCGGTGCCGGCGAAGGTCACGCCGGGGTTCTTCTTCGCATGGGCGATCAGCTCTGCCACGTTGCCCGGCCCGAAGCCCTTGCCGGCGCAGAGCACCAGCGGCGTCGAGGTGGTCTGCGTGACGAAGGAGAAGTCCCGCAGCGTGTCGTAGGGCAGCTTGTAGTAGGCCGGGTTCACGGGATGCCCGACCGAGACGAGGCCGAGCGTATGGCCGTCCGGCGCGGCGCGGGCGATGACCTCGGAGCCGATGACGCCATCGGCGCCGGCGCGGTTCTCGACCGGCACCGCCTGGCCCCAGATCGCCGCCAGCGGCTCCGCCATCAACCGTGCGGTGATGTCGGAGACGCCGCCCGGCGTATAGGGGACGATCATGCGCACGGGCCGGTTGGGGAAGCCGGCCTGCGCCCGGGCCCGCACGGCGAGCAGCAGGGCGGGCGCGGCCAGCGCGGCGCGGCGGGTCAGGGTCACGATGGTCCTCCCGGGGAATGGCGTTGCGCCATCCTGCCGCTTGCAGGACGCGGCGGCTAGATGGCGGGACCGCGCGCGCTTGGCATTGGGTTGCGCCGCCGGGATCGGCTATCCGCGCCCTGCCGCCCCTGCTCGCGCTGGCGGCCCATCCGGGAGGCGACGCGCATGACCCAGACCTTCACCCGCCGCACCACCCTGGCGCTCGGCGCCGGCGCGCTCGCCGCGCCCGCCCTGGCCCAGGCACCCTGGCCGAACCGGCCGGTCACCCTGGTGGTCGGCTTCCCGCCGGGCGGGCAGACCGACTTCGCCGCCCGCGTGCTGCAGAACGGCCTGCAGCAGGCGCTCGGCCAGCCCGTGGTCATCGACAACCGCGGCGGCGCCGGCGGCAATCTCGGGACCGAGACGGTGATGCGCGCCAGGCCGGACGGCTATACCCTGCTGGTCGGCAATGCCAATCCGCTGGTCATCAACCCGCACACCATGCCGTCGATGACCTTCAACCCGCTCGAGCTCGAGCCGATCGCGATGATGCTGCAGAGCGGGCTGATCTTCTGCACGCATCCCTCAGTCCCCGCGAAGACGGTCGCGGAATTCGCCGCCTGGGCGAAGTCGAAGAAGGGCGATGTCGACTACGGCTCGGCCAGCTCCGGCAGCCTGTCCCATGTGGCGATGGAGCTGTTCCGCAGCAGGATCGGCGGGCCGGAGATGACGCACGTGCCCTATCGCGGCAGCGGCCCGGCGATGCAGGACTTCATCGCCGGCCGCTTCCAGGTCATGGCCGACGGCGCCAGCGTGGTGGCGCCCTTCGTCCAGGCGAAGCAGATCAACGGGCTGATGGTGACGACCGCCGAGCGCATCCCCGCCTTCCCCGACATCCCCACCGCGGCGGAGCAGGGCATCCAGGACTTCGTCGTGCTCGCCTGGATCGGCCTGTTCGCGCCCAAGGGCACGCCGAAGGACATCATCCAGCGCGCCAATGCCGCGGTGAACCAGGCCTGCCAGGACGAGGCCATCCGCCGCAACATCACCAGCCGCGGAGACGAGCCGGGCGGCGGCACGGCGGAGGGGCTGGGCGAGATCATGCGCCGCGACCATGCCCGCTGGGGCGCGGTGGTGAAGGCGAACAACATCCGCGCCGAATAGGCGGGTGCCCGTCCTCACCCGCCGCAACCTGGTCCTGCTGCGGCGCCGCGCCCGCCGGGGCGTCGCGCTGCGGAGCTGGGTCCGAGGCAGCGAGGTGGCGATCGTCGCGCTCGCCGCGCTGATCGGCGGCGCGGTCGGGCTGCTGGCCTGGGGCATGGGGGCGGCGGCGCGCGGGCTGCACATGCTGCTCTTCGGCATCGGCCCGCAATTCCGGCTCTCCTCCGCCACCTTCGTGCCGAGCTGGCGGCTGCTGCTGGTGCCGATGCTGGGCGGGCTGGCGCTCTTTGCGCTGAACCTTGCGCTGAAGCGCTGGCGACCGAAGCCGCCGGTGGACCCGATCGAGGCCAATGCGCTGCATGGCGGCCGGCTGTCGCTGACCGATGCGGCGGTGGTCGGCGTGCAGACCATCCTGTCGAACGGCGTCGGCGCCTCGGTCGGGCTGGAAGCCGGCTATGCCCAGGCGGGGGGCGGCATCGCCTCCCGCCTCGGCACCGCCTTCGCGCTGCGGCGGGGCGACCTGCGCGTGCTGGTCGGCGCCGGCACCGCGGGCGCCATCGGCGCCGCCTTCGACGCGCCGCTGACCGGCGCCTTCTACGCCTTCGAGCTGGTGATCGGCACCTACAGCATCGGCGCGCTGTTCCCGGTGATCGCCTCGGCCGTCACCGCCACGCTGGTGGCCCGCGGGCTCGAGGCCGGGACCTATGCGGTGGAATCGGTGGCGCCGAGCGTGGTCGACAACGCGCTCTACCCGCTCGCGCTGCTGCTCGGCGCGCTCTGCGGCCTGGCGGCGATCCTGCTGATGCGCGGCGTGGCCTCGACCGAGGCGCTGCTGTCCCGCGCCATCCCCTCGGCCGCGCTGCGGCTCATGCTGGGCGGGCTCTGCGTCGGCGGGCTGGCCACCGTCTCGACCGTCGCGCTCTCGGCCGGGCACGGCGCGCTGCACCTCGCCTTCATCACGGAGACGCCGGCGCGGCTGGTGCTGCTGCTGATCGTGGTGAAGGCGCTGGCTTCCATGGTCTCGGTCGCCAGCGGCTTCCGCGGCGGGCTGTTCTTCGCCTCGCTGCTGATCGGCGCGCTGGGCGGCAAGTTCTTCGCCGCGCTGGTGGCGATGGCGGCGCCGCCCGGGCCGGACCCGCTGGTGATGGCGCTGGTGGGGATGAGCGCCTTCGGCGCCGCGGTCATCGGTGCCCCGCTGGCGATGACATTTCTGGCGCTGGAAACGACGGGCAGCCTGGCGGTCGTCGGGCTGGTGCTGGCCGCGGTCGCGGTCGCCGGGCTGATCGTGCGGCGGCTCTTCGGCTATTCCTTCGCCACCTGGCGCTTCCACCTGCGCGGCGAGAGCATCCGCGGCGCGCACGACATCGGCTGGATCAACGACCTGACCGCGGGGCGGCTGATGCGGCGCGACCCGCGCAGCGTGCCGGAGGCGATGGAGCTTGCCGCCTTCCGTGCCGCGGTGCCGCTCGGCGCCGCGACGCAGGTGGTGCTGCTGGATGCGGACGGGCGCTATGCCGGCATCGTCGCGGTGGCCGAGGCGCATGCGGCGCCGCCGGAGACGGCGACGCTGGCGGAACTCGCCCGCCACCAGGACCGCGTGCTGCTGCCCCGCACCAACGTGCGCGACGCCATGGCGATCTTCGAGGCGGCGGAGGCCGAGGCGCTGGCGGTGGTGGACGGGCCGGCGCGCCGCGTGCTCGGCCTGCTGACCGAGGCGCACCTGCTGCGGCGCTACGGCGAGGAGGTGGAGAAGCGCCGGCGGGAGGAGACGGGGATCGGACCAGGGTAGGGCCAGGGTGGAGGTATCCTCCCTGGACCTTCCTCTATTTCACTGGAGCCTGGCACCCGCCGCATGACGGGTGCCGACCCACGAGCGGGAAGGAAGGGGCCTGGGGAGGGAGTGCCTTTTCCTCCCTACCTTTCTCACTTCGCCAGCGAGAATTCCGTTGCCCGGGTCCATTCCGCCAGCATCGGCGCGTAGCTGATGCCCTTGCGCATGGCCCAGATGTTGACCTGATGGTGGATCGGGATCACCGCCAGTTCCTGCTGGAAGCCGATGCGGATCGCCTCGAAATACAGCTTCTCCCGCGCTTCCTGGTCGATGGTGGTCAGGGCACGGTCGACCAGCCGGTCGAGGTCGGGATTGCTGTAGTGCGAGGGCCGCAGCCGGGTGCCCCGGCCGCGCGCCGGGTCGGGGGTCGACAGCATCAGCGACAGATGCGTGTCGGGCTCGCCGGTCGAGGTGCTCCAGCCCGTCAGCGCGATCGAATGCTCGTCCCGCACGCCGCCGGCGGTGAAGAAGACGCTGGCCGGGCTGGTCTGCACCGCGGTCTTCACGCCGATGCGGCTCCACATCTGCGCCAGGGCCTGGGCGATGGAGTCGTCGTTGACGTAGCGGTCGTTCGGCCCGTGCAGGGTGATGGCGAAGCCATCGGGGTAGCCGGCCTCGGCCAGCAGCTTCTTCGCCCCCTCGGCGTCATAGGCCGGCACCTTGATCGAGGGATCGTAGCCCATCGCTCCTTCCGGCTGCGCCTGGCCGGTGGGCAGGGAAAAGCCTTCCATGATCTGCCGGCGGATGCCTTCGCGGTTGATCGCCATGCTCAGCGCCTGGCGCACCCGCACGTCGCGCAGCGGGTTCGTCGGCAGCGGGTTGCCGGCCTTGTCGGTGACATGCGGCGTCTGCGGCCGGTTGGAATCGACGTAGAGGTAGATCAGCCGCAGCCCGGGGCGGGAGGCGACGTTCAGCCGCGCATCCTTCTGCAGCCGCGCCACGTCGCGCGTCGGCACGGCGTCGATCGCGTCGACGTCACCGGATTGCAGGGCCGCGACGCGCGCGCTGTCGTTGGTGATAAGCCGGTAGGTCACCTTGTCCCAGGGCTGGGCCGGGCCCCACCAGGCCGGGTTCTTCGTGAAGACCGCGCGGTCGCCGAGGGTGAAGGAGGCCAGCTTGTAGGGCCCGGTGCCGATCGCCGCCTTGCCCGAGTTGTAGTCGGCGGTGCCGAGCGCGACGCCGCCCGGCCCCTCGCCCTGCTTGCGGCCGACCACGGAGAAGGAGGACATCATCTGCGGGATCAACGGCACCGGCTCCGCCGTATGCAGCCGGATGGTGTGGGCATCCACCACGTCCAGCCGGGTGACGGGGCGGATGTATTGGCCCATCGAGGTCGGGCTGTTCGGCACGTTGGGCGCGCGGGCGAAGGTGAAGACCACGTCGTCCGCGGTGAAGGGGGAGCCGTCGTGGAAGGTCACGCCCTCCCGCAGCTTGAACTCCCAGGTGAGCTCGTTGATCGGCTTCCAGCCGGTCGCCAGGCCGGGGGAGGGGCGCTGGTCGGCATTGGGATGCACCAGCCGGTCGAAGACGTGCCAGGTCAGCGCATGGTTTGGCGAAAGGTCGAAGAAATGCGGGTCCATCGAAGTGAAGGCGCCCCCCACCGCGATGGTGATGTCGGCCGCCTTCGCCGGAGAGGCGATCGCTGCCGCGAGCGCCAGCCCGAATACCTGTTTGCGCATCCGCTTGTCCTTCCCGTCTCCCGCAGCGAGCCTTGCAAGCCACGGGCCAGGGAGCAAGCGTGGTTACGTGCCGCGGTAGTAGAGCGTCACGGTGTGCCGCGCTTCGGCGAACATCAGCCAGCGTTCCAGCAGCATCCCGCCCAGCGCCAGCAGCGCCGCCAACGGCAGCAGCAGCCCGCCGAAGCCGAGTTGCGTTGCCAGCAGCGCCAGCAGGACCGGGCCGCCGAAGCCGAGCAGCAGGGTGAGGTTGCGCAGCTTCGCCGCATGCTTGCGGGCGATGCGGAAGCCCATCTCCCGCAGCAGGTAGTTGGTTTCGGTATGCGGCGGGTCGAGCGGGCGGACGCGGCCGATGAAGCCGAGGCTGGTGGCGCTCTCTGCGCTCGACCGGCCCATGCCGCCATCGACCAGGCGCCAATAGGCGATCTTCAGCACCAGCCCGGCGAGGCCGAGGGTGACGATGAAGCTGGCCGGCCCCGCCACCACGCCGCCTATGGCCGAGACCGCGGCCAGCAGCGCCATGCCGGTATAGGCCGCGAGCAGCAGGTAGCCCGGCGCCACCAGCGGGTGGTGCCATTGCGGGATGGGCTTGAGCGAGGCGTAGATCATCCCGGTGCACCACACCGTCACCACGGCGCCGAGCGCCGCGACCAGCCCGGCGATGGTGGCGAGTCCCGGGCGGCCGGTCAGCAGCGCAGTGCCGAAGAGCAGCGCGGGGATATAGGTGGCGACCGCCGCCACGCCTTCCCGCGACAGCCAGGACGAACGCCACTGGCTGAAGGCCCGCCAGGCCCGCTGCGGATTGCCGAGATGCAGCAAGGAGGAAGCCAGCCCCGCGGTGATCAGCAGCAGCGCGAGCGCCAGGCAGAGCAGCGCGAAGGCCGGCACCTGCGGCACCAGCCCGACCGGCCGCAGCAGGCCGAGCCAGAAGAGCAGCCCGTAGCCAGCGCCCGAGGCGGTGGTGAAGAAGACGATCGAGGGGGCGGGATTCATCGGCTCAGAACGCGGTCCATCCAGCGCAGCACGGGGTTCTTGATGTCCATCGGCGTCGGCGCGTCCTCAACCGGCTGGGTATCGGCACGGCGGCGCGGCGGCAGGTAGCTGTTCACCGGGCCGTAGCCGAGCTCGGGCATCAGCGGCTGGCCGCCGCGCTCGGCGACCAGCCGGCTGACCTTGCTCTCGGGGTCGCCGAGATCGCCGAAATGCCGCGCCTTGGTCGGGCAGGCTAGCACGCAGGCCGGTTGGCGCTGCGCCTCGGGGATGGTCTCGTTGTAGATGCGGTCGACGCAGAGGGTGCATTTCTTCATCACCCCCTGGTCCTCGTCCATCTCCCGCGCGCCATAGGGGCAGGCCCAGGCACACAAGCCGCAGCCGATGCAGATGTCGTGGTCGACCAGGACGATGCCGTCCTCGCCGCGCTTGTAGGAGGCCCCCGTGGGGCAGACCGTGACGCAGGCCGGCGTCTCGCAATGCAGGCAGGACCGGGGGAAGTGGACCGTGCGGCCGTCCGCGCCCTCGCCGGCCTCGTAGCTGTGGACGCGGTTGAACCAGACGCCCTCGGCCCCGGCGGAATAGGGCTTGTAGTCCGGCAGCGGCGCGGAATGGCCGGAGGCGTTCCATTCCTTGCAGCTGGTCGCGCAGCCCTGGCAGCCGACGCAGGTGTCGAGGTCGATGACGAGGCCCAGCTTCTTAGCGCCGGGGGTGATCTCGGGCAGGCAGGTCATGCTTCGGACTTCGTGCTGTAGCGCAGGATGTCGACACGCTTCGGCTGGTTCGGCCGTTCGTGCAGGGGGGCGTAATGCGGTTCGGTCACGCCGGGGCTGTCGGCCTTGGTGACGCGGACACGCAGGTCGTACCAGGCGGCTTGCCCGGTCACCGGGTCGGCATTGGCACTCCGGAAACCCTCCTGCGCCGGCAGCCATTCGCTGATGACGTGGTTCAGCAGGAAGCCGCGCAGCATTTCCGGGCTGTCCTCCGTCAGGCCCCAGGCGCCGCCGCGCTTGCCGATGGCGTTCCAGGTCCAGACCGTGTCGGCGTTCACGCCTTCCATCACCGCGAGCTGGCATTTGAGCCGGCCGCTGCGGCTCTCGACCCAGATCCAGTCGTCATGCACCAGTCCCAGGGCCTCGGCCCTGCTGCGCGCCATGTAGAGCTTGTTGGAGCCATGAATCTGCCGCAGCCAGGCATTCATCGAGCCCCAGGCATGGTACATCGCCATCGGCCGCTGGGTGACCGCCGAGAGGTCGAAGCGCGCGAGGTCGGCGCCCTGCTGCTCCAGGGCTGGGTACCAGATCGGCAGCGGGTCGCAATAGGTGCGGATGCGCTCGCGCAGGCGGTCGGGCGGCTGCCGCTCGCCATGGCCCTCGGCGGCCAGGCGGAATTTCTGCAGCGGCTCCGACCAGATCTGCATGACGATCTGCTCGGCCTTGGGGATGAAGCCCATGGCCTTGCTGTTGTCGAGATAGGCCTGGTTGGCGTGCTTGTACCAGTGCTGCTCCGGCGGCAGGTGGTCGCGCCAGAAGCAGCCATTGTCGATGTATCGCTGCAGCTGGTCCGGGTTCGGCTCGCCGACGCCCTTCTTGCTGCCATCCGTGCCGCGGAAGCCGGCCAGCGGGCCGACGCCGGGCGCGCGCTGGTGGTTGACGATGTAATCGGGGTAGTCCTTGAACTTCGGGCTGCCGTCCTCCCTCACGAAGGCTGGCAGTCCGAGCCGCGCGCCGAGCTCGATCAGCACCTCCTGGAAGGGGCGCACGTCGCGGTCGGGCGCGATGACGGGCTGGCGGATCGAATCGCCGGCGCCGTGCGCGCTGCCGATGGGGCGGTCGAGCACCGAGATGCAGTCCCAGCGTTCCAGATACGTCGTGTCCGGCAGGATCAGGTCGGCATAGGGCACCGTCTCGGAGTAGTAGGCATCCGAGTAGATGACGTGCGGGATGACGTGCTCGCCGTCCGGGCGCTTCTCGGTCAGGATGCGGATCACCTCGCCCGGGTTCATCGCGCTGTTCCAGGCCATGTTGGCCATGAACATGAACAGCGTGTCGATGGGGTAGGGATCGCCGGCGCCGGCATTGCCGATGACGGTGTGCATCATCCCGTGCAGCGCCATCGGCGCTTCCCAGGAGAAGGCCTTGTCGATGCGCAAGGGATTGCCGGCATCGTCGACCAGCAGGTCGTCCGGGCCCTGCGGGAAGGACAGCAGGTTGCCGACCAGCGGCGTGTTCGGCTTGGCGCCCTTGCCGGCCGGCGGCGGGCCGGGCGGGATCGGCCGCGGGAAGGGCGACTTGTAGCGCCAGGAGCCCGGGGTATCGACCGCGCCCAGCAGCATCTGCAGCAGGTGCAGCGCGCGGCAGGAATGGAAGCCGTTGCTATGCGCCGAGATGCCGCGCATGGCATGGAAGGCGACCGGGCGGCCGATGGTCTGCGCGTGGCGGTTGCCCCAGACATCGGTCCAGGGCTGATCCAGCACCAGCGGCTGCCCGAAGGCGACCTCGGCGATCTCCGCGGCGATGCGGCGGATGGTCGCGGCGGGGATGCCGCAGCGTTCGGCGACCGCATCGGGCGCGTATTCAGGGGCGAGGTAGCGCTCGGCCAGCAGGTGGAAGACCGGCCGGGCCTGCCGGCCATCCGGCAACGTGTAGTCGCCGACCATCACGGGCGAGAGGCCGGCCGATTTGGCGTCCGTCGCGCCGCGCATGCGGTCCCAGGCCAGCGGCGCGCCGTTCTCGTCGCGGGCAAACAGGCCGTCATCGGCCCCGCCCGGGTTGCGCACCACCAGCCAGGCGGCATTGGTGTAGCGCCCCAGGAATTCGAGGTCGATCTTGTCGGTCCGCAGCAGCTCATGCGCCAGCGCCAGCGCGAAGAGCCCGTCGGTGCCGGGGCGGATGCCGACCCATTCGTCGGCCACCGCGGAATAGCCGGTGCGCACCGGGTTCACCGAGACGAATTTCGCCCCGCGTTCCTTGATTCTCGAGACGCCGAGCTTGATCGGGTTGCTGTCGTGGTCCTCGGCCACGCCGAACATCAGCACGTATCTGGCGCGATCCCAGTCGGGCTCACCGAATTCCCAGAACGAGCCACCAATGGAATAAAGCCCGCCGGCCGCCATGTTGACCGAGCAGAAGCCGCCATGCGCGGCGAAGTTCGGCGTGCCGAACTGCGCGGCCCAGAAGCCGGTCAGGCTTTGCGACTGGTCGCGGCCGGTGAAGAAGGCGAGCTTGCGCGGATCCGTCTCCCGGATGTTCCGCAGCCAGCCGGTGGCGATCTCCATCGCCTCGGGCCAGGAGATTTCCTTGAACTCGCCGGAGCCACGCTCGCCGACGCGGAGCAGGGGGCTGCTCAGCCGGGCCGGCGCGTATTGCGTCATGATGCCGGCACTGCCCTTGCCGCAGATGACGCCCTTGTTCACGGGGTGGTCGGGATTGCCCTCGATATAGCGGATCCGGCCATCCTTCAGGTGCACCCGGATGCCGCAGCGGCAGGCGCACATGTAGCAGGTGGTGGTCTTCATCGTGTCGCCGACGGGAACCGAGTATTCGACACGCGAATCGGCGGGCGGCTGCAGGCGTGTCGGCGTCGGCGCTTCCGGCATCGGTCGTTGTCTTCCCCCGTGGTCTTCCCCGGCAGTTAGGCATGGTGGGAGAATGCGGGCAAATGCCCGCCGCCGCTTCAGGTTCCACGCTGAAAAGGGAGATAAATGTGGCTAAATCACTGAAAGAGATGGTCCGTTCGGGCGGCCTGGCGGCCGGCACCTTCCTGGTGGAATTCGTTACCCCCGGCATCGGCCATATCCTGACCGGCGCCGGCTGCGACTTCGCCTTCCTCGACATGGAGCACAGCGGCTTCTCGGAGGAGACGGTGAAGGCCGGGCTCCGCTTCCTCGAGGCCGGCGGCATCCCGACCCTGGTCCGCATCCCCTCCCGGGACGCACACGACATCGCCCGCATCGCCGATGTCGGGGCGGAGGGCGTGATGCTGCCGCTGGTCGGCAACATCGAGGTCGCGCGCGCCGCCGTCGCCGCGCTGAAATACCCGCCGATGGGCCGCCGCGGCGTCGCGCTGCGTATCGCGCACGACAACTACCGCAGTGCCGCCCCGGCCGAGGCGCTGGCGGCGGCCAACGACCGCACGGTGCTGATCCTGATGATCGAGACGGCGGAGGGCGTCGAGCAGGCCGAGTCGATCGCCGCGCTCGACGGCGTCGACGCCCTTTGGCTCGGCCATTTCGATCTCTCGGCCTCGCTCGGCATCCCCGGCCAGTTCGACCATCCGGAGTTCCGCGAGGCGACGCGGCGGATCTGCGCCGCGGCCCGGAAGCACGGCAAGGGGCTCGGCCGGCTGGTCACGAGTGCGGCGGAGGCCGAGCGGGCGATCGAGGACGGCTTCCGGCTGATTGCCTGGGGCGGCGACGCCTGGCTGCTGCAGGATGCGCTGGCGGCGGGGGTGGCCGGGCTGCGGCGGATGGTGCCAGGCTGAGGGCGAACCGGGAGAAACCAACCCATGCTGACGATCTACGGCGTCTACCGCTCGCGTGCCTCCCGCACCATCTGGATGGCCAAGGAACTCGGCCTCGACTACCGCCACGTACCGGTCATCCAGGCCTACCGCCTGCCCGACCCCGCCGCGGCCGATGCGCCGCTGAACACGCGTTCGCCCGCCTTCCTCGCGGTGAACCCCAACGGCCGCATCCCGGCGATCGAGGAGGACGGGCTGGTCCTGCACGAGTCGCTGGCGATCAACCTCTACCTGGCGAAGCGCCATGGCGGCCCGCTCGGCCCGGCCGGTGCGGCCGAGGACGGGCTGATGACCATGTGGTCGTTCTGGGCGATGACCGAGGCCGAGCCGCATACGCTCGAGGTGCTGTATCACCGCGTCGCCAACCCGCAGGGCCCCTGCGACCCCGCCCGGGCGGAGGCGGCCGTCGCGGCGCTGCGGGCGCCCTTCGCGGTGCTGGACGCGGCGCTGGCGGCAACCGGCTTCCTGGTCGGCGGCCGCTTCACCGTTGCCGACCTGAACTTGGCCGAGGTGATCCGCTATGCCGGCGCGGCGCCCGAGCTGTTCGAGGCGGCACCGAGGGTCCAGGCCTGGCTGGCCGCCTGCCAGGCCCGGCCGGCCTGCCGCGCCATGATGGCGGAGCGCGAGCGGGAGGCCTGAGCGCCGCGGCTCAGCGTGCCGCGAGGTTCCCGACCCGCCCGGCCATCAGCCCGCTGTCGATCACCAGCTCCGACCCCGTCACGTAGCGCGAGGCGTCGGAGGCGAGATAGAGCACGCCGTTGGCGATGTCCTGCGCCGTGCCGAGCTTGCCGGTCGGCACGCTGCCCTCGGCGATGGCACGCGCGTCGATCGGCGCGTTGCGCCGCGAATCGGCGGCGCCGGCCGGCATCTTGTCCCAGATCTCGGTGTCGATGATGCCGGGATGGACGCTGTTGCAGCGGATGTCGTCGCGCGCCCCGGCGCATTCCAGCGCGACCGACTTGGCGAAGAGCCGCACCGCCCCCTTGGTCGCCGAATAGCCCGCGAGGTTCGCCGAGCCGCGCAGCCCGGCGACCGAGGAGATCATGACGATCGACCCGCCCTGGCCGGATTTCCGCATCAGGGGAATGCCGTGCTTCACCGTCAGGAAGACGCCGTCGATGTTCACCGCGGTCTGCCTGCGCCAATCGGCCAGCGACATCTCCAGCAGCGGGCCCATGATGGCGATGCCGGCATTGGCCACCAGCACGTCGAGCCGGCCGTACTGCTTGTCCACCTCGCCGACGACCTCGGCCCAGCGGCCCTCCTCCGTCACGTCCTGATGCAGGTACAGCGCCTGGCCGCCGGCGGCGCGGATCGCCTCGGCGGTCGCCTCGCCGCGGCGATCGTCGAGGTCGGTGAGGACCACCGTCGCGCCCTCCCGCCCCAGCGTGGTGGCGATGGCGGCGCCGATGCCGGCGGCCGCCCCGGTGACGAGCGCGACCTTGCCCTGGACCTGGCCCATGCGTTTCCTCCTGCGATGTTTCCCGCGGAAGGAAAGCTAGACCCTCAACCCCGCCGCGTCAGGACCCCCGCCAGCAATTCCGCGCCGAGCAGCAGGCCGAGCCCGCCCAGCGCCAGGCTGCCCGCGCTCGGCCCCCGCACGTGCCAGACCGGCTTGCCGCTGCGCGTCCCGGTGCCGGTGGAAACCGGCCGGGCCACCGCGCCCTCGCTCCGGGCATCCGGCCGGGCGCGGCGCAGCGCGGCCCGCATCGCGGCGCCGATGCCGCGCTCGGCGAGACCGGGGGCCAGGCCATAGGCGACGCGCGCCGCCGTCGCCGGCCAGCCCACCGCCACCTCGTCGCGCGGCTTGCGGGCCAGGCCGACGACCACCTCGGCCACCGCCTCCGGCGTCAGGAAGGGGCCGGGCGGGTCGATCCGCCGGCCCGAAACATTGGCGGCATGCGCCAGGCCGGGCGTGTCGACCAGCGCCGGGAAGACCGCGGAAACATGGATGTCGGGATGCCCCGTCAGTTCCTGCCGCAGGCTCGCGGTGAAGCCGCGGATGCCGTACTTGCTGGCGGCGTAGGAGGCGGCGAAGGGCGTCGGCGACCAGCCGCCCATCGAGCACATGTTGACCAGCACGCCGCGCCGCTGCTTCAGGAAATGCGGCAGCGCGGCGGAGGCCCCGTGCAGGGTGCCGATCAGGTTGGCCTCGATGACCTTCTTCTGCAGGCCGACCGGCGCTTCCCAATAGGGCCCGAAGACGCCGGTGCCGACATTGTTGAACCAGAGATCGATGACGCCGTGCGCGTCGATCGCCGATTGGGCGAGGGCCTGCACCGCGACCTCGTCGGTGACGTCGGTCGGCACCGCCAGGGCCTCGGCGCCGAGCTGGCGGCATTCATGCGCCGTCGCCTCCAGCGGCTCGGCCCGGCGGGCGCCGAGCACGAGGCGGGCGCCGCGGCGGGCGAAGGCAAGGGCGGTCGCCTTGCCGATGCCGGAGGAGGCGCCGGTGATGACGACGACGGCATTGTTCAGGCTTCGCATGCGCGGTTGCTCCCGGTTCGGGTTCAGACCGGGTGCAAGCCGCCGCCGCGCCTCAGGTTCCGCCCTGTTCCGCCTCGGCGAAGGGCGGCTTCAGCCAGAGCGGGTCCTTCAGCTTCCGCAGGAAGGCGGCATGCGCCTCGAGCTCGGCCGGGCTCGGGGCGATCGGCCGCGGCGTGCGCTGCCGCGTCAGCCCGCCGAGCGTGACCTTGGGCGCCGCGACCTGCGCCGCCAGCACCAGGCCGGGCTGCTTGCCGCCCATCAGCTCCAGGTAGACCTGGGCCAGCAGCTTCACGTCGAGCAGCGCGTTGTGGCTGGTGCGCATCGAATTGTCGACGCCGAGCCGGCGGCAGAGCGCATCGAGGCTGTTCGGCATGCCGGGGAAGCGCTTCTTGGCGATTGCTAGGCTGTCGACCATCCGCGCCCGGTCCAGCCTGCCGCGGCCGGCCTTGACCAGCTCCGCATCCAGGAAGCCGAAATCGAAGGGCGCGTTGTGCGCGACGATCGGGGCGTTGCCGAGGAAGCCGAGGAAGTCGTCCACGACCTCGGGGAATTTCGGCTTGCCCTGCAGCATCTCGAGCGTGAAGCCGTGCACCTTGGTGCTCTCGGGCGGCACGTCGCGCTCGGGGTCGAGCAGCACGTGGTAGGCCTCGCCGGTCGGGATCAGGTTGACGATCTCGATCGCCGCGATCTCGATGACGCGGTCGCCCGTGGCGGGGTCGAGGCCCGTGGTCTCGGTGTCCAGCACCAGCTGCCTCATGCGCGCAACTCCCTGACCAGCTTGCGGATGGCCCGTTGCGCCATGTGGCGCGACTGGCCGGTCTGCACCAGCACGTCGGCGCGGCGGCGCTTCTCCCGGTCCGGCATCTGGCGGGCAAGGATGTAGCGCAGCCGCTCCTCGGTCATGCCGGGGCGGCGCAGCACCCGCCAGCGCTGCACCGCGGCGGGGGCGGTGACCACCACCACCAGGTCGCAGCGGCCCTCGCCGCGGGTCTCGAACAGCAGCGGGATGTCGAGCACCACCAGGCGTTCCGCCCGCCGCCGGGCGGCGCCCATGAAGCGGCGCTCGGCATCGCGGACCAGCGGGTGGACGATGCGCTCCAGCCGCCGCATCGCCTCGGGCCTGCCGAGGACGGCCTGGCGCAGCGCCTCCCGGTCGACGCGGCCGGATTCCACCGTGCCGGGGAAGGCGGCGGCGATCGGTGCGACGGCGCGGCCGCCCCTGGCCTGCAGCGCATGCACGGCGGCATCGGCGTCGAAGACCGGCACGCGCAGGCGCTTGAAGGTATTGGCAGCGGTGGACTTGCCCATGCCGATGCCGCCCGTGAGGCCGATGACCTTCATCGCGCCGGGATATCCCCGCCGACCACGGCGCGGAGTTCGTCGTCCGCTTCCGGCGTCACCCCGAACCACTCGGAAAAACCCGGCCGCGCCTGGTGCAGCAGCATCCCGAGCCCCTCCACCGCGGCTAGGCCGCGCGTCCGGGCGGCGGCCAGCAGCGGCGTCTCGCGCGGGACATAGACGATGTCGGCGACGACGGCCGCGGCCGGCAGCGGCGCGAGGTCGATCGCCAGGCCGGGCTGCCCCTGCATCCCGAGCGAGGTGGTGTTCACCAGCATCGCCGCCCCGGCCAGCGGCGGCGCCTCGGCGACCGAGACCGGCCCGCCCAGCGCCCGGGCCAGCGCCTCCGCCCGGGCCGGGGTGCGGTTGACCAGCGTGACGCCGGGACAGCCGGCATCGAGCAGCGCCGCGGCGATGGCCCGGGCCGAGCCGCCGGCGCCGAGGATCACCGCCGGCCCGGCATCCGGCGCCCAGCCCGGCGCGGCCTCCCGGCAATTGGCCAGGAACCCCCAGCCATCGGTGTTCGATCCCTCGATGGCGCCGTCGCGGAAGACCAGCGTGTTCACCGCCCCGGCGCGATGCGCGGTGGCGTCGACCCGGTCACAGACGGCGAAGGCGGCCTCCTTGTGCGGGATGGTGACGTTGGCGCCGCGGAAGCCGAGATCGGCGAGCGCCCGCACGGCCGAGGCGAAGGCCTCCGGCCGCACCGGGAGGGGCACATAGGCGCCGTCGATGCCGTGGCGGCGCAGCCAGAGCCCGTGCAGGCGGGGCGAGCGGGAATGGCCGACGGGCCAGCCCAGGATGCCGGCGAGGCGGGCATGCCCCGAAAGCAGGGGCGCCGACAGCAGGGGGCCGGAGAGCGGGGTCATGCGCCATGCAAACCGCGCCCGCCCGCCCGGGTCAATGGCGCGGGGCCGGCAATCGGGCCTTTGCCGCCCCGCCGCGCCGACCTATGGGGGCCCGACCTTCGGAGGATCGCGCCGATGACCCAGACCACGCCGCCGCCCGGCACGCTCAAGGCCGCCCAGGATGTCGGGCGCGACTGGATCGAGGCCGCCTATTTCGCCGAGGCCGAGCCGGCCGCGGAGATGCAATGGGCGACCATCATCCTGCCCTTCCTGCAGGTCGAGGCGACGGGGATCGACCTCTCGGTCACCATGGACCTCGCCGCCGGGCGCGGGCGGAACGCGGCGAAGCTGCTGCCCATGGCGGGCCGGCTGCATATCGTCGACATCCATGCCTCGAACGTCGCGCTCTGCCGGGCTCGCTTCGGCGAGGACCCGCGCATCGCCTATGCGGCCAATGACGGCTGCAGCCTGCCGGTGCCGGACGCGACGCTGAGCTTCCTGTTCTGCTTCGATGCCATGGTGCACTTCGACAGCGACGTGGTGCGGGCCTACCTGGCCGAGGCGCGGCGGGCCCTGCGGCCGGGCGGGCATGCCTTCCTGCACCACTCGAACGACATGTCGCTGGCCGGCGGCGACTTCCGGCGGCACCCGCACTGGCGGAACACCATGTCGCTGGCCCTGATGCGCCATTACGCGGCGAAGGAGGGGCTGCTGGTGGTGCGGCAGCAGCCGCTCGACTGGGCGCATGACGGCAGCGACATCGACGGGCTGACGCTGTTGCGGGCGCCCTAGCCGGGTGCCCGCCGGCGGCTTACTCCGCCGCGGCCGGCACCCCGGCGGGCGGCGCCGCCGCCTTGGCCCACAACTCCGGCTGCAGCTCCTCCGGCCGGTTCGGGAAAACCAGGGCGCAGCAGAAGGTCAGCACCCCGAAGGCCGCCAGCACCAGCATCGGCGCGGTCAGGCTGCCCGTCGCCTCGTGCAGGAAGCCGATCAGCGGGGAGGCCGCGGCGGCGCCGAGGAAGCCGATGGTGAAGCGGACGGAATAGAGCTTGGTCCGCAGCGCCGGCGCCACGTAGCGCGCGGTCATCGTCTCGTTCACCGTCACCTGGCCGAAGACCGAGGCGGCGATCAGCGCCGAGAGCGGCAGCACCACCCAGCCATCGGCATAGGCCAGCAGCACCATCGCCGGGACCAGCACCAGGGCGAGCGGCAGGAAGATCGCCTTCAGGGTCCGCCGGTCGATCAGGTTGCCGACGGTGAACTGGGTCAGCCCGCCGCAGAGCGTCGCGGCGAAGGCCAGCAGCCCGACCACCGGCAGCAGGTCCGGCGAGGAGGCCAGGCGCTCCTCCATCAGCTTCGGCAGCAGCAGGGTGAAGGCGTTGAAGATCAGGCCGGAGACCGCGGCGATGGTCAGCAGCACGGCGACCGCGCGGCGGACGATGGCGCGCGGGATGACCGGGAAGGGCTTCTGCGGCCCGGCCGCCTTGGCGGTGTCGAAGGCCGGCTCCCGCAGGTAGAGCAGGCCGAGGACCAGCGCGATCGTCCCCGGCACCAGGAAGGCGAAGTGCCAGCCCAGCCGCGCCGCCAGCACCGCGGTGACCACCGGGGCGAGGGCCACGCCGAGATTGCCGAAGACGCCGTTGATGCCGACCGCGCGGCCGACCCGCGTCCCCGCCGCCTCGACCAGCATCGCCGTGCCGATCGGGTGGTAGATGGCGGAGAAGGCGCCCATGCAGGCCAGCGCGATGCCGAGCGCCAGCGGCGAGGTGGCGATGCCGGCGGCCAGCATCGAGGCGCCGACGCCGAGGAAGAAGGCGCACATCAGCGCCTTCCGCCCGACCCGCTCGGCCAGCCAGCCCATCGGCAGGGCGCCGAGCCCGTAGAGCACGAACATCGCGGTGCCGAGGGCGAGGATCGGCCCGTAGTCGCGGCCGAAGGCCTCCGGCGCCTGCTGGACGATGCCGAGCACCGCGGTGGCGAGGATCAGCAGGCCGTAGTGGTTCAGGGTATGCGCGGCGTTGATGAAGATGATCTGCCGCTTGCCGGGGTCGTGCATCGGGCGCTTCCTGGTCTTTCCTCGGGCGTTGGACTGATCCTATCCTGGCCGTCCCGCGACGTTCGGCCAATCCATGTCTCCAACCGGCCATTTCCCGCCCGCCCCGACCCGCCGCCTGCCGCAGGATGCGGTGGACCGGCCGCTGGTCGGCTTCACCCGCGACTATGCGGACGGGGAGGCGGTGCCGCGGCATTCGCACGAGCGGGTCCAGCTTCTCTACGCCACGCGCGGCATCATGCGGATCACCACCGATGCCGCCGGCTTCGTGGTGCCGCCGGGCCGCGCGCTCTGGCTGCCGGCCGCGGTGCCCCACGTCACCGCCATGCAGGGGCCGGTGGCGATGCGGGCGCTGTTCCTCCGCGCCGATGCGGCCCAGGCGGTGCGGATGGGGGCAGGCCCGGCCGGCGTCACCGTCCTGGCGGTCTCGCCCCTGCTGCGGGAGCTGATCCTCGCCGCCTGTTCCGAGCCGCTGGAATGGGACGAGGCCGGCCGCGGCGGGCATCTGGCGGCGCTGATCCTGGACGAGATCGCCCGCGCGCCGTCCCTGCCGCTCGGCGTGCCGGCGCCGCGCGACCCGCGCCTGCTGCGCCTCGCGGCGGCGCTGCGGGCCGACCCGGCGCGGAACGCGGGGATGGAGGCCTGGGCGGCCGAATGCGGCGCCAGCGCCCGCACCCTGACCCGGCTGTTCCGGCGCGAGACGGGGATGAGCTTCGGCCGCTGGCGGCAGATGCTGCGGCTGTCAGAAGCGGCAGCGCTGCTGGCCCAAGGCATGGCCCCGGCGCGGGCGGCAGCGGCGGTCGGCTATGCCAGCGCCCCGGCCTTCGGCGCGGCGTTTCGAGCCGCTTTCGGCACGACACCGGGTGCTGGTCAAGACACGGATGCGCGTTGACACGAGGGCTTGCTTCACGTCTGTGTGCGGTATACGATTATGTCCACGGTGTGGCGTTAACCCCGGGTCAGCGCCGGGCGGGAGGAACAAAGAGCATGCGGCAGCAGACCGTGCAGCACTGGATTCTGGGTGTGGTCGTGATTTCGACCTTTTTCTGGCTCGACCTTGTCCAGGCGGAAGCCCTGCGCCGCGTCGCGCTCATTACCCTCGTCTGGGCCAGCGCCTCGACCCTGCTGGTCGCCAGCGCCGGCGCCTGCATCGCCTTCGCCCGTATCCGGCAGGAACGCCGCGACTGACGCCGCTCAGGGCGTGCGGCGCAGCGGCAGCAGGCAAGCCAGCGCGGCCAGCGCCAGCAGTCCGGCCAGGCCCAGCACCGCCATCGCCGGCTGATCCGCCACCAGCGGTGCGGTCAGCATCGGTGCCCCGGCCTGGGCCAGCAGGATCGGCAGGGCCAGCTTCCCCATCAGCACGGGATAGCCGCGCGGCCCGAACAGCGCGAGCGGCAGGGCGCCCCGGCTGATCGTCATGATCCCGTTGCTGGCCCCGTAGAGCAGCACGAAGGGCACCGCCGCCACCGGCCCGGCCAAAACCAGCAGCAGCGCGCCCGCCGGCAGCAACGCCCCGCCCAGCCTGGCCGCGGTCAACGGATGCGCCGCGCGGCCGAGGGTGAACTCCAGCAGCCGCCCGCCGACCTGGGCCGGGCCCATCAGCGCCGCCGCAGCCACCGCCGCCGTGACCGAAAGGCCGAGCCCGCCCAGCACCGCGATCAGGTGCACCGAAAGCGTCGCGCTGATGATGGCGCGAAGCGTGAAGAAGACCGCCAGCAGCAGGAAGCTGCGCCGCACCCAGGCGGCGGGCAGCACCGGGTCGGCGGGCTCCGGCCCCGTGCCGGGCGCCGCCTCGGCCGCGGCGGCGGCGCGCGGCAGCAGCGAGTACAGCGGCAGCACCACCAGCAGCAGCATCGCCGCATAGGCCAGGCAGGTGCCCCGCCAGCCGAGCAGCGGGACCAGCGCCGCGCTCATCGGCCAGCCGACGGTGCTGGCGAAGCCGGCGAGCAGCGTGACCATCGTGATCGGCCGCCGCGCCGCCCGGCCATAGAGCACGCCGAGCGTGGCGAAGGCCGCCTCGTAGAGCCCCATCGACATGCCGAAGCCGAGCACCACCCAGCCCAGCGCCCAGCCCCAGAGCCCGGGCAGCAGGCCGAGCAGCAGCAGGCCGAGCGCAAGCAGCCCGGCAGAGGCCAGCAGCACCGGCCTGCCGCCGCGCCGCTCGATCACCCGGCCGACCCGCGGCGCGGCAAGGCCCGAGATCAGCAGCGCGACGGAAAAGGCGCCATAGACCAGCGCCGGGTCGGCCCCGAGATCGGCCACCACCACCGGTGCCACCACCGCGGGCAGGTAGTAGGTGACAGCCCAGGCAAGCGTCTGCGCCACGCCGAGGATGAGGGCGTTGCGGCGGGCATCCGGGGCGGCCTGGCCCGTGGGCTGGCTCATCCGGTGGAACGGAGGGCGGACATGCCGCCGAGTCTCGTGCCCGCGCCGCGCCTTGCCAAGTGGATGCCCGGCGGGGTCATCCGCCGGGCATCGGGGGCGCCTGGCCCTGGGTGCTCCCTAGCGCTGAGCGCTCTCTAACCCTGGGTGCTCTCTAACCCTGGGTGCCCTGCTGCAGCTTCTGCGCCAGTTGCAGGTGCTGCTGCAGGTCGGGCAGGGTCTTCGCCGCCCATTGCTTCAGCAGCGGGTTGTCGCCCGACTGGCTGTAGTTGCTGAACAGGTCCACCGCCTGCTGGTGCGACGCGACCTGCTGGCGGACATAGAGCCGGTCGAACTCGGCACCGTTGGCGGCCTGGAGCTGCTGCAGCAGCGCGGTATGCTGCTGGTCCAGCCCTTCATGCTGCGGCCCGCCCTGGGCATTGGTGACCTGGCCGCTCTGCGCGGTACCCTGGGATTCCCGGCCGTTCGGCAGCGGCGTGGCCGCGCCGGCGCCGCTGCCGGGCACCTGCTGGATCAGCTGCTGCAGCTCCTGAGTCGTCTTGGTGTGGTCGCGCACCATGTGCTCGGCGAACTGCTTGACCTGGGCGTTCTGCGACTTCTGCTGCACCAGCCGGCTGCTCGCCACCTCGAAGCGGTCGCTCATCGAGGCGAGGCGCATGAATTCCTGGCCGGTCACCACCTCGGCGCGGTTGGCCGTCGCGGCGGGGGTGGTGCCGGCCGCGCCGGTCTGGCCCTGGGTGGTCTGGCCCTGCACGGCCTGGGCGCGCTGCTGCTGGGTCTGGGCGAAGGCGGCGGGGCCGGCGGCGAGGATGGCGGCGCCGGCCAAAAGGGTCAGTCTGCGATGCATGAAGCGTTCTCCCGTTGCGGCCGCCCGGAGGGGCGACCGATAAGGCAGGAGCAACGGCGCCGGGCGGGCGTAGTTCTACGACAGCAAGCGCTTCACGCGTTCGGCCTGGCGGCGGGACCAGGCGACCAGCCGGCCCTCCATCGCCTCCACCCCCTCGACCTGGCGGGGCCAGCGGGCGCGCAGCTTCGCCATGCCCTCCCGCGCCCAGTCGTACTGGTCGCGCAGGATGAAGAGGCCGAGCGCGAGGAAGAGGATCCCCTGCAGGATCGGCAGCACCAGGCCGAGCAGCCCGAGCCCGAGCAGGCCGAAGCCGGCCAGCTTGCGGGCGAGCGACGGTCCGCCGGTCATCACGCGGCCTGCGGCGCGGGCAGGGTCAGCCGGCTCTCGGTCGCGACGAAGAGGTATTCGACGTTCCGCAGCCGGCCGACCTGGCCGACCTTGGCACCCTGCGGGTTGTGGATGCCGATCTTGGCGCCGACGTAGCGCTCGTGCGGGATCTCGATGACCTGCAGGTGGCCGCGGGCGCCGAGCATCGCCTCGAGTTCCGCCCGGGCGAGGTAGCCCTCGTCGTTGAAGGAGACGATGACCGCCGGGCAGCGCAGGGCGGCGACCGTCCGGGCCAGGGCGGGGCCGATGCGGCGGCGGCTGTTGAAATCCGACAGGCGGGTGCGGCAATCCGTGCGCTTCTGCGCCAAGCCATAGACCTCCGGCTGGTCCCAGCGCACCAGCGTCTCCCAGACATGGTAGTTCCGGAGATAGGAATGCTGGTTGTAGGGCGGGTCGAGGTAGGCGAGGTCGCACTCGGCCGAGGCCGCCACCGCCTCGGCTTCCCCGCAGAGCGCCTGGCAGCCGCCGGCGGCAGGGCGCGGCAGCAGGGCAGGCAGGCGGAGCTGCAGCGGCTGCAGCGCGCGCGGCGCCCAGGCCTTCATGTAGGCCATCTGCAGCCCGGCGGTGCTGTCCACCCGGTCGGCGGCCTCGAGCAGCGCGGTCAGCAGCACCGCCTCAAGCTCGGGCTCGGCACCCATGCCGGCGATCGCCTCGCGGATCGCCTCGATCCGCGCGCCGTTGTTGGGGTGGAGGTAGCGGGCCTGCTCGCAATAGGTCGCGGTGAACCAGCCGGGGCGGGGCGGCAGGCGCTGGAGGTCTTCCAGGATGCGCCGCGCCGGTTCCGCCCAGCGCTCGGCATCGGCCTGCACGTAGCAGGTGGCGATGGCGTGGGCATAGGCGTTGTGATCGTTGGCGATGGTGCGGTAGCCCGCGGCCTTCAGGGCGGTGCCGACCCGGGCGGTGCCGGAGAAGAGGTCGAGCACGGTGCCGCCCGCCGGTGCCGCGGCGCCGACCGCCTGCAGGATCCGGGCGACGAGGAGGCGCTTGCTGCCGATGTACTTGATCATCGGCGCCGCTGGCCCGCCCCCTTGCCGTTGCGCCGCGGAGTCTAGCCCGCGGCCGCCCCGGGTGGGAACACCCGGGGCGGCCCGGGCCTGGACCGGGGCCTGGCCATACCTGGGCCTAGATATGCAGCGCCCGCCCTTCCACGGCGAGCGCGGCCTCCTTGACCACCTCGTTCAGCGTGGGGTGGGCGTGGCAGGTGCGCGCGACGTCCTCGGAGGAGGCGCCGAACTCGATGGCGAGCGAGATCTCGGCGATCAGCGTGCCGACGTCGGGGCCGAGCATGTGCGCGCCGAGCACCCGGTCGGTCTTGGCATCGGCCAGGATCTTCACGAAGCCGTCCAGGTCGCCCATGGCCCGCGCCCGGCCATTGGCGGTGAAGGGGAATTTGCCGGACTTGTAGGCGATGCCGGCGGCCTTCAGCTCCTCCTCCGTCGCGCCGACCGAGGCGACCTCGGGCCAAGTGTAGATCACCCCGGGGATGGCGGCGTAGTTCACGTGGCCCTTCTGCCCGGCCAGGATCTCGGCCAGCGCCACGCCTTCGTCCTCGGCCTTGTGGGCGAGCATGGCGCCGGCGATGACGTCGCCGATCGCGTAGATGCCCGGGACGTTGGTGGCGAAATGCGCGTCGGTCTTCACCCGGCCGCGCTCGTCCATCTCGACGCCCGCTTCCGCCAGCCCGAGGCCTTCGGTATGCGGGCGGCGGCCGATGGCCAGCAGCACGACATCGGCCTTGACCTCCTCGGCCGCGCCGCCGGCGGCGGGCTCGACCGTCAGGGTCACGCCCTCCGCCGACTTCACCGCGCCGGTGACCTTCGACTTCAGCCGGAACTTCAGCCCCTGCTTCGACAGCGTGCGCTCGAGCAGCTTGGCGACTTCGTTGTCCATGCCCGGGACGAGGCGGTCGAGGAACTCGATCACCGTCACCTCGGCGCCGAGCCGGCGCCAGACGCTGCCGAGCTCGAGCCCGATGACGCCGCCGCCGATGACGACGAGATGGCCGGGCACCTTCGGCAGCTCCAGCGCGCCGGTGCTGGTCACGACCTGCGCCTCGTCCACCTCGACGCCGCGGAGGGGCGTGCTCTCGCTGCCCGTGGCGACGACGATGGTCTTGGTCTCGTAGGTCTCGCCCGCGACCTCGACCTTGCCGGGCGAACCTTGTCCCGCGCCGCCGGGAGCGGCGACGATCCTCCCGGCGCCCTTCAACCAGGTGACCTTGTTCTTCTTGAAGAGGAACTCGACGCCCTTGACGTTGGCGGTCACCACCTCGCCCTTGCGGGCCTGCATCTTGGCGAGGTCGAGCTTCACGCCGTCGAACAGCACGCCGTGCTCGGCCAGCTTGTGCTTCGCCTCCTCGAAATGCTCGCTGGATTGCAGCAGGGCCTTCGAGGGGATGCAGCCGACATTGAGGCAGGTGCCGCCGAGCGTGGCGCGCTTCTCGACGCAGGCAACCTTCAGCCCGAGCTGGGCGGCCCGGATGGCGCAGACATAGCCGCCGGGACCGGCGCCGATGACGATGACGTCGAAGCTCTCAGGCATGATGCGGTCCCGGTCCTTGCGGCGGTGAAATCAGGCGGAATTGGCGCGGAAAGTGCCGCCAACCGGGGCGTCACGCAACCCCGCCGGCCGACCGGTGCCTTGCCATGCCGTATTCGCGGGACAGATGGCTCTCGGCCCGCGTCTCCGGCATCGCCCAGGCGGTAATGAAGGCCAGGACGAAGAAGCCGGTGACATACCAGAAGAAGCCGGATTCCATCCCCGCCGACTTGAACCACAGCCCGGCATACTCCGCCGTGCCGCCGAACAGCGCATTCGCCACCGCATAGGGCAGCCCGACGCCGAGCGCGCGCACCTCGCCGGGGAAGAGCTCCGCCTTCACCAGCCCGCTGATCGAGGTGTAGCAGGAGATGACGGCGAGCGCGGCCAGCACCAGCAGTCCCGCCGTGACCGGCGACCCGGCATGCCCGAGCAGCGTCATGAGCGGCACGGTCATCAGTGCGCCGAGCGCGCCGAAGGCCAGCAGCATCACCCGCCGCCCGACCCGGTCGGACAGCGCGCCGAAGGCCGGCTGCAGCAGCATGAAGCAGAACAGCACCGCGGCCATGGTGGCGCTCACCGTCCGCGTCGGCAGGCCCGCGGTATTGACCAGGTACTTCTGCATGAAGGTGGTGAAGACATAGAAGGACAGGCTGCCACCGGCGGTCAGGCCGAGCACCAGCAGCAGGGGCTTCGGGTGGTCGCGCAGCAGCGCGCCGAGCGAGCCGGCCTCCCGCCGCGCGGCCTTGTCGGCGCTCTGCGTCTCGTGCAGCGCGCGGCGGAGGAAGAGCGCCACGACGGCCGCGGCGGCGCCGATGACGAAGGGGATGCGCCAGCCCCAGGCGCGCATCTGCTCGTTCGTCAGCAGCGCCTCCAGCAGCACGATCACCAGCACCGCCAGCAATTGGCCGCCGATCAGGGTGACGTACTGGAAGCTGGCATAGAAGCCGCGCCGGCCGGCGACGGCGACCTCGCTCATGTAGGTGGCGCTGGTGCCGTATTCGCCGCCGACCGAGAGCCCCTGGGCCAGCCGCGCCACGGTCAGCAGCACAGGGGCCATGACGCCGATGCTGGCATGGGTCGGCAGCACCGCGATCATCAGGCTGCCGAAGCACATCAGCAGGACCGAGGCCATCATGGAGAAGCGCCGGCCGCGGCGGTCGGCCAGCCGGCCGAAGACCCAGCCGCCGACCGGCCGCACCAGGAAGCCCGCGGCGAAGACCCCGGCCGCGGCCAGCAATTGGCTGGTGCGGTCGCCCGAGGGGAAGAAGGCGGCGGCGAAATAGAGCGAGGTGAAGGAGTAGACGTAGAAGTCGTACCACTCGACCAGGTTGCCCGAGGACCCGCCGACGATGGCGAGGATCCGGCGGCGCTGGTCGGCGGCGTCGTCGAAGGCGGCGAGCGTATTCATGGCGGATCCTCCCGCCACTGCAACGCGGGGGACCGGGCGGGGTGGCGCGGAACCGCGCCAGCCCGGTCAGGCCCGCGCTACTGCTGCCGCGCCGGGAAGGCGATGCCGTAGACCTCGGCCCGGGTCCCGAGGAAGGGGTCGTCCGAGACCGCGAGCCCCGGCAGCTCGCGGTTCGGCAGGAAGCCGACCTTGCGTTCCGCCGTCGCGCTGTCCGGCACCATGCGCGTCACGCTGATGGTGCCGAGCTCGACCTGCGGCCGGTCCTCCGGCCAGGCCTGGGTCGGGTCGTTGGTCGGGTCGCCCGCGGCGGCGACCTGGGCCAGCAGCCGGTAGCGCACCGGGCCCATGGCGACGCGGGTTTCCAACTCGTCGAACAGCACGTTGGGCGGCAGGCCCGCGGTGGCATCCGCGGCGCGGTAGGCGGCGCCGGCCTCCGGCACCACGCGGAAGCGGATGAAGCGGGACTCGCCCGCCGCATTGGTCACCTTGTAGGCGTGCAGCGCGAAGAAGCGTTCGGTGGCGAAGCTGTCCGGCACCGGCTTCGGCAGGGTGACGAAGCGCTTGGTTTCCGGGTGCGCATCCAGGAACTGCGCGACCGGCGTCGGCTGCGGCATGCCCGGCTTGGTCGCCGCCCCGGCGCGCAGCAGGCCGAGGAAGTCCTGCGGCGTCTTCGTCACGAAGACCGGGACGTTGATGCACATCAGGTCGGTCTCCGTACCGTCCGGCAGGCGGAAGGTGAAGGCCAGCCCGCGCACCGCGGAGGAAGGCGCGGTATCCGCCACGTCCGGCACGCCGCCGGCATCGGAAAAGCGCAGCAGCAGGGTGGAGGGCGTCGATTGCAGGTGCGGCGCGGTGGTCAGCGCCGCGGCACCCGGCGCGGGGGTGAAGCTGCCCTCGTAGAGGACGCCCTTGGCATGGTTGATCCGGTAGCCCGGGAAGGGCCGCGGCAGGCTGGCGGACATGGTGTCGAACAGCGCCCTCGGCAGCGGCGGGTCGGCCGGCTGGGCGATGGCGGGGCTGGCCAAGAGGGCCGACAGCAACAGCAAACCGGTCCGACGCATGCGGGGTAACCTCCTCGGGAGGCCGGGAGACTAGGCATGCCACCCGCCGGGCGGAACGCACGATCCTGTCGGCGGAGCGGCCCCCTTTTCCTCCGGCGCGGGTACGGCCAGATTGGCGGCAACCAAGGGGAGGAAACATCCATGCCGTCCGCCGGGACCAGTCGCCGCGCCGTGCTCGCCCTCGCCGGCGGGGCGCTCGCCGCGCCCGCCTTCGCCCAGGGCAGGTTCCCCGACCGCCCGATCCGCCTGATCGTCCCCTGGCCGCCCGGCGGTTCGGCCGATGCGCAGCTGCGCTCGCTGGCCGAGCTTTCGGCGAAGACGCTCGGCCAGCCGGTGCTGGTGGAGAACCGGCCCGGTGCCTCCGGCACCCTCGGCGCGCAGTTCCTGACGACGCAGGCGAAGCCGGACGGCTACACCCTGGCGCAGATGCACATGTCGATCGTGCGCCGGCCCTATATCGTCCGCACGCCGCCCTGGGACGTGACTTCCGACTTTACCCACATCATCGGCCTTTGCGGCTGGATGTTCGGCATCGCGGTGAAGGCGGACGGGCCGATCAGGTCCTGGGCCGACTTCGTCGCTTATGCCCGGGCCAATCCCGGGCGGCTGACCTATGCGACCTCCGGCATCGCCACCACCAACCACCTGGCGGTGGAGGAGCTGGCAGCGCGCGAGAAGGTGGAGCTGGTGCACGTTCCCTACCGCGCCGCCAACGAATCCGCGGTGGCGGTGGCGTCGGGGGAGGTGATGTGCGTCGCCGACGCCTCCTCCTGGGCGCCGCTGGTGGAGGGCGGGCAGCTCCGGCTGATCTGCGTCTGGACCGCCGAGCGCTCGCCGCGCTTCCCCGGGGCGCCGACGCTGCGGGAACTGGGCTACGACATGGTCGTCACCTCGCCCTACGGGATCTCCGGGCCGAAGGGGATGGACCCCGGCGTCACGCGGCTGCTGCACGACGCCTTCAAGGCGGCGCTGATGGACCCGGCGAATGTCGCGGTGCGCGGGCAGTTCGACATGCCGCTGGAATACTACCCGACCGCCGAGTACCAGCAGTTCATCGCCCGCCGCGCGGAGTATGAGCAGGCGATGGCGAAGAAGCTGAACCTGCGGATCGATTGAGTTTTGAGCGCGAAGGCAAGGTTGGGGGAAAGGTATTCCCTCCCCCAGCCCCACCCTTTCTTTCCGTGAGTTGGCATCCGACCCGCAGAAATAGATGAGGGGTCCGGGGAGAATACTTTCTCCCCGGCCTTGCTGCGGTAAAACAAAGACAAGACCAGGGAGAAAGCCTCCATATGACCACCATCACCCGCCGCGGCGCGCTTGCCGCCGTGGCCGCCACGCTTGCCGCGCCCGCACTGGCGCAGGGCCGCTTTCCCAATCGCCCCATCCGCTTCCTGATCCCCTGGCCGCCGGGCGGCAGCCTCGATGCGCTGCACCGGCAGATGTTCGAGATCATGAACAAGGACCTCGGCCAGCCCGTGCTGATCGAGAACAAGCCCGGCGCCCGCGGCACCCAGGCGGCGCTGTTCCTGATCAACCAGGCCCAGCCGGACGGCTATACCCTGGCGCACCACCACCTCTCGATCCTGCGGCACCCCTTCCTGACGAAGCAGAAGACCTGGGACCCGATCGCCGACTTCACCTACATCATGCAGGTCAGCGGCTTCCTCTTCGGCACCGCGGTGCGCGCCGACAGCCCCTACAAGACCTTCCGCGACCTGATCGAGGCAGCGCGCAAGCGCCCCGGCCAGCTCACCTATTCGACCAGCGGCATCGCCACCACCAACCACCTGGCGATGGAGGAGATCTGCGCGCGGGAAAAGGTGGAGATGACCCACATCCCCTATCGCGGCAGCCAGGAGGGCGTCACCGCGCTGCTGGGGAAGCAGATCGACGTGGTCGCGGACAGCTCCTCCTGGCGGCCGAACGTGGAGGGCGGCGAGCTGCGCCTGCTGTCCGTCTGGACGCGGGAGCGGCTGGCGGCCTTTCCGGACGCGCCGACGCTCCGCGACCTCGGCTACGACATGGTCGTCACCTCGCCTTATGGAATCACCGGGCCGAAGGGCATGGACCCGGAGCTGGTGGACACGCTGCACCGCGCCTTCCGCAAGGCCTACGAGGACGAGGCGAGCCAGGCTATCATCAGGCGCTGGGACATGCCGCGGGAATACCTCGGCCCGGCGGACTACCTGGCCTTCGCCAAGCAACGGGTGGAGTACGAGCGGGCGATGGTGGCGCGGCTCGGGCTCAGCATCGACTGACGCGGGTGCCGCGCGCCAGCCACCGGGCCGCGGGCGCGACCGCGGCGACGCCGGTGAAGGCGCCCGGCGCCTGCCGCAGCACCCAGGCGCCGAGCTCGGCCCAGCGCATCGGCCAGGCGCTGCGGCGCCGCCAGCGGGCCTGGAAGGCGGCGGCCTCCTCCCCCGCGAGGATCGCCGCGGCCGCCGCGAGGCCGGAATGCAGGGCGAGCGCGATGCCCTCCCCGGTGAAGCTCGGGATCACCGCCGCCTGGTCGCCGATGCGGAAGAGGCCGGGCGGCCCGCCTGCCCGCGCGCGGAAGCCATAGGGCACGCCGGCCACCGCCAGCGGCCGGTCCCAGGCCGGCCGTGCCCCCGCCAGCAGCCGTGCGCCGAGCGCCGAGCCCTCGGCCACGCGCGCGAGGAAGGCCGCGGCGTCGCGTGCCGCCGCTCCCGCCTCCCCATGCAGCGCGGCGCAGAGATTGGCGCCGCCGTCATGCGCCCCATTGGGCAGCGGCTGCAGCCCGGCATAGCCGCCGGCGAAGGGCAGCAGGGTCACGGTCCCGCCCGGATCGACCCCCGCCAGGTGAAGCTTCAGCCCGAGCGCGCCTGGCGGCGCCCCCGCGCGCGGATGGCCGCGGAAGGCCTGCTTGCCGGTGGCCAGCACCACCTGCCGCGCGGCGATCGCCCCGCCCGGCAGGCGCAGGATCCAGCCATCCGGCCCGGGTTCCGCGCCCTGCACCGCGACGCCGGCGCGGAGCTCGGCACCCGCCGCGACCGCGGCCCCGCGCAGCGCGCCGTCCAGCAGGCGCCGCGGCAGGCCCCAGGCGGCGAAGGGCATGTCCGGGACCGCGTTCCGCCGCTGTAGGTCCAGTTCGGCCCGGCGCTG
>NZ_SMSJ01000120.1 GCF_004355005.1 Dankookia rubra
GGCCGACCTCGTCATCGTGCATGAATGGACCGATCCCTGGGTCGTCGCGGCGATTGGTCGCGCGCGCCGGGCCGGCGGAGCGGACGCCAACGCCGCTGCGCAACCTGCCGGCCCCGGCCCAGGACCTGCTGCGCGGCCTGCTGCGCGGGCGTTGAGGCGACCCGAAGGAATGCTGAGGAAGAACCCATGAAGCGCTTCTGGGACAATGCAGCCGCCGTGCGAGAGGCCGGCGGCTTCCGCGTGCTGCTGGACGGCAGGCCGGTGCGCCTGCCCGGCGGCAGCCCGCTGCAGGTCGAGGCCCCAAGCCTGGCCGAGGCGATCGCCGCCGAGTGGTCCGCTGCCGGCGGCACCAAGGGCGGCGAGATGACGCCGGCCGACATCCCGCTCACCCGCCTCGCCGGCACCGCGCAGGAACGCGTGGCACCCGACCCGGCCGGCATGGTCGAAGGCCTGGCGAAATACGCCGAGAGCGACCTGCTCTGCTACCGCGCCGACGACCGCCGGCTGGCCGCGATCCAGGCCGCTGAATGGCAGCCGCTGCTCGACTGGACGGCGCTGCAGCACGATGCGCCGCTCCGGGTCACCACCGGGCTGATGCCGGTGGCGCAGGAGCCCGCCTCGCTCGCGGCGCTGCGCCGAGTCGTCGCCGCCTGCAGCCCGATCGAGCTGACCGCGCTCGGCGTGCTGGTCCCTGGCTTCGGCAGTCTCGTCCTGGCGCTGGCGGTGCTGCAGGGGCGGCTGGATGCGGCCGAGGCGCACCGGCTCTCGATCCTCGACGAGACCTACCAGGAGGAATTCTGGGGCCTCGACGCCGAGGCCGAGGCCCGCCGCAAGCGCATCGCCGCCGAGGTGGCGCAGGCCGAACGCCTGCTGGCCCTGGCGCGCGGCCGCGCCGCATGAAGGCGCGGCACCTGCTCATTGCAGGCCGGGTGCAGGGGGTGGGCTACCGCGACTGGATGGCGCGGGAGGCCGGGCGGCTCGGCCTCTCGGGCTGGGTGCGCAACCGCATGGACGGCAAGGTGGAGGCGGTGATCGCCGGGCCCGAGCCCGCGGTCGAGGCGTTGCTGACGCTGGTGCGGCGCGGCCCGACCCTGGCGCGGGTCGATTCCGTCGAGGAAAGCTTCTTCGAGGAGGATGTCGTGCCGGGATTCGCCCGGCGCTAGCGCCGCTCCCGCTTGATCAACTCCGCCGGAGAGGTGCTCCGGCCCGGAATGGTTATGGCAGCCTCCCCGCCGCGTCGGCATGCACGCCGCCGCGGGGAGGAACCAGCCATGGCCGAAAACGGCGAGCTCCATCTGCATCCGCTGCTGGACCAGGGCATCCGCGCCGGCACCGGCAGCTTCGCCGGCGGCACGCTGGCCTGCCGCTGCGCCCAGGACAAGGTCGAGCTTCGCGTCGAGGGCGACGTCGCCTTCAACCATGCCTGCGGCTGCACCAAGTGCTGGAAGCCGGCGGGGTCGGTCTTTTCCGTCGTCGCCGTGGTGCCGCGGGACAAGCTGCGCGTCACCGCGCATGCCGAGAAGCTGCAGGTGGTGGACCCGGCGGCGGCGATCCAGCGGCATGCCTGCAAGGGCTGCGGCGTGCACATGGTCGGCCGGATCGAGAACAAGGACCACCCGTTCTACGGCTTCGACTTCATCCACCCCGAGCTCTTCGCCGAGCATGGCGCCGCGGCCCCGACTTTCGCCGCCTTCGTCTCCTCGGTCATCGAGAGCGGGGTGAAGCCGGAGCGGATGGAGGCGGTGCGGGGGCGGCTGAAATCCCTCGGGCTCGAGACCTATGACTGCCTCTCGCCACCGTTGATGGATGCGATCTCGACGCATGTCGCCAAGCGGATGGGCGTGCTGGCGGCCTGAGCCGCGCCGGGCGGAAATCCCTTGCGCGGCCGGAGCGGCGCCGCGCAGGCTGCCGCTGCCGCTGGCGCAAGCCGGCAGCCAAGAGACAGGGAGCATACGTCATGGAACGTCGTGGCATGCTGGGTGCGGCCCTTGCCGCCCCGGCGGCGCTGGCCGCGCCCGCGCTGGCGCAGACCCAGAACCCCGAGATCCGCTGGCGCTGCGCCAGCAGCTTTCCGAAGAACCTCGACATCCTCTACGGCGGGTCGGAATACCTGGCGAAGCGCGTCGCGCAGATGACCGACAACCGCTTCCAGATCCGCTGCTTCGCCGCCGGGGAGATCCTGCCCGCGCTGCAGGTGCTGGACGGGCTGCAATCCGGCACCGTGGAATGCGGCCAGACCGCCAGCCTCTACTACGTGGGGAAGGATCCGACCTTCGCCGCCTTCACCGCCATCCCCTTCGGGATGAACATGCGGCAGATGACCGCCTGGCTGCGGCATGGCGGCGGCAACGAGATCGCAACCGAGCTCTACCGCGACTACAACGTCGTCGGCATCCCCTTCGGCGACACGGGGACGCAGATGGGCGGCTGGTTCCGCAAGGAGATCCGCAGCCTCGAGGACCTGAACGGGCTGAAATTCCGCATCTCCGGCTTCGCCGGGCATCTCTTCGCCAAGCTGGGCGCGGCGCCGACGCAGATCGCCGGGCCCGACATCTACCCGAGCCTCGAGCGCGGGACGATCGACGCGGCGGAATGGATCGGGCCCTATGACGACGAGAAGCTCGGCTTCGCCCGGATCGCCAAATACTACTACGCGCCGGGCTTCTGGGAGGGCTCCTCGCGCGGGGTGTTCATGGTGAACCAGCGCGCCTGGGACAGCCTGCCCGACAGCTACCGCCATGTGCTCGAGGTCGCCTGCGGCGAGGCGACGATGGAGATGGCGGCGCGCTACGACGAAGGGAACCCGAAGGCACTGCGCCGGCTGGTGGCGAGCGGCGCGCAGCTGCGCGGCTGGCCGCGGGAGATCCTGAACGCCGCCTGGAAGGCAACGGGCGAGCTGTACGAGGAGACGGCCGCGCAGAACCCGCGCTTCCGCAAGATGTGGACGAGCTACAAAGCCTTCCGGGACGACCAGTTCCAGTGGTTCCGGGTGGCGGAGAATGCCTACGAGAACTTCGCCTTTGTCGCGGCGGCCGGGCCGCCGCGGTAGAAGGGAAGGTCGGCGGACGCCGTTTCCCGGTTGGCGGCACTGCCGCCAGCCCCTGCAAGGCCAGGGTCTGGCCTGGAGCGACCTGGGCCTGCAGGCTCCGGCGCCGGCGCGGATCGCGTGACGCAGGGTTGATCGTCGGTGCCATGATCCCCCCGCATCTAGGCGGTGGCAAAGGACCGCGGGATAGTGCCTGGCATGGAACCGTGCCGGCTTTGGTTTGTCCGGCAAGCGGCACCCGGCAATGCCGCTCACTGCCTGCCGCCCGGCCGCCCGCCGGCCTGCTCGTCGCCGACTTCCGGCTCGCGCCGCCCGCAGCGCAGGGGACCGGCTTTCCGGCCTTTGCCTGGTGGTTGGAGGCGATCGCGACCACGGCCGATAACGCCGTCGCCGACAGGAGCGCCGCCTGTGAGACGAGCATGGGCCCCTATCCGCCCTGGGCGACCACCTGCCGCGCCACGGTCTTCGAGCGCGGCGGCTTGGCCGCCTGCCTGGGGGAATAGACAGCGGACTCAAGGTGTCCGGAAGCTTTTCGGACTTGATCGCAAAGGTGTGGAGGGGCGGCGCCGCGCCACTTTCCCTTGCTTTCGCAACCGCGAAGGCGCATATCCCCACCGCTGGCGCCTCGACGCACCAGCGGTGCCCGGCCGCGTGAGCGGCCCGCGGATGCGGCGAACAGCCCCCGCGGTTAAATGCCGAACTGCCGGCGCACGCGACGAATTCCCACCGGACCGGCCCAGCCACGCGGGGTCTCCACCTGAAACCCGCGGCGCGCCGTCCCTGCATCAGGGCCGCGTCCGGCGCCGCGCGACCGGAAGTATCCACACACGTGACTCAGTTCAACGAACTCGGCCTCGCCGCCCCCCTCCTGCGGGCGCTCGACGATGCCGGCTACACCACGCCCACTCCGATCCAGGCCCAGGCCATCCCGACCGTGCTCTCGGGCCGCGACCTGCTCGGCATCGCCCAGACCGGCACCGGGAAGACCGCCGCCTTCGCCCTGCCGATCCTGCACCGGCTGAACGAGAAGGGCGGCCGCCCGCCGCGCGGCGGCTGCCGCGCGCTCGTGCTGTCGCCGACGCGCGAGCTCTCCTCGCAGATCGCCGACAGCTTCAAGGCCTACGGCGCGCATCTCGGCCTCTCGGTCGCCGTCATCTTCGGCGGCGTGCCGCATGGCCCGCAGCGCCGCGCGCTGTCGGGCGGCGTCGACATCATCGTCGCCACCCCGGGCCGTTTGCAGGATCATCTGGATGCCGGGACCGCGCGGCTCGACCGCGTGGAAGTGCTGGTGCTGGATGAGGCCGACCAGATGCTGGACAAGGGCTTCCTGCCCGCCATCCGCCGCCTGGTGAAGGCGCTGCCGACGGCGCGGCAGACGCTGTTCTTCTCCGCCACCATGCCGCAGGAGATCGGCCGGCTCGCGGCGGAACTGCTCAGCAACCCCGCGCGGGTCGAGGTCGCGCCGGTGGCGACGACCGCGGAGCGCGTGGCGCAGCGCGTCATCCACCTGGAGCAGGGCCGCAAGCGGCAGATCCTGGCGGAGCTCCTGCGCGGCCAGGGCGTCGGCCGCGCGCTGGTCTTCAGCCGCACCAAGCACGGCGCCGACCGCGTGGTGAAGCAGCTCGAGGCCGATGGCCTGGCCGCCAACGCGATCCACGGCAACAAGAGCCAGGGCCAGCGGGAACGCGCGCTGGCCGAGTTCAAGGACGGCATCGCGCCGATCCTGGTGGCGACCGACATCGCCGCGCGCGGCATCGACGTCGACGGCGTCACGCATGTCGTGCAGTACGACCTGCCCGAGGTGCCGGAAACCTACGTTCACCGCATCGGCCGCACCGCCCGCGCGGGCGCCTCGGGTGAGGCGGTGACGCTGGTGGCGCAGGACGACCTCGAGAAGCTCTTCGCGGTCGAGAAGCTGATCCGCCAGGTGATCCCGGCCGAGGACCAGCGGGAGGACAAGACCCGCTCGCTGGCAAAGCCGGGCCTGGTGGCGCGGCCGGCCCGCGGCGGCCAGGGCCGCGGCCATGGCGGTGGCGGCCGCGGTGCGCCGGGCGGCGGCAACCGTGGCGGCCAGGGCGCGCCGCGGGGTAATGGCCAGGGCGCGCCGCGCCAGGGCCAGGGGCATGGCCAGGGAGGCCGGCCGCAGGGGCAGCCGAAGCCGGCCCAGCCGGGCGGCGAGGGCACCCGCCGGCGTCCCGCGGCGGCGGCTGGCGCCGAGGCGCCGCGGCGCGACCGCGACAACTTCCGCAACGGCGACTTCCGCGACAGCGCCCCGGCCTTCCTGACCCGCGGCCGGTAACCTTCGGTCGGCGGCACCCTGCCGGGTGACGGCGGCAGGCCGGCTCTGGCATCCTTCCGGGCAAACAATGCCCCGGGAGGCACCGCCATGATCCACCTGACCCGCCGCGCCACGCTCGGCCTGGCGCTTGCCGCCGGCGGTGCCGCGGCCCAGCCGGCCTGGCCCGACCGGCCGATCCGCATCCTGGCACCCTATCCGCCCGGCGGGCAGACGGACCTCGTCTCCCGCTGGCTGGCGGAGCAATTGCGGCCGGCCTTCCCGCAGCCCGTGCTGGTCGAGAACCGCGCCGGCGCCCAGGGGATGATCGGCACCCAGGCGGCGCTGGCCGCGCCGGCCGACGGCACCACGCTGCTCTACGTCAATGCCTCGACCACGCTGATCAACCCGGTGATCCATGCCAGCCCGGGCTACGACACCTTCCGCGACATGCAGCCGCTGGTGCAGTTCGGCACCGCGGCGCTGGTGCTGGCGGTGCGCCCTGACCGCGGCATCGCCACGCTCGCCGACCTGCTGGCCGAGGCCCGGCAGCGGCCGGCGCAGCTGAGCTACGCAAGCTTCGGCATCGGCTCGGCCAGCCACCTCTACGGCGCGATGCTGGAGACGGTGGCCGATGTTCGGATGGTCCACGTGCCCTATCGCGGCTCGGCGCCGGCGGTGCTCGACGTGGTCGCGGGCAATGCCTTCGTCTCGATCAACGACGAGGCGGTGACGGTGCCGCAGGTGAAGGAGGGCCGGCTGCTGCCGCTGGCCGTCACCGGCCCGGCGCGGATCGACACGCTGCCCGAGGTGCCCACCTTCGTCGAGCTCGGCTATCGCGGCGGTTTGGAACTGCTCGGCTATAACGGGCTGGTGCTGCGGGCGGGCACCCCGCCGGCGCTGGTGGAGCGGCTGGCGGCGGCGATCCTGCCGGTGCTGCGGACGCCGGAGGGGCGGGCGAAGATCAGGGAGCTCGGGCTGGTTCCGACCTCGCTCGGGCCGGCTGAATTCGCGGCGCAGATGCGCGCCGATGCGCCGGTCTGGGCGGCGGCGGCGCGGGCGAGCGGGGCACGGGTGGAGTAGCGCGCGGCGGCGGGGCATGCTGCCGGCAACCACGCCCAAGGGAACGCCGCCCATGCTCCGCCGCCGCCACCTGCTCGCCGCCCCCGCCCTGCTCGCCGCCCCGGCCCTGGCCCAGGGCGGCTGGCCCGACCGTCCCGTCACCATGGTCGTCCCCTTTGCCCCGGGCGGCACGCCGGACGTCGCGGCACGGCTGGTCGCGCCGAAGATGACCCAGTCCCTCGGGCAACCCGTGGTAGTCGAGAATCGCGCCGGGGCGGGATCGACCATCGGCACCCGCAGCGTTCTGCAGGCCCGGCCGGACGGGCATACCATCCTGATGGGCAGCATCAGCTTCATGATGGCGCCGCTGACCATGGACCCGGTGCCCTTCGACAGTTCGGCCGGGTTCCGGGTGATCTCGCTGCTGGCCAGCGTGCCCTATATCCTGCTGGTCCGCGCCGATGCGCCGCCGAAGGACCTGGCCGAGTTCCACAAATGGGTCGCGGCGAATCCGGGGAAGCTCAACTACGGCTCGGCCGGCAACGGCACGCCGCTGCACCTGGGCGGGGCGATCTATTCGCTGATGACCGGGGCGCAGATGACCCATGTGGCCTATCGAGGCTCGGGCCCCGCGATCGCCGACCTGCTGGCCGGCCAGGTGCAGATGGTCTTTGCCGACCTGCCCGCCGCGACGCCGCAGATCGCCGCCGGCACGGTGCGGCCGCTGGCCTCCCTGGTGCAGCAGCGCATCGCCGCCTATCCGGACATGCCGACCATGGCGGAAAGCGACCCGCGCCTCGCGGAATACGACATCTACACCTGGGCCATGCTGTCGGCGCCGAAGGCGACGCCGGACCTGCCCGTGCAGCGGCTGCACGCGGCGCTGGCCGAGGCGTCGAAGGCGCCCGAGCTGCAGCCTCGCTTCGCCGATCTCGGCTTCGACATCGTCATGAACAGCCCGGCCGAGGGCGATGCCCTGCTGGCGCGGGAGCAGAAGAAATGGGCGTCGCTGATCAAGCGCGCCGGGATCAAGGCCGATTTCTGATCAACTCGCAGTCTTCAACGCGGGCTGCGACGACGACCGTGGCACGCCTGCTGCTTCATCCAAACGGGCAGGATCGCCCGACAGGATGTCGCCGTGCAGGACGAGGGTCTCGAGCGGATGCGGCGGCTCGTCGATGCGCTGGCCGAGGTGAGCGGCCGGATCGGGCCGGATGCGCTCGACCGCGACCGCGACCGCGACCACGACCTGCGCGGGCTGCTGTTTGCCGTCTTCGCCGCCGGCACGGCGCAGCGCCCGGCCTGCGGCTGCGGCTGCGGCTGCGGCTGCGGCTGCGGCTGCGGCTGCGGCGCGAACCGGACCGCTGCCGCCGCGTTGCCGCCGCATGCGGGAAACGAAGCTTGAACGCGCGGGCGACCGCCGGGTGATGCGCACCGACGATACCGGCACGCTGGTGCTGGACGAGGCCGGGAAGGTCGCCGCCGAGCATGGCACCGACATGCACGAGACGCGGCTGGCGGAGTTCCGGGCCGAGGGCTGGCAAGTGGTGGCGGACGGCGACCGCGCCCCACCCGGCGGCCCGGCAAGGCCGCCCGGAGCCGTCGCCGGCGACAGCGGTGCCCCTGGCCTGAAGGCCACGGAGAACGACGCGATTTCCAGCTGACCTCCGTGATCCTCTCCTCCTTGGGAGAGAGGGTTGGGCGTGGCGACACCCTGGCCTACCCGAATACCCCCTCCCACTCCGCCATCAGCGCCGTGTCGGCCTCCTCCATCGTCGCCGTGACACCCAGCCGGTGCAGGCTGGTCACCCCGAACTGGTTCAGCCCGCAGGGCACGATGCCGCCGAAATGGCTGAGGTCGGGGTCGACGTTCAGCGCGATGCCGTGCCAGGTCACCCACCGCGTCACCCGCACCCCGATGGCGCCGATCTTGTCCTCGGTCCCGCGGGCATGGTCCTCGACCCAGATGCCGACCCGGCCGTCGCGCCGCTCGCCCTTCACGTTGAAGCGCCAGAGCGCGCGGATCATCCATTCCTCGAGCGCCCGGACATAGCGCCGCACGTCGCGCTCGCGGCTGCCGAGGTCGAGCATGACATAGGCCGTGCGCTGTCCTGGCCCGTGATAGGTCCATTGCCCGCCGCGGCCGGCCTGGAAGACCGGGAAGCGCGGGTCCAGCAGGTCGCCGGCCCCGGCCGAGGTGCCGGCGGTATAGGTCGGCGGGTGCTCGACCAGCCAGACCAGCTCGCCCGCCTCCCCGGCGCGGATGGCGGCGACGCGGGCCTCCATGAAGGCCAGCGCCTCGGGGTAGGGGGTCAGCCCCTCGGCCACGCGGAATTCCGGCCGGGCGGGGCCCTTTGCGGCCAGCACGGCCGTTGCTCCCGTCCCGTTCATCGGTTATACGCCCCGCCTCGCCCGGTTCTGCGGTCGTGGCGGAATGGTAGACGCGCCAGCTTGAGGTGCTGGTGGGGGAAACCCCGTGGAAGTTCGAATCTTCTCGACCGCACCATACCCACCTTCGTCCTGAACAGCGGCCTTGTGGCCCTGGCCGGCGACAGGTGCAGCGCCCGGACCCGCTCCGCAAGTCCTTGATCCGCCCTGCAGCCGCGATCCTGCGGTTGCGGCCTTGAGCCGTCCGCCGCATCTTCGCCCTTCGGGACAGGGGCGAGACATGGACGAGGATTTCCGCAAGGCAGCGCTGGACTATCACCGGCTGCCGCGGCCCGGGAAGCTCAGCATCGAGCCGACCAAGCGCATGGCCACCCAGCGCGACCTCGGCCTCGCCTATTCCCCCGGCGTCGCCGCCGCCTGCGAGGAGATCGCCGCCAACCCGGATGCCGCCTGGGACTATACCTCCCGCGGCAACATGGTGGCCGTCATCACCAACGGCACCGCGGTGCTCGGGCTGGGCGCGATCGGCGCCCTGGCCTCGAAGCCGGTGATGGAGGGCAAGGCGGTCCTCTTCAAGAAATTCGCCGGCATCGATTCGATCGACATCGAGGTGGAGGAGCGCGACCCCGCCAAGCTGATCGAGGTCGTCGCCGCCCTCGAGCCCTCCTTCGGCGCGATCAACCTCGAGGACATCAAGGCCCCCGAATGCTTCGAGGTGGAGCGCGAGCTCCGCGCCCGGATGCAGATCCCGGTCTTCCACGACGACCAGCACGGCACCGCCATCATCGTCGCCGCCGCGGTCCGCAACGGCCTGGTGCTGCAGGGCAAGCGGATCGAGGAGGTCAAGCTGGTGAATACCGGCGGCGGCGCGGCGGCGCTGGCCTGCCTCGACCTGCTCTGCGAGATGGGGCTGAGGCGGGAGAACATCACGGTCTGCGACATCCATGGCGTGGTCCATGTCGGCCGCGCGGAAGGGATGGACCCCTACAAGTCGAAATACGCCCGGGCGACCGATGCGCGGACGCTGGAGGAGGTGCTGGACGGCGCCGACGTCTTTCTCGGCCTCTCGGCGCCGCGGGTGCTGAAGGCCGAATGGCTGAACAGGCTCGGCCCGAAGCCGCTGATCATGGCGCTGGCCAATCCCGAGCCCGAGATCCTGCCGGAGGCGGTGCGCGCCGTCCGGCCCGACGCCATCGTCGCCACCGGCCGGTCGGACTACCCGAACCAGGTCAACAATGTGCTCTGCTTCCCCTTCATCTTCAGGGGCGCGCTCGATGTCGGCGCGACGCAGATCAACGAGGCCATGAAGGTCGCGGCGGCCGACGCGATCGCGGCACTCGCCCGCGTCGAGGCCTCCGAGGTCGTCGCCGCGGCCTATGGCGGCAATGCCCCGGTCTTCGGCGCCGAATACATCATCCCGAAGCCCTTCGACCCCAGGCTGATCCTCGAGATCGCCCCGGCCGTCGCCCGCGCGGCGATGGAGAGCGGCGTCGCCCGCCGTCCCATCGCGGATTTCGCCGCCTACCGGCGCGAGCTGGAACGCTTCGTCTTCCGCTCCGGCTACCTGATGCGTCCGCTGTTCGAGGCCGACCGGCAGGCGCCGCGGCGCGTGGTCTATTCGGAGGGCGAGGACGAGCGGACGCTGCGCGCGGTGCAGACCGTGCTGGACGAGGGGATCGCCGAGCCGGTGCTGCTCGGCCGCCGCGCGGTGATCGAGGCGCGGGCGAAGGCCATGGGCCTCAGGATGGATTTCTCCGAGTCCGTCGAGATCCTCGACCCCAATGCCGACATCGCCAAGTTCGCCCCGCTGACCGAGATGTACCAGCTCCGCGTCGGCCGCCGCGGCGTGCCGCCCGAGGCTGCGGCCCGGCGCGTCACGACGCGCGCGACGGTCGCCGCGGCGCTGCTGCTGGAAGCCGGGCTGGTCGATGCCGCCCTCGTCGGCGGCAGCGGCAACTGGATGCGGCAGTTCCACTACGGCTTCGACGTCATCGGCAAGTCGGAGTCGACCTCGCGGGTCTACGCCCTCTCGGCCGTCATCATCCCCTCGGGCACGCTGTTCTTCGTCGACACCCACCTGATGGTCGAGCCCTCCGCCGAGCAGATCGCCGAGATGACGCTGCTGGCGGCGGAGCAGGTGGAGGCCTTCGGCCTCACGCCCAAGGTGGCGCTGCTGTCGCATTCCTCCTTCGGCGGGTCGAACGCACCGACCGCGCGGACCATGCGCGCGGCGCTGAAGCTGATCCGCGCCATGGCGCCGGAGCTCGAGGTGGATGGCGAGATGCACGCGGATGCGGCGCTGGTGCCGGCGATCCGCGCCCGCGCCGTGCCCGACAGCACGCTGAAGGAGACCGCCAACCTGCTGGTCTTCCCCAACCTGGATTCGGCCAACATCAGCTTCAACCTGCTGAAGGCGGCGGCCGACGGGCTGCAGGTCGGGCCGATCCTGCTCGGCATGAGAAAGCCATTGCACGTCCTGGTGCCGAGCGTGACGGCGCGCGGCATCGTCAACCTGACCGCGGTCGCGGTGCACCAGGCGAATGCGCTGAAGGCGGGCTGAGGGGCCGGCCGGCGGCGGGGCGCGCCGGCCTCAGGGCGCCTTGCCCTCCAGCGCGGCGGTCAGCATCCGCTGCACGGTGGCGGCCGGCACGCAGGGCTCGAGGTGACCGCCGCGCGCGGCGAAGACATCCGGCCGCAGCAGGTAGAGCGCCGCCAGGTCGTCCCAGAGCGAGGTCCGCGCCCAGCCGTCCGGATTGGCCTGCAGCATGCCACCGATCACCGGCGCCATCCGCTGACCCGCGGCCAGCCCCTCGGCCCAGGCCGCGACGGGGCGGAAGGCAAAGAGCCGGTTGCCCTCGGCATCGACCCCGGGCTCCGCCGCGGCGCAGGGCTGCGGCCCGTTCGGGATATCCACCCAGTCCGTCCGCACCCGCCGGCCGGCGCGCAGCTGCCGCCCCACAAGCAGGTCAAAGGCGGTGTAGCAGGCATCGCGGTCATGCCGGCAGTTCTGCCCGTCCGGCACGCCGCCGATCTCGTCGGGATAGGGGCGGCCCTGGGCGACGATCCGGTCGACCCGTTCCAGCAGCTCCGCGCCATAGGACAGGAAGGAACTCCAGGGGCCGATCACCAGCAGGGAGATGCTGGTGCAGTCCCGCACATGCGGGCGCAGCGCCGCGGCGAGGTTGCCGGGCTCGGCCAGGCTGCCGTGGACAGGCGCCGGCAGGAGGCCATTCAGCCGCTCGGCATTGTCCCGCCACGCCTGGAAGTCCTTGTCGGGCCGGGCCTGCCGCTCGGGATCGGCGCTGGCGCCGGGGATGACCGGGATGGCGAGGTTGCCGTGCCGCAGCACCGCCTCCATCGCTCCGGCGCCCTGCAGCGGGCGGGCGATGCCCTCGGTCATGACGATGGCGGCGACCCGCCGGTTCGGCGCCAGCGCCGCCACCGCGCGATAGTCGTCGAGGTCGCCGTCGCTGTCGACGACGATGCAGCGCCCGTCCCGGGCGGCCGCGGCCGGCCCGGCCTGGACCGCGCCCTCCGCCGCGGCGGGAGCCGGCAGGAGAAGCGGTCCGAGGCAGAGCACCAGGCCGCCTAGTCCGTACCACGCCGCCCGTGCTGTCCAGTTTGCCACCGATGGAGTCCTCCCTGCTGCGCCAGGCCGATGCTGCCTCAATGCATGCTAGGGAAAGGAACCTCTCGGCAATATGCGCCGCCGCACGCTCAGCGCGCCGCGGCGCCCAGCCCGAGCACCCGCTGCGCCGCCGGCGCCCCGCCCAGCAGGGCCGCGGGCAGCTCGCCGAACGCGACCGGCTGCGGCGGCCGGGCGGTGATCTCGACCTCCTTCGCCTCGCCGCGGAGGAAGCGCTGCAGCGCCGCGACGATCGGGCCGATGCCCCCGGACGGGGCGCCGGCCCCGCCGGGCGGGGCGCCCGGAGATCG
>NZ_SMSJ01000121.1 GCF_004355005.1 Dankookia rubra
CGGCCGATCGCCGCCGCCCTGCGCCCGGCCGCGCCGCCCGGCCCGCCCGGCCGCGACATCCCGCCCGACCCGCGGCCGCCGCGCGCCGGCTGACCCGGCCGACCGCCTGCTGCCCTGCTGGATGAACCACCCCGCACCGGGGCCGCCACGCCGTGCCGTGGCGGGATCACAGGACCACCACCATGACCACGTCACCTGCCCTGCTGGCCGCCGCCGCCGCGCTCGCGCTGTTGGCTGCCCCGGCCCGCGCCGCCATCGAGGATGGCTACGACCCCACCACGGCCCCGGTGCCCAGCACCTGGTACGCCCCGGCCAACCCGGCCGCGCTGCGGGCCGACCGCGACTACGTCGCGGGGATGCGGCCGCACCATGCCGGCGCCCTGTCGATGAGCCGCGACTACCTGGCCGACCCCGCGGCGCGCAGCCCGGTCCTCAAGGCGCTGGCCGCCGGGATCATCCGCAACCAGAGCTTCGAGATCGGGTTGCTCGACGAGGTCGCCCGCAACCTGGCGCTGCCGCCGCGGGTGCTCGACCTCGGCATCGCCCGGATCGCGCTGCAGCCGGCGGCGACCGAGGGGATGGGGCAGATGCAGCGCTTCCTGCGCTCGCCGATCCCCGGGCCGCTGGGCGCGGCGGCCGGGCCGGTCAGCCGGCGGGACGTGCAGTACGCCAAGGCGATGATCGTCCACCACGAGGCGGCGCTGGAGATGGCGCATGGCTATCACGCCGATCCGGCGGCGCGGAACGGCTTCCTCGGCCTGATGAACACCGACATCATCACCGACCAGAGCCAGGAGATCGCGCTGATGCGCCGCGTCATCGCCGCCTATCCGGGCGATGCCGCGGCGGTGCCGGTGGATCCAGGCATGGTGCACGGGATGGAGGGGATGCGGCACGCCGCCCAGGGCGCGCCGCATGCGGGGGCCGGGCATGAGGCGGCGCCGCCCGCCCCGCGCGCCGAACCCGCGGCGGCCCCAAAGGCGCATCGCCATGCGGCGCCGCGCCCACGCGCCCAGGCGGCACCACAGGGCCATGCCGGGCACGCGCACCACGCCATGGAATAGGCGCCATCCCCGCGCCGGGCTATCGAGGCCCGGCGCCGCGGAGGAGACGAGCATGCACCAGCCGGAGACGCAGCCGCGCCCGTCGATCTGGTACCGCTACCGGGTGCATCCCTTCCGCCGGCCGCCCGGGCTGGACGGCATGGCGGAGCAGGTGCCGGTCGTGGTGGTCGGCGGCGGGCCGATCGGCATGCTGACGGCGCTCGGCCTGGCGCGGCAGGGCTGCCGCTGCGTGCTGCTGGAGGCGGAACTCCAGGTCTCGCAGGGCAGCCGCGCGATCGTGCTGACCCGGCGCAGCCAGGAGATCCTGCAGACCACGGGCGTCGTCGCGCCCTTCCTGGCCAAGGGCCTGCCCTGGTCCAGCGGCCGGTCCTTCTACCGCGGCCGCGAGGTCTACCGGATGGAGATGCCGCACGACCCCGACGACCGCTTCCTGCCCGGCCTCAACATCCAGCAGCAGTACATCGAGCAATACCTGGCCGAGGCGATCGCGGCCGAGCCATTGGTCGACCTGCGCTGGGGCAGCAGGCTGGCGGGGATCGAACAGGACGCGGACGGCGCCACGCTGCGGGTCGACACGCCGGAGGGCGTGTACGGCCTGCGCGCGGACTGGGTCGTGGCGGCCGATGGCGGCCGCTCGTCCCTGCGGAAGCTGCTCGGGCTGCGGATGGAGGGCCGGGCCTATGCCGGCAGCTTCGTCATCGCCGATATCCGCGCCGCGCTCGGCCTGCCGACCGAGCGGCTCTGCTACTTCGACCCGGACTGGAACCCCGGCAACAACGTGCTGGTGCACCGCGAGCCCGAGGGGATCTGGCGGCTCGACTTCCGCCTGCCGGACGGCGAGACGGCGGAGGCGGCGCTCGAGCCGGCGAAGCTGGCGGAGCGGATCGAGGCGATCCTCGCCATGGTCGGCAAGCCGGGCCCCTGGGAACTCGACTGGGCCGCGGTCTATTCGGCCAGCACGCTGACCCTGCCGGACTACGTGGTCGGGCGGGTCTGCTTCGCCGGCGACGCCGCGCACCTGCTGCCGATCTTCGGCGTGCGCGGCGCCAATACCGGCATCCAGGACGCCGATGCGCTGGCCTGGCGGCTGGCCCTCGTCGCCCGCGGCCTGGCGCCGGCCGCCCTGCTGCGCAGCTATTCCGCCGAGCGCGTCGGCGCGGCGCGGGAGGTCTGCGAGGAAGCCGGCAAGAGCACCCGCTTCATGACCCCGCCCACCGAGGGGTTCCGGGTGCTGCGCGACGCCGTGCTGTCCTTCACGCTGTCGGAGGGCTTCTGCAGGGAGCTGCTGCACTGGCGCACCTCCCGCCCGCATGTCTACGCGCATTCGCCGCTGAACGCGCCGGACGACCCCGGCTTCGCGGGCGGGGTGCCGCCGGGCGCGCCGCTGCGGAACGTGAGGCTCGCCGAGGACGACCATCTCTACGACCATCTCGGCCGCGGCTTCCGGCTGATCGCCTTCGCCGGGCCGGAGGGGCCGGATGCGGCGCTGGAGGCGGTGCTGCGCGCGGCGGCCGAAGCCCCGGTGCCGGTCGCCTGCCTGCTGGTCGCGCCGCGCGCGCTGCCGGGGCGGGCCGAGGCGGTGGTGGCGGATGCCGCCGGCCGCGTCGCCGCGCTGTATGACGCGCCGCCCGGCAGCGCCTGTCTCGCCCGGCCCGACACCCATGTCTGCGCCCGCTGGCGCCGCCCGACGCCGGCGCTGCTGCGCGCCGCGCTCGACACCGCCTGCGGAAAGGGCTGACCCCGATGCTGCCGAAACGCCTCAGCACCCCCGCGCTGGAAGATGCCTACGACCAGCTCGCCGAGGCGCTGGACGAGACGCCGGCCGACCGGCGCGTGCTGTTCCTGGCCAAGCTGGCGCTGGCGCTGGCCAACCTGCTCGACGACCCCGCCGAATTCGCCGCGGCGCTGGAGGCGGCAAGGCGGGACCTCGGCTAGCAGGCAAGGCCAGGGAGGAACCAGCCACCCTGGACCCTCCTCCAGTCCTGCGAGTCTCGCACCCGTCGCGCGGCGGGCGCCAAGCCCGGGGAAATAGAAGAGGGGCCCGGGGAGAATACCTTCTCCCCGGCCTGCTTTGCGGCCCGGGCGCCACAGGCCGGGGAATCAAGCCTGCGCGACGCAACCCGGCGTCGGGCATCCTCGCTAGCGCCGAGCGGGACCGCGGCCGAAGTTCGGGGGAATACCGGGCAGGAGCGCAGGTCGGGGCGTCATCCGCCGCGGCCCGCATGTGAGGGAGGATGTCACCCAGCATGCAGCGCATATCCCACGGCGATGCCGGCGCGCCCGCGCGCCCACCCGTCAGACCACCTCGCCTGCTCGCCGGCACCGCACTCGTCGCGGCCGGCATCGCCCTGGCCAATCCCGCCGCGGCCGCCTGCGCCGACTTCCTCGGCGCGACGATCCCGGGCGACGGCACGGTCACCGCGGCCGTGTCCGTGCCCGCCGGCACCTTCGCGGCGCCGGACGGCACCAGCTGGCCCAACCTGCCGGCCTTCTGCCGGGTCGCCGCGACGCTCCGCCCCAGCCCCGACAGCGAGATCCGCATCGAGGTCTGGCTGCCCGAGGGCAGCGCCTGGAACGGCCGCTTCGTCGGCACCGGCAACGGCGGCTATGGCGGCGCCATCCGCTACGACGAGCTGGCCGGCGCCACCCAGCTCGGCTTCGCCACCGCCAACCAGGATGCCGGCACCGCGCCTTCCACCAGCGGCAATGCCAAGGCGCTGATCGGCCGGCCGGAGAAGTGGATCGACTTCGGCTACCGCGCCGCGCACCTGATGACGGTCGCCGGCAAGGCGGTGGTCGAGCAGCACTACGGCCGCCCGCACAGCTACGCCTACTTCGCCGGCTGCTCCTTCGGCGGCCAGCAGGCCTTCCACGAGGCGCAGCAATTCCCCGCGGACTACGACGGCATCCTGGCCGGCGCCCCGGCCAACAACCGCACCCACCTGCAGATGGCCGGCATCGCCAATTTCCAGGCGACCCGGCTGAACCCCGCCGCCACCATCCCGCCGGAGAAGGCGCCGCTGATCACCGCGGCGGTGGTCAAGGCCTGCGCCGGCCAGGCCGGCGGCCTGCCCAGCGACCCCTACCTGACGGAGCCGCGCGCCTGCCGCTGGGACCCGGCCGAGCTGCAATGCGCCGAGGACGCCGCCGATACCTCGCAATGCCTGACCCCGCCGCAGGTCGGCGCGCTGCGAAGCGTCTATGACGGCGCCCGCAACCCGGGCACCGGCGCGCTGATCTATCCCGGCATCTCCCGCGGCAGCGAGAGCGGCAGCACCTTCGACCTGCCCTACCTCGAAGGCGTCGGCCGCGCGGCGATCGACGAGCCGCAATTCCCCGGCCTCTTCTACTGGGTCTTCGGCCCGAACTGGGACTGGAAGGGCTTCGACTTCACCCGCGACCCGCAGCTGGTGGACGACGTGCTGGCGGCGGTGGTGAATGCCAACGACGCGGACCTCTCGCCCTTCCGCAACCGCGGCGGCAAGCTGCTGGGCTTCCATGGCTGGGCCGACCCGCTGGTGCCGCCGCAGGAGCACGTGAACTACTACAGCCGCGTCGCCGCCACGCTCGGGCGCGGTGACCAGGGCGCGCCGGGCGGCGCCGCGGCCGGCGCGCCCGGCCAGGTCATCCAGGGCCCGGACGACATGGCGGACGACGCGGCCGATGCCGCCGCCGAGCCCGGCCGCGCCGCGCTGCGCCAGGTGCGCGACTTCTACCGCCTGTTCATGGTGCCGGGCATGGGCCATTGCGGCGGCGGCCCCGGCCCGAACCAGTTCTTCAACGGCACCGCCAGCCCGGTGCCGCCCGACCCTGAGCACAACGCGCTGCTCGCCCTGCAGCGCTGGGTGGAGCAGGGCGTCGCGCCGCAGCGGATCACCGCCACCAAGTACCTGGGCGACCAGCCGGCCCAGGGCGTGGCCCAGACCCGGCCGCTCTGCCCCTATCCGCGCGTCGCCAGGTACCGCGGCGCCGGCGACCCGAACGATGCCGCCAGCTTCACCTGCGGCCCCGGCGGCCACTACGACAACCCGCAGCCCGCCGCCGAGTACCTGCGGTGACACCGGCCGGGGCGGCCGCGCGCACCGGCGGCCCCGGCCTGCGGGAGGGCGGCTTCGCCCTCCTGCTCGTGCTCTGGTCGATGGCGCTGCTGGCGCTGATCGGCACACAGGTCGCCGCGACCGGACGGGCGGAGGCGCTGCTCGCGGCCAACCTCCGCACCGCCGCGATGGCCGAGGCGGCGGCGGACGGCGCGGTGCACCAGGCGGTCTTCCACCTGCTCGCCCCGCCGGAACAGCGCTGGCCGGCGGATGGGATGGAACGGGCGCTGCCGCTGCCCGGCGGCGCCGCGGCCCTGCTGCGGATCGAGAGCGAGCAGGGCAAGGTCAACCCCAACCTCGCCACCTCCCCGTTGCTGCAGGCGCTGCTGCTGCAACTCGGCGCCGAGCCGCGCGCCGCCGCCGGCCTCGCCGCGGCGATCCTCGACTGGCGCACCGCCGGGCTGCGGCCGCGGCCGGGCGGGGCGAAGGAGCCGCAATACCGCGCCGCCGGCCGCGACCATGCCCCGCCCGGCCGGCCCTTCGAGAGCCTCGAGGAACTGGGCCTGGTGCTGGGGATGACGCCGCCGCTGCTGGCCCGGCTGGCGCCATTCCTGTCGATCCACCAGGGGGCGGAACCCGACCCGCGCTTCGCCGCCCCGCCGGTGCTGCAGGCGCTGCGCGCGGCGCAGGGCGGGGAGGACGACCTCGCGGCCGACCCCGATGCGGCGCCGGTGGTCACCATCACCGCGGCGGTGGCGCTGCCCGGCGGGGCGCGCTTCACCCGCCGGGCGGTGGTGCGGCTCGGCCCCGGCGGGCGTGGCCGCGGCTGGCAGGTGCTGGAATGGGGCGTGCCGGACAGCCTGCCCTAATTGCAGATCATCCCCTCCGCCCCGGCCGAGTCGCCGCCCTGGGCATTCGGCCCGCGCGAGCAAAGGTCGAAGTCGCGCCCCGGCCGGGTGGATGGGTTGCGGTACAGATAGGGCCGGTTCCAGGGGTCGAGCGGCGGCCCGGCCTCCGCCTTCAGGTAGGGCCCGTTCCAGGCCGCGGCGCCGGAGGGCCGCGCGACCAGCGCCTGCAGCCCCTGCTCGGTCGAGGGATAGCCGCCCATGTCCAGCCGGTAGAGGTCGAGCACCCCGGCCAGCCGCTGGATCGACTGCTTCGCCACCGAGACCTGCGCCCCGCCGAGCTGGCGCAGCGCCGCCGGCGCCACCAGCCCGATCAGCAGGCCGAGGATGGCGACGACCACGAGGATCTCGAGCAGCGTGAAGCCGGCCTGCCGGTGCCTCGGGGCGGCCGTGGTCCTGGTCGGTGCGCGCAAGTCTCTCTCCCGCTTCAGCTCGCCATGGCCTGCAACCAGCAGAGCCAGAGCGCAAGGGCAAGGCAGGGGCCGAAGGGCAGCGGCGCCGCCGGGTCCAGCCCGCCGCGGCGCAGCGCCATCCCGCCCGCCAGGCCGAGCCCGGCCAGCGCCGCCAGCAGCACGACCTGCGGCAGTGCCTCCCAGCCCAGCCAGGCGCCGGCCACGGCGAGCAGCTTCGCATCGCCCTGGCCGAGGCCATCCCGCCCGCGCAGCCAACGATAGGCCCAGGCCAGGCCGCGGAAGGCGGCATAGCCCAGCGCCGCGCCGAAGGCATGGTCCGCGAGCCGCCACGGCGCCAGCCACCAGGTGGCGACCAGCCCGGCCGGCACCAGCGGCAGGGTCAGCAGGTCGGGCAAATACAGGTGATCCCAGTCGATCCAGGCCAGCGCCAGCAGCGCCCAGCCGAGGCCGCAGCCGAGCCAGAGCAGGGCCGCATCCCCCGGCAGCGCCGCGGCGGCGACCGCGGCGACGCCCAGCGCCGCCAGCTCCACCGCCGGGTGGAAGCCGCCGATCGGCGCGCCGCAGGCCCGGCAGCGGCCGCGCAGCATCAAGTAGCTGCCGAGCGGCACCAGGTCGCGCGGGCCGAGCGGCGTGCCGCATGCCTCGCAGGCCGAGCGCGCCAGGACGACCGGCCGCCCCTCCGGCAGCCGGCGGATCAGCACGCCGAGGAAGCTGCCGATGAAGGGCGCGGCGAGGATCGGCAGCAGCCAGTCTTGCACGCGCCCCCTCCCCCTGCCGCCCGACCATCGTCCCGACGCAGCCGTGTGGGAAGCCGCCCTTGCAGGACGCGGGCCCGGTATACGACTGTAACCGGATGCTGATCGAGCGATCGCCGCCCGCCGCCACCCCGCAGCTCGACCAGGCGCTGGACGACCTGGCGGCGCTGCTGCTCGGCCAGGGCCAGGTGGACGCCCGGGGGATCGAGCGCGCCCGCCGCGTCGCCGCCGAGACCGGGCAGCGCCTCGACGCCGTGCTGATGCATCTCGGCCTGGTGACCGAGCGCGGCCTGGCCCAGGCGCTGGCCGCACTTCTCGGGCTGCCGGTGGTGCCGCCGGCGCGCTACCCCGCGGGGCCGGTGCTGCCGGAACGGCTGGCCGCCCGCTTCCTGCGCCAGGCCCGCGCCCTGCCGCTGGCCGAGGAAGGCGGCGTCCTCGCGCTCGCCTTGGCCGACCCGCTCGATGCCTTCACCCCGGCCGCGGTCGCCGCCGCCACCGGCCTCCGCGTCGCGCCCGAGATCGCCCTGCCGATCGAGCTGGAGGCCGCGCTCGACCGGCTCTACCCGACCCTGGAGGCGGAGGAGGCCGCCGCCCCCGCCGCGGCCGAGCCGCTGGAGGAGGATGCCGAGCGGCTGCGCGACCTGGCCTCCGAGGCACCGGTGATCCGGCTGGTCAACCAGATGATCTCGCGCGCGGTCGAGACCGGGGCGTCGGACATCCATATCGAGCCCTTCGAGGACCACCTGCGCGTCCGCTGCCGCTACGACGGCGTGCTGCAGACGGTGGACACCCAGGCGGCGCGGCTCACGCCGGCCATCATCTCCCGCATCAAGATCATGGCGCGGCTCGACATCGCAGAACGCCGGCTGCCGCAGGACGGCCGCATCCGCCTCGCGGTGCGCGGGCAGGAAGTGGATTTCCGCGTCTCCACCATCCCGTCGCTGCATGCCGAGACCGTGGTGCTGCGAGTGCTGGACCAGAGCGCGGTGGAGTTCGACTACGCCCAGCTCGGCCTGCCGCCACGCGTGGTGCAGCGCCTCACCGCGGCGCTCGCCCTGCCGAACGGCATCGTTCTGGTCACCGGCCCGGTCGGCAGCGGCAAGACCACCACGCTCTACACCGCGCTGCTCGGCCTGAATGCCGAGACGCGGAAGATCATCACCATCGAGGATCCGATCGAGTACCGCCTGCCCGGCATCACCCAGGTGCAGGTCAAGCCGCAGATCGGCCTCAGCTTCGCCTCCCTGCTGCGCAACATCGTCCGGCAGGACCCGAACGTGGTGATGGTGGGCGAGGTCCGCGACCTGGAAACGGCCGAGACGGCGGTGACCGCGGCGCTGGCCGGGCGGCTCGTGCTCTCGACGCTGCACACCAACTCGGCCGCCGCCAGCATCCCCCGGCTGCGCGACATGGGGCTCGAGGACTACCTCATCGCCTCCGTGCTGCGCGGCGTGCTGGCGCAACGGCTGGTCCGCAAGCTCTGCACCGCCTGCCGGCGGGAGGCGGAGGCGCCGCCGGCCCTGGTGGCGGAATTCGCGCTGGACCGGCGGCCGGGCTGGCAGGGGCCGCGGCTCTGGCAGCCCGTGGGCTGCGCGCAGTGCCGCAACACCGGCTTCCGCGGCCGCATCGCCGTCGCCGAGTTCCTCGCCGTCGACAGCGCGATCGAGCGCCTGGTCTTCAGCCGCGCCGAGCACACCGAGATCGAGCGCGCCGCCTGCGCCGCAGGCATGGTGACCATGCTGGACAGCGGGCTCGACGCCGCGCTGGCCGGCATGACCACGATCGACGAGGTGCTGCTGAGCGTCCGCGCCGAGGCCTGAGGGTCGGATGAGAATGCTTGCTCTTGCAAGGCAGGAAGCAAGGCCGGGGAGGAGGTATCCTTCCTGGCCCCTCCTCTCTTCCTGTGAGTCCGGCAGCCGCCGCGCGGCGGCTGCCGGACCCGGAAAAAGCAAGGGAGGGGCTCGGGGGGGAATGCGTTTCCCTCCCCGGCCCTGCTTCCCTTCATGACCTCGCCCCGGCACCCGTGATGCCGGCCTACCGCACCCTCTCGATCGCCCCCGACGGCACGCTCTCCCGCGGCCGGATGGAGGCGCCGAGCGAGGCGGCGGCGATCGAGCGCCTCCGCCGCCAGGGCCACATGCCCATGCGCGCCGAGCCCGATGCCGGCGGCCGGCCGGTGCTGGACGCGGTGCTGCATGCCGAGCTCGGCCGCGGCCGCGGCGCGCTGCGGCGGCAGGAGCTGGCCGACCTGACGCGCGAGCTGGCGGTGATGCTCGGCGCCGGGCAGGACCTCGACCACGCGCTGCGCTTCGTGGTGGAGACCGCGGCCAGCGCCCGCCTGCGCAAGGTGGTGGGCCAGCTGCGCGACCTGGTGCGGGACGGCAGCCCGCTGGCCGCCGCCCTGGCGCGCCAGCCGCGCAGCTTCCCGGCGCTCTATGTCGGGCTGGTGCGGGCGGGCGAGGCGGGCGGCACCCTGGCGGCGACGCTCGACAGCCTGGCGACGCTGCTGGAGCGGCAGCGCGCGCTCGATGCCTCGGTGCGCTCGGCGCTGATCTACCCGGCGCTGCTGCTGGTCGCCTCGATCGGCTCCGTCGCCCTGCTGCTGACCCATGTGCTGCCGCAATTCGTCCCGCTGTTCGAGCAGTCCGGCGCGCAGCTGCCCGGTCCGACGCGGCTGCTGATGGCGGTGGGCGACGCGGTCGCGGCGCATGGCGCGCTCGGGCTGATGCTGCTCGGCGTGCTGTTCCTGGTCGCGCGGCAGGTCCTGCGCCTGCCCGGGCCGCGGCTGGCCGCCGACCGGCTGCTGCTGCGCCTGCCGGTCGTCGGCGGCCTGGCGCGCGAGGCGCTGGCGGCGCGCTTCGGCCGGACGCTCGGGACGCTGCTGCAGAACGGCATGCCGCTCGATGCCGCGCTCGGCGTGGTGCGCGACACGCTCGGCAACCGCGCCGCGGTCGCGGCGGTGGAGGCGGCGACGGCCAGCGCCAAGGGCGGCGCCGGCCTCGCCGGGCCGCTCGGCGCGGCGAGGCTCTTCCCGCTGCGCACCGTGCACCTGCTGCGGCTCGGGGAGGAGACCGCGCAGCTCGGCCCCATGGCGCTGCGCGCCGCCGAGATCCACGAGGAGCGCACGCGGATCGGCCTGCAGCGGCTGGTGTCGCTGCTGACGCCGGCGATCACCGTGGTGATGGGGGCGCTGGTCGCCGGCATCGTCGCGGCGATGCTGCTGGCGATGCTCAGCCTGAACGACCTCGCGGGATAGGCCCGCCATGCCGCGCCGCCGCGCCGCCGGCTTCACGCTGATCGAGGTCATCGTGGTGCTGGCCGTGCTCTCGCTCGGGCTCGGGCTGCTGGCGCTGCGCGGCCCGCCGCGCAGCGCGGCGCTCGAGATCCGCGCCGCGGCGGGGGAGATGGCGCAGGCGCTGCGCCTCGCCCGCGCCCAATCCATCGCCCGCAACGCGCCGGTGCGCGTGGTGCTGGACCCGGCGCGCGGCGCCTGGGCGGTGGACGGCGCGGCGCCGCACGCGCTGCCGCCCGGCATCGCCCTGGTGCTGCGGGTGGCCGAGACCGAGGCACTGGGCAACCGGCTCGGCGCCATCCGCTTCGCCCCGGATGGCAGCTCGACCGGCGGCACGATCGAACTGGCGGACGGCCATCGCCGGCTGCGGATCGGCGTCGACTGGCTGAGCGGGCGCGTCACCCTGGCCGAAGCCAGGTCCGATGCGCGCTGACCGCAGCGCCGGCTTCACCCTGCTGGAAGCGCTGATCGCCTTCGCCATCCTCGCCCTGGCACTGACCGCCCTGCTGCAGGGCACGCTCGGCGGGCTGCGCAGCACCCAGGCGGCGGGGCGGACGGAGGAAGCCCTGGCCCGCGCGCGGTCGCGCCTGGCGGCGCTGGAAGCGGGGCCGATCCGCGCCGGCGACCAGCGCGGCGACGACGGCGGCGGCTTCGCCTGGCGCACCCGCATCGTGCCGGCGGAGAGCGCGGGCGGCCGCACGCTGTTCGCCGTCAGCGTCAGCATCGCCTGGCGCGACGGCGCCACGCCGCGCGAGGTGCGGCTGGAGACGCAGCGGCTGGGCGCGGCGCCGTGAGGCATTCCCGCGCCGGCTTCACGCTGCTCGAGGTGCTGGTGGCGCTCGCCGTGCTCGGCTTCCTCATGCTCGGCCTGTCGCAGGGGCTGCGCTTCGGCCTCGGCGCCTGGGACAGCCAGGCGCGGCTGCTCGGCCGTGGCGGCGAGCTCGACATCGCCGACCGCACGCTGCGCCGCATCGTCACCCAGATCGTCCCGACCGACGATCCGCAGAACCCCGGCCTGCGCGGCACCGCGCAGGGCTTCGAGGCGGTCACCGAACTGCCGGTCACCGCCGCCCTGCCGACCCGCCAAGCCAGCGTCGCGCTCGGCGTCGACCGCGCCGGGCGGCTGGTGCTGCGCTGGACGCCCTACCTGCATGCCCGCCGGCTCGGCCCGGCGCCGCTGCCGGAGGAGAGCGAGCTGCTGCGCAACCTGGCGCGGATCGAGCTCGGCTACTGGTCCGGCGGCGGCTGGCTTTCCACCTGGGCGCGCACGGAATTGCCGGAGCTGGTCCGCATCCGCCTGGTCTTCGCCCGCGGCGATGCGCGCCGCTGGCCGGATATCGTCGCCGCCCCGATGCGCGAGCGGGCCGAGGACTAGCCTGCGATCGTTCTGGGTGGAAACGCGCAGGACGTGAATCGCCGGCGCAACACAACCTGGACCGATGTTGTCTTGACACAATCATGGCAACATCGGTCCAGCCCCGGCGCGCACGCTTGGGTGAGTCCCGGGCGGATCGCGTTGACGCTGCTGGCCGGGCGATCCGCAGTATGCCCCGATGGATCGGGGGGAAGACCGGATGCCAATCCAAACGCGACGACCTCAAGGGCGCCCTGGGGCCTGACCATGCTGCGCGCCTTCCTGGCCTGGTGGACCGGACGGCTGCGGGAGATGCTGCCCGCCCGGCTGCGCGCCGGCACGCTGCCGCCGGACGCGCTGCTGGTCACGCTGCGGCCGGACGGGGAGGCGGATTTCGCCCAGCGCCGGCGCGGCCGGGAAACCCCGCTCGGCCGCTTCGCGCTCGATGCCGCGGCCCTCTCGACCCTGCCCGCCGCGCTGCGCCGCCGGCCGCGCCGCGTGCTGCTGCGCCCCGCCCCGGGCGCGCTGCTCGAACGCGCGGTGGTGCTGCCGCTGGCCGCCCAGCACGACCCCGCCGGGGTGCTGCGCTACGAGCTGGACCGGCTGACCCCCTTCGCCGCCGAGGAGGTCCATTGGTCCTGGCGGCAGGAGGCCCGGGACGTCGCGCGCAACGCGCTGCGGCTCCGCCTCTCGCTGCTGCCGCGCGCGCCGCTCGAGGCGCCGGTCGCCGCGCTGCGCCGCGCCGGCCTGGCGCCGGCCGGGCTGGAGGCGGAGGC